>NZ_JBIWHT010000014.1:0-185736 GCF_044764265.1 Streptomyces sp. NPDC094147 | reverse complement strand
CAGCGCCGTCTGGAGATCGTGTCGTGTCCGTCGTGCGGTCGGGCGCAGGTGGATGTGTACAAGCTGGCGGAGGAGGTCACGGCGGGTCTGGAGGGTATGGAGGTCCCGCTGCGGGTGGCGGTGATGGGCTGTGTGGTGAACGGTCCGGGCGAGGCGCGTGAGGCGGACCTGGGTGTGGCCTCGGGCAATGGCAAGGGTCAGATCTTCGTGAAGGGCGAGGTCATCAAGACCGTGCCGGAGTCGAAGATCGTGGAGACGCTGATCGATGAGGCGATGAAGATCGCCGAGCAGATGGAGCAGGACGGTGTCGCTTCGGGCCGGCCCGACATCACCGTGAGTTGAACCTGAGCTTGATCGTGAGCTGAACAGGATCCGAAAGAGGGGGCCCGAGCGTGACGATCTTGGAGAACATCCGGGGGCCGCAAGACCTGCACACACTGGACCAGTCGGAACTCGGCCAACTCGCCCAGGAGATCAGGGAGTTCCTGATCCAGGCGGTCGCGCGGACCGGGGGCCATCTGGGGCCCAACCTGGGAGTGGTCGAGCTCTCCATCGCCCTGCACCGGGCCTTCGATTCGCCCGTCGACCGCATCCTGTGGGACACCGGGCACCAGAGCTACGTACACAAACTCCTCACCGGGCGGCAGGACTTCTCGAAGCTGCGCACCAAGGGCGGCCTCTCCGGCTATCCCTCGCGCGCCGAGTCCGAGCACGACGTCATCGAGAATTCGCACGCCTCCACCGTGCTCGGCTGGGCGGACGGGCTCGCCAAGGCCAATCAGGTGCTCGGCAGGGACGGCCACGTCGTCGCCGTCATCGGCGACGGCGCGCTCACCGGCGGCATGGCCTGGGAGGCGCTCAACAACATCGCCGCCGCCAGGGACCGCCCACTGATCATCGTCGTCAACGACAACGAGCGCTCGTACGGGCCGACCATCGGCGGCCTCGCCAACCACCTCGCCACCCTGCGCACCACCGACGGCTACGAGCGGATCCTGGCCTGGGGCAAGGAGGTGCTCCAGCACACCCCCGTCGTGGGGCAGCCGCTGTACGAGTCGCTGCACGGCGCGAAGAAGGGGTTCAAGGACGCGTTCGCCCCGCAGGGCATGTTCGAGGACCTCGGGCTGAAGTACGTCGGGCCGATCGACGGGCACAGCACGGAGGCGGTCGAGTCGGCGCTGCGGCGGGCAAAGCGCTTCCACGGACCGGTAGTTGTGCACTGCCTCACCGAGAAGGGCCGCGGCTATCAGCCCGCGCTCGACGACGAGGCCGACCGGTTCCACACGGTCGGCGCGATGGACCCGCTCACCTGTGAACCGCTGACTCCCTCCAACGGCCCTTCCTGGACAGCCGTGTTCGGGGCCGAGCTCGCCCAACTCGGCGCGGAACGGCGGGACATCGTCGCCATCACCGCTGCCATGCTGCACCCCACCGGCCTCAGCGCGTTCGCCGAACGCTTCCCGGACCGGGTGTGGGACGTCGGGATCGCCGAGCAGCACGCGGCGGTCTCGGCGGCCGGACTCGCCACCGGCGGCCTGCACCCGGTCGTCGCCGTGTACGCGACCTTCCTCAACCGGGCCTTCGACCAGCTGCTGATGGACGTCGCGCTGCACAGGTGCGCGGTCACCTTCGTCCTCGACCGGGCCGGGGTGACCGGGGTCGACGGCCCGTCCCACAACGGCATGTGGGACCTGTCGGTCCTCCAGGTCGTACCCGGGCTCAGGATCGCCGCGCCGCGCGACGCCGGCCAGTTGCGGGCCCAGCTGCGCGAAGCCGTGGACGTGGCCGACGCGCCGACGGTACTGCGCTTCCCCAAGGAGTCCGTCGGCCCCGACATCCCGGCCGTGGCCAGGATCGGCGGCATGGACGTGCTGCGTCAGGACAGCCGAGACGAAGCCGCCGATGTGCTGCTCGTGGCGGTCGGCGTGCTCGCACCGGTCTGCCTCCAGGCGGCCGAGCTGCTCGCCGGGCGCGGCATCCGGTGCACGGTGGTCGACCCGCGCTGGGTCAAACCCGTCGACGAACAGCTCGCACCGCTGGCCGGGCGGCACCGCCTGGTGGCGGTGGCCGAGGACAACATCCGTACGGGCGGCGTCGGTTGGGCCGTCGGGCAGGCCCTGCGCGACGCCGGGGTGGACGTCCCGCTGCGGACCTTCGGCATCCCCGAGCAGTTCCTCGCGCACGCCAAGCGCGGTGAGGTGCTCGCCGACATCGGGCTCACCCCGGTGGAGATCGCGGGACGGATCGGCGCCGCTCTGGCGGCCACTGAGGAAGCCGCCGCGGCGGCCGAGAAGGAGAACGACGCATGACCGACGGCGAGCCGAAGGGCTTCGCGGCACCGGGTCCGCAGGCCAAGAGCTTCGACCTGACGAGACTCCTCGCCGAGCGCGGGGCCGAACGCTACGAACTTCACACCAGATATCTGAACCACCAGCTGCCGCGGATGCTGCACACCATCGGCTTCGACAAGGTCTACGAGCGGGGCGAGGGCGCGTACTTCTGGGACGCCGAAGGCAACGACTACCTCGACATGCTCGCGGGCTTCGGGGTGATGGGCCTCGGCCGCCACCACCCCGTCGTGCGCAAGGCCCTGCACGACGTGCTCGACGCCTCGCTCGCGGACCTGACCCGTTTCGACTGCCAGCCGCTGCCCGGACTGCTCGCCGAGCAGCTCCTCGCGCACAGCCCGCACCTGGACCGGGTGTTCTTCGGCAACAGCGGCACCGAGGCCGTCGAAACCGCCCTCAAATTCGCCCGGTACGCCACCGGGAAGCCCCGGGTCCTGTACTGCTCGCACGCCTTCCACGGTCTGACGACCGGCTCGCTGTCCGTCAACGGCGAGTCCGGGTTCCGCGACGGCTTCGCGCCGCTGCTGCCCGACACGGCCGTACCGCTGGGTGATCTGACCGCCCTGGAAAGGGAGTTGAAGCGCGGCGACGTGGCAGCGCTGATCGTCGAGCCGATCCAGGGCAAGGGCGTCCACGAGGCGCCGCCCGGCTATCTGCTCGCCGCGCAGGAACTGCTGCACCGGCACAAGGCCCTGCTCATCGCCGACGAGGTGCAGACCGGTCTCGGCCGTACCGGCGACTTCTACGCCTACCAGCACGACCAGGGCGTCGAACCGGACCTGGTGTGCGTCGCGAAGGCGCTCTCGGGCGGCTATGTGCCGGTCGGCGCGACCCTCGGCAAGGAGTGGATCTTCAAAAAGGTCTACTCGTCCATGGACCGCGTCCTGGTCCACTCGGCCAGCTTCGGCTCCAACGCCCAGGCGATGGCGGCCGGGCTCGCCGTGCTGTCGGTGATGGAGGACGAGGGGGTGGTCGAGAACGCGCGCGCGACCGGAGATCTGCTGCGGACCCGGCTCGCCGCCCTCACCGACCGCTACGAGCTGCTCTCGGACGTGCGCGGGCGCGGGCTCATGATCGGCATCGAGTTCGGCAGGCCGTCCTCGCTCAAGCTGCGCAGCCGCTGGACCATGCTCCAGGCCGCCCGCAAGGGCCTCTTCGCGCAGATGGTCGTCGTGCCGCTGCTCCAGAAGCACCGCATCCTGACCCAGGTCTCCGGCGACCACCTGGAGGTGATCAAGCTGATTCCGCCGCTGACCATCGGGGAGCGCGAGGTCGACCGGTTCGTGGCGGCCTTCATGGGCGTGATGGACGACGCGCACAGCGGCGGCGGACTGATGTGGGACTTCGGCCGGACCCTGGTGAAGCAGGCGGTCGCCAACCGGTAGGGGCAGCCGCTTTGCCTCAGAGGCAAAAAGTTTGCCCCTGAGGCAATGGCCTGTCTGAATGGAGGGCATGAGCACTCCTGCCGACGATGTCGCGGCGCTCCCCGGCGTAGCGCCCCGGCTGCGCGAACTGCGCCGCCGCCGCGCCCTCACGCTGGAGGCCGCCGCCCAGCGGGCCGGCCTCTCGCCCGCGCACCTCTCCCGGCTGGAGACCGGCGCCCGCCAGCCCTCGCTGCCGATGCTGCTCGCCCTGGCCCGTATCTACGGTACGACGGTCTCCGAACTGCTCGGCGAGATGCCGCCCGAGCGCGAACCCGTCATCCGGGCCGGCCGCCCGGCACCGCGCGAGGCCGACGGCTGGACGTACCACCAGACCGGCGGCCCCGGGCGGGCCATGCAGGCGCTGCGCGTCGAGGTCCCCTACGGCACCCAGCGCGAACTCGTCCGCGTTCACCCCGGCGAGGAGTGGCTCTACGTCCTGACCGGGCGGCTCCGGCTCAGCCTGGGGGACGCCACGCACGAACTCGACCCCGGTGACAGCGCGCACTTCGACTCGCTGACCCCGCACCGGATCTCCGCGGCCTCCCGCGGCGGGGCCGAGTTCCTCTTCGTGCACACCCTGCTGCAGAGCCCGGACCCGCATCCGCACCACCCGCACAGCTGAGAGGACGGTTCCGTCATGCCCGAGCACGAGATCACGCCCGCCGAGCCCGCCGCCGCGCCCGGCAAGAACATCGAGGACACCGCGGAGACCAAGTTCCCCCGGGGCCTGGTCGTCCGGCTCTTCGCCTACCTCATCGCCGGACACATCTTCGCGGGCTTCCTCTACCTGCTGTTCGAGGTGGGCGGCAAGTAGTCACACCCCGTCCAGGAGCCGCTCGCGCAGCCGCTCGCGGGTCTCGGGCGCAAGCCCCAGGCCCTGCGCGAAGTAGGCGTCGGTGGTGCCCCAGGTCTTGTCGATGGTGTCGAACGCCGCGTGCAGATAGCTGGCGCGGGCGTCGAAGAGGGGGCTCAGGAGCTCCATGACCTCGGGGGACATCGCATCCGCCGACTCGCTGGTGCGGCGCACCTTGTAGCGGCGGTGCGGGTCGTTGGACTTGAGGTAGTCGGCCTCGATGGCATCGCGCTCGACGCCGACGGCGAGCAGCGCCACCGCGATGGACAGGCCCGCCCGGTCCTTGCCCGCCGCGCAGTGCAGCAGGGCCGGGACGCTGTCCTCGGCGAGCGCGTGCAGCACCCGGCTGTGCTCGGCGGTGCGCCGCGTGATGATCTCCCGGTACGACTGGATCATCCGGTCCGCGGCCCGGCCGCCGGCCAGGGCGGAGCGCAGTTCGTCCAGACCGCCGTCGCGGACCATCTTCCAGAACTCCGCGCCGTCGGCCGGATCGCTCAGCGGAATGTTGATGTTGCGCACGCCGGGCAGCGCGATGTCCGGGCCCTCCAGCTTGTGGTCGCCCGCGTTGCGGAAGTCGAAGACCGTGTGCAGCCCGAGGGTCGCGAGGAAGGCCGCGTCCGCCTCGGTGGCGTGCGCGAGGTGCCCGCTGCGGAAGAGCCGCCCGCCGCGCACCCGCAGACCGTCCACCGTCGGCAGCCCGCCCACGTCACGGAAGTTGCGCACCCCGGCCAGCTCGGGCTCGGTCGAGGGGACCTGCGGAATCTGCTGGGTCACGGCGGCTCCTGACGTCGATCCGGGGTGGGCGCGGCCTGCGCGTCTCCCGACGATACGACATGTGTTTATGGGGCAACCTTCCCCGTGCGTACCGCACAGGCGTTGCCCTGGAAGCATGCCCACCCCGATCCTGTGCGTACGTGTGCGGATCTGGGGGTCGGGATGATTGAGATCGGTGACAACGGACGTCTTTGGGTGCTGTCCGGCCGGACCAGCAGCTATGCGCTGCACGTCACGGACCGGGACGAACTGCTGCACCTCCACTGGGGCCCCCGGATCTCGGGCGCCGACGCGGCGGCGCTGGCCCGCGTACCGCTGCCGCCGCCCCGGCCCTTCGAGTCCCGTCTGGACGGAGCGGAGGAGTATCCGGTGGAGGGCGGGCCCCGCTTCGCGCGCCCGGCGCTCTCGGTGCGTACGGGTGAGGAGCGGGGCACCGCATGGCGCTTCACGGCCGCGGAGACCGACGGGGACGAGCTGCGGCTGGGGTTCACCGATCCCGTGAACGGGCTCGCGCTCACCCTGCACTACCGGATGCGGGACGACTTCGACGTCGTGGAGCGATGGATCACCGCGGCACATCAAGGGACGGACGGCGCACTGGAGTTGCTGCGCGCGGACGCCGCCACCTGGACGCTGCCGGGGCGCGACGGCTGGCGGCTCAGCCGGCTGCACGGCCGCTGGGCCGCCGAGTCCCGTCTCGTACGCTCCGAACTCGCCCCCGGCGAGCAGGTGATCGGCAGCCGGCGCGGGCACACCGGGCACCAGCACCTGCCCTGGGTCGCGCTCGACGCCGACGCCGCCGCGACCGAGGAGAGCGGCGAGGTGTACGGGTGCGCGCTCGGCTGGTCGGGGACCTGGCGCATCGCGGTGCACCGGCTGCCCGACGGGCGCGTGCAGATCAACGGCGGTGCCGGGTACGACGATTCGGGCCTGGTGCTGCTCGCGCCCGGCGAGGCGTACACCTCGCCCGTGTTCGCCGGACTGTGGAGCGAGGGGGGCTTCGGCGGTGCGAGCAGGCAGTGGCACGCCTGGCAGCTGGCCCGGGTGGTGCCGCACGCCGACGAGGTGCGGCCGGTGCTCTTCAACTCCTGGGAGGCGACCCTCTTCGACATCTCCGAGGACCAGCAGCGCGCCCTCGCCCACCGGGCGGCCGAGATGGGGGTGGAACTGTTCGTGGTCGACGACGGCTGGTTCGGCGCCCGTACCCACGACGCGGCGGGACTCGGCGACTGGACTCCCAACCCGGCCAGATTTCCTGGCGGGTTGAAGCCGTTGGCCGACGAAGTGCACGCGCTCGGCATGCAGTTCGGGATCTGGGTCGAGCCGGAGATGGTCAACCCCGACAGCGATCTCTACCGCACCCATCCCGACTGGGTGCAGTTCCGGCCCGGCCGCGCCCGCACCGAGTTCCGCAACCAGCTCGTCCTGAACCTCGCGCGCCACGACGTGCGGGAGCATCTGTGGGACCAGCTTGACGGGCTGCTCTCCAGCACTCCCGTCGACTATGTGAAGTGGGACTTCAACCGCTGCTTCACGGACGCGGGCTGGCCGGGGGAGCCGTACCCGCAGAAGCTGTGGGTGGAGCATGTGCACGCGTTCTACGCCCTGTTGGACCGGCTGCGCGCCGCGCACCCCCGGGTCGCCTTCGAGTCCTGCTCGGGCGGCGGCGGGCGGATCGACCTCGGGGTGCTCTCGCGCACCGACCAGGTGTGGACCTCCGACAACACCGATCCGCTGGACCGGCTCGCCATCCAGCACGGCTTCAGCCAGCTGCACCCCGCCCGCGTGATGGCCGCCTGGGTGACCGACAGCCCCAACACCCAGCTCAACGGTCGGATCAGTAGCCTCCGCTTCCGCTTCGCGAGCGCGATGGCCGGGGTGCTGGGTGTCGGCGGCGACCTGACCCGGTGGAGCGCGGCCGAACTCGCCGAGGCCCGTGACTGGGTGGCGCTCTACAAGGCGATCCGCCCGGTGGTGCAGCTCGGCGCCCAGTACCGGCTGCGGGCACCCGAGGGCGGCCTGAGCGCCGTCCAGTACACCCGGGGCGACGACACCGTCGTACTCGCCTGGCTGCAGTCCCAGCACTACGGGGAGCGCCCGCCCCCGGTCCGGCTGCGCGGGCTCGACGCGGCCGCGGCCTACGAGTGCCTCGACACCGGGACCGTGCACCGGGGGGCCGTGCTGCTGCACCAGGGGCTCGGCACCGGGCTGCGGGGCGATCTGGACGCGGCGGTGTTCCGGTTGCGGCGCACGGGCCGGTAGCGCCCTGCTCGGCCTGAACCGCTCTGGTACGTGCGGCAGTTCGGCTCGGGCATCCGGAGCGCCGCGTGGCGCTCCCGGGCCTCCCCGCCGCCTATTCCCGGTACGGGAAAACTGACCGGGTGGTCTATCTCACCCGCCGTCAACCCCTCCCTACGGTGGCGTAGGTCACTTGCCGGGGTGGAGGATAAGCCCTCGTGGCAGACGATTCGAGATCATTCAACAAAGGCGCGTTCGGGTCGTACACGGCGATCGGCGACAGTTTCACGGAAGGCGTCGGCGACCCGGGCCCGGACGGGGCGTACGTCGGCTGGGCGGACCGGTTCGCCGTGCTGCTCGCGGACCAGCGGCCGGAGGGGGCGTTCCGCTACGCCAACCTCGCGGTGCGGGGCAAGCTCCTCGACCAGATCGTTGAGGACCAGGTCCCCCGGGCCAAGGAGCTCGCCCCCGACCTGGTGAGCTTCTGCGCGGGCGGAAACGACATCATCCGGCCCGGTACGGACCCCGACGAGGTGGCCGAGCGCTTCGAACGGGCCCTCGCCGACCTGAAGTCGGCCGTCGGCACCGTCATGGTGACCACCGGCTTCGACACCCGGGGCGTCACCCTGCTCCGCCATCTGCGCGGCAAGATCGCGACGTACAACGGGCATGTGCGGGCCATCGCGGACCGCTACGACTGCCCGGTGCTCGACCTCTGGTCGCTGAAGTCCATCCAGGACCGGCGGGCCTGGGACGACGACCGGCTGCACCTCTCGGCCGAGGGGCACACCCGGGTCGCGCTGCGCGCCGCCCAGGTGCTCGGCCTCGACGTGCCCGCCGACCCGGACCAGCCCTGGCCTCCGCTGCCGCCGCGCAACACCCTGGAAGTGCGGCGCGACGACATCCACTGGGCGCGCGAGTATCTGGTGCCGTGGATCGGGCGACGGCTGCGCGGGGAGTCCTCGGGCGACGAGATCGCGCCCAAGCGACCGGATCTGCTCCCTCTCTGACGGCTCGCCAGATCTGACGATCTGTCACGCGCCGGTCCGGGCAGGGCTGTTGACTGGGAGCCCGATTCGGCCCCGTACGCAACGGGCGGGTCCGGGCCGGGTTGGCCTGGTCCGGTCGGCGGTCAGGCGCCGAGTACCTTCGCCTCCGTCTCCGGGTCGAGGCCGACCCGGGGGCGGTCCGGGCGCTGGGGCGCGGTTCCGCCGATCGAGCGGAGCCAGGCCCAGGTGTCGGCGACCGTCTCCTCGACGGGGCGGCAGCGCAGCCCGGCCGCGACGGCCTTCGCCACCGACGAGCCGTGCATCGTGTCGTGCATCTCGCCCGGCGGAATCCACACCGGCAGATGGAGCCACGGCTCGATACCGGCCGCCAGGATCGGCTGGGCGTCGGTCCAGCGCGGCACGGCCCCGCCACCGGTGACCTCGACGCACGCTTCGAGCAGCCCGCCCATCGTGGTGTGGCCGGGCGGGCTGACCAGGTTGTACGGTCCGCCGAGACCGGCCTCGGCCGCGTCCAGGGTCCATTCCGCCAGGTCGCGGCAGTCGATGTACTGGACCGCCAGGTCACGCGGTCCGGGCGCGAGCATCTCGCCGCCGCGCGCGGCCCGGGTCAGCCACCACGGCAGCCTGCCGATGTTCTCCCACGGCCCGAGGACCAGACCCGCGCGCACCAACAGCGCCCGGTCCGCGCCGAATTCGCGCACCGCGGCCAGTTCGCCGCCGCGTTTGGCCTGCGGGTACTCCACCTCGCCAGAGTCGTCGGGGGAGCCCGGCACGAGGGGCGCCGTGTCCTCGTCCGCGCCGAGCGGCGTCGGGTGCTCGTACACCGACCGGCTCGACACGTACACGTACCGGCCGACCCGCCCACTCAGCAGCCGGGCCGCGTCGCGGACCGCGGCCGGGGCGTGCGACCAGGTGTCCACGACCACGTCCCACTCGCCGTCCGCGAGCGCCGCGAGTCCGCCCTCGGCGGTGCGGTCGCCGTGCAGCGAGACGACCCCGGCCGGCGGCTCGTGGCGGCCCCGGTGAAAGACCGTCACCTCATGGCCCCGCGTCAGCGCCGCCTCGGTCACGGCCCGGCCGACGAATTCCGTTCCACCCAGCATCAGGAGTCTCATGGCCGCAACTCTGCACGCCGGGCGGACCGCGGGGAACGGTTGCTTGCTGTGGGCGTAATCGGTGGGGTGCGGGGCCGACCGCGCCGTGCGCATCGCGGACCGAGAGCAGTGCCTCGACGTCGCGACCGGCGGTTTGCCTCAGCCGCCCGACGGCCAGGGGTCGCCCGCCACCCGGGCGTGCAGATGCTCGTCGTGCCAGCCGTCGGCGTGCAGCAGCGCGCTGCGCATCGTGCCTTCCAGGGCGTACCCGGCGCGCTGGGCCACACGGCAGGAGGCCGGGTTCGCCACCGAGTGCGTGATCCGGATCCGGTGCAGCCCGAGTTCCTCCAGCGCCCACCGGCTGACCCGCAGGGTGGCGTCGAGCGCCGCGCCCGCGCCGCGTCCGGTCGGAAGCAGCCAGTAGAGGATTTCGCCGCTGCCGCCCCGCAGATCGAGGTCGGCGATCCCCATGAGCCCCACGGCTTCGTCGTCGTCCCGCCGGGAGATCGCCCAGATGGCGGCGGCCTCGTCGGTCCAGCGCTGCCCCCAGCCGGCGATCTTCTCCCGGGCGGCGCGCGCCGAGAGGGGTTCCACGCGGTTCCACCGCACGATCGCCGGATCCCGGGACGCGGCCAGCAGCACGTCGGCGTCGGACTCCCGCCAGGGGCGCAGCTGCCGTCCGCCGGGCAGGACGAAGGAGGGCTGTGCCTGCCGGGCCATCCGTCCGGCGGGCACCACGGAAGGTATCGGAGTGATCATCCCCGCATCATGGCAGGCGCCGCACGGCGGGCCCCGGGGGAATCCGGCCGCCTCTCCCGGCGTTCCCCAGCCATGACGGCATTCGACGCATCCCAGGAATCCCTGCTGAAGCTGGTCGCCGAACAGGACGGCGGCGTCCTCGTCACCCTGAAGCGCGACGGGCGGCCTCAGCTCTCCAACGTCAATCACGCCTACTACCCCGGCGAGGGCGTCATCAAGGTCTCGCTCACCGACGACCGGGCCAAGACCAGGAACCTGCGCCGCGATCCCCGCGCCAGCTACCACGTGACCAGCGACGACCGCTGGGCGTGGACGGTGGCAGAGGGCACGGCCGATCTCACCCCGGTCGCGGCGGACCCGTACGACGAGACGGTCGAGGAACTGGTCTCCCTCTACCGCGACGTGCGCGGCGAGCACCCCGACTGGGACGAGTACCGCGGCGCCATGGTGCGCGACCGGCGCCTCGTACTGAGGCTGCGCGTGGAGCGGGCGTACGGCCAGCCGCGTCAGGGCGTCTGAACGACCGGCGTGACCGGTCGAGCCACCTGCCCGAAGGTGTGCTCGTGGCCGCCGCACATAATGGAACGACCCCGAGCCCCAGGAGGTGCCGTGACCGGCGCTGGTTCTCTGCTTCCACTCCGCTCCAGGCTGCGCGAGCTGCGGCCCGACGCGTTCGGCGCCGATCCGACGGGGGAGCGGATGGCGCGGATCCGCCGCTCGCCGAACTTCGCGGACGGCGTGTTCCAGAACCCGGAGGGCGCTCGGACCAGACCGTCGGGTTCCACCCTGGAGTTCGCCAAGCTCTTCTTCGAGAAGGAGCAGCGGGTACGCCGGGCCCCCACCGGCAACATCCCGGTGTACCCGACGACGCTCGCGGACATCGCGAAGCCGCCGGTCACGGGATTGCGGCTCACCTGGATGGGGCATTCGAGCGTGCTCGCCGAGATCGACGGGCGCCGGGTGCTGTTCGATCCGGTGTGGGGCGAGCGCTGTTCGCCGTTCCCGTTCGCCGGGCCGAAGCGACTGCACCCCGTCCCGGTACCGCTCGCCTCGCTCGGGCCGGTCGACGTCGTCGTCATCTCGCACGACCACTACGACCACCTCGATCTGCCCACCATCCGCGCGCTGGCCGGAACCGGCACGGTCTTCGTGGTGCCGCTCGGCGTCGGGGCCCACCTGGAGCACTGGGGCGTACCGGTGGACCGGATGCACGAGCTGGACTGGAACGAGTCCGTCAAGGTCAACGGGATCACCCTCACCGCGACCCCCGCCCGCCACTTCTGCGGCCGCGGCCTGCGCAACCAGCAGCACACGCTGTGGGCATCCTGGGCGGTGACCGGCCCCGAGCACCGGATCTACCACAGCGGCGACACCGGCTACTTCGGCGGCTTCCGCGACATCGGCGCGGAGCACGGGCCTTTCGACGCCACCATGATCCAGGTCGGCGCGTACAGCGAATTCTGGCCGGACATCCACATGACCCCGGCCGAGGGCCTGCGCGCCCACCTCGACCTCCAGGGCGGGGCACCGCACGGCGTGACGATGCCGATCCACTGGGGCACGTTCAACCTTGCGCTGCATGCGTGGGCCGAGCCCGGCGAGTGGTCCATGGACGCCGCGGCGGAGGCCGGGCAGGCTCTGGCGACGCCCAGGCCAGGTGAGCCGTTCGAACCGGCCGGGGCCCTTCCGACGGATCCGTGGTGGCGTGCCGTGACCGGCCCCATCGCCCATCACTGGCGGCGGCCGATGCCGGGCCTCGCGGAGCCGAGGACGAGCCCGGCCGAGCTGGACCTCGCGGGCGAGCGATAAGCGATACGAGCGATATGCGATTACGGACGGCGATGACTCTCGCCGACCTGTCGCTCCGAGCCCCGGCCCGGTTCACGGGCCGGGGCTCGGCTGTCGGCGGCCCGGCGGGATGATCGCCCGCCGGGCCGCGACTACCTCCGACGACCGACCCGCCGCATCGGCAGCCTCACGAACGTGACGCGGTCGGGTCGGAGAAGCCGCTGGTGGCCTGCAGGGCCGCCGCGGCCGCGGGCTTGTCGGGGTGGCGGAGATGGTGCTTCTCCACCAGCGCGCCGGCTATGAAGGCCAGCGCGGCCGCCACGCCGGCGGCCAGGAGCAGCGTCAGCCACGGCAGGTCCCGCCACGGCGGGGCGCTGCGCTTCTTCAACTCGGCCGACGCGTGCGGCAGTTCCGCGAGGCCCTGCTCCGCCGAAGGCGTCGCACGCGTCGATGCGCCGGTGGCGCCGACGGGCTGTTCGTGGACCACGGGCTGGACCGCGGTGGGGGCGGATGAGGTGACGGTTGCCGGAGCGGCTGGCGTGGGGTCCTGGCCGTCGGGCTTCGTGAACTCGTCACGGTCTCGGACCATGTCTTCGGTACTCCCTTGGTTCGTGTGTTGGTGCGGTCGCAGGCCGCTCACCCTGAAGCCGACCGGAAGCAGACGCCGCCCCCGGCTCCGGATCAGTACCGGTTGCCGAGCTCGGCGCTCGCCGAGCCGCTGTGGCCGGAAGGCGCAAGCGTGGTGATCCGCACCTTCTGACCCTGGGTCAGGCCGCTGGTGATCTGGGTGTTCGTGTCTCCCTCGACGCCCACCGTGACCGATGCGGGGTGCGCGGCGCCGTCCGTACCGACAACCGTCACCGTGCGGGTGGGACCGGTACCGCTCAGCGCCGCCGTCGGCACGTACAGCGCATCGGACGCCTCACCGGCGACGATCTGGACGCTGACGCTCTGTCCGGTGTGCAGGTCCTTCGTCGGGCCCATGATGTCGAGCGTCACGGGGTACTGCGTGGTGTTGCCCGAGGTGCTGCCGCCACCGGCACCGCCGTTCACCGCGAGCGTACCGACCGACAGGACCTTCGCGTTGAGCACGGTGGTGGCCTGGGCGTTCAGGGTGACGGTCGCAGGTTGGCCCGGCTTGAGCCTGAGCGCGTCGGCTTCCGAGACGTTGGCCTTCACCTGCATCCCGGTCGGGTTGGTGATGACGATGAAACCGCTCTGGGCGGGCGAGGTACCGCCCGGTGCAGCGGGTGCAGCCGGGGCGCCCGGGGCGGCGGGGGCGCCCGGTACCGAACCCGGAGCGGCGCCCGATCCGGAGGCGTAGGTCGTGCCGATGACCGTCTGGCCGACGGTGGCGCTCACCGTTCCGATCGTCCCGTCGAGCGGTGCGGTCAGCACGGTTCCGTCGAGTGTGTGCTGGGCGTTGTCCACCGCGGTCTGCGCCTGGGCCACCTGTGTCTGGGCCTGGAGGAGCTGTGTGGGATCCACCGGACCGGCGGCGGGGAGCGCGTCCACGAACGCGGCGTTCCGGACGGATATGCCGTCGAAGGCCGCGGATGCGGGCTTGGAGCTGGACGTGGACGACGGCGTGGGAGTCGTGGTGGGCGTGGGCGGTGTCGGGGTGGTCTTGGGGGTGGGAGAGGCCGGGGGAGTGGGAGGCGACGAGTGGCTCGGAACGCCGGAGGGGGTGGCGCCGGGACTGGCCGGCGGGGTGGGTGTCTGACCCTCCGTCACCTTGGTGAGGTACGTCTTGGCCGTCGCCAGCGACGTCTTGGCCTGGGCGAGTGTCTCGCGCGCCGCCGTGTCGTCGACCTTGGCCATCACCTGCCCCTTGGTGACCTTGTCGCCGGCCTTGACGTCGACCTCGGTCAGTTGCCCACCCGTGGTGAAGTTCACCGAGGCATCGCTCGGCGAGGTCAGCGCACCGGACCCGGTGACGGTCGCCTGCACCTTTCCCGTCGCGACGGCGACGGTGCGGGTGTCCGTCCGCGTGGGAGAGGCGTCGTCGGAGTTCACCACCGCGTAAGCACCGCCCACGGCTGCAAGGAGTACTACGCCGAGCGCCGAGTTCAACAGGACGGCTCTGTGCAGCCGTGGAAGGACCTTCATACGCGGATCCTGACACCCGATCCCTGGGTGAACCATGACCCTTCGGCCAAGCTTCCGGACCAGCGACCTGGGAAAATGATCCTGCGGGCGGGGCCGCCAGGTGGGTCGGAAGGTCCTCCTGCCGCCGGGGCGGAGGGGCCTGGGTGTCCTAACCGCGGGCGGAACCCGGTGCCTTGGCCGTGACCATCACTGCGGCCACCAGGCCCGCGATCAGCAGGATGCCGACCACCCACCAGAGGGTGGAGGTGTACGCGTTCATGGTCGCTTCGGCCAGCGGCTTCCACACGGCCGGCGGAAGCCCTCGCCGGCCGACGGCGTGGCCGCTGCGGGCCAGCGTGTCGACGACCGGAGGAACCCCTGTCAGACCACGCAGCCGGGCGGCGATGGCCGAGCCGAGGATGCCGCTGAACGCCACCGCACCGATCCAACTCCCCAGCTGCTGGGCGCTGTTCACCGCCGCCGAGGTCACGCCGGAATCCTGCGGGGTGCTGCCGGCCGTCGTGATGGCGAAGAGCGGCATCAACGCCATGCCCGTCCCGAGGCCGGTGAGGAGCATGCTGGGCAGCACCTGGGCTGTGTAGGTGCCGTTGAGCTTGAGGCCCGTCAGGAGCAGCACGCCGAGGGCTACGAGTGCCAGGCCCGGCACCAGCAGGGTGCGGGGTGCGACGCGGTGCAGCAGCCGGGCGGAGATCTGGGTGGAGCCGACGACGATCGCGGCGACGGCGGGCAGGAAGGCCAGGCCGGTCCCGGTCGCGCTGTAGCCGAGGACGTCCTGGAGGTAGAAGGTCTGGGTCAGGAACAGCGCGACCAGGGCCAGGCCGGCCAGGACCAGGGTGAGGAGGGCGCCGAGGCGGTTGCGGTCCCTGAAGGCGTACGGCGGCAGGAGCGGATTCGACGCCCTGGTCTGCCACCACGCGAAGACCGCGAGCAGCACGACGCCGCCCACGAGCAGCGCCACGATCCGGGGGTCGGCCCACCGCCACGTCCCGGCCTTGCCGAGCCCGTAGGTCAGGGCGACGAGCCCGCCGGTGCCGAGCACCGCACCGAGCACGTCCAGGCGCACCGCGCCGCGGCCCGGCCGGTCGTGCACCAGGATGGCCGCGCCGACCGCGGCGACCGCGGCGATCAGGACGTTGACGTACAGGCACGGGCGCCAGCCCAGTTGCGTGAACAGCCAGCCGCCCGCGAGCAGGCCGATCGCCGAGCCGCCGCCGACGGTCGCGCCGAAGACCCCGAAGGCCCGGCCGCGTTCCTTCGGGTCGGTGAAGGAGGTGGACAGCAGGGACAGCGCGGCCGGCCACAGCAGCGCGGCGAAGACGCCCTGCAGGGCGAGGGAACAGATCAGCATGCCGCTCGCGGTGGCCGCGCCGCCGAGCGCGGAGGCCGCCGCGAATCCGACCAGGCCGGTGATCAACGCCCGTTTGCGGCCCATGAGGTCGGCTGTGCGGCCGCCGAGCAGGAGCAGACCGCCGAAGGCGAGCGGATAGGCGAGGAGCAGCATCCTCAGTCCGTCGAGGGGCAGGTGGAGCCCGGCTCGGAGGGACGGCGCCATGATGTTCAGGGACGAGGCGTTGACCAGCACGAGCAACTGCGCCAGCGTGATCACCACCAGGCCCCACCAGCGCCGGGGATGCGGGCCCTGGACATCGGCCGAAGGCGCGGGCCCCGCGCCGGGATAGGGGTCCGGCGGCGGGCCGAAACCCGGCGCGGGGCGGAAGTCCGCCGGGGCTGTCGGGGCGTACGCGGGCGGTGGGGGCAGCGGCTGGACCAGCGGGGCGGCCGGAGCCTCGGGGGCGTAGTCCAGCAACTGGGCGGCGTGGCGCCCGAGTTGGGCCAGCACGGGGCCGGGGAGCCACTCCTCGGCCCGGTCCGTCGTCGTGCGCGCGGCCACCTCCGGCGGGGTGGGCCGCTCGGCCGGGTCCTTGTGCAGACATGCGCGTACGAGATCGGCAAGCGACTCCGGTACGCCCGTCAGGTCCGCCTCCTCCTCGGCGATCCGGAACAGGTGGGCGTTGAGACCGGTGTCGGTGGCGCCGAAGAGGAGGCGTCCGGTGGCGGCGTAGACCAGCAGGGCACCCAGGCAGAACACGTCGCTGGCGGGGGTGAGTTCGAGGCCGCGCACCTGCTCCGGCGACATGAAGCCGGGGGAGCCGACCAGCATGCCGGTGTGGGTGAGCAGGCTGTCCCCGGCCAGGCTGTCCAGCGCCCGCGCGATGCCGAAGTCGATGACGCGGGGGCCGTCGACGGTGACCAGGACGTTGGACGGCTTGAGGTCGCGATGGATCAGGCCCGCCTCGTGCACGGCCTGAAGGGCCAGCGCGAGGCGGTTGGCGAGGATGTGGACCGAGTGCTCGGGCAACGGTCCGAAGTCCTTGGCGACCACGGTGTGCAGGTCGGGCCCGGGTATGTACTGGGTCGCCACCCAAGGCACCGCCGCCTCGGTGTCCGCGTCGAGCACGGCCGCCGTCCAGGCCCCGCCCACCCGCCGTGCCGCGCCCACCTCGCGCGTGAACCGCCTGCGGAACTCGAGATGGTGGGCGAATTCGGCCTGGACGACCTTGACGGCGACGGTCCGGCCGATGTCGGAGCGCGCGAGGTAGACGCGTCCCATACCGCCCTCGCCGAGGCGGGCGATGAGGCGGTAGCGGCCTATGTGGGTCGGGTCTTCGGCGATCAACTGGTCCACATGCAGGAAGTTAGCGGACCGGCCGGCTCCTTGGCCGGTTTTGGCGAGGGAAAGCAACAGTGAGGGGCGTGCGTCACCGCCGCCACGCCCGACGCCGGGACCGCCCGCCGCCCGCAGGAACTGTCGGCGCAACTGGCCGACGTACCCTTCGCGTTCGCGGCGTCCGCCTCAGCCCCCCCGTCAGCGGGCGACCCGTACCACCGGCCGAAAGGGCGCTCTGGCCGTTCCTTCCGGGTGGCGACAGGATGCCACGCCCGAGCCGGAGCGACCGGTGCGGTCGGGGGGAGAGACGCGTCATGGAGTCTGGACGAAGACTGAGCCGCCGAAGCGTGTTACGGACGGGCCTCGGCGCCGGGGGGGGGCTGGCGGTGGCGGCGAACCTGATGCCCTTCCTGCCCGGCAGGACCCGACCCGCCTGGGCCGACGCGTCCGCCGCCGGGGTTGCCTTCCCGGACTGGGCCAGGTTCGCGCGGCTCGCAGACGGCACCTTCGAGGACGACGCCGACCCCGATCGCGACATGGCGCCGGTCATCAGCGCGCTCAAGGCCCAGAACGTGAGCGTGATCGAGCTCGACACGATCCTGTCGAACTGGCTGACCGACCGTCAGTTCACCGACCACATGGCGAAGGTCAAGAGCTTCGTCGGCCTGGCGCACGCCGCCGGAATCCGCGTGGTCATGTACTACCCGTCACTCGAACTCATCAGCCCGGGAGGGGAGAAGGGGCCTTCCTTCTACAAGGACGGCAACGGCAAGGACTGGGTGCAGCGCGGCCTCGACGGCAAGCCGAACGTGTTCTACGGCAGCCTCGTCGTCTGGGTGGACCCGGGCGACGAGAGCTGCTGGCTGAGCCCCAACTCACCTTGGCACGACTACTACTTGACGCGCATCCGGGCGCTCGCCGCGACGGGTGTCGATGCGATCTGGCCGGACGTTCCGATCTACTTCGACGGCGCCCTGAGCTGGTGCGACGCCTCGACGTGGGCGACTTCGGCATTCAAGGCGGACACCGGCCTCGACATGCCCCGCACGGCCGACTTCAACGATCCCGCCTTCCGCCGCTACGTCGACTGGCGGCACCACAACCTGTTCCAGTGGCAGCTCGACATCGCCGCCGCCGGGCGCTCGGTCAACCCGGAGCTGGTCACGTTCGTGGAGACCGTGACCATGGACTACCAGTACGCCTCCACGGTCGGCCTCGACGGCGCGTACCTGCGCCGGACGGACGGCATCAGCCAGGTGTGGGAGGTGGACATCCTCGGCAACTACGACGGGATGCGCCATGCCACGGCGAGCGACTGGGTCTGCCTGATCTCCATGTACAAGTACGCGCGGGCCGCCAGCGGCACCAAGCCCGCCTGGGCGTTCTCGTACGGCTGGAAGGCGGACGACGCCTCGTTGGTGATGGCCGAGCTGCTCGCGGCGGGCTGCAATCCGTACGAGGTGAAGAGCCCGTTCAAGTCGGAGAGCACCGACACGGCGATGCGTACCCGCATGTTCGGCTTCGTCGCCGCCCACCAGGAGCAGCTGTTCAGCGCCACCCCCGGGGCGACGGTCGGCGTCTACCACTCGTCGGCGAGCCGCGACTTCGTGAGCCCCGTCCAGGGAAGCGGCATGTACGTCAACACCAGGCCGCCCGCCGGGGTCAAGGATCGAGGCCTCCGAGGAGAGCTGCACGCAGCAGAAGTGGCTCGGCGAGTTCCGCGGCACGGTCAAGGCGCTGGTGTACGCCCACATACCGTTCGACACCGTGCCGAGTCCCGGGATCACGGGCGCCGAC
This sequence comes from Streptomyces sp. NPDC094147, assembly GCF_044764265.1. NCBI lineage: Bacteria > Bacillati > Actinomycetota > Actinomycetes > Kitasatosporales > Streptomycetaceae > Streptomyces > Streptomyces sp. NPDC094147. The sequence continues at coordinate 166,874 of NZ_JBIWHT010000014.1, read as the reverse complement.
CTCGCCGCCTACCGGGTGCTGTTCCTGCCCAACCTGCAAGCCCTGTCGGACGCCGAGGCGGGCGTGCTGCGGTCCTTCGTGGCGGGCGGCGGCACCGTCGTGATCACCGGCCCCGCGCCCACCGCCCTCGACGCGCTCGGCACCGCCAGGGCGGAGTACGCCCTCGCCGACGTGCTCGGCTTCCGCAAGGCCGACGCCCTGCCCGCCGGCAACCGTCATGCGTTCGGGGCGGGCACCTGCTGGTACTTCAAGGACCTGCTGGGTCTGTCCTACCTGTCGAGTACGGACCAGCCGAGCGCGGCTCAGCTGCTCGAACCGGTGCGCGCGGCGGCCCCGCCCGCCGTCTCGCTCAGCGGTGACCGCCGCATCCACCTGGAGTTGAGCCACCTCGGCAACGACACCGTCGTCCAGCTGGTCAACTTCACCAACTTCGCCGACTCCCCGGCCCCGTTCACGACGACCCCGGCCACCTGCGCGGTCACCCTGACGATCCCGGCAGGCCGGCAGGTGACCGCCGCCGCGGTCAGTTCACCGGACGGGGCCTCACCCGCACCGGTTCCGGTCCCGTGGCGGGTGACGGGCACGACGGTCACGATCGACCTGACGGTCATTCAGTACTCGCTGCTCACGGTGACGGTGAGCTGAGCCGTCACTGCCGCCGTGGGGCGGGGACGCGCCACAGCGTAGTCGGCCGGTCCTCGTCCCCGGGGTGGGACTCGAAGGCGATCCACCGCCCGTCGGGCGACCAGCTGGGTGCTCCGTCGTAGGTGCCGCTCTCGCTGGTCACCCGGACCGGGCGGCCGCCGGCGGAGGGGGTCACGAAGATCTTCGGGAGTTCGAGGCCGCCCGCGGTGGAGGAGAAGACCACCGAGGTGCCGTCGGGCGACCGGCTCGCGTCGGTGTGCTCGCCGACGCCCTCGGTGAGCCTGCGCACCGCGGTGCCGTCGGCGTTCATGACGTACAACGACCAGGCGTCGCCTGCCTGTTCACGCCGCTGGAAGACGAGCCGGTCGCCGCGCGGTGACCAGTTCGGCTGGCGGTTGTCCGTCCCGGTGGAGGGGCCGTCGAGCAGGCGGGTGAGACCGGAGCCGTCCTTGCGCACCTTCCACCTCGTTGTAGCCGCCGCGGAAGAGGGTGAACAGCAACGACTTGCCATTGGGCGAGAACGCGGGGTTCTGGGCGCTGGACTTCCCCGGGTCGCGGTAGAGCAGCTCGGCGCCGTCACCCCGTAGCGTCGGCGACGCGGTCGGAACAGGCGGACGCGGCGGCTCCGGATCGCTGCCGCACGCCGTCAGCACACCGGCGGCCAGGAGTGCCGCGAGGACGGGGCGACTGCGCACCAGGCGACCCTATGCGGCTCAACTCGCCCTGTTCAACGGACGTTTGCGCCATCCGCCCCGTCATCCCTCTGGGGTCCCGTCACTTACCCGGGCTGCACCGCGCATGCCGACCGCAACGACGGTCTCAGTCGTGCTTCCGGTCTTCGGGCCCGCCGTTCAGGCCCCCGCCGCGCCGCTGTCGAGGTGTTCGGCGATGCGCAGCAGGGCGGGCAGGGCGGCTCGTACGGCGGCGCGGTCGGCCTCGTTCAGGGCGTCGAGGGCGGTGTCGAGGCGGCGTTCGTGGGCCTCGGCCCAGGACATGAGCTGGGCGCGGCCGGCGCCGGTGAGGGTGACGACGGAGGCGCGGCGGTCGGCGGGGTCGACAGCGCGGGTGACGAGCCCGGCGGTGATCATCTGCCCGACGAGACCGGAGACCGTGCTCGCGGCCAGCCGCTGGCGGGTGGCGAGATCGCTGATGCGGGCCGGTGAGTGCTCGGCGAGGACTTGCAGCAGCTCGACCTGGGCCATGGGCAGGGTTTCCCACGGGTAGTCGGTGCGGATCGAGGCGCGCAGCGCGCGGCGCAGGCGAGTGACGGCCTCGGTGAGCAGGCGGGCGTCCGGCGTGGCGGCCCCGCCGGGCACGGGCGTCTCGGTGCGGGTCTGCGGCATGGAAGCAGCGTAGGGGGTGCCGGGTGGGTCAGGGCCGGGGTCGACTCCAGCCCGCTCCGACCCACCGGACACCCCGGGGGTGCCGACCACCCACCGTCATCCGAAAGCTTCGGGGTCCGATGTAATGTCGGGCGGGTCCTCCGGCAATGGCCCGGACCGTACGGCGAGAGCGATGATCCCCATGACGCTGGCGTATCTGCCGAGCCCCTCCCAGGGGGTGTGGCACCTCGGGCCCGTGCCGATCCGCGCGTACGCGCTGTGCATCATCGCCGGCGTCTTCGTCGCGGTGTGGCTGACCGGGCGGCGATGGGCCGCGCGCGGCGGCAACCGGGAGGACATCGCGGACATCGCCGTGTGGGCGGTGCCGTTCGGCCTGCTCGGCGGGCGGCTGTATCACGTGATCACCGATCCGGAGCTGTACTTCACCGCCGGGCAGCAGCCCATCCGCGCGCTGTACATCTGGGACGGCGGGCTCGGCATCCCGGGCGCCGTCGCACTCGGCGCGGTCGGGGCGTGGCTGGGCTGCCGCCGGCGCGGCATCAGGCTCGCGGACTTCGCGGACGCCGCCGCCCCGGGCCTGGTGCTGGCCCAGGCGATCGGGCGGTGGGGCAACTACTTCAACCAGGAGCTCTTCGGCGGCCCGACCGGCCTGCCCTGGAAACTCCTGATCGACCCGGCCCACCGCCCCGCGGACAGCCCCACCGTCGCCTTCTACCACCCCACCTTCCTGTACGAGTCACTGTGGGACCTCGGCGTGATGGCCCTGCTGCTGTGGCTCGACCGGCGCTACCGGCCGCGCCGGGGGAGGCTGTTTGCCTGCTACGTGCTGGCCTACACCGCGGGCCGCGCCTGGATCGAGGCGCTGCGCGTCGACCACGCCAACCACTTCCTCGGACTGCGCCTGAACGACTGGGTCTCCATCGCGCTGTTCGCCGGGGCCCTCGTCTACCTGTACGCCACCCGCCGCCCCGGGCCCCACGAGACACCGCCGGAGACGGTGAACACCGGGGCGGACCACGCGGACCATGAGGACAGGGAGCATTGATGGCAGGCGGCACCCCCACCGGCACCCCCATCGGCATCCCCATGGGCACCCCCACCGGCACGGCCCCGGCGGGGTGACTGGCTGGTCGTCGGCCTGAGGGCGGCCGGATTCACCCGCCAAAAACGATTATTTGACGGAATTCATAGGTGTACTGCGTATGTTTCGCCGTATGCCCTCGATGCGCTCCCGCCAGCCCGGATCCACCACCGTCCGCACCTTCCGGTTTCTCGGGGTCAGCATTCTGGCGGGCGCGCTGGCCGCCGGGATCGCGCTGCCCGTGGTGGGCGCGCTCGGAATGGGCGCCAAGTCCGCGGCGCAGAGCTTCAACGGCCTTCCCGACGAGTTCAAGACCCCGCCGCTCTCCCAGGCGTCCCAGATCTACGACGCCGACGGCGGTCTCATCGCCACCGTCTACGACCGCGACCGCACCGTCATACCCGGCGCGCAGATCGCCCCGGTCATGCGGAAGGCGCTCGTCGACATCGAGGACAACCGCTTCTACCAGCACGGCGCCGTGGACCTGCAGGGCGTGCTGCGCGCCCTGAACAAGAACGCGGCCAGCGGCAGCGTCGCCCAGGGTGCCTCCACCCTCACCCAGCAGTACGTGAAGAACGTGTTCGTGGAGCAGGCGGGCAGCGACCAGAAGGCGGTACTCGAAGCCCAGCGTCAGACCCTCGGCCGCAAGATCCAGGAACTGCGCTACGCGATCGAGCTGGAGCAGACCCTGCCCAAGGACCAGATCCTCACCAACTACCTGAACATCACCTTCTTCGGCGAGCAGGCGTACGGGATCGAGGCGGCCGCGGAGCGCTACTTCAGCGTGCACGCCAAGGACCTCTCGCTGCCCCAGGCGGCGCTCCTGGCCGGGCTCGTCCAGTCGCCGTCGATGTACGACCCGGTCACCAACGCCCGCCTGGCCAAGCAGCGCCGCGACACGGTGCTGACCAAGATGGCCCAGTACGGATCGATCACCACCGCGCAGGCCCAGCAGGCGATCGGCACACCGATCAAACTCCAGGTCAGCGCGCCGCGCCAGGGCTGCATCACCGCCCACCAGGGCGAGGGCTTCTTCTGCGACTACGTACACCGGGTCGTCGTCACGGATCCGGCGTTCGGCAAGACGGCCGCCGAGCGTCAGGCCCTGTGGAGCAGGGGCGGTCTGCAGATCCGCACGACGCTGGCCCCGAAAGCGCAGAAGGCCCTCCAGGAGTCGGTCACTTCGCATGCGTTCACGACGGACGATGCCGCCGCCGTGATGAGCCTCGTCCAGCCCGGCACCGGCAAGATCGTCGCGATGGGGCAGAGCCGCGACTACGGTCTGGGCGCCAACCAGACCGAGATCAACCTCAATGTCGGTACGGACATGGGCGGCGGCCTGGGCTTCCCGACCGGCTCGACCTTCAAGCCGATCGTGGCGGCCGCCGCGCTGGAGAACGGCACAGCGCCGGACCAGCAGTTCCCGGCGCCGTACTCCATGCCCTGGCCCGCCATGTCCGACTGCTCGGGCAACACCTACCCGGAGAGCGGCGAGGTCCACAACGACAGCCACTCCCTGGTCGGACCGTTCACCATGCCGGACGCCATGGCCCAGTCCGTCAACACCTACTTCGCCCAGCTGGAGGCCGACACGGGCCTGTGCCCGGTGGCGAAGATGGCCAACGCGCTCGGCATCACCGCGCAGGCGGGCGGCACCAAATTGCAGGTGGTCCCCTCGCTGACGCTGGGCAGCAACGACCTGACCCCGCTGCAGATGGCCAACGTGTACGCGACCTTCGCCAACCACGGCACGTACTGCACCCCGGTCGCCATCACCTCGGTGACCAAGCCGGACGGCCAGAACATCCCGGTGCCGCAGGCCAATTGCCACCAGGTGATGTCCCCGGAGACCGCCGACACCGTCACCACCATGCTCCTGGGCGTCGTCCAGGACGGCACCGGCAAGCCCGCCGGGCTGACCGACCGGGACAGCGCGGGCAAGACCGGCACCACCGACGCCAGCAAGCAGGTCTGGTTCGCGGGGTACACCCCCGAACTGTCCGGCGCCGCCGTCGTCAGCGACAGCAGGAGCCCGCGGGACCTCGACGGCCAGAGCATCGGCGGCACCACCGTCGGCCAGGCATTCGGCGGCACCCTCGCGGGCCCCGTCTGGCGCGACGCCATCGAGGGCGCACTCGCCGGAGACCCCGCCGGAACCCTCACCACGACCACGCTGCCCGGGGCCAAGGGCCCGAGGGGGTAAAAGGGGCAGGGGCCCGCCGAGGACCGGCCCGCGCCCGGGATCCCGGCGGCCGCCGCTCCTGTGCTCCCGGCCGTCTGTGCGGGGGCATTTCAGCCGCCCTTCGAACCCACGTCGCAGCATGTTCCGGCCAAACCCGTGACGGCGACCCCCCGCCATCACGGGGCCGGCAGCGCGGCCGCACCGCCTTACGACACGAAACGGAACGCGGAAGAGCAGGAAACGGCAGGAGCCGTTCCGTAGTGGGCAGTTGAAGATCCCGCACGTTATCGGTCTGTCGTACGATGCGTCATACCAGAGCGGGACGCTGTGCGTGGAACTTTGCCAACTGAGCACCGAGGGTGATGGATTGACGACTACCGTAAGTGGTCGCCGATCAATGTGGGCCCTACATCAGCCGAGTTGGGCCTGCCACAATGATCCCTGGGACCACCCCACGCACCGAGGACGCCGATGTCTCATCTCCGCGCACCTGCCGCGCGGCCGGACCGCCGCGAGGGCGGGCGGCACGGCCGCAACGCCACCCGGCCGCAGCAGCCCCCAGCCGGCGCCGGTCGCCAGGACCCGGCCGGCCGGGCGCCGATGCCCCCCGGACCGCGCCCGTCTCCCGAGTCCCGCATACGTCCGCAGCTGCTGCGCGCCGCCGTACTGCCCGCCACTGTGGCGGTGCTCTGCGGTGCGGCCGCCGTCGCCTTCACCCTGCACTCCACCGGCAAACATCCCTCGCCGGGACTCTGGGCCGCACTCGCGGGCCTGGCTGCGCTCGCGATCGCCGCACTGGTGGCGGCCGGAATCGGCGCGGACCGCGCCGCCAAGACCGTGCTCGGCCGCGCCAACGGACTGCGCCGCGGCAGCGCCCGCTCCGCCGCCGACCTCCGTACGGTCGTCGAGGCTCTGCGCCGCGGCGAAGGCCCGCCCGCGCGCCACGCTCCGGCCCAACTACCCGCGGGAGCGGACGAGTTCGAGCTGCTCGCGCTTGAGCTGACCCGCTCCCACGACGCGGCGGTGGCCGCCGTGGTGCAGGCCTCCCAGCTCTCCAGCAGCGTCGGCAACGAGCAGAAGGTCGAGGTCTTCGTCAACCTCGCCCGCAGGCTCCAGTCCCTCGTCCACCGCGAGATCCAGCTCCTGGACGAGCTGGAGAACGAGGTCGAGGACCCGGAGCTGCTCAAGGGCCTGTTCCACGTCGACCACCTGGCCACCCGCATCCGCCGGCACGCCGAGAACCTCGCCGTGCTCGGCGGCGCCATCTCGCGGCGCCAGTGGTCCCACCCCGTCACCATGACCGAGGTCCTGCGCTCCTCCATCGCCGAGGTCGAGCAGTACCCCCGGGTCAAACTGGTGCCGCCGATCGACGGGACGCTGCGCGGCCACGCCGTCGCCGACGTCATTCACCTCCTCGCCGAACTGGTCGAGAACGCCACCGTGTTCTCGGCCCCGCACACCCAAGTCCTGCTGCGCGCCCAGCATGTGACGGCTGGTCTGGCCGTCGAGGTCGAGGACCGGGGCCTGGGCATGCCGGTCACCGAGCAGAACAAGATGAACGCGCTGCTCTCCGACCCCGACCAGGTCAACGTCGCCCACCTCCTCCAGGACGGCCGCATCGGGCTGTTCGTGGTCTCGGCCCTCGCCCGCAGGCACGGCATCGCGGTCCGCCTCCAGACCAACATCTACGGCGGAGTGCAGGCCGTACTCGTGCTGCCGCAGGGCCTGTTGGGAGCCGAGCAGGAAGGCGTCAACCAGTCGGGCGACGCCCCGCAGCACGCCACCGAGAGCACCGGCCGGATGCCCGCGGTCCCGGCACCCGCCCAGGTCGCGCGATCCGCCGAGGTGAGCGCCCCGCTGCCGCCCGCCGTCCCCGCGCCCGCCCTCGCCTCCGTACCCGTACCCCCGCAACCCGCGCACCAGGCGCGGCCGAGCCACGACCTGCCGCCCGCGCCCAGGCCGCACCTGGCCGAGCCGACCACGGCCGGACACGGCAGCGTGCCCCTGCCGGTCCGCGGGACGCACGACGAGCGGCCCAACCCGGCGGCCGCGCCCCCCGGCATCCACCACGGCACCGCTCCCGATCCCGCCGACCCCCGGCTGCCCCCCGTGCCGCGGGCCCAGAACGGTGCCGTCCGCGGCACCATGGGCCGCCCCGACCTGCCCCGGCGCCGCAGCCAGGAGCACCTGGTACCCCAGCTGCGGGACGCACCCGTACCCCGCCGGGACGACGAGAACGCCCTGCACGACCCGGGGCTGATGGCCGCCTTCCAGCGGGGCATCGGACTCGCCGAGGCCCAGCAGAGCCACTCCGCACAGCCGACCCACCTCTCCCCCCAGGCGCACCAGTTGGACACTGACGCCGAACACTCCAAGGAGTAGATGCACCATGGCGAGCGATGCGCCGACCGGACACGTCTCGGACCTCGACTGGCTGCTGAGCGGACTGGTCCAGCGGGTGCCCTACACCCGCAATGCGGTTCTGCTCTCCTCCGACGGTCTGGTGAAGTCCGTTCACGGCCTGGACACCGACAGCGCCGACCACATGGCGGCCCTCGCCTCCGGCCTGTATTCGCTGGGCCGCAGCGCGGGGGCGCGCTTCGGCGACGGCGGTGAAGTCAGGCAGGTGGTGGTGGAGCTCGACTCCACGCTGCTGTTCGTGTCCACGGCCGGATCGGGCACCTGTCTCGCCGTCCTGGCCGGCCGGGAGGCCGACGCGGCGGTCCTCGGCTATGAGATGGCCATGCTCGTCAAGAGCGTACGGCCCTATCTCGTGACCCCGGCCCGGCAAGGCGCCGGATCACCGAGCGGCCTGAGGAGTTGACCGTGCCGGCCCCGCAGGACGGGCCGTGGCTGGACGATGCGGCGGGGCGGCTGATCCGCCCCTACACCGTCAGCAACGGACGCACCAGGCCGACCGCGACCCTGGACCTGCTCTCGCAGGTCATGGCCACCGGCTCGGTGCCCCAGGCACATCTGGGGCCCGAGCACTCGCAGGCCCTCGGCCTGTGCAAGGGACCCACCTCGGTGGCGGAGATCTCGGCGCACCTGCGGCTGCCGGCCGTCGTCACCAAGGTGCTCCTGTCCGACCTGGTGGACTGCGGGGCGGTGACCGCACGGGCCCCCCGCTTCCACCACACGCCCACCGACCGATCTCTGCTGGAGGCAGTCCTCGATGGCCTACGACGACGGCTTTGAAGCCCTCCCCACCGGGGACGCCGTGGACCTGTTCCCGACCGCGCTGAAGATCCTCGTCGCGGGCGGGTTCGGGGTCGGCAAGACGACCTTTGTCGGAGCGGTCAGCGAGATCGAACCGCTCTCCACCGAAGAGCTGCTCACCACGGTCAGCGTGGCGCACGACAGTCTCGAAGGGGTCGAGTCCAAGACGACCACCACGGTCGCCATGGACTTCGGCCGCATCACCCTCGACGACCGCCACGTGCTCTATCTGTTCGGCACGCCCGGACAGGTGCGCTTCTGGTTCATGTGGGACGAGCTGTCCGAGGGAGCCCTGGGCGCGGTGATCCTCGCCGACACCCGGCGGCTCGACGAATGCTTCTCCGCCGTGGACTTCTTCGAGCGGCGCGGGATCGGATTCCTCGTCGCCGTCAACGAGTTCGACGGTTCCTACCGCTACGAGCCGGAGGAGGTGCGGGCCGCCATAGACCTCAAGCCCGAGGTCCCCGTCGTGCTCTGCGACGCCCGCATCGGCAGTTCCGGCATCAGCACGCTGGTCACCCTGGTCCAGCACCTGCTCGCCACCATCCCGGCAGCCACCAGCCATGGAGCCTGACTATGACGTACGACCCGACCGGACACCTGCTGCTCACCCCCATCGACCGGGAGGCGCCGGTGCGTGTGCAGCGGCTGCGCCAGCTGGGGATAGGGGAGCAGTCCGACCCCGCTTTCGACGAATTCGCCCACAAGCTCGCCGAGGTGACCGGGGCGCCCTTCTCGATGGTCAACTTCATCGATGAGAACCAGCAGTTCTTCGCCGGACTGCACACCCCGAACGGCACCCGCACCGGCTCGGACCTCGGAGCTACGGCCACGGCCGGCGGGGTCAGCCGGATCATGGCTCGCGACCACGGGTACTGCCCGCACGTCGTGGTCCGCCGCAAGGCGCTGGTCCTGGAGGACGTCTGCGACTACCCGCGCTTCGCGGGCAATCCGGTCGTGGACGAGATCGGCATCCGGTCGTATCTGGGGGCGCCGCTCATCGACCGTACGGGCATCGCGCTCGGCACGATCTGCGTGGTCGACACCGAACCCAGGCCCTGGGGCCGGGCCGGGCTCGAAACGATCAAGTCGATGGCGGCGGAGCTGGTCGAGCAGATCCACCGGCGCGAGGACGGCGGCTTCTGACCGCCGTCCCGATCGTGCGGCGCGCGGTCAGTGGGCCGCGGCCAGCTCCTCCATGCGCACCAGCTCGGAGAGCCGCTGGGACCACTGGCCCTTCGCCGTGCCCAGCGCCACCTCGGCCAGCCGCAGCAGCTGTACGTCCGAGGTGCCGGCCGGGGCGAAGATGTGGTGGGCGTCGCGCAGATACCGCTCGATGGGGCGGTCGGTGAACAGGCCGGCCGCCGCGTGGATCTCCATGGCGTTGCGCGCCGAGTCCAGCGCCGACTCCACATTGACCACCTTGGCGTTCATCAGCTCGGCGTCGCACGGCAGGCCCTGGTCGAGCAGATGCACCGCGTGGTAGGCGACGAGCCGGGCCGTCATCAGCCGGGACTGCAACTGCCCCAACTTGATTTTGATGTTGGGGAGTTCGTACAACGGGCTGCCGTAGCGGATCCGCTCCGTGCAGAACTTGGCCGTCTCCTCCAGGATCGCCTGGTGGATGCCGAGCGAGACCGCGGTCAGGTTGGCCCGCCCGTACAGCACGCTGGAGGAGTACGCGACGGCGAGGCCGTCGCCCTCCTCGCCGAGCCGATGGGAGGCGGGAACACGGCAGTTGTCGAAGTGCAGCTCGCCGAAGCTGAAGCCGTGCAGCCCCATCGACTCGCGGTGCTCGCCCAGTGAGAGGCCCGGCCGGTCGGACTCGACGAGGAAGGCGGAAAGCCCCTGGGAGCCGGGCCCGGTGCGCAGCACCACACCGTGGAGATCGCCGACATGGCTGTTGCCGACATAGACTTTTCGGCCATTGAGTACGTAGTCGTCACCGTCGCGGACCGCGCTCGCCGCCATTCCCAGCACGTGGCCGCCCGACTCGGGCTCGGTGACGGCGATCGTGGGCAGGCACTCACCCGCGGAGACCGCCGGCAGCCAGGTCTTCTTCTGCTCCTCGTTCCCGAAGTGGACGATCTTGGCGACACCGAGCTGGGAGGCCTGAACCATGGCGCCCATCGCGCCGCTGACCCGGGACAGCTCCTCGATGATGATGGTCTTGCCGAGGTGCCCGACCCCCATCCCGCCGTATGCGGGGCTGACGGTGGCTCCGATCCAGCCCTGCCGGGCGATGAGCTGCGACAGTTCGTGCTGGACGGTGCGGGCCGCCTCCATCTCGGCGATCCGTGGCCGGACCTCGCGTTCCGCGAAGTGCCTGACGTCTTCCCTGAGTTGATGGTGCAGCCGGGTGTTGAAGTATCCGTCCATCCGTGAGCCCTCCTCCGCGAAACGCCTGTCGCGGGTGGCCCGCGCAGGTGGTGCATCGGCAGTGGTCCCGTTCCGAAGAGGCCGACCCCCCTCATGCTGTTGATCACCGTCGGCTCGTACAACATTCATCGTCAACTTTGGCCAGAATCCGGCGTGTTGACGTGTGATTGACGATGTGTTCTGTGTGGTCCGGCCCGTTCGGTCCCAGTCGATTGCATCCCCTTCACCCATGTTTCTGCCACATGCCCACGGCAAAGGTTTCGTGGGCATGTGGCACTGAGGGACAGCAAGCGGAATCAGATGGGCACGGTCGTGACATCGGAGGACAGTCGAAGAAGCGGTTCGGCTTCGAGATCGACGCAAACGGACTCTCCTTGATGCGTGTGGGTGACCGCCGGGGGCCTGTGCCGCCGTACTGACCGTCCCCGTCCCGCCGCTGGGGTGGCGTCGGGTGGCGGATCGCCCTGCCGCGGAACGGAGTTCATCTGCGAACGGGCGCCCCGAGCAACCGACCCGGAATGCCGTGCGAGCATCTCTGTCACACCTCTCACCTGGCCGTTTTCCATCCGGGGAGGAGCGCGGCGGAACCGTGTCCGAAGCCGGCGCGAGCGGTTGTGGTGCGCGGCGCGGCGAGTGGAGCGCTGAATCGACGGTACGGCACCGCCTCGGGGAGTCCGCGTCGGCTGAGGGTCCCGGTCTCTCAACTCGCGTTCACCGCAAGGGAGTAGATCACATACGGAGGGAGCGTGAACGCCCTCTCGCGCCAGAACGCCAACGCCGGTGAGCAGCGCGTTGGGGTACGGTGCGGCGCGAACGGCGTGACCAGGTGGTGCGGGGCGCATGCCGGTGTGGGCGATGCGGAACCAGGTGCCGCTGCGGCGGGCTCCCTCGGCATCGGCGTGATCCAGCCGGAGAGCAACTGTATCCGGACACGGCACGCCGAGGCCACACCCGGGTTGAACGCGCGGCCCGCGTGGCCGAACAGGCCCGTGTGGTCCCTGAGGTGTGGGGAAGTGGTGAGGAATCCGGCCACCGGTCGTGCCGCGCGGGCGAACGCCCGGCCGGAGCCCGTACCCGGCTGCCGCGATGTACCCGCATCGCGCACCGGCATCGAGAACAATGCGCAGCGTGCCCGTCGGCACCGGCACCCGGCCGGCCCTTCGCACCGGCGTTGCGCTCCGTAGCCCGCCCCTCGGCAACACCGCCCGACGAGAAGGAAGTTGACATGACCGACCTCCGTATCGGCGTCATCGGATACGGCATGCGCGGCAGCATCGCGCGCACCGCGCACCGGCCCGGACGCGGCTCGACCGTCGCCGCCGTCGCGGACCCCGACCCCCGGGCCCGCGCGGCCGCCGCCGCGGCGTTTCCCGGCGTGCTCGTGGTCGGTGACCACCGAGAGGTGACCGAGGCCCCGGACCTCGACGCGGTGCTCGTCCTCACCCCCGACCACACCCACGCCGACCTCGCCTGCGCCGCCCTGCTCGCCGGGAAGCCGGTCTTCGTGGAAAAGCCCCTCGACATCACGGTCGAGCGCTGCGACGAGATCCTGCACACCGCGCGCGAGACCGGCACCCGGCTGTACGTGGGCCACAACATGCGGCACATGCCCGTCGTGCGGATGATGCGCGACCTCATCGGCCGCGGCGCCATCGGCACCGTCAAGACGGTCTGGGTGCGCCACTTCGTGGGGTACGGCGGCGACTGGTACTTCAAGGACTGGCACGCCGAGCGCCGGTACACCACCGGTCTCCTGCTGCAGAAGGCGGCGCACGACATCGACGTGCTGCACTGGCTGTCCGGCGGCTACACGCGCGACGTCCAGGCCATGGGCGATCTGATGGTGTACGGGGACAATCCGCACCGCAGGGCTCCCGGCGAGCCCAAGACGGACGACTGGTACACCGAGGACGGCCACTGGCCACCGCACACCCAGCGCGCGCTCAACCCCGTCATCGACATCGAGGACGTCTCCCTGCTCAACATGCGCCTCGACAACGGCGTCCTCGCCTCCTATCAGCAGTGCCACTTCACCCCGGACTACTGGCGCAACTACACGGTCATCGGCGACGCGGGCCGTCTGGAGAACTTCGGCGACGGCCCCGGTGGCCACGTGAAGGTCTGGAACTCCCGGCGCTCCGAGTACCGCGCCGAGCCCGACGAGACGTACGAGATCCCCAAGGCCGAGGACGACCGCGGCCACGGCGGCGCGGACCCACTGATCATCGACGAGTTCCTGCGCTTCGTACGCGAGGGCGGCCGCACCGACACCTCACCGGTGGCGGCCCGGATGGCGGTGGCGGCGGGCTACCAGGCCACGGCCTCCCTGCGGGCCGGCGGCACCCCCCGCGAGGTCCCGCGGCTCGACCCGGAACTGGTGGCGTACTTCGAGCGGGGGCAGCGGTAGGGGTGCCGCCGGGCCCGGCCGGGCACCGTCGCGCGTCGTGCCGGAAACGGGTTCGTGACCACCCGGTGAAGTGCGGTATTGTTCTGATGCGCGTTCGGCCAGGGGAAACCCCAGGTCAGACGAGCACCGGGACGTGGCGCAGCTTGGTAGCGCACTTGACTGGGGGTCAAGGGGTCGCAGGTTCAAATCCTGTCGTCCCGACCAGCGTATTCGCCGGTCGGAGGCCGCTTTCGCAGAGATGCGAGGGCGGCCTTTCTGCTGCTTCCGGGGCTGCGCGGAGCCGAGCGGTCACGTTCTGCGACCGGCCTCGCGTCGGGGGTGTCACTGCGGTGACAGAGTGGATCACCGTGCCGGGGGAAAGCGATTACGATCCGGGCTCATGAGCACCTCGGATCAGGAGCAAACGGTGGACGCGGCCACGGGAGCGCCCGGAGCGGCGAAGGTGACGGTACCGGAACAGCCCCCGGCGCGGCGGCCCTCGACCCCGGAGAACGCCGAAGCCCGCGATGGCGCACAGGGCTCCGAGTCCCCCCGGTCCGAGGCTCCGGCAGTCGCCCAACAGGCCGATGGTTCCGATGAGTTGAACGACTCGAAGGACTCGAAGGACTCGAAGGGCTTGACCGCGGCCGCGAAGGAACCCGCCGGTTCCGTGGGCGACGTCATGGACCCGGAGGCCCCCGAGGACTCCGACGACTCCACGGACGAGCCCGTGCGGCAGGGCATGGCGCCCCGGCAGGCGCGGCGGCTGCGGATGGTTGCCGCCGGTGTGCTCATGGCGGCGATGGCGGTGGTCCTCGTCGTACGTCTGGCGACCCGTTCCTCCGTGCTCGTCGTCGGCGTGTACGGACTCGCGCTGATCCTGTGCGGTGTGGTCATCGAGCTGAGCCGCAACGGGCGTACCCGGCTGGGTTCCTGGCTCCTGGTGGTGGGTCTCGCCGCCGCGCTCGGCATGGACTGGTTCGTCCTGCCGTAGCGGGATCGGTCGGCCCGGCCCCGAATGTCCTCGGCTCCTTCGGCCGCCGCACCCTTCGAGGGGCGCGGCTGGCGAAGGGGCCGATCCTGTCCGCGCGCCCGCAACCTCCGTAAGGGAACGAGAGATTCACAGGGCCCCCAGCGCCCAGCCGTTGACATGTACCCGGCCCACGGTGAATCTTGATGCTCGAAACTCCACTGTTCCAAGCATGAACGCGCACGCCGCGCGCTCGGCTGCTGCTCGGTACGAACGGAGAACGACCCTTGCGGATCCACCGGCACCGTCCCCACCCGCCCAGACGGCCCGCCGTCGCCGTGCTCTCGGCGCTCGCGCTCGCCCTCACCGCCCTGACCGTTCCGGCCGCCCATGCCGAGGCCGCGGCGCCGCCCGGCGGCGTCCTGGACAGCGGTACGAAGTCCGTGACCTGGCAGAGCCCGGTCTACGAGAAGGGCACGGTCGGCTCGCCCGACAAGTGTCCGCCGCCCGAGCAGGACCCGGTGAACGCGGTCTGCGACCGCTTCGACCTGACCGTGAACCCGCCGGCCGGCCAGTGGGACGACAACCCGGAGGGCGGTGTGCCCGTCTCCATCCAATGGGCCACCCCCACCGACGACTTCGACCTGTACATCTACGACGCCGCCGGCAAGCAGGTCGCCTCCAGCGCGGGCACCGCCGACCCCGAGGCGACCGTCATCCCGAAGGCGTCGGGGACGTACCACGTGGTCGTCGTCCCCTACGACGTGCACCACACCTCGTTCACCGGCAAGGCCTACCTGCCCGAGCCGGCCGACGCCGGGAACCTCACCGGCTTCAGCGGCAAGGACGGCACGTACGACATCGCGGCGGGCGCGCTCAGGGCCCGCGCGGACTTCCTCGCCGACGACACTCTGCGGCTGCGCGCCGCCCCGGACGGCGCCTTCACCGACCCGCCCGGCAGCCACATGATCCGGACCGAGCCGAAGCCGCAGAAGGACACCAAGTCCTTTGACGCGGGCGCCTATTACGGGATCCGGAGCAAGGGCGTCGTCCTGCGCGTCTACAAGAAGCCGCTCCGCTTCGCCCTCTACAAGGCCGACAACCGCACCGCGATCTGGTCGGAGGCCGACCCGCTGCGCTGGACCTCCGGTGGCATGCGGCAGAGCCTGACCCGCGGAGCCGCCGAGCAGTTCTTCGGCGGCGGCGAGCAGAACGGCAGCTTCTCCCACCGCGACCAGGTCAGACACGTCGGCAACAACACCAACTGGAACGAAGGGGGCTGGAACAACTCGCAGCCCTTCTACATCTCCTCCGCCGGATACGGCGTGTTCCGCAACACCTTCACCCCGGGTGTGTACGACTTCGGGCCGCGGGTGCGCACCGGTCAGCAGGAACGGCGCCTGGACGCCTACTACTTCACCGGTGACGTGAAGTCGGTCATCAGCAAGTACACCTCCCTCGTCGGCAAGCCCTTCATGCCGCCCGTGTACGGGCTCGAACCGGGCGACTCCGACTGCTACCTCCACAACGCCAACCGGGGCGAGCGGCACACCCTGGACGCGCTCAAGGTCGCCGACGGCTACGTCCAGAACCAGATGCCGCTCGGCTGGATGCTCGTCAACGACGGGTACGGCTGCGGCTACGAGAACCTCGCCGAGACCGGCAAGGGCCTCCGGGCCCACAACACCCAGCTGGGCCTGTGGACCCAGGACGGCCTCGACAAGCTCGCCGAGCAGGTCAAGGCGGGCCAGCGGGTCGCCAAACTCGACGTCGCCTGGGTCGGCAACGGGTACGGCTTCGCCCTGAACGCCTGCGACCAGGCCAAGGCCGGCATCGAGGACAACAGCGACGCCCGCGGCTTCGTATGGCTGCCCGTCTCCTGGTCCGGCGCCCAGCGCTGCGGCGTCCTGTGGAGTGGCGACCAGAAGCTCAGCTGGGACTACCTCCGCTGGCAGATCCCCACCTATGCGGGCGCCACGCTCTCCGGCATCGCGTACAACACGGGCGACATCGGCAGCATCTTCGGCCATGACCCCAAGATGTACACCCGGGACCTCCAGTGGAAGGCCTTCCTGCCCGCCGTGATGACCATGGACGGCTGGGCCAAGAACCTCACCACCGGAAAGGCCGCCGACCAGCAGCCCTGGCTCGACGGCGAGCCGTATGCCGCCATCAACCGCAAGTACCTCCAGCTGAAGGAGCGGCTCATCCCGTACATGTACGGGCTCTCCAAGGACGCCACGAAGACCGGCGTCGGCGCGGTCCGCCCGCTGTCCCTGGAGTACCCGGACGACCCGGGGACCCTCGGCCCCGACGCCAAGTACGAGTTCCTGGCCGGACCCGACTTCCTGGTCGCACCCGTCTACAGCGACACTAGCGTCCGCAACGGCATCTACCTGCCCAAGGGCACCTGGACCGACTACTGGACCGGCAAGACCTACCAGGGGCCCACGACCGTCAACAACTACGCGGCACCGCTCGACACCCTCCCGCTCTTCGTGAAGGGCGGCTCGATCGTGCCGATGTGGCCCAAGGGCACGACGTCCTGGCAGACCCGGGACAAGGGCGAACTCGACTACGACATCTACCCGCAGCGGGGCAGCTCCGCCTACACGCTGTACGAGGACGACGGGGTCACCCGGCAGTACGCCCAGGGCTCCTCGGCCACCCAGCGGGTCGAGGTCACCTCGGCCGGGCGTGCGTCGGTCGTCAACATCGGTGCCAGCGTGGGTAGTTACCAGGGGAAGCCGTCCACCCGCTCCTACCGCTTCACCGTGCACACCAAGTCGGCGCCCGCGATCGTCGCCCTCGGCGGGGACCGGCTGCACCGGTACGGTTCCGCCGCCGAGCTCGACGCGGCGGGCACCGGATGGTTCCACGACGCCGCGACCGGAGTGACGGAGGTCAGGACACCGTCCCTGTCCACCGGGCACGGCTTCTCGGTCGAGCTCGTCTGAACGACCGCCACAGGGCGGGGGCCGTACCGTGAGCCGTCCGGTACGGCCCCTTCGCATGTCGGGAACCGGGGTGGGGCAAGATCGAGCCGCGGGCGGCCGCCTGCCGCGAACTGGGCGAGGTGCCCGCCGTCGCGGAGCGCATCCGCGCCGGGCAGGTGCGCGGCCGCACGGTCGTGGACGTCAACGCCCGACCGGCGGGTCCGGTGCGGTCCGGGTCGCCCTCAGGCGGCGATCCGGACCGGCTCGGGGGCCGGCAGCTCGGCGGGCAGTTCCGCGGGGGCGGCGCCGGTCAGCATGATCACGCCGCGGGCGGCCACGCCCGCCGACGCGACGGCGACGGCCCAGCCCAGTGGCCCGCCGTGGAAGCTCTCGCCGAGCAGCGCGACACCGATCACCGCGGCCGCCGCGGGGTTGGCCAGGTTCACCACGGCCAGCGGGGCGGCCAGGCCACCGCGGTAGGCCGCCTGCGAAAGGAGCAGCCCGCCGACCGCGAACGTCGAGACGAGCACCGCGACCAGCGTCGTCTGCCACCAGGCGAGCGCGCCCCCGGGCAGCTCGCGGGCCAGGGTCGCGGTGACCGTCTGGGTCAGCGCGGACGCCACCGCGGAGGCGATGCCGGACGCGGTGGCGAGGCCGAGGCGGCCGCCGTGCGCGGAGTGCGCTCCGGCCCGTACCAGGAAGGCGAGCAGCAGCGCGGTGGCCGCGGCGATGGAGAGGGCCTCGCGCAGGTTCAGCGCGTCGCCGGGGGTGGCGGGTCCGGTGACCGCGATCAGTCCGGTGAGCCCGGCCAGCGTCCAGGCCGCGCCGCGCCACTCGCGCCGGGTGACGCGGCGCCGCTCGTAGTACGCGGACAGCGGCAGCGCGGCGACCAGGGTGAGCGCGCCGAGCGGCTGGACCAGGGTGAGCGGGCCGAAGTGGAGCGCGGCCACGTGCATCAGGGCGCCCGCCGCGTTGAGGCCGACCGCCCACCACCACAGCGGCCGGGTGAGCAGCCTGCCCAGACCGCCGCCGCCCTGGGCGGCGAGCCGGGACTGGCCGACGGCGGCCAGCGCGTAACCGGCGGCCGAGGCGAGCGAGAGCAGGATGGCGAGCAGTGCGGACTCGTTCATCGCACGGCCTCGGAGAGCTGGGGCGCGGCGGTGCGCGGGACCGGCACGGATGCCGCAGGCAACTGTGCGCGGCGCTTGGGTGCCGGGACGAAGAGGAGCGCCGCGCCGAGCAGCCCGGCGGCCACGATCGCGTCCAGCCAGTAGTGGTTGGCGGTGCCCACGACCACGAGCAGGGTGAGCAGCGGGTGCAGCAGCCACAGCCACCGCCGGCGGCCGCGGGTCGCCGCGATCAGCCCGATGGCGACCATCAGCGCCCAGCCGAAGTGCAGCGAGGGCATCGCGGCGAACTGGTTCGCCATGGCGTCGTTGTCCGGCGTCGCCGCGTACACGGAGGGCCCGTACACCTGCGCGGTGTCGATGAGGCCGGTCGCCGTCAGCATGCGCGGCGGGGCGAGCGGAAGCGTGATGTGCAGCACCAGGGCGCCGGCGGTGAGCGCGGCGAGCACCCGGCGCGACCACAGGTAGTGCTCGGGGCGGCGCAGGTAGAGCCAGACCAGGAAGGCGACCGTGGCCGGGAAGTGCACCGTCGCGTAGAAGGTGTTGGCGGCCTTGACCAGGGTGTCGCCGTGCAGCAGCAGATGCTGGACGACGCCCTCGCCGGGCAGGTGCAGCGCGCGCTCCCAGCTCCACACGCGGTCGGCGTTGTCGAAGGCCCTCGCCTCGTGCCCGTTCGCCAGCTGACGGCCGAACTTGTAGACGAGGAAGAACGCGGTCACGAGCAGCAGCTCGCGTACCAGGGGCGGCCGGGATGCGGTCGTCTCCGGTCCGACGGGACGGGTCTCACGACGCGTCCCCTTGGTTATACCGGCAGGCATTCTCCGGCCCCTTTGAACCTGAATCGAAACGTGGAAAAAACAGAAGCAAACGTAGGAAGGCTAGATCCAAACTCATCGAGACGCAAACGTCTCGATACGTTTGCGTCTCGGTTGAGCGGAGCCTACTCTCGTACGTGCAGGAGCACCCCGTGTTTTCTCCGGAGGGAACGATGTCGACGCAGGCCGCCACGGCCGCTGCCCGCCGCAGCAAGATCAGCCCCGAGCGCGAGCTGGAGCTGTACGAAGCGGTGCTCGACCTGCTCAGGGAGGGCGGCTACGACTCCGTGACCATGGAGGGCGTCGCCGCGCGCACCAAGTGCGGCAAGGCCACCCTGTACCGGCAGTGGAAGAGCAAGCCCCTGCTCGTCACGGCGGCGCTCGGCAAGCGGCGCTGTTCCTTCTTCTCCGGCATCGACACCGGCACCCTCGCCGGGGACCTGCGCGAGGCGGCCCGCGCGGTCGGCCGGCGCGAGGGGCCCGACACCGAGCTGATGGAAGCCGTCGGCCAGGCCTACATCAAGCACCCGGACCTGCGCGAAGCCCTCCGCGAGACCGTCCTGAACCCGGAGATCGCCGCACTGGACGCGATGCTCCGGCGCGGCGTCGAACGCGGCGAGGTGGCCGCGGACAACCCCGCGATCGGCTACGTCGCCCCGATGGTCATGGGCATGCTGCGCGTCGAGCGGCTCTTCGAGGACCGCTTCCACGGCGAGAACACCCTGCTCGGGCTCCTTGAGTCGGTGATCTTCCCGGCGCTGCGGATCGGCTGAGCGAAGGCGCGGCGCGAACCGGGCTCCCGGCGGGCGCGCCGATGGGGCCGCACCGGGCGGCCGAGGCGATCGAGGACTCCGCGGATCAACCGTCGCTCGCCCTCGGGGAGTTCACCGGGGGAGGCGGTAGGGGCGGCGGGCGAGCGGTCGGCCGCCCCTGGTTAGCATGCGCCATGATCTTCACGCTTCCCGACGGGATACGCCTCGACTACGACGACCGCGGTGAGGGCCCGCTCGCCGTCTACGCGCACGGAGCCCCACTGAGCCGCGAGGCCGAAGCCGGGCTCGGGATGTTCGGCTGGGGGCCGGTCGAGCGGCTGCCCGGACGCAGGTTCGTCCGCTACGACGCCCGGGGCCACGGCGCCTCCACCGGCCGCCCGGACCCGGACGACTACCGCTTCGAGCAGCTCGCGAACGACCTCGTGGCCCTGCTCGGCCACCTCGGCGGCGAGGCGCCGGTGACCGGCATGGGCTCCTCGCTCGGCTGCGCGACCGTGCTGCACGCCGCCGTCCGACAGCCGCTGCTCTTCGCCCGGTTGGTGCTGCTCATCCCGCCGACCGCCTGGGAGACCCGCCCGCCCCAGGCCGCCACCTACCGCAAGGTCGCCGACCTGGTGGAGGAGCGCGGCGCCGCGGTGCTGGCGGCCGCGACGGCCGCCACCCGGGTGCCGCCCTCCCTCGCCGGAGTGCCGGGGTACCCGCCGCGCGAGTTCGGCGTGTCCGGCGAACTCGTGCCCGCCGTGTTCCGGGGCCTCGCCGAATCCGACCTCCCCGACCGCGACCTGCTCGCCCAACTGCCGCAGCCCGCCCTGGTGTTGGCGCTGGCCGACGATCCGGCCCACCCGCTGTCGACCGCCGAACAACTCGCCGCGACGCTGCCCGGCGCACGCCTGCACGTCTCGTCGGACTCCGCCGACGTGGCCACCTGGGGCGAACGGATCGCGGAGTTCCTGGCCGCCTGAGGGCGGGGCGCCGGGCCGGGGATACGACCCGCCGTCATCCCCGCCGGCCGGTCACACCGCGAGGACGCGCACCCCGGCCTCGGTGAACAGCGCGGCCGTCTCCTCGGAGACGGCCGTGTCGGTCACCAGCGTGCCGACCTGGGCCGTCGCGCAGATCCGGGCGAACGTGCGCTTGCCCAGTTTCGTGGAGTCCGCGGCCACGATGACCCGCTCGGCCCGCTCGCACAGCAGCCGGTTGATGCCGGCCTCGTCCTCGTCGTGCGCCGATGCCCCGTGCGTCACGTCGAAGGCCCCGACGCCGAGCACCGCCACATCCATCGTGATCTGGTTCAGCACCCCGCCCGCGAGCGGCCCCGTGAGCTCGTAGGACTGCGGACGGGCCACCCCGCCCGTCACCACGATCTTGAACTGCGGGCGCACCGCCAGTTCGTTCGCGATGTTCAGCGCATTGGTCACGATCGTCAACGCCGGTGATCCAGCCGCCAGTTCGGGCCGCACGGCCAGCGCGCGGGCGACCTCCGTCGTCGTGGTGCCGCCCGTCAGGCCGACCGCCTCGCCCGGGGTGACCAGGGCCGCCACCGCCTTCGCGATCCGCTGCTTCTCCGAGGCCTGCCGCGCCGTCTTGTAGCGCAGGGGCAGCTCGTAGGAGACGCCGTGCACCACCGCGCCGCCCCGGGTGCGCACCAGCATCTGCTGCTCGGCGAGCTGGTCGAAGTCGCGGCGGATCGTCGCCGCCGACACCCCGAGGGCCGTCGCCGCCTCGTCGACGTCGAGGCGGCCCTGCTCCACGAGGAGTTCGAGCAGTGCCTGCCAGCGGGCGTCGCGCGACATCCGCACCCTCCGTTCTTCGTACCGGTAACCGTCCGTAATGACCTTAGCGCACCCCCAGATGCTTGATTGTGCTCGAAATCGAGCTATATTTTGCATAAACAAGCATGGAAGCGCGTTGAGATCCGGACGGTCAGATCCAGAGGGTGGGAGCCCGGCATGAGCCATGTCGAGAACGAACTGAGCAGTCAGCCCGAATGCTGGAAGCGGGCGGCGGAACTCGCCGTCCAGCACAAGGACGCCCTGCCCGCCCCCGGCGAACGCGTCGCCGTCGTCGGCTGCGGCACCTCCTTCTTCATGGCGCAGGCCGTCGCCGCGCTCCGCGAAGGCTCCGGCCTCGGCGAGACCGACGCCTTCGCCGCCTCCGAGTTCCCCGCCGGACGCTCCTACGACCGGATCGTCGCGCTGACCCGCTCCGGCACCACCACCGAGGTGCTCGACCTGCTCACGCTGGTACGGGGCCGGGCCCGTACCACCGCCATCACGGCCGACCCCGCCACCCCGGTCATGCGGGCCGCCGACGACATCGTCGTACTCGACTTCGCGGACGAGGAGTCGGTCGTCCAGACCCGCTTCGCCACCACCGCCCTCACCCTGCTCCGCGCCCACCTCGGACTGCACACCGAGCAGGCCGAGGCCGACGCCCGCACCGCGCTCGCCGAGCCCCTGCCCGAAGGGCTGGTGGGCTGCACCCAGTTCACCTTCCTGGGCCGCGGCTGGACCAACGGCCTCGCCCAGGAAGCCGCCCTGAAGATGCGCGAGGCCTCGCTGTCCTGGACCGAGGCGTACCCGGCGATGGAGTACCGGCACGGCCCCATCAGCATCTCCACCGCCACCACCGCCACCTGGATGTTCGGCGAAGCCCCCGAAGGCCTCGCCGGCCAGGTGGCCGCCACCGGCGCGCTGTGGATCGACGGCCGCCTCGACCCGCTCGCCGAACTCGTGCGCGCCCAGCGCCTGGCCGTCGCCGTCGCAGCCGCCCGCGGACTCGACCCGGACCGGCCGCGCCACCTCACCCGCTCCGTCATCCTCGACGGCGCCTGAGCCGGCCGGGCCCGTGACGGAGATCAACACGACGCAGGTGAAGGGGAAGCACTGATGCCACTCGCACGGACCGGCACACTCGTCGCCGAAGCCGCCGTCAAACGCCGCGCGGTCGCGGCCTTCAACATCATTACGCTGGAGCACGCCGAAGCCGTCATCGCGGGCGCCGAGGCGGCCAAGTCACCGGTCGTCCTCCAAGTCAGCGAGAACGTGGTCAAGTTCCGCTACGGCCGGGTCCTGCCGCTCGCCCGCGCCGCCGCCGCGGCCGCCGAAGCCGCGTCTGTACCGGTCGCGCTCCACCTCGACCACGTCAAGCAGGACGAACTCCTGCGCCAGGCGGCCGACGCCGGATTCAGCTCCGCCATGTACGACGCCGCCCACCTGCCGTACGAGGAGAACCTGGCCACGACACGCGCCGCCGCCGACTGGGCGCACACCCAAGGGCTGTGGATCGAGGCCGAGTTGGGCGAAGTCGGCGGCAAGGACGGCAGGGCGCCGCTCGACGCCCACGCGCCCGGCGCACGCACCGACCCCGACCAGGCGCGGCAGTTCGTCGCCGAGTCGGGCGTGGACGCGCTCGCCGTAGCCATCGGCAGCTCGCACGCCATGACCTCGCGCACCGCCGAGCTGGACCACGCCCTGCTCGCCAGGCTCGACGACGCACTAAGAGTGCCGCTGGTCCTGCACGGCTCCTCCGGAGTCCCGGACCAGGCGCTGTCGGCCGCGGTCGTCGGCGGCATCGCCAAGGTCAACATCGGCACCGCGCTGAACATCGCCATGACCGACGCCATCCGCAGCTACCTCGCCGCCCATCCCGAGGCCGTGGACGCCCGCACCTACCTGACGGTCGGCCGCCAGGCGATGGCGGCGACCGTCACCCGGCTCATCGGGGTGCTCGACGGGACGAGCTGAGGCGTACGTCAGTCTGAGAGCGCTCTCGCGCGTCCCATCTCAGGGAGCGCTCTCAAGCCCCCGGCTGAACGGGAGCGCTCCCACCACCGTCCGCCCCCACACCCGCCCCCTTCCGCCCGCCCGGCGCTCTTCCGATGTCGCCGGACGTCGTAGACGATGGGCCTGTGGACCGGCATGAGCACGCTCGGCTCGACGCGCTGCAGCGCGACCCCTATCCGCACTATGAGCGGGCCCGGCGCGCCGAGGGTCTGACCTTCGTGCCGGAGCTCGACGCCTGGCTGGTGGCCCGCGACGCGGATGTGCGCGAAGTGCTGCGCCGCCCCGAAGCGTTCTCCTCCGCCAACGTGCTGCGCCCCGATGTCCTGCCGGGGCCCGCGGTGCTCGCCGAGATGGGCCGCGGTTTCGGTGGCCGCCCCGTCGTGGTCAGCTCCGACGGAGCCCTGCACCAGCGGCTGCGCGCCCCGATCGTGCACGGCCTCTCGCCCTCGCGCGTCGCCGCGATCGTTCCGTACGCCGTCGAACGGGCCACGGCGCTGATCGACGCCTTCGCGGACCGCGGTTCGGCCGAACTCATGGCGCAGTACGCGCTCCAGCTGCCCGGCGAGGTGATCGGGCGGCTGATCGGCCTGGACCCGGCCGATGTTCCGCTCGCCGTGCACGGCGGCCACCGGGCCGAGCAGTTGCTGTTCCGGCCGATGGAGGAGGCGGATCAGCTCGCGGCGGCCCGTGACGTGGTCGCGATGCAGCATCTCCTCGACACGTACATAAGGGACCGGTACACCCGCCCCCAGGACGATCTGTGCACCGGTCTGATCACCGCGCTCGCGCCCGGCGGCGGGTCGGCCGTCGCCGAACTCACCCTCGACGAGCGCCACGAAATGGTCGCCCATCTGCAGAACTTCCTGCTCGCCGGGCATCTCACCACCAGCGCCCTGATCGGTTCGACGCTGCTGCATCTGATGCGCCACCGCGCGCAGTGGGAGCTGCTGTGCGAGAAGCCCGACATGATCCCGGCCGCAGTCGAGGAGGCCGCCCGCTACGACAGCCCGATCCAGGGCTTCCGCCGCGTCACGACCCGCCCGGTCGTCCTGTCCGGCACCGAACTGCCCACCGGAACCGTGGTGTTCGTCGCGTACGGCTCGGCCAACCGCGACCCCAGCCGCCACGAACGGCCCGACGTCTTCGACATCACCCGCACTCCGGCCCGCCATCTCGCCTTCGGGTACGGGGTGCACGGCTGTCCCGGCTCCCAACTGGCCCGCGAACAGCTGAGGATCACCCTGGAGCAGCTCACCTCGCGGCTGCCCGGACTGCACCTGGCCGAGGACAGACCGGTCGCCATGCGGCCGACGATGATCCACCGCTCTCCGGAGGAACTGCCGCTCGTCTGGTGAACCGATCACGGTCCTACCGTGGGCCCCCGGTGCGGCATATCCTCCGACCATGCGAGTCGCACTCTTCGTCACCTGCGTCAATGACGCGGTGTACCCGGCCACCGGCATCGCGACGGTGCAGCTCCTGGAGCGGCTCGGGGTGGAGGTGGCGTTCCCCGCCGGGCAGACCTGTTGCGGGCAACCTCAGTTCAACACCGGCTACCGGCACGAGACCGAGCCCCTGGTGCGGCGGATGGGCCGGGTCTTCGAGGGCTACGACCACGTGGTCACCCCGTCCGGCTCCTGCGCGGCCATGGTCCGCGACAACTACCCGCGCATCGCCCGCAAGGCGGCCGCGGAGGGGAGCGGCGCGGAGCTGGGGAAGATCGCGGAATCGCTGGGGCCGCGCACGTACGAGCTGACGGAATTCCTCGTCGACGTGCTCGGAGTGACCGATGTGGGCGCGTACTTCCCGCACACCGTCACCTACCACCCCTCCTGCCACGGCCTGCGCACGCTCGGTCTCGGCGACCGCCCCCGCAGACTGCTCGACGCCGTGAAGGGCCTGGAGCTGCGCGAACTCCCGGGCGCCGACGAGTGCTGCGGCTTCGGGGGCACCTTCGCCGTGAAGAACCCCGACGTGTCCGCCGCGATGGGCACGGACAAGGTCCGCAACGCCGCTTCGACCGGCGCGGACGTGCTGTGCGGCGCCGACAATTCCTGTCTGATGCACATCGGCGGCATCCTCCACCGCCAGGACGCCCCGCTGCGGGCGCTGCACATCGCCGAGATCCTCGCCAGTACGGAAGCGGAGCCCCACCCATGAGCGGCACCTTCGTCGGCATGCCTGCCTTTCCCAAGGCGGCGCACGACGCCGTACGCGACAAGACCCTGCGCGCCAATCTGCGCCATGCCACCCACACCATCCGCGACAAGCGCGCCAAGGCGGTCGCCGAACTGGCCGACTGGCAGGAACT
Organism: Streptomyces sp. NPDC094147; assembly: GCF_044764265.1. Classification (NCBI taxonomy): domain Bacteria; kingdom Bacillati; phylum Actinomycetota; class Actinomycetes; order Kitasatosporales; family Streptomycetaceae; genus Streptomyces; species Streptomyces sp. NPDC094147. Next base: position 140,922 of record NZ_JBIWHT010000014.1, on the reverse strand, counting down.
GCGTGAGGCGGGCAAGCGCATCAAGGACCATACGCTCCGTCATCTCGACCGGTATCTCGTGCAGTTGGAGGAATCGGTCACCGCGGCCGGGGGCACCGTGCACTGGGCCGCCGACGCGGACGAGGCCAACCGGATCGTCGCCGATCTGGTCAAGGCCACCGGTGAGAAGGAGGTGGTGAAGGTCAAGTCGATGGCCACCCAGGAGATCGGCCTGAACGAGGCGCTCGCCGCCGAAGGCATTCGCGCCTACGAGACCGACCTCGCCGAGCTCATCGTCCAGCTCGGCGACGACCGGCCCTCCCACATCCTGGTCCCCGCCATCCACCGCAACCGGGGCGAGATCCGCGACATCTTCCTTGAAAAGATGGACAGTTGGGGAAAAGCGGCCCCGGAGGGTCTCAGCGACACGCCCGCCGATCTCGCCGAAGCGGCCCGCCTGCACCTGCGGGAGAAGTTCCTGCGGGCGAAGGTGGGGGTGTCGGGCGCCAACTTCATGGTCGCCGAGACGGGCACACTCGTCGTCTTCGAGTCCGAGGGCAACGGCCGGATGTGCCTCACCCTCCCGGAGACCCTGATCTCGGTCGTCGGCATCGAGAAGGTGGTCCCCACCTGGCAGGACCTGGAGGTCTTCCTCCAGACCCTGCCGCGCTCCTCGACGGCCGAGCGGATGAACCCGTACACCAGCATGTGGACCGGCACGGCCGACAGCGACGGTCCGGCGGACTTCCACCTCGTGCTGCTCGACAACGGCCGCACCGACGCGCTGGCCGACGAGGTGGGCCGGCAGGCGCTGCGCTGCATCCGCTGCTCGGCCTGCCTCAACGTGTGCCCGGTGTACGAGCGGGCGGGCGGCCACGCCTACGGCTCGGTCTATCCCGGCCCGATCGGCGCCATCCTCACCCCTCAACTCCGCGGCATCACCAGCGAGATCGACGCCTCGCTCCCGTACGCCTCTTCGCTCTGCGGCGCCTGCTACGAGGTCTGCCCGGTCGCCATCGACATCCCGGAGGTCCTGGTCCACCTCCGCGAGAAGGTCGCCGGACAGGGCGGCCGGGGACACCGCCTGGAGAAGGCCGCGATGAAGGCGGCCAGTTGGGCCATGGACCATCCGCGGGTGATGGCCGCGGGGGAGCGGGCGGCGGCCAGGACGCGCGGGCTGCACCCGAAGCGCCCGCCCGGCGCGACGGCCTGGACCGACAGCCGGGACCTGCCCGAACTCCCCGAAGAGCCGTTCCGGGACTGGTGGAAGAAGAACCGCTCATGAGCTCACGCGACCGCATCCTGGCCCGGGTCCGCGCCGCCGTGGACGGCACCCCCGCGGCCCCCGCCGTCACCCGCGACTACCTGACGAGCCACACCCCGGACGACCCGGCGGCCGTACTCGACCTGCTGCACGAGAACCTCGCGGACTACCGCGCGATCGTGCACCGCACGGACCCGGCCGGGGCCGGGCCCCTCGTGGCGCGGCTCCTCGCCGCCCGAGGGTCCGCGAGCGTCCTGGTGCCTGCGGGACTGCCGCCCGAGTGGCTGGCCTGCTCCACCGCCGTGCTCGTCGACGACAGCCCGGAGACGACGGCCGCCGAACTCGACGCCGTGGCGGGCGTCGTCACCGGCTGCGCCCTGGCCATCGCCGAGACCGGCACCATCGTCCTGGACGGAGGACCGGCTCAGGGGCGCCGCCGCATCACGCTCGTCCCGGACCACCACATCTGCGTCGTACGGGTCCCGGAGCAGGTCGTCGCGTCCGTACCGCAGGCCATGTCCCGCCTCGACCCCGCCCGGCCGCTCACCTGGATCTCGGGCCCGTCCGCCACCAGCGACATCGAACTCGACCGGGTGGAGGGCGTCCACGGCCCCCGCACCCTCGAAGTGATCCTGCTCAGTCCGTGATCCGGGGAGCCTCGGCCGCCGCGTCCACCGGGCCCGGCAGACGGTCCGTCAACTCCCGTGCCCATGCGGTGAGTTCATCGAGATCGAGGCCGTAGGTCGGCACGCCGTCCTGCTCCGCGTAGCGGGCCAGCGAAACCGTGCCCCGCTCCAGCAGGGAGGCGGCGCCGGTCGTGTTGCCGCGCGCCGCGTGAGTGAGCCCCACCGCGAGCTGCGCCAACCCCCGCCACAGAGCCTCCTCCTGGGCGGGCCCCGACTTCCACGCGTCCTCGAACACCTCGTGCGCGTGGAACGGCATCCCGGCGTCCAGCAGCCGCTGGGCCTCGCGGAGCGTCTCCTCGGGCGTGCGCGCCACTCCTTCCGGCTGCCGTGCCACCCCTTCCGCTCCATAGGGCAGGGGCCGGCCGAGCCCGTCCCTGGGCCGGGCGTTGCGCGCCCGTCCCTCGGCGTCACGATCCCGGCGTGCAGAACTCTCCATGCGCCGATTGTCCCCCGTTCCTGATCGGGGCCCGGAGTGCGGTATGGTTCTCATGCACGAACGGCCGGGGGAAACCCCAGGTCAGACGGGCAACGGGACGTGGCGCAGCTTGGTAGCGCACTTGACTGGGGGTCAAGGGGTCGCAGGTTCAAATCCTGTCGTCCCGACTTGAAAGAGTCGTAGCAGCAGAGGCCGTATCGGATTACTCCGATACGGCCTCTGCTCGTTTCGGGCACGCGCGCGCCGCCGGCCCCGGCGGAGAGGCGGCGCGTCATGGAAAGTGGCTGTATGGGGAGGGGAAGTAAGGGAAGCCTATTCATACCGATGGGGAAGTCTGGGTAGGAAGGGGCGGGATATGGCGCTGCTGACGGCGGAGGGGTTGGAGCCGAGCGGGCAGGGCTGGTTGCAGGCCGCCGAGTTCGGGCTGGCGTTCCTGCTCTCGGCGGCCATCGGGCTGGAGCGGGAGATCCGCCAGAAGGCCGCGGGCCTGCGGACGTACACCACGGTCGGCGTGGGCGCGGCGCTGTTCACGCTGGTCAGCAAGTACGGCTTCGGCGACGTCCTGCACATCGGGACCATCCAGCTCGACCCGTCCCGGGTGGCGGCCCAGATAGTTTCCGGGGTCGGCTTCATAGGAGCCGGGGTGATCTTCGTGCAACGGGGGTCGGTCCAGGGGCTCACCACGGCGGCCACGATCTGGCTGGCGGCGGCGGTGGGCGCGGCAGCCGCCTCGGGGCTGCCCCTGCTCGCGATACTGGCGACCGCCGCGTACTTCGTCGCCGCGTACGCGGTCCGCCCGCTGGTCCACCGGCTGCCGGTCATGCGGTCGCTGGCGCTGACCTTCCGGATCGCGTACGAGCAGCGGCCGGGGCTCCTCCAGGAGATCCTGGAGCAGTGCGAACGCGGCGGGTTCACCGTCGCCGGATTGCAGATGCTCGGGGCGGGCGGCACGGGGGACGTGGCCGAGGTCATGGTCTCGGCGGTCGGCCGCGGCGACCCCGGCGTCCTGGCGGCCCGGTTCGCCGATGTGGCGGGCGTCGTGGCGTGCAGCCGCAACGGCTACGAGGACGAGTGAGCCGGGTTGCGCAGGGCGGTCTTCCTGGGCCTGCGGGTGGCGAGGAGGCCCAGGAGCACGGCGACCGTGATGGCCACGATGTGTTCGCGGCCCGCCAGGTTCGGCTTCTCGAAGGCTCTGACGATGGTCGGGACGACGGCGATCAGGAACAGGACGGGCGCGCGCTTCACCGTGGCGATATGGGCGAAGAGGCCGGCCACCGCCGCGGAGGCCCCGGTGTCGATGACATGGGCCGCTTCGGGCGGCAGGCCCCACCACCCGGGCCCCGCAGCGATCATGATGCGGGCGCTGAGCGTGCCCGCGAGCGACACGGCGTACGCCACCAGCACGGTCCGGGCGCGGCCGAGCACCAGCTGGGCCAGCGCCACGCAGAGGAACAGGACGGGTATGCCCGGCCAGGCCGCCAGGTTGCGGGCGGGAACGAACAGGGAGAGGGGGGTGCGCAGCAGAACGACGGGGATCGAAACGTCGCCCCGGACGTGCGAGGTGAGCCGCACCAGCGTCGCGCCGGTCGGTGACTGGTCCACCGCGTGCAGAACGAGCACCGCCGCGGACGCGAGGATCGCCAGGAGGACGCCGGACAGGCCGCGCCGCACCAGGGCGCGGGCCGGCTCGACGACGATGCCGCGGAACTCGCGGTGCAGATTCCGTCCGAGGAAACGTACGAACCGCTTGAGGTTGCGTTCGCCGGCGCCGATCCGTCCGGCCTTCGGAGCGGCGACGGGGCGCCGTACCTCCGTGGGGGCCGCTTCCGGCTCTCCCGCCCGCACCCGGGCCTCCGTGTCGCCGCGCACCATCAACCCCCAGACCCGCCGCGGCCAGGGACTCCCCACCGACCTTCGGTCGATCTTGCCATGGGGCACACGCGGGCCAAGGGCCGCCCCCTGCCCCATTCGACCAGGTGTACGGCGCCTTGTCGCGGGGCTGCATATCTGCGCATAAACCTATTTAGCTTACCTTTCCGGCTCTAATCGATAATCCGGCCACTCGATGGGGTGAAGGGCGTATCGGGCATAACCGATCCGGTCTCTCGCGCGTTGATGGCGGTGCGGGCGAGTGTCCCGCGACAGACTCTGGAAGGCAGGAACCCATGAGACGGGTCGCTATGAAAGGCCTGGCCACCGCTGTGGCCACGGGCGGCGTGCTGGCCGCGACCGGCTATGCGTACGCGGACTCGACCGCTGCCGGCATTGCTGATGCCTCCCCGGGAGTGCTGGCGGGAAACGCCATCCAGCTTCCGGTGAACGTCCCGGTCAACGCGTGCGGAAACACCGTCGACGTGCTCGGCCTCCTCAACCCGGCAGCGGGCAACACCTGCGCCAACGTCTCGTCCGCCCACCACGAGGGCAAGCGGGACTCCTCCCACCACGGAGGCAAGCCGGGCTCGTCGCACGAGGGAGGTAAGCGGGGCTCCTCGCACGAGGGCAACGGCGGCGGTGCCTCCGCGACGGGCGTGGCAGCGGATTCGCCCGGAGTGCTCTCCGGCAACGGCCTCCAGCTGCCGATCGATCTCCCGGTGAACGTCAGCGGGAACTCGGTCAGTGTTGTCGGGGTGGGGAACCCGGCCGTCGGCAACACCTCCTTGAACGAGTCCGCGCCGCACCACCCCGCGCCGCAGCACCACCGGGTCACGCCGCCCGCGCCGCCCGCGCCCGTGGTTCCGGCCCAGGCCCCGGCCGAGGCCGCCCCGGCGGAGACCGCCATTTCCGCGACGCAGGGTGCCGCCCTCGCCCAGACCGGCGCCGACGGCCTCGGCTTCGCCGTTCCCGCGTCCGCGGCCCTGGTTCTGGGCGGCGCGGTCCTCTACCGGAGGTTCCGCAGCGTCAACCAGTAGTGCCCACGATGTCAGCCTGGCCCCGGCCTTCTGGCCGGGGCCATCGTCTTGCTGCACCGGAGCTCCGACGACTCGGCGCCGAACTGGGCTGATGTGTCAGGGAGTTGGTGGGGCGGCAACCCGGGCGGGGAACAAGGGTGATGCGCTCGGGCGTTGGGCAGGGAAGCGGGGTACGGCTTCGTACGAGTCGGCAACGCGACCGCATTGGGGGCGGATGACGTGATGGAGCAGACGGCCTGGCGATTCTCGGACGACCGCGGACAACTGTCGACGGCGGCGGCACCGCCGTCCCGCGTGGTGGCCTACATCCAGGCCGGTGCCACGCTCTGGGACCTGGGGATCCGTCCGGTGGCGCTGTTCGGGTCCTTCCACGACGGCGCGGACCCCGACCCCGCCAAGTCCGGCGCGCTGCCGCTGGACGAGGTCGGCTACCTCGGGGCGGGTGCGGAGCTCGGCGCCGAGACACTGCTGGGCGCCGCACCGGAGCTCGTCGTGGCCGTCAGCTACGGCGGCGGCCAGGTGTACGGGCTCGACCCCGAGACGGCCAAGCACCTGGAGGAGCGGGTTCCGCTGGTCGTCCTGGATGTGGGCCAGACCCGCACACCGGCTCAGGTGCGGGACCGATTCGCCGATCTGGCACGGTCGTTGGGGGCCGCGCCGGAGGACACCGCCGAGCTGGCCGCCGCCGAGGCCCGCCTGCGGGCGGCCGCCGCGCGGATACCCCGGCCGCGGGTCCTCGCGCTGTCCGCCGCGAGTCCCGACCAGGTCCACCTCGCCAGGCCCCGGGCCTGGCCCGAGCTGCGGGACCTCTCGGCGTACGGGGTCGACCTGATGGAGCCGGGCGAGGGCGAGGGCGCCAACTGGTCCACGACCGGGTGGCGAGAGGCGGCCGGACTGCGCCCCGCCATCGTCCTCGCGGACGTGCGATCGAATGCCGCCCCGCGCGAGGCGCTGCGGCCCGACCCCTCGTGGCGCGCCCTGGAGAGCGGGGCCCGCGTCCTTGCCTGGAACCCGGAGTCCCCGTGCAGCGCCCGCGCTCACGCGGCCTTCCTGCGGCTCGTCGCGGAGGCGTTGGAAGGGGTGTGAGGGGAAGGGGTTGCGAGGGGATCGTGCGCGGGCGTGGTGGTGCGCGGGATTGCCTATGGGCTCGGCTAAAAGCGGCGCAGCATCGGTCAATGCCGGTGTGTACTGAACAGGTTAATCACCCGTCCAGTCAGGGAGTGACAGAGGATGACCGTGCTCACCCGTGTGCCCCTCGACCCGTTCGGTAAGGACATCGCCGCCGAGAGCGCCCGCCTGCGCGCGCTCGGGCCGATCGTGCCCGTCACGCTGCCGGGCGGCATCCCCGCCTGGGCGCCCACCGGCTACGACACCCTCAAGGCGCTGATCCTCGACCCCCGCGTCAGCAAGGACCCGCGCAAGCACTGGTCGCTCTTCCCGGAACTGGACCAGCACCCCGACTGGGGCTGGATCCTGGGGTGGGTCGGCGTGGTCAACATGCTCTCCACGTACGGTCCCGACCATGCCCGGCTGCGCAAGCTGGTCGCCCCCAGCTTCACCTCGCGGCGGACCGAGGCGATGCGGAGCCGGGTCGAGGAGATCACCGCCGAACTCCTCGACGGCCTCGCCGAAGCGGCCGCCTCAGGCGGGCCCGTCGACCTCAAGGCGGGCTACGCCCATCCGCTTCCGATGCGCCTCATCTGCGAACTCTTCGGAGTTCCGGACCACTTGACCGAGTCCACCGGCCGGTTGATCGCCGCCATCATGGACACCTCCGACCCCAGCCCCCGGCACGCCGCCTTCGTGCAGGAGCAGATCGCCACCGTGCTGCCCGCGCTCGTCGCGTACAAGAGGGAGCGGCCCGGCGACGACATGACCACCGAACTCATCAAGGTGCGCAACGACGACGGCGACCGGCTCAGCGAGCAAGAGCTGGTCCACACCCTGCTCCTGGTCATCGGTGCCGGGTTCGAGACCACGGTCAACCTCATCGGCAACGCGGTCGTGGCACTCCTCGGCCACCCGGATCAGCTCGCGGCCGTCCGCTCGGGCGAGAGGAGCTGGGAGGCCGTCGTGGACGAGACGCTGCGCGTCCACCCGTCGATCGCCAGCCTCCCGCTGCGGTTCGCGGTCACGGACATCACGGTCGACGGCGTCACCATCCCCGCGGGCGACGCCATCGTCACCACGTACGCGGCGGCGGGCCTCGACCCGGCGCACTACGGCGCCGAGGCGGACTCCTTCGATGTCGCGCGCGGTGCCGACGACCATCTGGCCTTCGGCATCGGAGTGCACCGCTGCATCGGCGCCCCGCTCGCCAGAATGGAGGCCCTCACCGCGCTCCCGGCGCTCTTCGACCGCTTCCCAGGGCTCGAACTGGCCGTCAAATGCGAGGAGTTGAGTCAGGTTCCGTCGTTCATCGCGTACGGGTGGCAGGAGATTCCGGCACGGCTCGGGGATTAGCCCGGCGCACCGCCCGGGATGGTGGGACAGGAACTCCCGGGGCCGGTCGGGCGCGAGTGCCCGGGGACACCCGGGTGTGAGGCAGTTGGTTCTCTGTGACAGGTTGCAACGCGAGTATCTAGATTGGCCGTTGACGCAGCGCCGCACCTCCAGAATTCCAGGAGAGACACCCGTGACCGAGAACCCCGCACCCGCCTCCACGCCCGAGCATGTGCGCGACCGCATCAACACCGCGCAGCCGCACACCGCCCGGATCTGGAACTACTGGCTCGGCGGCAAGGACAACTACCCGGTCGACCGCGAGGCAGGGGACCAGATCCGGTCGCTCCACCCGGGCATCGGCGACTACGCCCTCGCCGACCGGCTGTTCCTCGGGCGGGCCGTGCGCCATCTGGTGGCCGACCGGGGGGTGCGCCAGTTCCTCGACATCGGCACCGGGCTGCCCACCGCCGACAACACCCATGAGGTGGCCCAGCGGCTCGCGCCCGACGCCCGGGTCGTCTACGTCGACAACGACCCCCTCGTCCTCGCGCACGCACGGGCCCTGCTCACCAGCACCCCCGAAGGCCGCACGGACTACCTCGACGCCGATCTGCGCGACGCCGGCGCGATCCTGGAACACGCGGCGAAGACCCTGGACCTGAGCCGGCCCGTCGCGCTGATGCTGCTCGGCGTCGTCATCTTCATCCCGGACTACACCGAGGCACGCCGACTCGTGCGCGACCTGATGAAGGAGCTCCCGGCGGGCAGCCATCTCGTCCTGTCGCACACCATCACCAGCCCGGCCATGCCCGATGTGGACGCCGCCGTGGCGTTCTGGAACGAGCACGGCACGCCGAAGCTGACCCAGCGCACCCCGGAGCAAGTGGCCGGGTTCTTCGAGGGACTTGAGCTGCTGGAGCCCGGGGTCGTCTCGTGTTCGCGCTGGCGTCCGGAGGCGGGCGAGGGCGCACTGCCCGACGAGGTCGCGATGTACGGCGGCGTCGGCCTCAAGCGCTGACACACCGGCCCCCGGCTGCCGTGTCACCGGCGGGGCCGCCCCTGCGTGGGCGCCCCGCCGCCATGCAGGCTGCCCACGAGGGCGAACAGCGCCTCTTCGTTGCCCGCGAGGCCCGCCAGCGCGAGCGCCTCGTCCGCTTCGGCGATCACCCCCTCCAGGGCGAGCGGGGCCTGCGGCCGGTCCGCCGGTGAGTCGAGGGCGGCGCGCACGGTGTTCAGCAGCCGCAGATAGGCCTGGGCGGCGGAGCGTTCATGGGACGTCATCACAACGGTGGCGGTCATCGGCAGCCTTCCCTCGGTAGTACGGGCTCACCATCACGATGCCGTACGCCACTGACAATCGGCCGTCACGGCCCGCTGAGGCGCGGCCGGTCCCTGTCCTCGGAGTGCTCGGCGTTCACAGCTGTCTCAACTTTCTCGCGCGTTGTCAGCCCACCAATCGCAGTGCCGTGTCCGCGACGCCCACGCTCACCGACTGACCCCAGGTCAGGTCCAGCGCATCGCCCTCCATGCCGTCGCCGAACGCGACGAGGTGGTCGGACTCGACGGTGATCCGGAGCCGCTGCGGGCGCGACAACTCTCCTTCGACCAGCGAGGTGCCGGTCACGGGCGAGGGCCACGCCTCGCGGACGAACCACACCAGGCGGGGATCCGCGCGGGACGGCAGGGCAGGAGCGTGCTCGCGCTGAGACCACAGCGAACGCAGCCAGCCGGTCGCCCCCGTGCCCGTGCCGATCAGGACACCGGAGGAGGCCTGGGCCTCGGCGCCGTCCTGGGCTTCGGCGGCGATGCGGTAGCGGGCGGTCCGATGGCCCGGGGCGCCGAGGTAGATCTCGTTGAGCGCGAGCAGGCGCTGGGCGTCGTCGGTCACCGCCTCCACCATGGTGAGTTCCTCGACCGCGCAGCCCCGCGAGGCCGCCGCGGGCAGCAGCGCCGCCGCCGCGGACGGCCGGTGGCGCACCAGAACCCCGGGATTGCGCCCCGGCTCGGTGTCGATGCCGATCACCGGCTGCCCCGACAGGTATTTGGCGGCGTTGGCGACCAGACCGTCCTGTCCGACCACCACGACCACGTCCTCGGCGGCGAACAGGAAACGGTCGAGGTCCGCGCGCTCGACCCGGGCCTGCCGCCACTGCGAAGGCACCACCGCCGCCACCTCGGCGAGGGCGCGCTGCACCCGGTGATGGCGCTCGGCGACCTCGCGGATGCCGCGCCCCCGCGAGGAGAGGAAGAACTCCGCCTGGCCGCGCGTGCCGTGCCGGGTGAGCAACTCCTCGTACTCCGAGGTGCGATGGACGAGCACCGCTCGTGGGGCCGGGCTCACGGCCGCTCACTTCGGCCGAGCCGGGCGACGAGTGCGGTCAGTACGTCGGGGGACAGGGTGAGGCTGTCGATGCGGGGCAGGTTCTCGGCCAGCCGGGTCGCGGCCAGGGCGTGCAGCGTGGCTGGGTCCGCATCGCCGTGCACCCGCAGCCAGGCCGCCTGCGCACTCGCCCGCGCCTCTCCCGAAGCACGGGCCGCCTCCGCCTGGGCCTGCGCGAGCCGCACCGTGCGGGCGGCCTCCGCCTCGGTGCGCACCGCGTCCGCCGCCGCTTCCTCCTCCGCCTCCCGGCGGGTGTTGGTGCCGCGCTGCTCGACCAACTCCTCCTCGCGCCGGGCCAGTTCGATCCGGCTCGCGAGTTCGTTCTCGGCGATGGCCCGCTCGCGCTCCACGGCCACGGCCCGGCGCTCGTACGTCGCCCGGTCCGCCTCCTGCTGGATCTGCTCCCGCGCCGGCGTGCGCAGCGCCCGCTCCACCTCGGGCTCGGGGCGGATCGCGACGACCCGTACGGCCACCACCTCGATGCCGGTCGCGGGCAGCCGGGCCTCCGCCGCGAGACCGGCCGAGATCCGCTCCCGTACCGCGGCGACACCGTCCGCGAGCGCGGCCGACAGCGGGGTACGGGCGAGCACGTCGAGGGCGTGCTGCTGGGCCGTCTCGGTCAGCAGGGTCGACAGCTGCTCCAGGGGATCGCCGCGCCAGATGCCGGTGTCCGGGTCGATGGAGAAGTCGAGCCGGTCGGCGGCCCTGCCCGGCTCGCTGATCCGGTAGGTGACGGTCGCCTGCACGGTGACGTCCTGGAAGTCGCAGGTGCGGGCGTGGAAGGCCATGGCCAGTTCCCGGTCGCTGACCGGTACTTCGCAGAGCGCGGCGCTCAGCGGCCGGAACCAGAAGCTCAGCCCGGCGCCGTCGTGGGCGAGACGGCCGTTCTTGTGGTGCCGGACATGAGCGGTGGGCGCGGAGCGCAGATGGCGCCAGCCGAAGCGCCGGGAGATGTCGGCCATGACGGAACCCCTCTCTTTTCGTCTTGATGACGATATTGGGATTCCGCTTTATCGTCAAGATGACATGAATGGAGGAAGGGTGGCTCGTTCGATGCGAGTTGAGCGGGGGGAGCCCCGAGGCCGGAACGGCTGGATTCAAGCCATGCTTGCCGGATGGTCTGCAGAGAGTCAAGGGCTGGTCACGTGTGGTGATGGTGATGCCGGAGTGACGAGGCGGGAGGCTCAATATCAGCTGATATTGGGTTAATTCAGTCTGCCGTGGTCTACACATCAGAGGTCCGCTGGATGAGTGACGGGAGCAGGCATGCGGGACATCGATCGAAGGGGATTGCTGGGCGCGGGACTTGGGGCGGTCGCCGCGGCGGGGCTCGCGGGATGCGGCTCGGCGGGCGGTGAGGGCGCGGGCCGACCGGGCCTGCCGGGCCGCGGGGAGGGGGCGGCGAAGCCCGCACAGCAGCAGGCCAGGCTGATCGGTGACGGTTCGACGGCGGACACGGGCAAGCAGCCGAACCAGCCCGACAGGCCCGTCCCGCTCGAACCCGGCCAGACCCCGCCCCAGTTCGTGATCTTCTCCTGGGACGGCGCGGGCGAGGTCGGTACCGGCCTTTTCCCGCGCTTCCTCGAACTGGCCAGGAATCACGGGGCGGGCATGACGTTCTTCCTCTCCGGCCTGTATCTGCTCCCCGAGTCGAAGAAGAGCCTCTACCGGCCGCCGAACAACCCCGTGGGTGCCTCCGACATCGGCTACCTCACCGACCCGCACATCAAGGAGACGCTGAAGTACGTCCGCCAGGCCTGGGCCGACGGCCACGAGATCGGTACCCACTTCAACGGCCACTTCTGCGACGGCCCAGGCTCCGTCGCCAACTGGACCGCGTCCCAGTGGCGCAGCGAGGTCGAGCAGGCGGTCTCCTTCGTCACCGAATGGCGCACCAACACCGGCTGGAGGGACGCCGACCCGCTGCCTTTCGACTACGGCAAGGAACTCATCGGCGGCCGTACGCCGTGCCTGCTCGGCCAGGACAACCTGCTGCCCATCGCGAAGGAACTGGGCTGGCGCTACGACGCCTCCTCGCCCGGCGGCCGCCAGAGGTGGCCCGGCAAGCGCCAGGGAGTATGGGACCTTCCGCTGCAGGGCATCCCGTTCCCCGGGCACTCCTTCGAGGTCCTGTCGATGGACTACAACATCCTCGCCAACCAGTCGAAGAACAGCACCAAGGGCATGCCCTCGCGCTATCCCGGCTGGCGGGAACAGGCCACCACCTCCTACGTACAGGGCTTCAGGCGCGCGTACGAGACGAACCGCGCGCCCTTCTGCATCGGCAACCACTTCGAGGAGTGGAACGGCGGCATCTACATGGACGCCGCCGAAGAAGCCCTGAAGGGGATGGCGGGAAGGAAGGACGTACGCCTGGTGTCGTTCCGGCAGTTCGTGGACTGGCTCGATGTGCAGGACCCGAAGGTGCTGGACAGGCTGCGCAGCCTGGAGGTCGGGCAGGCGCCTCCGGGCGGCTGGAACGCCTTCTTCAAGGCGGCGTGAGCTGTGGGTGTCAAGGTGGCGCGAAGGGTGCGGAGTTGACGTCCGAACATCGGTGATCACTCGTTCGGGCGCCTGACGCGGCATTTTGCCCGAATCCGGCCTGACCGCCGCATCCTGCGGCGATGTATGCCGTCAAGTACAACACGCCGGATCCGGCGGGGCGGTCCGGGCGCCGCCGGGAGGCGGCCGCGCGGGCCGCGGGGTCTGCTGGAGGTGACGGCGCCGGCTCCGCGCGGCCGCGAACGCCGGCGGGGACACCTGCGGGGCCTTGAGTATTCGGATCTTCAGGCCTCGGATCTTCAGCACTCACAGCGGAAAGCGGCCCCGGTGCAGCCGGGGCGGAGGGAGCAGACCATGCGTGAACTGCGAGCGGAAGCGGTTCTCGACCGGGCGGGGGAGGAGGCCCGCGACGCCCTCCTGTGGCACGTCATGAGCGCTGACGACCCCACCACCCTGTGCGGACGCAGCCTCGGCCGGCACGAGGCGGCGACGCCGATGAAGTCGGACCTGACCAACGCCGACCGCTACTGCAAGGCCTGCATGGCCGCCTGTTGACCCCGGCGGCGTGAACGGGCGCCGCCCACAAGGAGGTCAGGACGGGACCCGGCCAACCACCTTGCCGGGCAAGGTGGTTGCAGGCCGTGGACCCGGGCAGGCCGGATCTCCGTCAGGCCAGCGGAGCGGGCGGTTCGGCCAGGGTCTCGGGGCCGGAGATGTGCGTACGTACGAGAGGAGCGGTGGCCAGGGCCGCGAGGCAGAGCCAGAGCGAGGCGAAAAGCCACCCGCCCAGCACGTCGCTCGCCCAGTGCACGCCGAGATAGATCCGGGACAGGCCGACGGCCGCCGCCCAGAGCAGCAGCAGGGCGACCGTGACGCGGGCGGCCGTGGCGCGGGACCGGGTCAGCACCGCCCAGGCGAGCAGTGCGGCGGTGAGCGCGCCCGTGGTGGCGTGCCCCGAGGGGAAGGAGTGGCCGGAAGCGGTGGTCGCCCAGTCGACGGCGGCCGGGCGCGGCCGGGCGACGAGCGCCATCAGGCCGTACCGCACAGCCTGGCCGAGGGCGAGCACCGCGAGGGCCCCGGCCACCGCGTACCAGCGCTGTCGGCGGCCGGATCCCGCTATCAGGCCCGCGACGACGGCCAGGACGTAGGGGAGGACCCCGGTGCCGGTCGCCGTGACGGCGCGGGCGGTGGCCACGGCGACCGGCGGGCGGTGGTCGAGGGGCCAGCGGTGCAGGGCCAGGTCGCCGGGCAGCGGCGCCCCGTGCCGCACGGCGACCAGTGCCGTGAGCAGCACGAGGAGGAGTAGCAGCACGCCGGCCGCCGTGCCCGTGCGCCGGGCCTTCGTCATCGAGTGGTCACCAGCGGCCGCAGCCGGGTGTCGCCGAGCCGTTCCGCGAGGGGCGCTGCGCGGCGGGCCGCGGGTGCCAGGACGGCGGCGATGGCCGCACCGACCAGCAGGCCGATCACCACGTCGTGCGGGTAGTGCGCCCCGATCCACACCCGCGAGGCGCCCATCAGGATCGCGGCGGGAACCGCGATCGCGCCCAGCTTGCGGTCGGTGAGGAGGATCGCGACGGCCGCGGCGGCGGCGATCGCCGCGTGGTTGCTGGGGAACGACCAGTCGCCGAGCGGCGGACAGGCCTCGACGGTCACCGTGTGCAGGGTCTGACAGGGGCGCTGCTCGTGGACGGCCATCTTGAAGAGGTCGTTGATGACATAGGCCGCGACCACGATGAGCGGAGCGGTCAGCGCCATGGCGGTGCGGGCACTGCCGAGCGGGCGGGCCCGCCACCAGGAGGCGACCATCAGTACCGCGAACAGCGCGAGCCCGTAGTCCGACCAGACCGAGATCAGCGTGTCCAGCGGCCCCGGCGCGCGGTGCGCCAGGTCGGTGATCCAGGTGTACAGCCCGTCGTCGAAGTGCATCAGCGGGCGTCCTCGGAGGCCGTACGGGCGCGGCGGGCGCGCAGGACTTCCAGCGCGACCGGAATGAGAGAGACCGCCACGACCAGCGCGACGAGCGGCAGCAGATAGTGGTCGATGTTCGGCACGGACGAGCCGAGCGCGTAGCCGCCGAGGACCAGCGCGCAGGCCCACACCAGGCCGCCGACGATCTGCCAGAGGGCGAACACCCGGGCCGGTACGCCGAGGGCGCCCGCGAGCGGGTTGAGCACCGTACGGACGATCGGCACGAAGCGGGCCAGCACGATCGCCTTCGCGTGGCCGTACTTGCCGAGCAGCTCCTCGGCGCGGGCCGCGCCCTCGTGCAGCTTGCGGGACTTGCTGCGGGCGAGCAGGGTGCGGCCGCCGCGGCGGCCGATCCAGTAGCCGGCCTGGGCGCCGACGAGGGCGCCGGCCACCGAGGCGATCAGGACCTGCGGCAGCGAGAGCTGCACCGGCCCGTTGCCGCCGGGCACGCACAGCAGGCCCGCGGTGAAGAGCAGCGAGTCGCCCGGCAGGAAGAAGCCGACGAGCAGACCGGTCTCGGCGAAGAGCACCACGGCGATGCCGAGCGCGCCGAACGTGGCCAGCAGCGACCCGGCGTCGAGAACGTTCACGGCCTGCGGAGCCGCGGCTGCGAACAGGGGTGCGACAGCCATGTCAGTGGGCCCTCCCATAATGGTGGTCGGGCCGTTCGTCCTGCGGATGCGCGCGGCCCTGATGACTACAGTGATGTAGACGGTCTACAGCACTGTAGACGAACGAAGCGGGAGGAGCGTTCCATGACCGCCATGGGAGAGGCCGAGCACGCGGACGCACGACGGCCGGCGGGCGGGCTGGAGGGCGGTGTCCTGGCCGCGCTGTGGGCCGCCGACGCGCCGCTCACCCCCGGCGAGGTCCAGTCCGAGCTCGGCGGCCATCTGGCCCGCACCACGGTGACGACGATCCTCACCCGGCTGTACGAGAAGGGCGCGGTCACCCGCCAGCGCGCCGGGCGGGGCTACGCGTACACGCCCACCGAGGACGCGCCGGGGCTCACCGCCCGCCGCATGCACACCGAGCTGGCGAAGGAGGAGGACCGCTCCACGGTGCTGGCCCGGTTCGTCTCCCAGCTCAGTGACGAGGACGAGCGGCTGCTGCGCTCCCTCCTGGAGGACTCCGGAGGCGACGGGCGATGATCTTCTCCGTCTGGATCCCGCTCCTCGTGCCGTTCCTCGCCGTGCCCGCGGCGCGCCGGCTCGCCGAGGCGTTGCCACCCCGGCCGGCCGCCTGGCTGCTCGCCGTCGCGGCCACCGGCCTCGCCGCCTGCTCGACCGCGGCCCTGGGCCTGCTCGCGCTGGCCGGGGCGCTGCGGCTGCCCTTCTTCGCCTCGCTGGAGCACCTGGTGGCCCCGATGGACGCGCTCCCGGCCTGGCTCGCCTTCCCGGCCGCGGCCGCCGCGGCCGGGCTGTTCGCCGTGTCGGGGACCGCGCTGGTCCGCACCGCCCGCCGTCAGTTGGGCGAACTGCGCGCCGCCCGGCGCCGGTTGAGGCCCGGCACCGGCGAGCTCGCCGTACTGCGCGACCCGAGCCCCGACGCGTACGCGCTGCCCGGCAGGCCGGGCCGGATCGTCGTCACCACCGGAATGCTGCGCGCCCTCGAACCCGCCGAGCGGGAAGCCCTGTTCGCCCACGAGCGGGCCCACCTCGCCGGCCGCCACCACCTGTTCTTGGCCGCCGCCGAACTCGCCGCGCACTGCCACCCCGCGCTGCGTGCGCTGCGCGACCCTCTCGCGTACGCCCTGGAGCGGTCCGCCGACGAGTACGCGGCCGGAGCCGTGGGCGACCGCAAGCTCGCCGCGCGCGCCATCGGCCGTGCCGCCCTCGCCTCCCGCGCCGCCGCCCCGGGCCCGGCCCGCCCGCGCGCGGTGCTGGCCGCGGCGGCCGGACCGGTGCCGCGCAGGGTCGCAGCACTCCTCGACCGCCGCCCCGCGGCGCGGCTGCCCCGCTCGCGCGGCGCCCGGCTGATAGCGGCCGTCGTGCTGAGCTGCCTGTGCGTCTCGGCCGCCTCGGCGATCGAGGCCGCCGCCGATCTGCACGGCGGCATCGAGACCGCCCAGGGCGAGAGCGGCCGCTGACGGGTGCCCGGCGGATAGTGGCGGGGGCCGCGCCGGGCGGGCGCGGGCTCGTGACCCGTACGGCCCAGCAACACTGAGGGTCGGCGCCGTGCGCCCCGGAGAGTGGGTCCCGAGCCCATCGCCGCACGCTCCGGGAGACGCCATGACCTGCCTCAGCCGACGTGACCTCGGGCTGCTCGTCCTGCGGGCCGGCACCGGCGCGGTACTGATGGCGCACGGTGCCCAGAAACTGTTCGGCTGCTTCGGCGGCGGCGGGCTCGAAAGCACCTCCGCCGCCATGGAACACATGGGCTTCCGCCCCGGCAAGCAGAGCGCGATCGCGGCCGGGCTCGGCGAGATGGGCGGCGGCGCCCTGCTGGCCGTGGGCCTCGCCACCCCGGCCGCCGGAGCCGCGGCGGCCGGCGCCATGGCGGGTGCGGTCGCCGTGCACGCACCGGCCGGATTCTTCAGCCAGGGCGGCGGCTTCGAATACCCGGCGTTCCTCGGCTTCACCGCCGCCGCGATCGGCCTCACCGGCGCGGGCCGCTACTCCCTCGACCACGCCACGGACCACGTGGTCGACCAGCCCTGGACCGTCGCCATGGCCTTCCTCGGCAGCGCCGTGGCGGCCGCGGCGGTGGTCGGCCGACGAGCCAGGGAACAGGCCCAGGCCCAGGTGGAGACCTTCGACTGAGGCGGCCGCCGGGCCTGGCTGCCTGCGCTCCGGACGCCCGGCATCCAACCCCGGCTCACCACCACGTCAGTCGGGCACCAGACCGGACCGTGCCGCCGCGACCCCGGCCTGGAATCGGCTCTCGGCGCTGAGCTGCTGCAATGATGTCGGCGATGTGCCGGCGAGCGGTGCGCAGGGACAGCCCCAGGCGTCGGGCGACGGTCTCGTCCTTGAGGCCGGCGGCGAGGAGCTCCACGATGGTGCGGTCGAGTTCCTGGGCGACCCGTTCGAGCCCCTCGTCGGTGGCGGCCGTGAACGGCCGGCCGTGGGCCCAAGCCTGTTCTAAGATCTCGCAGAGGCAGGCGACGAGCCATTCCTGACGGATCGCCACCGCGCCCCAGGAGAAGTCGCTGGCGGGGATGAAGGCCGGTTCGCGGTCGAAGACGATGAGACGGCCGAAGAGTTCGTGGCACGTTCGATACTGTCCGCCCAGGCGCGAAGTCGCCTCGACGTACGCCTGACTCGGGGTGTTGAAGCGCGCGGTGTGGTGGTAGAGCGTGCGCATGCTGACGCCGCGGCTGAGCAACTGCTTGTCGCGGCCCAGGGCCTCCTGCATGGCCTCGGGTACGCGGCTGCCACCGGGCTGGCCGGCCGGCACCTCGCTGCGGCACTTGTCCGCGGCCTGGTTGAGGGCTTCCCGTACCTCGTCGCGGTGGATCCGGGCCGTGGCCGGTGCGGTGAGTTCGGAGATCGCGGTCCTGGGAACGACCGCGTAGCCCACCCCGGCTTCCGAGGCCAAGGGGACGACCAGGCGTAACTCGGCCAGTCGTGCCACGCAGGCCGCGGCGGCTCGCGAGGTGATGTACGTCCTTGAGGGACCGATGTGGGATCCCGCGGAATCGATGGCCTGCGCGATCCTGGTTCAGTCGCGACCGCCTGCGTGCGCCGGCAGAGCGAGCGGTTGAGTCAGGCGGTGCGGCGGGTGGAGTCGACCGGACGGGGACGCCTCGTCACGGCGTGTGTCACGAAGCGAGTTTCGCGGCGATGAGCTTCCTGGCGCTCTCCGGCTCGTCGTTCATCTTGAGTCCCTCCCAGTCGAGCCCGAGAGCCGCGACGGTCTTGCGTGCTTCCTCCGTACGGACGGAGTCCGCGTCCTGCCCGCCCTTGGCCATGGTGTAGAGCGCGGAGGCGTATTCCTCGCGCTTGCCCGGTCCCGCCTTCTTCCAGAAGGCGAGGGTCTTGCCGAACCGTTCGAGAAGGGGACGAGTGGGGTTGCCGTCGGCGTCGGGCTCGGCCGTCTGCTCCCAGCGCTTGGCGAAGTACTTCCACAACTTGTACGCGGCGAGGCCCAGGCCCGCCGCGGAGGCCGTGCCGGCGAGTGCCCAGCCGACCGGAGTCGCCAGGAGGGCGCTCGCACCGGCGGCCGCTCCCGCCGCGACGGCGATCGAGGCGACGAGGGCCGCGACGGCACCAGCCGACCCCAGGGCCCCGCCCGCGGCCGCGATGATCTTCTTGATCCGGCCGCGCTCGTTCTTCCGTACCGCGTACGCCTGGATCATGCGCAGTGAGATCTCCTTGGGTGCGCCCGCCCGATGCTGTCTGACCTCCGCGGCAGCCTCACCGAGCGCCCGGTCCATGGCGTCCCGGGCGTCCTCGCGCTCCTTCTGCTTCGCCAAGGCCTCCAGGAGACCGAGGTCGGCTTCCTGGAGCTTCCGCTCCAGTCCATGGACCTCCATCTTCACCTGCGTCAGGATGTCCAGGTCCGTTCCCAGGGGCCGGTCCAAGGGGGAGCGGCCGATCTCCTGAAGATGGTCCTGGTACCTATCACTCTTGATCTTGAACAGCTCCTCCACCGCGTTCACCAGCTCGCGGCAGGCCTCGACTTCCTGGTCCGCGGCCGCCAGCGCCTTCTTCGGCTCCGCCGCCTCCGAGGCCATGAGCGCGCGCAGGGCCACCACCCGGGCCTGCGCCTTCGCGGCCTTACGGGCGTACCGTCCGGTCTGCACCAGTGAAGCGGGCAGCGCCGCCGCTCCGCCGGCCGAGAGGACCGCGTTGTACACCGCGGGGCTCTGTCCGGCGAAGTTCATCGCTCCACCGGCCCCGTTGAGCATGTTGCCCACCAGGCCGGAGGCGCTCTGGCCGACGTCCGCGCGAGCGCTGCCGAGACCGCGGACGGCCTCCCGGTGCGGCGCGCTGCCCGCCTCGTGCGCGTCCTTGCCGCGCCGGCCGTCCCGCATCGCCCCGATGCCGGTGACGAGCCCGGCGCCCGCCGCGATGCCCGAGCCGAAGGGACCGGCCATGCCTCCGGCGTACGAGGCGGGCGTGCTGAAGGTGGGGTCGATGAACTGATCCCCGACGGTCATGGCGGTCGTCGTGCCGACGCCCTGAGCGGTCGCGTCGAGCGTGTCCTTGACCCGGCCCGTCGTGACCTCGGCGTCCTCGGCCTCCCGTTGCACGCTGACGGACGCCGACCGGAGCGCCGCCGCGACGGCGGCGTTCCCCGCGGTCCGCTGCAGCGCCAGCACCTCGGACCGCGACATGCCGGCGCCGCCCGGACGGGCAGCCGGTCCGGCCGGCCGGACCGGAGCAGGCGCCTTCGCGACCCGCTGCGACAACTCGCCCCGAGCGTCCCGTCCGTGCACGCTGCCCTCCCGACCAAGTCCCGCACACCTCACGAACCAACGCTTGGATCCTTCACCCCGCGTTCCACCAGGCGCAAGATCGAAAGCATGGGAGGAGGATCAAGGATCTGCTAACGCTCCGCGGACCCTCCGCCCGGGGCACGGACGGATTTCTGCACCATGTGCGCGCCGCCTTGGCGCGTCCTTGACGGCCTGCGCCGCGGTCGGCCCGGCACACTGTGCCGGGACAGCATCCGCCCTCTGCCCCGCGAGGTTGCCATGGCGTACGGACTGGCCCGGCGCGAGCTGCGGCCCAGGGTTCCGCTGCGACACGGGGAGGGCGACAAGTACCGCCTCACCAGTATCGAGGGGCTCGCCGCGCTGTCCCTCGACGCGCTGAGCTCGGTCGCCTACGGACCGGAGGCGATCGTTCTGGTCCTGGTCGCCGCCGGGACCGGGGCGCTGACCGCCACGCTGCCGGTGACCCTCGTCATCGCCGCGCTACTGGCGGTCCTCGTCGTCTCGTACGGGCAGGTGATCGCCGTGCACCCGGACGGCGGGGGTGCCTATGCGGTGGCCAAGAAGGACCTCGGGCCCAGGACGAGCCTGCTCGCGGCCGCCAGTCTCGTCGTCGACTACGTCCTCACCGTGACCGTGAGCCTGGCCGCCGGTGCGGCGAGCCTCGCCTCGGCGTTCCCCGCCCTGGGGCAGCACCTGCTCGCCGTCTGCCTCATCGGGCTCGCCCTCCTCACGGCCGTGAACCTGCGCGGAGTGGCCGAGAGCGCCCGGGTGCTCATGCTGCCCACCGTCCTGTTCATCGTGAGCATCCTCGGCATCATCGTCCTCGGTCTGCTGCGCTCGCACCCCGCAGCCGTCGTCGGCAGCGCCCAACCCGTGCATGCCACCGAGGCGTTGGGGGTGCTGCTGCTCCTGAAGGCGTTCTCCTCCGGCTGTTCCGCACTGACCGGCGTGGAGGCCATCGCCAACGGAGTGCCCGCCTTCCGTACGCCGCGGGTCAAACGCGCACAGCGCACCGAACTCATGCTGGGAGCGCTTCTCGGGCTGATGCTGATCGGTCTCGCGGTGCTGATCCGCCGCGACCATGTGGCCCCCCGCGGTGGCGTGACCGTCCTCGCCCAGCTGACCGCGGGCTCGTACGGAACGGGCTGGCTGTACTACGCGACCAACCTCATCGTCACGCTCGCCCTCGCCTTCGCCGCCAACACCAGCTTCGGCGGGCTGCCCGTCCTGATGAGCCTGCTGGCCCGCGACCACCGGCTGCCCCACCTCTTCGGGCTGCGCGCGGAGCGGCCCGTCTACCGCTGGGGAGTGGTGGCCCTCGCCCTGCTCGCGGCGCTGCTCCTGATCGCCGTGAACGCCGATACGCACCGGATGATCCCGCTGTTCGCGATCGGCGTCTTCATCGGATTCACGATCAGCCAGATCGGGCTCGTGCGGCACTGGGCAGGTCAGCGGCCGCCCGGCTGGCTGCCGCGCGCACTGCTCAACGGTGTCGGCGCGGTACTCACCACGGTCGCGGCGATCGTCCTGCTGGCCACCAAGTTCCTCGAAGGCGCCTGGGTGGTGGTCGCCACCGTGCCGTTGCTCATGCTGCTCTTCGCCCGAATTCAGCGCTACTACACGGCAGTTGGGGTAGAACTCGGACTCGGCGAGATCCCGCCGCCGCCCGTGCGGCACACCGATTCCCTGGTCATCGTGCCGGTCGGCGAGGTCAGCAAGCTCACCCAGTACGCGCTGACGGCCGCCGGCACCCTCGGCCGCGAGGTCGTCGCGGTCGCCGTGCACAGTGATCCCGACAAGGTCCGTGCGCTGCGGGAGAGTTGGGCCCGCTGGAACCCGGGTGTC
The DNA here is from genome assembly GCF_044764265.1 of Streptomyces sp. NPDC094147. Taxonomy (NCBI): domain Bacteria; kingdom Bacillati; phylum Actinomycetota; class Actinomycetes; order Kitasatosporales; family Streptomycetaceae; genus Streptomyces; species Streptomyces sp. NPDC094147. Next base: position 119,125 of record NZ_JBIWHT010000014.1, on the reverse strand, counting down.
CGGCTGGAGGTCATCGACAGTCCGCACCGCTCCCTGGTGCAGCCCATCGTCGACTACGTCCTGGAAGCGGCGGAAGGAGGACGGCAGATCGCCGTTCTCATCCCCGAGGTGGAGCCGCGCCACCGCCGCTATCAGATCCTGCAGAACCAGCGCGGCATCCTGCTGGCCACGGCGCTGAGAGTGCGAACGGATGTCGTCGTCTGCATCGTGCCGTACCGGCTGAGCCTGTAACGGGCCGCAGGCCCGGCCGGCGGCGCGTCACGACGAGCACGGCCCGCACCGCTCACTCGGCCAACTCGCGGGCGTCAAGGGGCATTCGCCAGGTGATCCGGCGCTGGAGGGCATCGATCTCGTCCTGCAAGGGAGAGGGGGGCACCGCCAGTACGGGGCACGTGGCGTGCGCGAGGCAGTAGCGGGCGACCGACGGCCGCAGGGCACGACGCAGCCGCCCCCGGGGCCCGGCCCCGACCACCAGCAGGTCGCCGGGGCGGCAGGCCGCTTCCAGCAGGGCGGCGCCCGGGGTACCCAGAACGACCAGGCCCGCCATCGGCACCCCGGGCCCGGTGCTGCCGAAAGCGGTGTCCAAGGCTTGGAGCAGCCGCTCGCCCGCAAGCCGACGGCATTGGGCAAGGAGTTCCGGGCAGCCCGCGTTGCGCTGCCCCATCTCACCGCCGGGCGGTTCCCAGGCCAGCACGGCCCACAGTTCAGCTCCGGTACGCCGGGCTTCGGCCGCCGCGCGGTGAAGCGCGGTGAGGCTCCCCAGCGATCCGCTGACTCCGGCCACAACACGCGGGCCGTCGGCTCCGTCCATCCGTCCCCGCTCCTCGCCGTACAACAGGTGCCGGCACCCATGAAAACGCCGAAGAGTGCGGAATCCTCACCGTGTTGGCACTTCCCTGACGCGTGGTGAGGACTCCATGACGCTCCCCTGACGCGCTGCACAGCAGCACTCCGCCGGCTGCCGCGGACGTGCAGCCGGGGCCGGGTGACGACGGCCTGGTCGTCGGGCACGGCGGCGTCACCTTCCACTACACCGTCAGCCCGCCCCTGCCCGAGGTGGTGGCCGGGGCCTCCCGCGGGCGTCCGCGACATCACCGTCGACCTCGTCCTCAGCGAGCCCCGACCGAGGAGCCCCATCACCGCTTCACCGTGCGGATCGCCTGGACCCCGCGGATTGCTCGGACGGACGCCGGTCCGCCGAGCCGGAACGGATTCCCGTGGATCACCTGGGGGCGACGGAAGGCGGTTGCGTAGGCTGGTCGGCGAACGGTCGGCGTCAGTCCTTGGCACCTGGGGAGATCTGGCCGCCGATGCGACTCGTTGTAAAGTAAGGAAACCGCACTTGACCTGCGCGAAAGCAGGCAGGGAGCATAGATCCGGGAGTGCCTCGATGCTGCGCACCATGTTCAAGTCCAAGATCCACCGCGCCACCGTGACCCAGGCCGACCTCCACTACGTGGGCTCGGTCACCGTCGACGCCGAGCTGATGGAGGCGGCCGACCTGCTCCCCGGTGAGCTGGTGCACATCGTCGACATCGACAACGGCAACCGCCTGGAGACGTACGTCATCGAAGGCGAGCGGGGCTCCGGCGTCATCGGCATCAACGGAGCCGCCGCCCACCTCGTGCACCCCGGCGACCTGGTGATCCTCATCAGCTACGCCCAGGTCGACGATGCCGAGGCCCGTACGCTGCGGCCCAGCGTGGTGCACGTGGACGCCGACAACCGGATCGTGGAGCTCGGTACCGACGCCTCGGCGCCGGTACCCGGCAGCGACCAGCAGCGCAGCCCGCACGCCCGGATTCCCGCCCCGCAGAGCTGAGAGGCTGTGGCCGAACCCGCACGCCGCCCGCGGTCGGAGCTTGGGCACAGGCTCTGAACGGCCGGCCGCCGCCACCGGAGAGGACCCCGCACCATGGCAGAGATCCGAGACGACCGCGCCAGAGGGCTGCTCGAAGTGTCCGACGGCGGTGAAGTGGCCGGTCGCATCTCCTACTTCACGCTCGACGGCCGGTCGCCCGCGCTCGTGGCGGTGCACACCGTCGTGGAGGACGCGCACGCGGGCAAGGGCCTGGCGGGCGCCCTGGTGCGGGAGTTCTACGCCATGGCCGCGCGCGAGGGCGTGCCGGTCGTGCCGCTCTGCCCGTACGCCGCGAAGTGGGCGGAACGCCACCCGGACGAGGCGCCCGCCGCCCCGGCCGAACTGATCGAGGCCGCCCAGGCCCAACTCGCCGCGAACCCGGAGCTGTGGTGACCACTCTCGCGCTGCTGCACACCTCACCGGCCCACATCCCGGTCTTCGACGCCCTGCGCGACGAGGACGCCCCGGGCCTCGAACTGCGCCACCTGGTGCATGAGCAACTGCTCAGCAGGGCACGGGAGTTGGGGCCGCAGGCCGTGGCCGATGCCGTCCGGACCGTACTCGCCGGGGCGGTGGCCGCGGGAGCGGACGCGGTTCTGTGCACGTGCTCCACGATCGGCGCGGTCGCCGAGGAGGCATCGGCGTCGCTCGGTGTCCCGGTACTCCGCGTCGACCGGCCGATGGCCGCAGCCGCCGTCGCGCAGGGGCCCCGGATCGCCGTGGTGGCGACCGTGGCGTCCACCCTGGAGCCGACGGTGGCGCTGATCCGCGAGGAGGCCGGTGACCGGCCCGTCGCCCTGCGCACGGTCCTCGCGGAAAACGCCTGGGCGCACTTCGAATCGGGCGACCCCGAAACGTACGTGGCGGTGATCGCCGAGGCGCTGGACGCCCTGACGGACGTCGACGTCGTCGTCCTGGCCCAGGCCTCGATGACCGCCGCCGCCACCCGGACGACGGCCTCGGTCCCAGTGCTGTCCAGCCCCCGCCCGGGGCTGCGGGCGGCGGCCGCCGCGGTGGGTGCCTGAGCCGTCCGGTGGGGGCGGGGCCTTGCGGGGCCGGTGTTGTAAGTCGGCCCATCCGGCAGCGAGGCGCGCCCCTGATGGCCACCGTCACGGCGCCCCGATCCGGCCAGGCGCCGGCGGCGCGCAGACCCGGACGGGTTGAACCGGCGGGCGCCGGGCACGCGCACAGGTGAAGCTGAACGGAGACCCCAGGAGGCCGACCATGAACGATCCGCATGCGGGCCCTGCCGTGAACGCCCTCCACCCGGGCCCCGCCGTTAGCGATCCGCATGCGGCGCCCGCCGCGAACGCCCTGCACCAGGGCCCCGCCAGCCCCGCCGTAGGCGGTCCGCACGCGGGCCCCGCCACGACCAACCCCCAGCCCGGCCCGGTCACCCCCGCCCTGTCCGTCCCGCACCCGGAGCCCGCCCCTCCGTGGCCCTCTCCGCTTCCCGATCCCGAGCCTGGCCCGTTGCCCGGTCCGCCGAGACCGGGGCCGGGGCCCGATCCCGAGCCCCCCACCCCCGGTCCGGACCCCGTGCCGCCCAAGCCGGGGCCCGACCCCGATCTGCCGGACCCGGTGCCCCAGCCGCCCGGCCCGGACCCCGCGCCGTACCCGACGCGGCCCGAGCCGGCCACCTGAAAAGGCCCGGACCCGTTGATCAGCCGGTGCTCACCTCGGACCGGTCCCCGCCCCACAGCGTGTGGAACGAGCCCGCCCGGTCGGTCCGCCGATAGGTGTGCGCGCCGAAGAAGTCGCGCTGGCCCTGCGTGAGCGCCGCCGGGAGGCGCTCGGCGCGCAGCGCGTCGTAGTACGCGAGTGCCGCCGAGAAGCCGGGCACCGGCACGCCCTGCCGGGCCGCCGCCACGATCACCGCGCGCCAGTCGTCCTGTGCCGCCCCGATCTCGTCGGCGAACCGCTTGTCCGAGAGCAGGCTCGGCAGCTCGGGCTGTGCGTCGTAGGCGCCCCGGATCCGGTCGAGGAACGCGGCCCGGATGATGCAGCCCGCGCGCCAGATCGCCGCGACCGTGCCCGGGTCCACGTTCCAGTCGTACGTCTCGCTGCCCGCCTGGATCTGGTGGAAGCCCTGCGTGTACGAGACGATCTTCGAGGCGTACAGCGCCTGCTCCACCTGTGCGGCGAAGGCGGTCGCCTCGGCCGGGCTCAGCGGGGCGGCCGTCGGCCCGGTCAGTGTGCGGGCCGCCTCGCGCAGCTCGGCGTGGCCCGACAGCGAACGGGCGAACACCGCCTCGGCGATGCCCGACACCGGGACGCCCAGGTCGAGTGCGATCTGCACCGTCCAACGGCCGGTGCCCTTCTGCTCCGCCCGGTCCTCGACCACATCGATGAACGGCTTGCCGGTCGCCGCGTCGACATGGGCCAGCACCTCCGCCGTGATCTCGATCAGGTACGAGTCGAGGCGCCCGGTGTTCCACTGCTTGAACGTCTCGGCGATCTGCGCGGGGGAGTAGCCCGCGACCGCGCGCAGCAGGTGGTACGCCTCCGCGATCAGCTGCATGTCGGCGTACTCGATGCCGTTGTGCACCATCTTCACGAAGTGACCCGCGCCGTCGGGGCCGACGTGGGTGACGCACGGCGTGCCGTCCGGGGCCTTCGCGGCGATCCGCGCAAGCAGCGGTCCCAGCGATTCGTACGACTCGGCCGAGCCGCCCGGCATGATGCTCGGCCCGTGCAGCGCGCCCTCCTCGCCGCCCGAGATGCCGGCGCCCACGAAGTGGATGCCCCGCTCGCGCAGTTCGCGTTCGCGCCGGCGGGTGTCCTCGAAGTGCGCGTTGCCGCCGTCGATGATGACGTCGCCCGGTTCGAGAAGCGCCGCGAACTCCTGGATCACCGCGTCCGTCGGTTCGCCCGCCTTGACCATGACGACCAGTCGGCGCGGGCGCTCAAGGGCGGCCACGAAGTCCTCGGCCGACTCCGCCGCCACGAACGTGCCCTCGGCGCCGAACTCCTCGACCAGCGCACGGGTCTTGGCGGCCGTCCGGTTGTGGACGGCGACGGTGAGGCCGTTGCGCGCGAAGTTCCGGGCGAGATTGCGTCCCATGACCGCGAGTCCGGTGACGCCGATCTGGGCTGTTCCACTCATGTGTCTGCTCCTGGATCCTCGGGTTCGCGGGGCATGTGCGTGCGCCGCGGCGCGCACTACCCGCACACAGTACGTAACACTCAACGTCACGGCGTGCCTCGGGAGTCCCGACCCGCCGGGCCGAAGGACCCGTCCGCTCGGAGGGTCGCCCTCCGCTTGTCCGCCCCCTTGTCATGGCCTCTTCGCAGCCCCTATTTTGGCGGCTCTTGATGCCTTCGAGGGGGACTCATGGCCTTACGCGGTCGGCACCGCCGGTATCAGCCGAGCCGGATCAACCGAGCGTCGCTGACGGTCACGGTGGGCGGGGCGGGGATAGCGCTCCCGCTGATCGGCGCGGGCACCGCGGACGCCGCATCCGTCGACATCTGGAACAAGGTCGCGGCCTGCGAGTCCACCAGCAACTGGCACATCAACTCGGGCAACGGCTTCTACGGCGGGCTCCAGTTCACCCAGTCCACCTGGGAGGCGTACGGCGGCCACCAGTACGCGCCGCGCGCGGACCTGGCGACCCGGGACCAGCAGATCGCGATCGCCGAGAAGGTCCTCAAGGGGCAGGGTCCGCACGCCTGGCCGGTCTGCTCGGCGGAGGCCGGTCTCACCCGGGGCGGCGCGGCCCCGCGGCTGAGCACCACGAACGAGCACCGGACGGAGATCAAGCCCCAGGCCGCACCGAAGCCCGCGCCCAAGCGCCCCGCCGCGAAGAAGGCGGAGCAGGCGAGCCCCACCAAGGTCCCGGGCAAGCGGGAGTCGTACACCGTCGTGCACGGCGATTCGCTGTCCACGATCGCCGACCATGAACAGGTCCGGGGCGGCTGGCCCCAGTTGTACGCCGAGAACCGTACGGTCATCGGCTCGAATCCCGACCTCATCCGCCCCGGCCAGCATCTGACGCTGCCCGGCGCGGCCCCCGCGAAGCCGACGGCCCCGCCCAAGTCAGCAGTGTCCGCACCGCGGTCTCCGGCCAAGCACCCGGCCCCCAAGCAGCCCGCCGCGAAGGCGCCCACCAAGGCGGCGGGCTTCACCGCGCCGGTCGACGCGAGCCCCAGCACCCCGTACCGCAAGGCCGGTTCGTCCTGGGCGAGCGGCTACCACACCGGCGTCGACTTCCCGGTCTCCACCGGTACCACCGTGAAGGCCGTGACCTCCGGCACGGTCGTCGAGGCCGGCTGGGGCGGCGCGTACGGATACCAGGTGGTGATCCGGCACCACGACGGCCACTACAGCCAGTACGCGCACCTCTCGGCGCTCTCGGTGAAGGCCGGCCAGCAGGTCAACACCGGCCAGCGGATAGGCCGTTCGGGATCCACCGGCAACGCGACCGGGCCGCATCTGCACTTCGAGATGAGGACCGGCCCGGCGTACGGATCCGACATCGACCCGCTCGCCTACCTGAGGGCGGGCGGGGTCGCCGTCTGATCGGGGCTGTCCCCCTGGCGCCCGACGGGACCGGGCGCCGAGGGTATGCCCCCGGCCAGGACGTGCTCCCCGCGGCGGCCCGCGCTCAGCCGTTCCGTCGTGAGCAGGATCAGTCCGCCCGCGGCCACGACACCGAAGCCGAGGGCGATCGCGGTGCCCGCCGTCCCGTACCGGAAGGATTCGCCGAACAGGGTCAGACCGATGGCCGCGGCGACCACGGGGTTGACGACGGTCACCGTCGCGAGCGGCGCCGCGAGCCCCGCGCCGCGGTAGGAGGCCTGGGAGAGCAGCAGGCCCGAGAGCGCGAACCCGGCTATCGCGCACAGGCTGGGCAACTCGCCGAGCGCGAGCCCCGACTGCCAGTCCTCGGCGACGGACTTGGTGAACACCGAGGCCAGGCCGAAGGCGCCGCCGGCCGCGGTGGCGAGCACGACGCTGCGGATGGCCGGTCGGCGCAGGGCCTTGGACGCGATGAAGAGCGCCGCGACCGCACTGAACCCGGCCGCCGCGAGCACCAGCCGCTGCCCCATGGCGAGGGCGTCCGCGTCCGCACCCCGGGTCAGCACCAGGAGGCCCGCCAGGCCCGCGGTGGCCATGACCGCGCCGCGCCAGGCGGCCGCCCCGGCCCGGCGGCGGACCAGCGCGGCCGACATCGGCAGCGCGAACACGATGGTGAGCGCGCCCATCGGCTGCACCAGGGTCAGCGGGCCGAAGGCCAGGGCCGCCACGTGCAGCGCCGCGCCGAGGCCGTTGAGAGTGACCGCCCCCCACCACGCCGGGCGGCGCACCGGTGCGTACGCACTGCTCGGGGCGGACGCGGCGACCCGCTCCTGAACGATCGCCGCGGCCGCGTACGCGACGGCGGAGACCAGGGACAGCAGCACGGCCAGGACAAGGGCGCTCATAGTTCCACGATGTCTCGTTGCGGACCCCGTGTCGTCGTCCCTGAGCACCGATTGCCTTGTACTCCAGGAGGAGTAGGGACGTACGACCAAAGTCGTCCCAGATATCGGACTTTCAGTAAAAGCGCAGCTCAAAAGGGTCGTCAAGAGGGCCGAAAGGATGGCTTCCGGTTGCGTCGGCGGCCGTGGGCGCCGAGCACCCCCGTGCCGGGTATGCGGGGCGCTGGGCCATCGGGCGTCGAGTTCGTGCCAGGCCGGCACGTACTGCCAGTACGGGCGGGCGCGAACACGCCACGTTTCACATGAGACGGTGAGCGTGACGGTGACGGTGAAGACAAAGGGGGAATCAGGGGTGACTCCGGAGGAATGGGCCGAGACCTCGTCGGTCGGAGGCTTCTTCGCCCTCCGTGTCGGAGCGGCCACTCACCCGTATGTGCCGCTCGCCTCCCTGTACGGGGGACGCACGGCGCCGCTCACCGCGCGGATCGACACCGTGGCCGCACGGCTCCGCGCGCCCGAACGCCGGGCCGCCGCCTCCATCGCCCACCTGGGCCTCGCGGCCCGGCTCTGGTCGATCGCCCTCGGCCCGGCCGCGCTCCACGGCGTACTGCCGGACCTCGCTCCGGACCGGCTGCACTGGGACGGCGGCCGAACCTCGCCCGACGATCTGCTCCTCGCGCCTCCGGTGCGGTCGCAGGAGGCCACCGCCGGACGTCTGGTGGAGGCCGTGCTCGACGGCCACCTCGACCCGCTCGCCGAGGCCGTCCGCCGGGACACCCCGGTGTCGTACGGGCTGCTGCGCGGCAACGCCGGGTCGGCTCTCGCCGGAGCGGTGCGCGAACTCCACGTCTGGGCACGTAAGGTGAGCCGCCCCGAGGTGGGGGAGCGGGCCCTGGCCCTCGGCGCCGAACTGTTCGCGCACCCTCAACTCGCGGGCACCGGCGCTCTGTTGCCGGGTCCGGCCTTCCGGCGCCGCAGCTGCTGCCTCTACTACCGCTGCCCCGGCGGCGGGTTGTGCGGGGACTGCGTCTTCGAGCGACCGCCGCGGCGTTGCTCCCCGGGCGCGGTGGCCGAGTAGCCGCATCGCGGCGTGCACCTGGATGGCGCGGGGATCGCGTGCCCTCCCGTGCTCAGCAAGCAAACACCCTTCTTCGGGGGTCCACGAGCAGTGTGTCAGGATTCCTTGACAACGCCCTGCCCGTCAGGGCAACCTGACAGGTATGGGAGCTGAGGACACACCGGCTTCGCTGGCCGGACAAGTCACCAACAAGGACCCCGCCGTCGGTCTCTCGGCGGTCGTCGCGCTGCGCCGCCTGCTTGAGGAACTGGAGCGCGTCCACGTGGACAACGCCCGTGACCAGGGCTGGTCCTGGCAGAGCATCGCCACGTCGTTGCAGGTCAGCAGGCAGTCGGTGCACGAAAAGCATGCGAGCAGGCGCAAAGCCACGGGCAAGGAGGACTGAAGGTGTTCGAGTTTTTCACCGAGCGTGCCAAGCGGGCGGTGGTGGCCTCGCAGGACGAGGCGATCGCGCTCGGCCACGACTTCATCGGCACCGAGCACATCCTGCTCGGGCTCGCCGGAACCGAGGACAGCACCGCCTGGGAGGTGCTGACCGCCCAGGGCGTCGAGCTGGGCCGCACCCGCGAGGAGACCGTACGGCTCCTCGAAGCGGCCGGGGTGCCGAGCACCGGCGGGCAGCCCGCGAAGGACGCCCTCGCCTCGATCGGCATCGACGTCGAGGAGATCAAGCGCCAGGCCGACAACAGCTTCGGCCCCGGCGCGTTCCAGTACCCGAGGCCCGCGTACACTCCGCACGCGAAGAAGGCCCTGGAGTTCACCCTCCGCGAGGCGCAGGCCCTCCGGCATGAGCGGTTCGGCACGGAGCACATCCTGCTCGGCCTGCTGGCGGCCGGCGAGGGGCGAGGGCTTGAGGTCCTCGCGGTGCTGGGCGTGAAGCCGGCCGACCTGCGGGCGGCGGTCCTGACCAGGGTGGCCCCGGACACCCCTTAGGGGGTGTGGGTGGCTCCGGACACCCCTGAGGAGTACGGGAGTCGGAGGCGCGGCCGGAATTCCGGCCGCGCCTCCGGCGCCTGCCCGACCCGTGTCCCGACCCTTGACGCGTACATGCATGGAGCCCAAGAATGATCGCGCTCTGACAACGTTGTCCACGGATAGGGGAGGCGCTCCGCCCATGCATCCGAACCGGAGAACGCGAGGGGCGGGGATCGCGCTCGGCGTTCTCGCGCTCCTCGCCGGGGTTCTCGCCGCGCCCGCCGCCCAGGCCGCACCGCCCCGGAGCGGGCAACTGACCGATCTGGTCAACCCGTTCATCGGTACCGAGAACGAGGGCAACACCTACCCGGGCGCCGCCGTGCCGTTCGGCATGGTGCAGCTCTCGCCGGACACCGGCCACAACACCGGCTACGACCACGCCCAGGACCACATCCGGGGCTTCTCCAGCGTGCACCTCTCCGGAGTCGGCTGCGGTCTGGGCGGCGATCTGCCCACCCTGCCCACCACCGGCGACATCACCGAGACCGACTACGCGCGCTACGCCGCGAAGTTCAGCCACGGCACCGAGCAGGCGAGCCCCGGCTACTACAAGGTCGGCCTCGACTCCGGGATCACCGCCGAGCTCACCGCCTCCACCCGCACCGGCGTGCAGCGCTACACCTTCCCCGCCACCGGCAAGGCCAACGTCCTGCTGAACGCGGGCCAGTCGCTGCACCGGACCATCTCCACCACCGTCGAGATCCTCGACGCGCGCACCGTCCGCACCGCGATCACCGGCAGCGGCTTCTGCCAGGACACCAAGCCGTACACCGTGTACACGGTCACCCGCTTCGACCGGCCCTTCACCGCCTTCGGGACCTGGAAGGACGGAAAGGTCGGCCAAGGCACCACACGCTCCACCGGCAGCGCGGGCAACGGCGCCTGGCTGCGCTTCGACACCACCAAGGACCGCACCGTCGAAGCGACCACCGCCCTCAGCTACGTGGACGCGGCGGGAGCCGCCGGCAACCTCCGCGCCGAGGGCGGCCGGAGCTTCGACCGCGTGGCCCGTGCCGCCCGCGCCGCGTGGGAGCGGCGCCTGGAGACCGTACGGGCCCAAGGAGGCGGCGACACCCTGCGCCGCACCTTCTACTCCTCGCTCTACCGGTCGTTCCTGGCTCCCAACATCGGCAGCGACGCCGACGGCCGCTACACCGGCTGGGACCAGCAGATCCACCGCGCCGGCGGCTTCGACTACTACCAGAACTGGTCCCTCTGGGACACCTACCGCACCCAGACACAGCTCCTCTCGCTGCTCGCCCCGCGCGAGGCCCGGGACATGGCGATCTCCGTACTGAAGATCGACGAGGAGAGCGGCTGGCTGCCCAAGTGGGGCTACGGCACGGTCGAGACCAACATCATGACGGGCGACCCGGTCACCCCGTTCCTCACCAACGCCTACGCACAAGGACTCCTCAAGGGTTATGAGGAACAGGCCTACCGCGCGCTGAAGAAGAACGCCGACGGAGTGCCGCCCGCCGACTCCCCGGCCGTCGGCCGTGAGGCCAACTCCCCGTACATCAGGGATGGTTACGCCCCCTACGTCAAGGACCGCCCGCACGCCAAGCCCGGCGATTCGGACTTCGACCACGGCGCGTCCGCGACCCTGGAGTACGCGCTCGCCGACGCCATGCTGGGCAGGATGGCCCGCGAGCTGGGCCACCCCGAGGACGCCGCCCGCTACACCGCCCGCGCCCAGAACTACCGGAAGATCTTCGACCCCTCGACCGGGTTCTTCCGCGCCCGCGACGCGCAGGGCGCCTTCACCGGCCCCGCCGACCCGGCCAGGAGCGAGGGCTTCCACGAGGGCACGTCCTGGCAGTACCAGTGGCTCGTTCCGCAGGACCTGCCGGGAATGGTCTCCCTCATCGGCGGCCGGAGCGCGGCCAACCAGCGCCTCGACTCCTTCTTCGCCTACGACAAGCTCCTCGCCGACCCCGCGAAGACGGCCCGCGAGGTGTGGGTGAACGGGCCCTACTCGTACTACAACGCCGACAAGTACAACCCGCAGAACGAGCCCGACCTCATCGCCCCGTACACCTACCTCTCCACCGGGCAGCCGTGGAAGACCACGGACGTCGTGCACGCCGCGCTGACCCTGTTCACCGACACCCCGACCGGGATGACCGGCAACGACGACCTCGGAACCATGTCCGCGTGGATGGTGCTCTCCGCGATCGGGATCTTCCCGGTCCAGCCCGGCACCGACACCTGGGGACTGTCCGCCCCCGTCTTCGACCGCGTCGATCTGTCCCTGGACCGCCGCTACTACCCGCAAGGGCGGTTCACGGTGACCGCCCCGGGCACCTCGGACACCGCCCGCTACATCCGGTCGGCCCGCCTCGACGGCCGCGACCAGCCCCGTACGTATCTCACCGGAGCGGACCTCAGGGCCGGGCGGAACCTGACGTTCGCCGTCGCGGCCGCGCCCTCTGCCTGGGGCACGGCCCCCTGGGCCGCCCCGCCCGTGGTGCGCTGACCGCCCCCTGTGCCACCGCTCGCCCCCCGCTTCCCCGGGGCGGGCGGTTTGGTGCGGAACGCGATCGCTCCGTACCATGGCGCTTTTGGGAACGTGATGCTCACGACTGATCGAGGAACGCAGCGGCGATGACGGTGACAGAGGACTTCCAGGACCAGGAACAGGGTCCCGGCATCGACGAGCGGACCGAGCAGGACTTCGGGCCCGGCATCGACCCCGAGCGGCTCGCGCTCTGTCTGAGCGTGCTCGCGGAACTCGACACCATCGAGGTCGACCACCCCGACGCGATCGCCGTGCGCCGCGCCACCGCCGCGATCTACCGGACCGTGAAGCAGCGCCGCCGCCAGGAGCGCCGCGCCGCCAAGACCGCCCACGACCGGGCCGTCACCGAGGCCACCGCCACCGGTTCCGCCGAGCGGATCGACGACGAGACCGAAGGCCTGCTGCCCTCCTCGTCCGTCACCGGCGAGATCGCGGGCATACTCCAGCGCCCCCGGTCCTGCTACATCTGCAAGACCCGGTACGTCGAGGTCGACGCGTTCTACCACCAGCTGTGCCAGAAGTGCGCCGCCGAGAACCGGGCCCGCCGCGACGCCCGCACCGACCTCACCGGCAAGCGCGCGCTGCTCACCGGCGGCCGCGCCAAGATCGGCATGTACATCGCGCTGCGACTCCTGCGCGACGGCGCGCACACCACCATCACCACGCGTTTCCCCAAGGACGCCATCCGCCGCTTCAAGGCCATGGACGACTCGGCGGACTGGATGCACCGCCTCGAAGTCGTCGGCATCGACCTGCGGGACCCGGCGCAGGTGGTCGCCCTGGCCGAGCAGACCGCGGAGCAGGGCACGCTGGACATCCTGATCAACAACGCCACGCAGACCGTGCGCCGGCTGCCCTCCGCCTACGCCGCCCTGGTCGACGGCGAGAGCGCCCCGCTGCCGGCCGGCGAGCTGCCCGCCCACCACGTCATCGGAGCCTTCAACTCCGGCGCCGTCGACGGTCTGGCCGCGCTCCCCGTCGGCACCTCGGGCCTCGACGCCCAGCGGGTCGCCGACCTCGCCCTGGTCGCGGGCAACGCCAGCATCGCCCGGCACCACGACGGCACCGCCCTCGACGCGGGCGGCCTGCTCCCGGACGTGGTCGACAGCAACACCTGGGTGCAGTCCATCGACCAGATCTCCCCGGTCGAGCTCCTGGAGACCCAGCTGTGCAACTACACCGCGCCGTTCATCCTGATCAGCATGCTCCGCCCGGTGATGGCGGAGGCCGCCCGCAAGGCGCCGAACGGCCGCGCCTACGTGGTGAACGTCTCCGCGATGGAAGGCGTCTTCAGCCGCGGCTACAAGGGCGCCGGGCACCCCAACACCAACGCCGCCAAGGCCGCCATGAACATGGTCACCCGGACCAGCGGCCAGGAGATGTTCGAGACCGACAAGATCCTCATGACCTCGGTCGACACCGGCTGGATCACCGACGAGCGCCCGCACCACGACAAGCTGCGGCTCGCCGAGGAGGGCTTCCACGCCCCGCTCGACCTCGTGGACGGAGCGGCCCGCGTCTACGACCCGATCGTGCGCGGCGAGCTGGGCGAGGACCTGCACAGCGTCTTCCTCAAGGACTACGCGCCCGGCAACTGGTAGTCCGCGGTTTTCCCCTGTTCGAGGGCGGCACGCAGCAGCGTGCCGCCCTCGGCGTCAACAGGGGCCGTGCGAGGGCTACTTGAGCTGTCCGGCGACCCGTTCCAGGACCGGCCGCCAGTCCTCCATGACGCCCGCGTCCAGGCCCACGACCTTTCCCGCGTCGTCGGCCTGCCGCAGCGTCACCGCGTCCTCGGCCAGCGGATCCCGCGCGAAGGCCGCCGCCTCCGCGGGCCCCATCACTCCGCCCTGCGCCCGCAGCGTCAGCGCGCTCTGCGCGGAGAGGGTACGGTCCGGCTCGACGGCCGCCAGATAGCGCTTCGCGGGCACGTGCAGCCGTACGAGCCCGGCCACCCGCGCGCCGAGCAGCGGCCGCACGACCTGTGCCGCGGTGTCGGCGTGGCCCGCGTCGTCACCCGGACGGAGTAGATGGCCGAGATCGTGTACGAGGCCCGCGAGCTGGAGCTCCTTGTCGGCCGGGTGCGAACGGCGCAGCAGGTGGGCGGTCTGCAGGGCGTGGTCGTGAAGGTCGACCGGATCGCCGCTGCGGTCCGGGGTGTCCCAGGCCCCCCGGCAGGCTTCCAGCAGCTCCATCAGCTCGTCGACCGAGCGCACGGGCGCCACCGGACCGGGCCTGCTCGACAGCTTCATGTGGTCTCCTCCCCGCGGGCGGCAGCCGACCTCATCAGCAGATCATGGCGGGATGAACACCGGGCTGAACGCCCGGCGAAGGAAAGTCGACGCAAAGGAAGCGCAACTATCGAGCGCGACCGCGCTCATTTGGTTACTCTGGATTGAACGGTAGCCACAGCGGGTCCACCAACCCTCGAGGCCCGTTCCGGATCCGGCCCGCAACCTGTGGCCGTGATGCGGACAGAGTGCCGGCGCCACCGCGTCAGAACTGCCCTTGCCCCTGCCCTGCGGGTGGACGGACACCGGGTCGGTAACGACGCAGCCGGGACGGCCCCAGGGTTACGCGACACAAAGGAGTGCGCGGTGACACCAGAGACGACAGAGCGCGAACCCCGGACGCCGGAACACGACGGCGAGCGGGCCGGACGGCCCGAGAAGCTCCGCAACCTTGAGGTCTGGGCCAGATCGGCCCCGATCCGCCTAGCGGGTTACGAAGAGGACCTCGCCGAGCCGCACATCCTGCCCGGCATCGACTGATCCCGCGGCCGAAGGCCGAACCGTGCCCCCTGCCCGTGCAGGGGGCACGGTTGCACACCACGCCGCCGCGCTTCGGACGGTGAGCTCCCTCCTCGAACTGCCGCCGGGACGACGGGATGTGATGGCTCGTCAGAGTCGGTGCGACGCCCGGCGCCCTGTCGCCCGGGAGTGCCACGCGGCAGGATGACCCGCATGTCCGAGACGCCCGGTGACACCACCGCATTCCACGACCTGTCCGCCTTCCTCGCGACCCCGCGCATCAACGGCCTCGCGCTCTCGCCCGACGGGAGCAGGCTGGTGGCAGCCGTGCAGAGCCTCAACGGCGACGGCAACCGGTATGTGTCCGGGCTGTGGGAGATCGACCCCGCCGGGGTGCGCGAGCCGCGTCGGCTGACCCGCTCCCGCAAGGGCGAGTCCGCGCCCGCGTTCGCCTCGGACGGAACCCTGTACTTCCTCTCCGGACGCGAGAACAGCGACCCCGGCGCGGCGCGGGACACCGAGGAGGAATCCGGGGTCTGGGCCCTGCCCGGGAGCGGCGAGGCCGCGCTGATGGCCCGTCATCCCGGCGGCATCGCCGGCTTCGCGCTCGCCCGCGACACCGGCACCCTCGCCTACACCGCCGGGCTCCTGCCCGGCGCGGCCGACGCCGAGGCGCACGGAAAGCTCCGCAAGGACCGCGCCGACGCGAAGGTCACCGCGATCCTGTACGAGTCCGGGATCACCCGGTTCTGGAACCGCGACCTCGGCCCCGACGAGCCGCACACCCTCGTCCGCCGCACCGGTGAGGACAGCGCCGCGGTCGACGCGGGCGGGCAGGGCTTCGTGAGCGAGGCCGAGACCGCGCTGTCGCCGGACGGCACGCGCGTCGCCCACACGCGCTTCGTGCACGGCCGGGTGCCCGACGAGAACCGCACTGTCGTCGTGGTCGCCGACGCGCGGACCGGCCGGGAAGTGCGCCTGGTCGACCGGGACGGATACACGTACAGCGCCCCGCTGTTCACCGCCGACGGCGCCGGTCTGATCTGCGCCCGGCAGTTGCGGGAGACGTACGAGAGGCCGTACAGCTGGACCCTCGTGCGCATCGACCTGGCGAGCGGTGCGGAGAGCGAGCTCGTGCCGGACTTCGAGCACTGGCCGGTCGGGGCCGTCGTCTCCCCGCGCCCCGACGACGCCACCCTCTGGTTCGCCGCCGACGAGCTCGGCCACTCGCCCGTCTTCCGGCGCGACCCGGACGGCACCGTCACCCGGCTCACCGCCTCCGGCGCGTACACCTCGCTGTGTGTCGCGCCCGACGGACGCACGCTGTACGCGCTGCGCAGCGCCGTCGACGCCCCGCCCACCCCGGTCCGGCTGGACGCGGCCGAGCCCGACCAGGAGCCGGTCGTGCTCAAGGCGCCCGGCGGGACGGGCCGGCTGCCGGGCACCCTGACCGAGGTGCACGCGGTGGCCGACGACGGCTTCCCGCTGCGCGCCTGGCTCGTACTGCCGCGAGGGGCGTCCGCCGAGCGGCCCGCGCCGCTGCTCCTCGTGCCGCACGGTGGCCCGCACACCTCGTGGAACGGCTGGACCTGGCGCTGGAACCCGTGGCCCTTCGCGGCGCGCGGCTACGCGGTGCTGCTGCCCGACCCGGCGATGTCGTCCGGTTACGGGCCGCGGATGCACGAGCGCGGCTGGGGACAGTGGGGTGGTCAGCCCTACCGGGACCTGATGGCGATGACCGACACCACCGAGGCCCGCCCGGACATCGACGCGACCCGCACCGGCCTCGCGGGTGCCTCCTACGGCGGTTACATGGCCAACCGGATCGCCACGCTGACGGACCGCTTCAAGGCGATCGTCTCGCACGCGGGCCTGTGGGACCTGCCGTCGCACCAGGCCGTCACGGACGCTTCGGCGTACCACCGGCGGATCTTCGGCGACCCGCTGACCCGGCCGGAACGCCACGAGGAGAACTCGCCGTCCCTCGCGGCGGACCGCATCCGCACGCCCATGCTGGTGGTGCACGGAGCGAAGGACTACCGGGTGCCGGTCGGCCAGGGCATGGCCCTGTTCCAGGAGCTCCAGCGCCGTGAAGTCCCGGTGAAATTCCTGTACTTCCCCGACGAGGGCCACTGGATCCTCGGCCCCGGCCACGCCCGCCTCTGGTACTCGGTGCTCCTGAACTTCCTGGACCACCACGTCCTCGGCGAGGAGTGGCAGCGGCCCGAACTGCTGTAAGCAATACGCCTAGTGACGGTCAGTCAGCTCATTCCGTAAAGGACATCTGCAAGAGATCGGATGAGTTCGGGAAGGGATTGCATCCTTGGCGTGCAAGATGCATTGACATGCCTTCGATTCGCTTCAATCATCGGATGTCATGACCGAACTTCCCAGACGCCATGTACTCGGAATGACGGCGGGGGCGGCAGTCGGCGCCGCCCTTCTCTCCCCGGCCACGGCCGACGCGAGCCCCCTGACCCCGTCAACCGGCAGGCCCGGCAAGGGCGGTGAGTGGGGGACGGTCCCCCCGGCCGTCCCGGTCGCCCTGGACCGCTGGTTCGACAACGACGGCATCGACACCGCGAACGCCCGCGGCGGCGACTTCGACGGCTCCGGATACACCTTTCCCGGTGAGGAACTCCCGGCCGGGAACGTGCAGTTGGACGGAGTCGCGTATGTGTTCCCCGGCGCCGCCGCCGGAGCGAAGAACAACATCGTCGCGCTCGGACAGCGCATCGAGCTGCCCCGGGGACGCTATCTCTCCGGCCTGTTCCTCGTCGCCGCCAGCTACGGTGACGCATCGGGGCAGGCGACCGTCCACTACGCCGACGGCGGCACCTCCGCCGCCGCGCTAGGCGGCCCCGACTGGTACAGCGGCAGCGGGCAGTTGACCGCCGCCTACCGCTATGGCCCTGGCGGGGTCAAGGATCCGCACCAGGTCGTCGTCGCCACCGCCGAGCTGCCCATGGACCCCGGCCGCGAGGCGGTCGCGCTCACCCTCCCCGTCACCAACCCCGCGCAGCCGAACAAGCCGTCCCTGCACGTCTTCGCGCTCTCCCTGCAACCCGCCGCCGAGGGGCGAGCGGTCACCCTGCGGGACGCCCGCTCGACCACCATGACGCTCGCCTCCGGCGCCCAGAGCGTCGAAGCCACCGTGATCAACGCGGGCACCGTCACCCTGCTCGCCTCCGACGCGCTCAGCGTCCAGGTCGAGGTCGACGGAGCCCGTACGGTCGCACCCGCCCCGATCACCCGGCTCCACCCGGGCGACCAGGCCAGGGTCCGCATCGGCATCCGGCCCGGGACCGGCACCTCCCCGGGCACCGAGCGCGCCGGGCGCGTGGTCGCACGCGGCCGGGGCCGGGAAGCAGCCTCCGCCACCCGCCAACTCACCCTCGGCGTACCGGACTTTACGCCCACCGACGCCTCGCTGTCCTCGCACCAGGCGCCCTACTGGTTCCAGGACGCCAAGTTCGGCATCTTCATCCACTGGGGCGTCTACTCGGTACCGGCCTGGGCGCCCGTCGGGGTGCAGTACGCCGAGTGGTACTGGGCCCAGATGCAGGACCCCAACAACCCCACCCACGCCTACCACCGCCAGACCTACGGCGAGTCGTTCAACTACGACGACTTCATCCCCCGCTTCACCGCCGAACGGTTCGACCCCCGCTCCTGGGTCGAGCTGTTCCGCGACGCGGGCGCCCAGTACCACGTCCTCACCTCCAAGCACCACGAGGGCTTCGCGCTGTGGGACACCAAGGTGTCCGACCGCAACGCGGTCAAGATGGGCCCGAAGAAGGACCTGGTCCGCGCCCTGTTCGAGGCGTCCAAGCAGTACGCGCCCGAACTCCACCGGGGCCTGTACTTCTCGATGCCGGAGTGGTTCAACCCGGACAGCCCCTGGCAGGGGCACGGCCCGCGCAACCCGTACACCCTCCAGCCGCTCCCGTACACCGGCTACACACCGGGCAAGGACTACATCAAGGACCTCCAGGCACCGCAGATGCTGGAGCTGGTCGAGGGGTACGACCCGGAGATCCTGTGGTGCGACATCGGCGGCGCCAACGACAGCCACCGGGTGCTCGCCGAGTACTTCAACCACGCGAAGAACCGGCCCCGCCCCATCGAGGTCACCGTCAACAACCGCTCCGGCATCGGGCCGCACGACTTCACGACGCCCGAGTACGCCACGTACGACACGGTGGTGACGGCGAAATGGGAGGCGAGCCGGGGCCTGGACCCGTTCAGCTACGGCTACAACCGGGCCACCCCCGACGACAAGTACATGAGCACCGAGGAGGTCGTGCACACCCTGGTCGACATCGTCAGCAAGAACGGCAACTTCCTCCTCGACATCGGGCCGCGGGCCGACGGCACCATCCCCGAGATCATGCAGCGCCGGCTGCGCGAGACCGGGCAGTGGCTGAAGACCAACGGCGAGGCGGTGTACGGATCCACGTACTGGGCGCGGATGCCGCAGCTCGGCGCCGATCTGCGGTTCACCGTCCGGCCGGGCCGGGCCTTCTACATCCACTCGCTGGCCAGGCCGGGGGCCACACTCACCGTCGGGGCACCGGTGCCGGTGCGGGCCGGGGACAGGATCACGATGCTCGGCCACGGGCGGCCGCTCACCTGGCGCACGAGCGGCAGCGGCCTCGTCATCGACGTACCGCCCGCCGCGCGGGCCGCGGGCAGCCACGCCTGGGTGTTCAAGGTGGAGTGGCTTCGATGAGCGGTTGACCCGGCCGGACCCCCTCCGTTTGCGGGACGCGTGCGGCTGCGGCACACAATGGGGGAGCAACTCGGGGCGTACAGGTGGGAGATCCACGTGCCCTCGACCCTGCGCAGATTCGCCGCTGCCGCCGCCGTACTGTCCGTCGGCGCCTTCGCCGCCGGATGCGGTGGCGGCGCCAGCGGCGCCGACAGTCAACAGGACCTCAACCTCCAGCCGATCGCGGCAGCCGGACCGGACCCGTTCACCCAGTCCACGGCCGCATCGACGGCGACCCCCACGCCGCCCGGCGCACCGTCCGGCGCGCCGAGCTCCAGCGTGTCGACGCGTACCGTCTCCGGCGCCACACCGGGCCTGTACGGCGGTACGCAGTCGGTCGCCAGCTGCGACGTGGAGAAGCAGATCCGCTTCCTCGGCGGCGACCAGGCCAAGGGGCGCGCCTTCGCCGACGCCGCAGGGATCGACCCGGCCTCCGTACCGGGCTTCCTGCGCGGCCTGACCCCGGTCGTGCTGCGGGTCGACACCCGCGTCACCAACCACGGCTTCCGCGCCGGCGCCGCCACCAGCTTCCAGTCGGTCCTCGAAGCGGGCACCGCCGTGCTGGTGGACGACCACGGCGAGCCGCGCGTGCGGTGCGCCTGCGGCAATCCGCTGAAGCCGCCCAACGCCCACCAGGGCGGCTGGAACAACAAGGGCAAGCCGTGGCCCGGCTACCAGCCCAACCGGGTCGTCGTCATCCGGCCCACCACGGTGATCATCAACAGCCTGGTGATCGTGAACATCACCAACAACACCTGGATCGAGCGGCAGACCGGCGACGACGGGCAGCGCGACCGACGGCGCCCCGACATCACGATCGACCCGAACAAGCCGCCGGTCCCCGAGCGGCCGTCGCCGAGCCCCAGCACCTCGCCGTCGACCAGCACTTCTCCGTCGACCAGTACCTCGCCGTCCACCAGCACTTCTCCGTCTGGCAGCACGTCGCCGTCGCCGAGCTCCTCGTGCCCGACCCCGGCGCCGACCGTCACGGCCCACGGGACGCCTTCGGCACCGGGCCAGTCCGGGCCGCCGGTGGCGCTGCGGACTCCGGCGGCACCGGCTCCGAGCGGCTGCGCCACGGCGACCACGACGGTGACCGCGTCGCCGTCCGCACCGGTGCCGGGCCCGTCGACGCCGTCGCCCGCGACGTCCTCGCCCGTCACGTCCTCGACCTCGACCCCGCTGGTACCGTCCGACAACGGCGGGACCAGCACGCAGCCCTCGTTGCCGACGGAGATCCCGACGAACCCGCCGAGCGGGCCTGAGTCCGGCATCTTCGGGCCCTCACCGGATTCGGAGAACATCTGAGACCGGCCGAGGCCGTCAAGATCGCCGGGAGCCCCACCGCACCGCGCGGTGGGGCTCCCGGCGATCCCGGCGGCGGCCGTCAGCACCCGGTGCCTCCCGCATGCGAGCGCTCCGGGCTGCGCCTAGCGTGGCCCCATGGACGCGGGTGCAGGGGGCGCAGGGGCAGCACAAGCGTGCCGGTGCGGCGACCTCGACGAGGGCGCGGAATGCCGCTTCCTTCACTCGTACGGCCGAGACCTGCGCATGGGCAGTTTCGACTGGGACCTGGTCACCGGCCTGATGCACATGGACGAGCCCGCGCTCGACGTGTTCGACCTGCGCCGTGACGAGTACGACAACAAGCCCGACACGCTGGCCCGCCGGGTGCCGCCCGCCGAGGCCGTCCGGCTCGACGCGCTCGTCTCGCAGGCCCTGAAGAACGGCAGCGTCAACTACGGCGTCTACTTCCGTATCCGCCGCCGCGACGGCAGCCTGCGCTGGACCCACACCCAGGGCTTCGTGCGCCGGGACGACACCGGCCGCCCGCTGCGCATCGTCGGCATCGTCCGCGACGCCACCCAGGAGCTCGCCGAGTCCACCGCCCGGGTCGGCCTGGACGACGAACGGCGCCGCACGACCAGCGTCGTGGAGGCCACCACCGCGGCCCTCGCGCACGCCAGGACCGTCAAGGACGTCATCGACGTCATGAAGGACTCGCGGGGCCCCGAGTACCTCGGCGCCACCAGCCTCGTGATGGGGCTCCTGGAGGCGGGCCGCATCCATCTGATCGCCGAGGGACCCGAGGGCAGTTTCGTGCCGGGCACCCGGTGGACCCGGGTGGACGAGCGGTACCCGATGAGCGAGGTGGTGCGGACCCTCGCGCCCCGCTTCATCGAGTCGCCCCAGGACTTCGCCGAGTCCTACCCCGGCCTGTGGCCGAACATCAGCGGCCTCGGCATCACCTCCGCCGCCTATCTGCCGCTGATCGCCCAGGCCCGCCCCATCGGCGCGCTCGGGCTGCTCTACAGCGACAAGTCCGGATTCACCAGCGACGAGCGCAACCTGCTGGTGGCGCTGGGCAGTTCGATCGCCCAGTCCCTCCAGCGCGCCATGCTGTACGAGCAGGAGCACGACCTCGCCGAGGGGCTCCAGCAGGCGATGCTGCCGCGCCGGATCCCGGAGGTGCCCGGCGCCCAGCTCGCGGTCCGCTACCGTTCGGCGCGGTTCGGCCGGGACATCGGCGGCGACTGGTACGACGTGATCCCGCTGCCCGGCGGCCGGGTCGGCGTGGCCATCGGCGACGTACAGGGACACGACACGGACGCCGCCGCCGTGATGGGGCAGCTGCGCATCGTGCTGCGCGCGTACGCCGCCGAGGGGCACTCGCCGGCCACCGTGATGGCGCGGGCCTCGGTCTTCCTGCACGAACTGGACACCGACCGGTTCGCGACGTGCACCTATGCGGAGGCCGACCTGAGCACCGGTGTGGTGCAGATGGTGCGCGCCGGGCACGTCGACCCGCTGGTGCGCTTCCAGGACGGCAGCTGCCGCAGACTGCCCGTGGAGGGCGGCCTTCCGCTCGGCCTCTCGGCCGAGTTCGGGCGGCTCGAATACCCGGTGTCGACCGTCGAACTCGACCCGGGCCAGACCCTGTTGCTCTACACCGACGGACTCGTCGAGCAGCCCGGGGCCGACCTCGACGACGGGATGCAGCTCCTCGCCTCCCTGGTCCGCTCGGGCCCCGAGGACCTGGAGCAGCTCGCCGACCGGCTCTGCGACGTGACGGACGAGCGGGGCGGTGACGACGACGTGGCCCTGCTGCTGCTGCGCCGGCGCGCCACGGAAGCACCGCAGATCGGCGGCAGGCTCCGCCAGCACGTCGCGCAGAACGACCCGGAGGCGCTGAGCTCGTCGCGGCACATGATCCGCGCGGCGGTCCGCGCCTGGGGCGCCCGGGAGCGGTCCGACGAGGTCGAGCTCGCCGCGGACGAGCTCATCACCAACGCCCTGATGCACACCGACGGCGGGGCGATCGTCACCGTCCGGGTGCTCTCCGGGCCCGAACGCCGGCTGCGCGTCGAGGTGGAGGACCGCTCCAGCGCCCTGCCGCGCCGCCGCGAGGCGGGCGACTCCGGGGTGTCCGGGCGCGGCCTGATGCTGGTGGACCGGCTCGCCGACGTATGGGGCGTGGAGCCGCGGGGCAGCGGCAAGTGCGTGTGGTGCGAGTTCGTCGTGCCGGAGCGCAGAGCCCGCTGACCAGCACAGCCGGCACGCCCCGCACGGTCGGCACTTGAACAGCGGCTGATCGGAAGCTGATCAATACCTGGCAGTAACTATACGTAACAGTCCATTACTTGACCGTAACCGTGCACCGGGGTTTGACTGCTCACTCTGTACGGGCGTCACCGTCGCCGCCCGATCGGCACCGAGCGACATGAGGAACCCCTTGAGCAGTGAGCTGCTGGCACCTCTTGATCTGGCGTTCTGGCACCTCGAATCGGCGGAGCACCCCATGCATCTGGGTGCGCTGGCGCATTTCGACGCATGGCCCGGCAGCGGCGGCGAGCGGATCCTCGAACTCCTCGCGGAGCGCGCCGCGGCCATCGGGCGCCTGCGGATGTGCGTACGCGGCGTCTGGCTGCCCGTCGGCGGCGCGGCCTGGGTCGCCGACAAGGACTTCGACGTCCGCCGCCACGTCCGCCGGGTCCAGCTGCCCGCGGGAGACTTCCGCGCCGAAGCCGCCCGCGTCGCAGGGGAGTTGATGGAAGATCCGCTGGAGCGCGGTCTGCCGCCCTGGCGGATGTATGTGCTGACCGGTGAGGACGACGGAGCCTTCGCCGTCCTGGTCAAGCTGCACCACGCGCTCGCCGACGGCATGCGCGCGGTCGCCATCGGCGCGGGCATCCTCGACCAGCTCGCCGAGCCGCGCGCCCGCCGCCGCCCCGTCCCGCCCCGCTCCTGGCTGCCCGGCCCCCGCCAGGTCGCCGGATTCGCCCGCGACCGGGTCGGCGACCTCACCCGGGCCGTGGGCATCGGTGCCTCCGTGATGCGGGCCAGCCGCCTGGAACTCGGCGCGGGCTCCGCACTCGCCGCCGACTCCAGCGGCACCCGCCGCCTCGCCACCGCCGTACTCGACCACGAGGACGTCCAGCGCATACGCCGGGCCGAGGGCGGCACCGCCAACGACGTGCTGCTCGCGGTCGTCGCGGGCGGGCTGCGCCGCTGGCTCCTGGAGCGCGGATCGAGGATCCCGGGCGCCGAACCGCGCGCCCTGGTCCCGGTCTCGCGCCGCCGCCCCGGCGCCCCGCCCGGCTCCGGCAACAAGCTCTCCGCCTATCTGCTCGGCCTTCCGGTCGCCGAGCCCGACCCGCTGGCCCGGCTCGCCTTCGTGCGCACCGCCATGGACCGCAACAAGGCCGCCGGACCCGGCAGGGGAGCCGGAGCCGTCGCCCTGCTCGCCGACCAACTCCCGCCGCTGGCCCACCGGTTCGGCGCACCGCTCGCCAAGAACGCGGCCCGCGTCCTCTTCGATCTGCTCGTCACCAGCGTGCCGCTGCCCCGCTCCCAGCTCTCGCTCGGCGGCTGCCCGCTGCGCGAGATCTACCCGATGGCCCCGCTCGCCCGGGGCCAGTCCCTGGCGATCGCCCTGTCCCCGTACGGCGGCCGGGTCCACATCGGCCTGGTGGCCGACGGCAAGGCGGTGCCCGACGTGGACCGCCTCGCCGCCTGCTTCGGGCAGGAGCTCGCGGAACTCCTCGCGGCCACCGCGGCTCGCTGAGCCCGCGCGGCCGGGGCACCCTGGTAGGTATGCCGGAACTGCCCGAAGTCGAGGCCCTGCGGGACTTCCTGGCCGACCAACTGGTCGGCCAGGAGATCGCGAGCGCCCTGCCCGTCGCGATCAGCGTCCTCAAGACGTACGACCCGCCGTACACCGCGCTGGCCGGGCGCACCGTCACCGGTGTGGCCCGGCACGGAAAGTTCCTCGACATCGACGCCGACGGGCTGCACTTGTGCGTCCACCTCGCCCGCGCGGGCTGGCTGCGCTGGCACGACACCCTGCCCGCCGCCCCGCCGAAACCCGGCAAGGGCCCGCTCGCCCTGCGCATCGCGCTGACGGGCGGCGCGGGCTTCGACCTCACCGAGGCGGGCACCCGCAAGAGCCTCGCCGCCCACCTCGTCCACGACCCGTCCGAGGTCCCGGGCATCGCCCGGCTCGGCCCCGACCCGCTGGCCCCCGGCTTCGGCCGCGACGACCTCGCCGCGCTGCTCGCCGGAGAGCGCCGCCAGCTCAAGGGCGCGCTGCGCGACCAGTCCCTGATCGCCGGAATCGGCAACGCCTACAGCGACGAAATCCTCCACGCCGCCCGCATGTCACCGTTCAAACCGGTCGCCCATCTCACCGAAGAGGAGATCACCGCGCTGTACGAGGCGCTGCGCACCACCCTCACCGACGCGGTGGAGCGCTCGCGGGGCCTCGCGGCGGGCCGCCTCAAGGCCGAGAAGAAGAGCGGCCTGCGCGTGCACGGCAGGACCGGCCTGCCCTGTCCGGTCTGCGGCGACACGGTGCGCGAGGTGTCCTTCGCCGACAGCTCCCTCCAGTACTGCGCCACCTGCCAGACCGGCGGCAAGATCCTGGCGGACCGGCGCCTGTCGAAACTGCTCAAGTAGCCGCCGTTCACCCGGCCGGGCCGATCGTCGCGAGCCGGGCCCCTCCCGCCGTACGCACCTCGAACCGCGCGATGGCGTTCTGCGCCAGCGCCGCCGCGCCCCGCATCCGTACCGGCTGCCCGCCCCGGTCCGCCCAGGTCGCCACCGTCTGCTCGGTGCCGTCCCGGCCCACCGCGACCAGCGTGCACGAGGCCGGCGGCGCGCCCGCGAGGCCGAGTTCCACGTCCGTGCCCCAGTCCTTCGGCGCCGTGACCAGGGACGCGGTCACCCCCGGCGCGTGCGAGACCACCCGCCACGGCGGGGCCGCGGGCTCCAGGGCGATGCCGATCCCGCCGGCCATCAGCACCCCCGCCGCGGCCACCAGGGCGATCCGCGCCGCGCGACCTCGCCGGCGCCGCCTCGCCACCGCCCCCAGCATCCGGTGCAGCACCTCCGGCGACACCGGGCCGGGCTCTGCCACCCCGCCCGCCGTGTACGCGGCGAGCAGCGCCGTCACGCCGCCGAACTCGGCGAGCAGCCGTCTGCAAGGGGCGCACCCCGCCAGATGCTCCTCGAACCGGAAGGCGTCGGCAACGCCGAGCACGCCGAGGGCGTAGGCCCCGACGTCCTGGTGGATCTGCGGCGAACTCATGCCGTCAGGTACGCAGGAACCGGCCCGAACACTCAAGACACACCCGCACCGCCGCACCTAAACTCCGGCCTCATGCTGCGCGTACTGGCGGTCGACGACGAAGCCCCCGCCCTGGAAGAACTCCTCTACCTCCTGCGCTCCGACCCCCGGATCCGCTCCGCCGAAGGCGCCACCGGCGCCACCGACGCGCTACGGCTGATCGGCGCCGCCCTGGACGCGGGGGCCGACGGCGAGCAGGGCGTCGACGTGGTCTTCCTCGACATCCACATGGCCGGGCTCACCGGGCTCGACATCGCCCGGCTGCTCGCCGGATTCGCCCGCCCGCCGCTGATCGTCTTCGTCACCGCCCACGAGGGCTTCGCCGTCCAGGCCTTCGACCTCAAGGCCGTCGACTACGTCCTCAAGCCCGTACGCGGGGAACGGCTCGCCGAAGCGGTCCGCCGCGCGGCCGAGTTGATCGGCGACCGCTCCGCGACCGTCCAGGAACCCGACCAGATACCCGTCGAACTGGGCGGTGTCACCCGCTTCCTGGCCGTCGGCGACATCGCGTACGCCGAGGCGCAGGGCGACTACGCCCGGCTGCACACCGCCCACGGCAGCCACCTCGTACGGATCCCGCTGTCCACCCTGGAGGAGCGCTGGCGCAGCCGCGGCTTCGTCCGCATCCACCGCAGCCATCTCGTCGCGCTCGACCGCATCGACGAACTCCGCCTGGACGCGGGCAGCATGAGCGTGCGGATCGGCGGCGCCGAACTCCCGGTCAGCCGCCGCCACGCCCGCACGGTCCGCGACCGGCTGCTGCGGCGCCCCCGGCTCTGACCTGCCCTTCCCCGAGCCGTGATGCGCTGCGTACACTCCGCGCCATGTCCGCAGAGCAGGCAGCGCGGCGCGAGCGGGTCACCGGGGAGCCGAGGAGGGTCCGCCCGCTGCCCCGCCACCGCGCCCAGTCCGAGATCGACGAGCAGACCGCGCTCGGCGGCGCCTACGTACGCTCCCTGATGCGGGGCCAACTGCGCGCCGGGCTCACCGGCTTCGCCGTGCTCGCCCTCACCGTCGCCACCCTCCCGTTCGCCTTCCGCGCCCTGCACGACGACGAGGTCACCTGGTTCGTGCTCGGCTTCGCCGTCTATCCGCCGCTCGGCCTCATCGCCTGGTGGTACGTGCGCGCCACCGAGCGCAACGAACGCGACTTCGCCCGCCTGGTCGCCGACCGCCCGACGGATGGCCGCCCGACGGAAGGCCGCCGGGCCCGGTGAGCCGGACGTACGCCGTGGTGGCGGTGACCGCCGTCGTCCTCGCGACCGTCCTCGTCGGCGGGTTCGGCCTGCGCATATCGCGCACCACCTCCGACTTCTACGTCGCCTCGCGCACGGTGGGCCCCGGTCTCAACGCGGCGGCCATCAGCGGCGAATACCTCTCCGCCGCCTCCTTCCTCGGCATCGCGGGCCTCGTCCTGGTCCAGGGCCCGGACATGCTCTGGTACCCCGTCGGCTACACCGCGGGCTACCTCGTGCTGCTGCTCTTCGTCGCGGCCCCGCTGCGCCGCTCGGGCGCGTACACCCTGCCCGACTTCGCCGAGGGGCGGCTCGAATCGCGGGCCGTGCGCCGCCTGGTGAGCGTGTTCGTGGTCGGCGCGGGCTGGCTGTACCTGGTGCCCCAACTCCAGGGCGCCGGACTGACGTTGAAGATCCTGACCGGGGCGCCGAGCTGGCTCGGACCGGTGCTCGTCGCGGGTGTCGTGGTCCTCGCGGTCGCCGCGGGCGGCATGCGCTCCATCACCTTCGTCCAGGCCTTCCAGTACTGGCTGAAACTGACCGCGCTGCTCATCCCCGTGTTCTTCCTCGTGCTCGCCTGGCAGGGCGACGGCGGACCGCGCCCCGTCTACGACGAACCGGCCGCCCTGCGCCACCAGCAGACCGTGCGCTTCGCCGACCCGCTCACCCTGCGCCTGGCCCAACCCCTCGCCGTCCGCGCGAACGGCACCGTCGACGGCCGTCACCACGACGGCGAAGCGCTGACGCTCCCGGCGGGCGAGCACCGCATCGAGGCAGGCACCCGGCTCGCCCTCAGTGCCGGAACCCGCGTCCCCGGAAGCGCCGCCCGCACCGAACATCCGCTGTACGCCACGTACGGCCTCATCGTGGCGACCTTCCTCGGCACCATGGGGCTGCCCCACGTCGTCGTCCGCTTCTACACCAGCCCCGGCGGCCGTGAGGCCCGCCGCGCCACCGTCGTCGTCCTCGCCCTGATCGGCGCGTTCTATCTGCTGCCACCCGTCTACGGCGCACTGGGCCGCCTGTACGCCCCCGAACTCGCCCTCACCGGCGACGCCGACGCGGCCGTCCTGCTCCTGCCCGAGCGGATGATCGGCGGCGTGGGCGGCGATCTGCTCGGCGCGCTGGTCGCGGGCGGTGCCTTCGCCGCGTTCCTGTCCACCGCCTCCGGGCTCACCATGGCGGTCGCCGGAGTCCTCACCCAGGACGTGCTCCCGTCCCGGGGCGTACGCCACTTCCGCCTGGCGACCCCGCTCGCCATCTCCGTACCGCTGCTCGGCGCGCTGCTCGTCAGCGGGGTGCCGGTGGCCGACGCCGTCGGGATGGCGTTCGCGGTGTCCGCCTCCTCGTTCTGCCCGCTGCTCGTGCTCGGCATCTGGTGGCGGGGCCTGACCCCGCCGGGCGCGGCCGCCGGGCTGCTGCTGGGCGGAGGCTCGGCGCTGCTCGCCGTCGCCGCCACCGTGCTCGGGGCAGCCCCGCCCGGACTCCTGCACGCGCTGCTCGCCTGGCCCGCCGTGTGGTCGGTGCCCGTCGGCTTCCTCGCCATGGTCCTGGTCTCGCTCGCCACCCCGGGCCGGATCCCGCCCGGCACCAACGCCGCCCTGACCCGCTTCCACCTGCCCGAGGCCCTGGCCCGCGGGGGAGGGGGCCGGTGATGACCCTGGCCGCACTGCTCTTCCTCGGCCCGCTGCTCGCCGGCGCCGGATTCCTGCTCGGGCGGCGCACCGCGCGCACCCGCCGTACCAGCGATGTCGGAACACCCGTCGAACACGCCACCTTCGAGACCCTGCACACCGCCTCGCTCGCCGCGCCCCCGCTGCGGGCCGGCCTCACCGGCGAGGCCGCCCGCAGATCGGCCCGCCGGCTCCGCTCGCTGCTCGGCACCGACGCGCTCTGCCTCACCGACCGCGACACCGTCCTGACCTGGGACGGGGCGGGGGAGCAGCACCACGGCGCGCAGGTGATGGAGCAGGTGCGGGCGCTGCTCGGCACCGGACGCGACAAGGCGTTCGCGCTGTCCTGCGAGGATCTGGACTGCCCGCTGCGCTGGGCGGTGGCCGTCCCGCTGACCGTGGACCACCGCGTGCTCGGCGCGCTGATCGCCTACGCGCCCCGCGAGTCGGCGGTGCTCGCGCGGGCGGCGGGCGAGGTCGGCCGCTGGGTCTCCGTACAGCTGGAGCTCGCCGAGCTCGACCGCTCCCGCACTCGGTTGATCGAGGCCGAGATCAAGGCCCTGCGCGCCCAGATCTCCCCGCATTTCATCTTCAACTCGCTGGCCGCCATCGCCTCGTTCGTCCGGACCGACCCGGAGCGGGCCCGCGAACTCCTCCTGGAATTCGCCGACTTCACCCGCTATTCGTTCCGCAGGCACGGCGACTTCACCACGCTCGCCGACGAACTCCACTCCATCGACCAGTACTTGGCCCTCGTGCGAGCCCGCTTCGGCGACCGGCTCTCGGTCACCCTCCAGGTGGCGCCCGAGGTCCTGCCGGTCGCCCTGCCGTTCCTGTGCCTCCAGCCGCTCGTGGAGAACGCCGTCAAACACGGCATCGAGGGCAGGGTCACCACCAGTCACATCACCATCAGAGCCCTGGACGCGGGCAGCGAGGCCGAGGTCGTCATCGAGGACGACGGCGCCGGCATGGCCCCGGAGCTGCTGCGCCGCATCCTGCGCGGCGACGGCGGATCCTCGGCCGGCATCGGCCTGCTCAACGTCGACGAGCGGCTGCGCCAGGTGTACGGCGACGCGTACGGCCTGGTCATCGAGACCGGCGTCGGCGCGGGCATGAAGGTGACGGCCCGCATTCCCAAATACCGTGCCGGTGTGCACAGCTGACGTGATATCAGAAGAGATGGATCGCCAAGTGCCCCAATGGCAGGCCCAGTTCCCAAGCCGGCGTCCACACCCGGGGCTCGTCCTCCTCGCCCGCGTGCGGATCGACCCCGCCCGGCACCACCGCGTCCAGATCGGCCGCGAGCAGCTCGGTCTCCTCCAGCCACCGCCAGGCGGCCCGCGCCAGCGCCAGATCGGGCCCCGGATCCTCCTCGCGGACCAGCCGCCGCAGCCGCGAACAGACCCAGCGCCGCCACGGCCGCCCGGCCGCGGTGAGCGAACTCCACTCCTCCAGCCGGGCCACCACCCGGGCCCCGCCCACCGCCCCGTCGGACAGAAAGATCGTCAGGGCCAGCGCATTGCGCCCCGCCCGGAACTCCAGCGTCGTCGGCGGCATCAGATCGCCGGTACGCAGTAACTCGTCGGCGATGTACTCCGCGTACATCCATGCCATCGGCACCACCAGCTCGCCACCACTGGTCCCGCTACTTCCCTCCGGACGCATCCTGTCTCGCCTCTTTCATCGACCGTTCCCGGCGCTCCCGGGGAGCTCCAGGGAGCATTGAACCGGGGGCGCGTGCCCGCCGTGGCCAGAAGGGCAGGATCCGTCACAAGACACGAGGTGCTCATGCATGTGCGGCAGCTGCTCGGCGCGTACGTACTCGGCGCTCTCGCGCCCGGTGAGGACCGCGATGTCGCCGCGCATCTGCGCCGCTGCGCCGGCTGCCGCACCGCCTACCTGGAGGTCGCGGACGCGCCGTCGCTGCTGGCCCTGCTCACCGAGGCGGACCTGGCGCCGACCGAGCAGAGCCCTTCGGGGCCTGAGGAAGAATAGCCGGGCAGCACCCGGGCGAGTGCGCGCAGGGCGTAGTACGAACGGGACTTGACGGTCCCCGGCGCGATGCCCAGCGCCTCGGCGGCCTCGTTCACGCTCAGCCCGCGGAAGTACAACTGCACGAGAACCGCACGGTGTTGGGGGCTCAGCGTCTTCACGGCCTCGCGGACATCGAGCGCCGCGGCGGAACGCTCCGTGTGATCGCCGGGCTCCGCCGTCGCCAGCAGCACCTCGTCGCCGACCTCGGCGGGCCGGGCAAGGCGGCCCCGGCGCGCGTCGATGGCGAGCCGCCGCGCGACCGTGAACAGCCAGGGCCGCATCGAGTGGTACGGCGCCTCGAAGGCCTCGGGATGCTGCCAGGCCCGTACCAGCGTCTCCTGCACGAGATCCTCGGCCCGCTGCCGGTCCCCGTAGGTCAGCCCCAGCAGGAAGCGCAGCAGCGCGGGACCGTGCGCGCGCTGGAGTTCGGCCAGATCCCGCTCGGGGGCGTACCGCCGGGTGTCCGCGACTGCCGTGCCCACCGTGAACGCCCTTTCCCCGGATGCCGTCGACCGCAGTCCGTATCCGAGCGCATCCGGGCGGAAGAGGACAGGTCGTGCACCGCGCGGTGCGACGAGCGGTCGAAGCGAGCGGCGAGTGGTGCGCCGAGCGGTCCGCGGACGAGGCCGGGCGGGCGACGGCGTGCGTCCGTTCCAGCGAACTTCGGGCATATGAGCGGCCTTTCGGCTTGACCGGCCCGTGCTCGGGGGGTGGATTTCGGACAGACGACCGACCGCACCCGATCAACGGAGCCCGACGCCGATGCAGCAGCCGACCCAGCGCGCGCGAGGCAGGGCGGCGGCCGTCGCGGCCCTGCTGCTCGCGGCCACAGCAGGATGCGGCGACGGGCACCAGCCCTCCGTCGAGCCCCCGCACCGCCAGGACCTCTTCCGGCGGCCCCCGGCCTCCGGGCCCGCGTTCGCCCGGCGCCCGTTCACCCTGGTCGCCACCGGCGACGTGCTCCCGCACGAGTCGACCATCGCGCACGCCAACTCCGATGCGGACGGCCGGGGTTACGACTTCGAGCCGATGCTCGCCGGGGTCAAGCCCATCATCTCCGGGGCCGATCTGGCGATCTGTCACATGGAGACCGTGTACGGGCCGGACGAGGGCCCCTTCACCGGCTACCCGGACTTCACGTCCCCGCCGCAGATCGCGGCCGCGCTCAAGGACGCCGGATACGCATCCTGCTCGACGGCCTCCAACCACACCCTGGACGACGGCGCCGACGGCATCGCCCGCACCCTGAAAGCCTTCGACAAGGTGGGCCTGAAACACACCGGGTCGGGCCGCACCGCCCCGGAGTCGGCCCGCCCCGCGCGGCTGTCGGCGGGGGGAGCGAGGGTCGCGCAGCTCGCGTACACCTACGACACCAATGGCCATCCGATGCCGGAGAGGCAGCCGTGGGCGGTCCATCTCATCGACCGGAAGAAGATCATCGCGGACGCGCGGGCGGCCCGCGCCGCGGGCGCCGACGTGGTGGTCGTCAGCGTCCACTGGGGCACGGAGTGGCAGACCGAGCCCGACGAGCAGCAACTGGCGCTCGGCAAGGCGCTCACCGCGTCGAAGACCGGCGGCCGCCCCGACATCGACCTGATCCTCGGCACCCACGCGCACATCCCGCAGGCGTACGAGAAGGTCAACGGGACCTGGATCGTGTACGGGGAGGGCGACCAGATCGCGGGCAAGATGTTCAACGAGACGGGTGCGCGCGACCACCGCGGCAACATGAGCTCGATCGCCCGCTTCACCTTCACGCCGCCGGTCAGGCGGGGGGCGCGGTGGGAGGTCACCAAGGCGGAGTTCATCCCGCAGTGGATCGACGTGGACCGGGGCCGCGTGATGAGCCTGCCCGAGGCCCTCGCGAAGTCACCCGGCCGGGAGGACTACACGGCGGCGCAGGAGCACATCCGGGAGGCGGTGCTGAGTCGCGGCGCGGCGAAGGACGGCCTGATGATGTCGCGCTGAGCGGTACCGCGCGAGCGGCCACGGCCCGGCCCGCAGCCGACGAACGACACTTCCCGCGGAGCGCTACGGGACTACCGTGACCGGCCAGCGGCCCGCCTTCACCAGGCGGACGGCCACCGAGCCGATGATGCGGTGGCCGGCCGACTCCGAGGCGCCCACCACCACCGCGTCCGCCGTGAGTTCGTCGGCCGCGCTCACCAGTCCGGCGTAGGGGTCGCCCCGGAAGGTGTGGAACTCCCAGCGGACGTCCCAGATGCCCCGGACCCGCTCCGCCGCCGCCCTGATCTCGGCGACCAGGCCCTCGGCGATCTCCCCGGTGGTGTCGGCGACCGGCGCGCCGAGCGCGGCCCCCGCCGACATCACGGGCTGCACGTACACGATGGCGAGCAGGGCGTTCTGCCGCCGGGCCAGGCCACTGGCGTACGCCGCCGCCCGGAGCGAGGACTCCGAGCCGTCGACGCCGACGACGATCACCTTCGGACCGTCGGTACCGCGTTCGAACCGCTGGGACTGGTGGTGGGGCTGGGGCTGCTGCTCTGTCACGGAGTGAGGCTAACCGGCCGGGTGCCCCATCCGACAGGCGCCCCGGCGCGGGTCTCCCTAGAGTGCTGAGCATGAGTGTCAGCGAGGCGGCGCCGATACCGTCCCGGACCGGCTTTCTGGGGCGGGTGCCCGAAGCGTTCGCGATGTTCTTCGCCGTGCTCGGGCTGTTCTGCACAGTCATCGCGCTCATCCCCCCGCTGCGCCGGGTGCTCTTCCCGATCGCCTGGTTCCTCGACCGGGTCACGGTGCCGGTCAGCGGCAACCTCGCGTACGCCGTCTTCCTGCTGCTGCTCGCCGCCGCGATCGGCGCCCGCAAGAAGGTCGCCTGGTGGCTGGTCGTCTGCTATCTGGGCCTGCTCTTCCTGCTCGACGCCCTGCTGATCGTCGTCGCCGAGTGGATGTGGATCCCCAACGGGGTGTTCTGCGGCGCCGCGCTGGTGGTGCTGATCCTGGCCCGCAGGCAGTTCTACGCCGAGACCCGGCGGGGCGCCTTCCGCCGGGCGGTGGGCGTCCTGTTCCTCGGGCTCGTGGCGGGCGTGCTCGTCGGCTGGGGACTCGTCGAGCTGTTCCCCGGCACCCTGCCGCGCGGCCAGCGCCTGCTGTGGGCCACCAACCGCGTCTTCGGCGGCCTGGTCTCCAGCGGCCAGTTCGACGGGAAGCCGCCCAGGCCCCTCTACTTCTTCCTCGGCCTGTTCGGCGCGATCGCCCTGCTGAACGCCGCCGCCACCCTCTTCCGCTCGCAGCGGATGGAGGCCGCCCTGCACGGCGACGAGGAACCGCGCATCCGCGCACTGCTCGGCGCGTACGGCCGCCAGGACTCGCTGGGCTACTTCGCCACCCGCCGCGACAAGGCGGTGGTGTTCTCGCCCAGCGGCAAGGCCGCCGTCACCTACCGGGTCGAGATGGGCGTGGCGCTCGCCAGCGGTGATCCGGTCGGCGACCCCGGGGCCTGGGGCCCGGCCATCGACGCCTGGCTCGACATCGCCCGGCAGTACGCCTGGGCGCCCGCCGTGATGGGCGCGTCGGAGGAGGCGGCCACCGTCTACGCCCGGCACGGACTCGGCGCCATCCAGCTCGGCGACGAGGCGATCCTGCCCATCGCCAAGTTCGACCTGGACGGGCGCGACATGCGCGTCACCCGGCAGGCCGTCCACCGGGTCGCGCGGACCGGCGCGACCACCCGCATCCGCCGCCACTCGGCGCTCACCGACGAGGAGATGCAGCAGGTCATCGACCGCGCCGACGCCTGGCGCGACACCGAGACGGAACGCGGCTTCTCGATGGCCCTCGACCGCCTTGGCGACCCGGCCGACGGCAACTGTCTGCTCGTGGAGGCCTTCGACGCCGACGGCACCCTGATCGCGCTGCTCTCCTTCGTGCCGTGGGGCCCGGACGGCATCTCGCTCGACCTGATGCGCCGCGACCGCACCGCACCCAACGGGGTCATGGAGTTCATGGTCGCCGAACTCTGCGCGCACGCACCGAAGTTGGGGGTGCACCGGGTCTCGCTCAACTTCGCGGTGTTCCGCTCGGCCTTCGAGGAGGGCGCGCGGATCGGCGCGGGACCGGTGCTCCGGCTGTGGCGCAAGCTGCTGCTGTTCTTCTCCAGGTGGTGGCAGCTCGAAGCGCTCTACCGCTCCAACGTCAAGTACCAGCCGCAGTGGTACCCCCGCTTCCTCTGCTACGGCGACGCCGGCTCGCTCGCGCGGGTCGGGCTGGCATCAGGCATCGCCGAGGGCTTCGTCTCCGTACCGAGCCTGCGCAAGCTCTGGGGCAAGGGCCGGCCGGGCGGCGTCAGCAAGCCCGTCACCACCGCGGGGCTGCCCTCCATCGAGGCCCTCGGGCTCGCGGGCCCCGGAGCCGAACAGCTGACGGAGCGTCAACTCCCGGAACAGGTACGGGTACGCCACCGCAAACTGGACCGGCTGCGCGCGGACGGCACCGACCCCTACCCCGTCGTCGTCCCGGCCCGCACCCACACCCTCGCGCGGCTCAGGGCCGCCGGTGAGGGCGAGAGCGCCACGGTGGCCGGCCGGGTCATGGCCGTACGCGACTTCGGCGGCGTCGTCTTCGCCGTGCTGCGCGACTGGTCCGGCGACCTGCAACTGGTCCTCACCCGCGCGGGATCGGGCGCCGCCGTGCTCGACCGGTTCACCCACGACGTCGACCTCGGCGACCAGATCACCGCCACCGGCACCACCGGCACCAGCGACAAGGGCGAGCTCTCGCTGTTCGCCACCGGCTGGCAGCTGACCGCCAAGTGCCTGCGCCCGCTGCCCGACAAGCGGCGCGGCCTCGCCGACCCCGAGGCCCGGGTACGCCGCCGCTACCTCGACCTGGTGGCGAGCCCGCAGGCCCGCGAGGTCGTACGGGCCCGGTCGACCGCCGTCCAGGCGCTGCGCCAGGGCCTGCTCGACCGGGGCTATCTGGAGGTCGAGACGCCGATGCTCCAGCAGATCCACGGCGGCGCCAACGCCCGCCCTTTCACCACCCACATCAACGCCTACGACCTGGACCTGTATCTGCGCATCGCGCCGGAGCTCTATCTGAAGCGGCTGTGCGTCGGCGGCGTCGAGAAGGTCTTCGAGATGGGCCGCACCTTCCGCAACGAGGGCATCTCCTACAAGCACAACCCCGAGTTCACGATGCTGGAGGCCTATCAGGCGTACGCCGACTACGACGTGATGCTCGACCTGACCCGCGAACTGATCCAGGGCGCGGCCACCGCCGCCTTCGGCTCCCCGATCGCCCGCAAGGCAGGGCCGGACGGCAAGGTGGCCGAGTACGACATCTCCGGGCCCTGGCCGGTCAAGACGCTGTACGGCGCGGTGTCCGAGGCGCTCGGCGAGGAGATCGACGCCGACACCGACGAGCGGACGCTGCGCCGGCTCTGCGACCGGGCCGGGATCCCGCACACCGCGGACAACTCCCGCGGCGACGTGGTGCTCGAAATGTACGAGCGGCTGGTCGAGGAGCAGACGCGGCTGCCCACCTTCTACAAGGACTTCCCCACCGAGGTGTCCCCGCTGACCCGGCAGCACCGCACCGACCCGCGGCTCGCCGAGCGCTGGGACCTGGTGGCCTTCGGCACCGAACTGGGCACCGCCTACTCGGAGTTGACCGATCCCGTCGAGCAGCGGCGCAGGCTCACCGCGCAGTCGCTGCTCGCGGCGGGCGGCGACGCGGAGGCCATGGAGCTCGACGAGGACTTCCTCGACGCGCTCGAATACGCCATGCCGCCGACCGGCGGTCTCGGCCTCGGCGTGGACCGGCTCGTCATGTTCCTCACCGGTCTCACCATCCGCGAGACCCTCCCCTTCCCGCTGGTCCGCCGCACCTGAGGACCGCCCCGCCCGGTGACTCCATTCGTGCTGGTGTGGTGCCGGTGCTGACGTTTCGCGGACCCCGGAACGAGCCGGGCGCCTAATCTTCCGACATGACGAACAAAAGCCGCATGTCGTGAAAAGGGATCAGATGCTCCCCAGCCGACGGACGTTGCTGCGCGTCGCCGCCTGCGTCGGAGCCGCTGCCGCGGTACGGATGCTCACAGCGGAGGACACCGTCACCCCCGGGACCCCGCACCGGGCGGCCGGTCCCGCCGCCGGTCCCGCCGCCGGGCCCCGGGCCCCCGCGCCCCGGCTGCGGGCGAGCGCGTACCGCCTGGAACCCATGACCGACTACACCCCGCCCCGCTACCACACCGCGCTGCCGCCCGTGCGGGTCAGACCCTTCCTGAGCATGCCTCAGCTGGGCCACCGCTCGATGGTGCTCACCTTCGACGACGGGCCCGACCCGCGCTACACCCCGGGCATCCTGAAGACGCTGCGCGACCACGACGTGCGCGCGATGTTCTTCGTCTGCGGCGAGATGGCGACCGACAACCGGGACCTGCTGCGCGAGATGCAGGACGACGGGCACGTCGTCGGCAACCACACCTGGACCCACCCGCAGCTCAACAGGACGGCCCCCGCGGTGATCCGCTCCGAGATCGGCCGCACCAGCGAGGTCATCGAGCAGGTACTCGGCGAGCCGCCGCAGTGGTTCAGGGCGCCGTACGGGGCCTGGAACCGCAATGTGTTCGAGATCGAGGCCGAGATGGGCATGGAGCCGCTCGCCTGGACCGTCGACTCCCTCGACTGGACCACGCCCGGCACCCCCACCATCGTCCGCCGGGTCCTGGACGGCGCCGCCCCCGGCGTCGTGGTGCTCTCGCACGACGCGGGCGGCGACCGTTCGCAGAGCGTCGCCGCCCTGCGCACCTACCTTCCCCAACTCCTGTCCGAGGGCTACGAGTTGAAGGTGCCGCCGCGCCGCAGATGAGCGGGGCCGGCTACTTCACGGCGATCAGGCGGGCGAAGGCCACCACGTTCCCCTCGTACCCCCGGGTCCTGGAGAAGCCGCCGCCGCAGGTGATCACCCGGAGCTCCGGGTGCCCGGTGTCGCCGTACACCCGGGCACCCGGGAAGGTGGCCTTCTCGAACACCTCGACGCCGTACACCTCGAACACGGCGGTGCGGCCGTCGAAGCGGGCCACCTCGATGTGGTTGCCCTTCTGGAGCAGGCCGAGCCCGTAGAAGACCGCGGGGCCCGTCGCGTTGTCGACGTGGCCGACGATCACGGCCGTGCCGCGCTGACCGGGGGCGACGCCGTTCTGGTACCAGCCCGCGATGTTCGGGTCCTGCGGCGGGGGAGCCTGGACCCAGCCCTGGGCGTCCGTGCCGACGTCGAGGATGGGCGCGTCCACCTTGAGCGCGTCGATCCGGATGCGGGCGGCGGGCGCGTAGGGCAGTGGCTCGACCGCGGCAATCGGCGACGCCGAGGCGGCAGTGCTCGACCGGTTGTTCAGCGCCGCCGCGGCGGCGGGCTGCGGCGGGCCCATCGTGACGTCCGCGCCGTTGCGCATCAGCGCAAGGCCGGTGAGCATCACCAGGGCCAGGACTCCCCACGGGGAGCGCCTTCGACGCTCCACGCCGCTCTCTTCCTGCGCCATGTCTCTCCGTGTCTCCTTCGCCGTGGGCCCCAGCGCCTTCGAGCACCGTAAGGGAGCGGCGCCGGGTCGGCGATCGGGCAGCGGCGAACGGGTGGCGGTCCACCGGTCCTGACCCATCCGGGTATTGCGTCGGCAAAACCGATCTGACGGTCTGTGACCTGCGAGTCCGTCAGATTCCGTGGGCCGTACGGGGGCGGGCCGGTTCACCAGGGTGGATCAGTGCCGAAATGCGGCTTGTATGAGCGGCGGTGAGTGTTCGTCATGGGAGGCGTACTCGTCGATCATCCCGGAGCACGGCTTTGGGGCGTCCTCCCATGGAGGTTCAACCATGCGTGCTTCACGCGCTCTCACGGTGGCGCTGGCCGCCGGTGCCGCGGTCGGGCTCGCCGCCCCCCTGGCCGCCGCGACCGACGGCCCGATCAATGTCGACGTCGACCCCTCCTCGGTCCACCAGGGCGCCACGCTGAGGATCAGCGCCAGGGGCTGCGGCCACGGCGGCAGAGTCACCTCGAACGCCTTCGAGGAGATCCACCTCTCGGCGGGCGACAGCAATTTCGCGACCGCGAGGATCCACGACCACACCACCCCGGGGAACTACAACCTGGCGGTCAAGTGCAACGACAACGACCGGGTGGCGACCCGCAGTTTCCGAGTCCTCGAAGGCCGGGGCGCCGAGGGCGGGCTCGGCGGCGCGGCCGGCCCGAGCGGCACCGAGATGGCGGTCGGCGGCGCCCTCGTCGGCATTGCGGCGATCGGCGGCGCCGTGTTCGTGGCCCGCCGCCGGCGCGCAGACGTACGGGTCTGACGGGACGCACCTCTCTGACCGGACGAACCTCCCGGAACGGCCCCAACGGCCCGTCGCCCCCGAGTCCTGGCCAGGACTCGGGGGCGACGGGCCGTTGGGGCCGTGGACGCTAGTGATACCGCCGGGGCGAGCGGTGGCGCAGGCAGAAGAGCGCACCGCAGCCGGCCACCGCGACCAGAGCGGCACCCACCGCGAAATCGACGTCGTCCACGCCGCCCATGCTGCCGCCGAGGCCGCCGCGCACCCCGCGCGGAGCGGTGGTGGGGGTGAGGGGCCGGACGGTGGAGCTGATGGTCGGCTGCGAGCCGCCGGTGATCGTCAGCTGCGTGGTGCCGCGCTCGCTGCCGCAGGCGAACGTCACGGTGTACGAGGCGCCGAGCTTGGCATCCAAGTCGACCGTCGCGAATCTCGAACTGTCCCGGGGGATGGTGACGGTGTTGAAGACACCGGAGGACGCCGTGGCATCGCCCGCACAGCCCGTGACGTTCAGCGTGACCTGACCGCCGGGGGCGATCGTCGAGGGGGTCACGCTGAAGGCGAACGACGTGATGTTGCCTCCGCCGGCGCTGCCGGCCGCCGCGGCGACGGGCGCGGCGAGCGGCAGGGCGGCAGCGCCGAGCAGGGCTGCGGATGCGATGCGTATCGCGCCCATGGTCAATCCTCCGGTCCCCGAGGGGCAGCTGCGGACCGATTCCACAGATACGGGTGAATGCACCTCGATGCCCGAAACGCTAGGAGCGGGCGCGGCGTGTCGCGATCGGTGTCCGGCGAATGGGGCATCGAGGTCCCCCGCGCGGCCGAGCGGGCCCGACGCGCCGTCAGAGCGGGCCGGCCCCGCCCGCACCGGCCGGGCGGCGCGTCAGCCGATGCCCGGGAACAGCTCGTAGAACGGCCCCGCCGTAGCCGAGATGCCCCGGCCGAAGGGGGCGTCGAAGTCCCAGATGAGGAAGAGCAGGAAGGCGATCAGAGCACTGAAGAGCCCGGCGAGCAGCAACTCCCGCCAGGTGCGCCTGATCTGGAGCGTGAAGATCATCCCGACCGTGACGACGGCCCCGACGATCAGTCCGAACCAGACGACCCCCGGCATGGTGGCCCTCGCGCCCTCCGCCCTCCCGGTCCGCGCGTCGTCGACGGCGCCCACCTGGTCCACCAGCGGCTGGTAGGCCTGGGTCTCGAAGTCGTTCTGCGGGTGGTAGTCCGTCACATCGCGGCGGATCTTCTCCAGTTTCTGGCCGCCCTCGGCGGTGACGTCGCCGTGCTCGGCCATGTGGCTCCACTCGGTGTGCACCACATAGGAGGCGTACGCCTCGACGTCGGCCCGGGTCCGGTCGCGTACCTCCGCCGGATACACCTGGACCCGCCGGTCGATCTCGTGCAGCGCCTGCGCCTCCTGCCGCACGTCCTCCTGCGCGGCGCCGCGGCCCTCCCAGACGCCCGCGATGGCGAGGCCGAGCACGATGGCGTACACCACGCCGACCATCATCGTCATGTATTCGATGACGTCCGGGGTCTCGGAGGGGTCGTCGTCCGGGGCGAGCCGCCGGTTGCTGAACAGGGTGATGGTGAGCACGACCGCGCATGCGGCGGCCATGGCGATGGCCAGGACGAGCCAGTCGGACAAGGGGACCTCTCAGAGGGATCGGGCTCAGCGGGTGCGCGAGCCGGAGCGGGTGCGCAGCAGAGCCGCGCCGAGTACGGCGGGCGCGGTGAGGAGCAGTGTGAGGGTGACGGGGGACAGCCGCGGCGCGGCCTTCTTGCGCGGCGGCATCCGGTAGTTGCGCAGCGCGACCCGACGGGCGGGCGGGGGCGCGGGGTGCGCGGACGGAGCGGGCGGGGGAGGCGCCACAGGGGGCGCGGGTGGCGCGGGTGCCGGCGCGGGCCGGTGCACCGCGGGCGGCGGTGTCGGCGGGGGCTCCGGGCGGGGCGGAGGCGTGGGCCGGGGAGCGGGTTTCGCCGGCGGTCTGGGCGGCGGTGCCGACGGGGGAGCCGGCGGGCTGGGGGGCGGCGGGGTGGGGCGCGGCGGGGTGGGCTCCGGCGTGGGACACAGCGCGTGGCCCGCGCCCGCGACCGCCCAGTTCGAACCGCCCGTGTCGTCCTGCGAGACGGAGGCGTACGCGCAGGCGTCGGCCAGTGCGGCCGGTGCCGGGGCGGCCAGCAGCAGGGTGAGGGCCGATGCGGCGAGCAGCCGTTCGGCGAGGTGTCGTCCTTGCACGGGGTGATCATCGGTCCGTCGGACCGTCGTAACGGGGGGCGTCGAACCGATTCGCCTGAAGGGGGGAGATACCTCGCGTCTGCGGTCGGGACGTTGACCAGTTGTTCGGGGCGGTCCGGAAAATTCCTTCGCCCGCGTTGAACACACCATCGCCCGCCGCCCGTACTTAGGGCCATGAACCGGCGCCCTCCGCGCCACAACATCCTTACGGACAACGGGAGTTGACATGGGTACCTGGCGCAGCGCATCGCTCGCGGCAGCGGCGGCAGCAGTACTGGCACTGACCGCGACGGCCTGCGGCCAGGACAAGGCGAGCGGTTCCGGCACCGGTCAGTCGGTCGGCAACGCGAGCCCCGCCCAGCAGCCCGCCGACAGCGGCTACGGCTCCAGCGGCGGCTACGGGCAGGCGGGCGGCGCCGAGTCCGCCGCCAAGCAGGCCGGTCAACTGGCCGTCACCGACAGCAAGGAACTCGGCAAGGTCGTCACCGACAGCGCCGGGTTCACGCTCTACCGCTTCGACAAGGACACCGCGAGTCCGCCCCAGTCGAATTGCTCGGGCGACTGCGCGAAGGCCTGGCCCGCGGTCCCCGCCAACGGCGTCACCGCGGCCGCGGGCGCCGATCCCTCGCTGCTCGGCTCGGTCACCCGCGCCGACGGCACCAAGCAGCTCACCATCGGCGGCTGGCCGATGTACCGCTACGCCAAGGACACCAGCCCCGGCGACACCAACGGACAGGGCGTGGGCGGCACTTGGCACGCGGCCGCGCCCGACGGCAAGAAGGCCGCGGCCGCCGCCCCGGCGCAGTCCCTGCCGGGTCTCTCGGTCCGTACGGACCCCAAGCTCGGCGACGTCATCGTCGACGCGCGCGGCATGACCGTGTACCGGTTCAAGAAGGACTCGGCCTGGCCCATGAAGTCCGCCTGCACCGGCGCCTGTCTGCAGAAGTGGCCGGTGGTCGCCCCGGTCGACAAGAGCAACACCAAGGGCATCGCCCTCAAGGGCTTCGTCACCTTCGACCGGCCCGACGGCGTCAAGCAGCAGTCGATCACCTGCTGGCCCGTCTACACGTTCTCCGGTGACACCAAGCCCGGAGACACCAATGGCCAGGGCGTGGGCGGCACGTGGTACGCCGTGTCCCCCGAGGGAAAGCTCATCGGCGCACCCAAGTAACCCACGGCCCAATCCAGTCGGCCCGCCACCGCGACCCCCCGCGCGGTGGCGGGCCGCTGCTCGCGCCGCCGACCGTCTCGATTGCGTACCCGCGCTCGTATACCCGTACGATGCGGCGCACATGCCCTGGGCGTGTGACCAAATAGCGGACGGCCATTTTCCGTTTTTACTCGCCCTCCCGGCGGACGATCAGTAGCCTCAGGCGCGAACATGGTCATGGTCATGGCCGTGCTGCGGCGACTTGTTGGAGACATTGATGGAGCGTCCTGCCTGGGCCCCCCAGGGCATCGACATCTCGATGCCGAGCGTGTCCCGCATCTACGACTACTACCTGGGCGGTTCGCACAATTTCGAGGTCGACCGGGAGGCGGCCCGCGAAGCCATGCGGCACATGCCGGGACTCCCCAAGATCATGCAGGCGAACCGGGCCTTCATGCGCCGCGCCGTGCGATTCGCCGTGGACGAGGGCATCACGCAATTCCTGGACATCGGCTCCGGAATTCCGACCTTCGGAAACGTCCACGAAGTCGCCCAGAAGGCCAGCCCGGAAGCCCGCGTGCTGTACGTCGACCACGACCCGGTGGCCGTCGCGCACAGCCGGGCCGTCCTCGAAGGCAACGAGCGGGCCGCGATCGCCGCAGCCGACCTGCGCAAGCCCCAGGACATCCTGAACGCCCCCGAGACGGCTCAACTCCTCGACCTGTCAAGGCCGGTGGCGCTGCTCCTGGTCGCCGTGCTGCACTTCGTCGAGGACCAGGACGACCCGTACGCCGCCGTGGCCGCGCTGCGCGACGCGTTCGCCCCCGGCAGCCTCCTCGTCCTCACCCACGCCTCCTACGAAGGCATCCCACTCAGCGAGGAAGAGGCCGTCGGCACGGTGGACGTCTACCGCAACATCAGGAACCCTCTGGTGATGCGCTCGCACGAGGAGATCGCCGGGTTCTTCGAGGGCTATGCCATGGTCGAGCCCGGTCTGGTCTCGATGCCGCTGTGGCGGCCGGAGAACGCGCCCGACCAGGAGGATCCGTACGCCTTCTCGGGCTTTGCCGGTGTGGGGCGCAAAGCGTGAGCATCCCGCCCCAGGCACAGGGCCCGGACACGGAGCCGGACAGCCCCGAGGACAGACTCAGACGGTTCGCGACGAT
Organism: Streptomyces sp. NPDC094147; assembly: GCF_044764265.1. Taxonomy (NCBI): domain Bacteria; kingdom Bacillati; phylum Actinomycetota; class Actinomycetes; order Kitasatosporales; family Streptomycetaceae; genus Streptomyces; species Streptomyces sp. NPDC094147. The sequence continues at coordinate 75,347 of NZ_JBIWHT010000014.1, read as the reverse complement.
CTGGGGCCGGGCGATCTTCCCGGTGACCGCGACCTCGCTGACCCGCCCCGAGTTCGAGCAGCACCTCGTGCCGCTGGCCCGCCGGCTCATCCACGCCCTGCACGCGCGGCACTTCGACCCGGCACCCGCCCACGAGGCCGGTGCCGCTCTGGTCGCCGTGCACTGCACCGACCCGGACGCCCTCAGCCGCACCCTCGGCGTGGTCGACTCCTACCTCGTCCTGTACTGCGGCGCGGGTGACGAACTGGCCGCCGACGAGGCGCGGGCCCGCTGCGCCCGGCTCCAGCACGCGCTCGCGGCCGGCTTCGCGGCGGCCCTGCGCGAACGCACGCTGGTCGAGCAGGAGGCCATCGCCCGCTCCGCGATGTCGGCCCGCAGCGCCGCCCTCGACGCCCTGCACGCCACCGAGACCCGGTTCCGCGCGGTCTTCGAGGGCGCCGCGATCGGCATCGGCATCGCGGACCTGGAGGGCCGGGTCCTGGAGGTGAACGAGACCCTCACCCGGATGTTCGGCGGCATCGAGGGCCAGATCCGCAGCCGCAACGTCAGCGAGTGGGTGCACCCCGAGGACGCCCCGCAGGTCTGGAAGCTGTACGAGGAGCTGGTACGCGGCGAACGCGACCACTACCGGATCGAGAAGCCCTACTACCGCGGCGACGGCACCGTCCTGTGGACCAATCTCACCGTCTCGCTCCTGCGCGACGCCGAGGGCCGGCCGCAGTACCAGCTCGCGCTGATGGAGGACACCACCGAACGCCGGCTGCTCAACCTGCGGCTGCGCTACGAGGCCACCCACGACGCGCTCACCGGACTGCCCAACCGCACCCTGTTCTTCGAGCGCTTGGAGAAGGCGCTCGCACCGGGCGACGGCAAGCGGTTCGGGCTCTGCTACCTCGACCTCGACGGCTTCAAGGCGGTCAACGACAGCCTGGGCCACTCGGCGGGCGACCGGCTCCTGGTGGAGGTCGCCGACCGGCTCCAGACGTGTGCGACCGGACCCGGCGAAATGGTGGCCCGGCTCGGCGGCGACGAGTTCGTCGCGCTCACCACGGGTCCGGACACCGAATTCGAGGCCGACGAACTCGCCTCGCGCATCCTGAACACCCTCGCCACCCCGATCCGCATCGAGGGCCGCGAGCTGACCGTGCGCGGCTCGATCGGCGTCGTGGAGGGCCCGGCGGGCGAGCGCAGCCCGGCCGAGGTGCTGCGCAGCGCGGACATCACGATGTACCGGGCCAAGTCGGCGGGCGGCAACCGCTTCGAGTGGGCCGACGCCGAGGCCGACGCCCGCGCGATCACCCGGCACGGGCTCACCAACGCGCTGCCCGCCGCCCTGGAGCGCGGCGAGTTCTTCATCGAGTACCAGCCGCTGGTGCACCTCGGCGACGGCAGCGTGCACGGCGCCGAGGCCCTGGTGCGCTGGTCGCATCCGCAGCACGGGGTGCTCGGACCCGACCGGTTCATCCCGCTGGCCGAGCACACCGGGCTCATCGTGCCGCTGGGCCGCTGGGTGATGCAGGAGTCCGTACGCCAGGCCAGGGCCTGGCAGGAGGCCCACCCCGGCGCCACCGACGGCGGCCCGCTGCGCATCAACGTCAACCTGTCGCCGACCCAGCTGCACCACCCCGGTCTGGTCGCCGACACCGTGGAGATGCTGGAGCGCACCGGGCTCGTCCCCGGCGCGCTCTGCCTGGAGGTCACCGAGTCCGCGCTCATCGGCGCCGACGACGACCTCCTGAAGCCGCTGCGCCAGCTCGCCGAGATGGGCGTCGACATAGCTCTGGACGACTTCGGGACCGGCTACTCCAACCTCGCCAACCTCCGCCGGCTCCCGGTGAGCGTGCTCAAGCTGGACCGGTCCTTCACCCAGTCCATGCAGCAACTGCCCGCCGACCCCGTGGACATCAAGATCGTCGAGGGGATCGTGTCCCTCGCGCACAGCCTGTCGCTCGCGGTGACGGTGGAGGGCGTGGAGACGGGGGCCCAGGCCGAGCAGCTGAAGGAACTGGGCTGCGACACGGCTCAGGGCTGGTACTACGCGCGACCGGGCGCGCCGGACCGGATCCACAGTCTGGCGCTGGTCGACGCGGTGTGACCTCTCGGGGCGGGGCTCGGCGGAACTGGAGCCGCACCCGGGCTCTGCCCGTCCCCCCGTCGATCGTCCGCGGACCGTGTCCGGGGGCGCTGCCCCCGGGCCCCCGCTCCTCAAGCTCCCCCAAGGACCAAAGGTCCAGGGGGGACCCCCATGAGGGGCTGGTATTTGGCCGGGTGGAGGGGGCTGGGATTCAGCTGGGCGACGGGCTGGAATTCAGTTGGCCGGTGCCGATGCTCAGGAGTACCCGCTGCAACTCCCGTGCCGCGCGCGGCGGGTCCACGTCGCTGCGGTGGGCCAGGGCGATCGTGCGGCGCAGGCCCGGACGGGCCAGCGGGGTGACCCGTAGGTCACCGGCGCGCGCCGCCACCATGCTCGGCACCACGGCCACACCGAGACCGGCCCGTACGAAACCGAGCACCGCGTCCATCTCGCCGCCCTCCACGGTGAACGCGGGCTCGAAGCCCTCGGCCCGGCAGGCGGCCACCGTCAGTTCCCGCAGGTCGTAGCCGTGCCGGAACATCACGAGCGGTGCCTGGCGCAGATCGGCGATCCGCACCCGGGGCCCGTCGCCGGGCGGCGCTTCGGCGGGGGAGGAGACGACCACCAGGTCCTCCTGGAGCAGCTCGATCGTGGTGAGGGCGGGGGAGGCGGCTGGGAGCGGCAGCACGATGAGCGCCAAGTCCAGTGCGCCGCGCGCCAGTTCACGTACGAGATCGTGGGAGCCGCCCTCCTCGATGAGGAGCTGGATGCCCGGATGCCGGTCGTGGAAGGCGCGGAGCACGTCCGGGAGCAGACCGGTGCACAGGCTCGGGGTCGCGCCGAGCCGGACCCGGCCGCGGCGCAGCTGGGCCAGCTCCTGGACCTCGATGCGCGCGGTGTCCGCGTCCGCCAGGATGCGCCGGGCCAGCGGGAGCAGCGCCTCGCCCGCGTCGGTGAGCGCGATGTTGCCGCGGGCGCGGCTGAAGAGCTCGGCGCCCAGCTCGTTCTCCAGCGCCTTGATCTGCTGGGAGAGCGAGGGCTGCGAGACATGGACGCGCTCGGCGGCCCGGGTGAAGTGCCGGGTCTCGGCGACCGCCACGAAATAGAGGAGCTGCTGGAACTGCATGACTCCACGATAGGTCATCGCTATGAAGATGAGCCGAACCATGTCTTGGACCTCTCAGGTCCTTCGCCCCTAGCGTCTATGACATGGCTCTGGCAACGCGGACGGACAAACGGCCGTCCATGACGCGCACACTCTGGGACTCGACCGTCGGCAAGAAGACGGTCATGGCCGTGAGTGGTCTGATCATGCTGCTCTACCTGGTCGTTCACATGATGGGCAACCTGAAGATCTTCTTCGGGGCGGGCCAGTTCAACGCGTACGCGCACTGGCTGCGGACCATCGGCGAACCCTTCCTGCACTACGAGTGGGCCCTGTGGCTCATCCGCGTGGTGCTCGTCGCCGCCGTCGTCGGACACGCGGTCTGCGCCTATCAGCTCAGCCGGCGCGACATCAGGGCGCGGCCGAGCAAGTACGTCCACCAGCGGGCCCGCGCCAGCTACGCGACCCGCACGATGCGCTGGGGCGGCATCATCCTCGCCCTGTTCATCGTCTGGCACATCCTCGACCTGACGACCGGCACCGTGCACTCCGGATTCCGGCCGGGGCACCCCTACCAGAACGTCGTGGACACCTTCTCGACCTGGTACGGGAATGTCATCTACATCGTGGCGACGGCCGCGCTCGGACTGCATGTCCGGCACGGCTTCTGGAGCGCCGCCCAGACCCTCGGCGTGGGCAGCGCGACGCGTGACCGGATCCTCAAGTTCCTTGCCAACGCACTGGCGTTGGTGCTGTTCGCCGGATTCATCTCCGTACCCGTCGCCGTCATGACCAAAGTGGTGAGCTGAGCATGACCTCGTACACCGAATACACCGTGGGCAGCGCGGTGGCCGATGCGAAGGCCCCGCAGGGGCCCATCGCCGAGCGCTGGGACACCCGGCGCTTCGAGGCCAAGCTGGTCAACCCGGCCAACCGCCGCAAGCACACCGTGATCGTCGTCGGAACCGGGCTCGCGGGCGGCTCGGCGGGCGCCACACTGGCCGAACAGGGCTACCACGTCGTCCAGTTCTGCTTCCAGGACTCGCCGCGACGCGCCCACTCGATCGCCGCGCAGGGCGGCATCAACGCCGCGAAGAACTACCGCAACGACGGCGACTCCGTCCACCGCCTCTTCTACGACACCGTCAAGGGCGGCGACTTCCGGGCCCGCGAGTCCAACGTCCACCGCCTCGCGCAGATCTCCGTCGAGATCATCGACCAGTGCGTCGCGCAGGGCGTGCCGTTCGCCCGCGAGTACGGCGGGCTGCTCGACACCCGCTCCTTCGGCGGCGTCCAGGTCTCGCGTACGTTCTACGCCCGCGGCCAGACGGGCCAACAGCTGCTGCTCGGTGCCTACCAGGCCCTGTCGCGTCAAATCGCCTCCGGGAACGTCGAGTTGCACGCCCGCACGGAGATGCTGGACCTGATCGTCGTGGACGGGAAGGCGCGCGGCATCGTCGCCCGCGATCTCGTCACCGGGAAGATCGACACGTACTTCGCGGACGCGGTGGTCCTCGCGAGCGGCGGCTACGGCAACGTCTTCTACCTTTCGACCAACGCCATGAACTCCAACGCCACGGCCATCTGGCGGGCGCACCGCCGCGGCGCGTACTTCGCCAACCCCTGCTTCACCCAGATCCACCCCACCTGCATCCCGCGCACCGGCGAGCACCAGTCCAAGCTCACCCTGATGAGCGAGTCGCTGCGCAACGACGGCCGCATCTGGGTCCCCAGGGCCAAGGGCGACCAGCGGCCCGCGCACCAGATCCCCGAGGACGAGCGCGACTACTACCTGGAGCGCATCTACCCGTCCTTCGGCAATCTGGTCCCGCGCGACATCGCCTCGCGCGCCGCCAAGAACGTGTGCGACGAGGGGCGCGGAGTCGGACCCGGCGGGCAGGGCGTCTACCTGGACTTCGCGGACGCCATCGCCCGGATGGGCCGCGCCGAGGTCGAGGAGAAGTACGGCAACCTCTTCGACATGTACGCGCGGATCACCGCCGAGAACCCGTACGAGACACCGATGCGGATCTACCCCGCCGTGCACTACACGATGGGCGGACTGTGGGTCGACTACGACCTCCAGACCACGATCCCGGGCCTGTTCGCGATCGGCGAGGCCAACTTCTCCGACCACGGCGCCAACCGGCTCGGCGCCTCCGCGCTGATGCAGGGCCTCGCCGACGGCTACTTCGTCCTGCCGTCGACCATCAACGACTACCTGGCACGCAACCCCCACCAGGACGCGATCACCGCCGCACACCCGGCAGTTGCCGAGGCGGTCGCCGAAACCGAGGACCGACTGAACCTGCTCCTCTCCGTCGACGGCGACCGCACCCCCGACTCCTTCCACCGCGAGATCGGTGAACTCATGTGGGAGTACTGCGGGATGGCCCGCACGGAGGAGGGCCTGCGCAAGGCGCTCGACCGGATCCCGCAGATCCGCGAGGAGTTCTGGCGCCGGATCAAGGTGCCGGGCACCGGGGAGGAGTTCAACCAGTCCCTGGAGAAGGCCAACCGCGTCGTCGACTACCTGGAGCTCGCCGAGCTGATGTGTCTCGACGCGCTGCACCGCGCCGAGTCCTGCGGAGGCCACTTCCGCGAGGAGTCCCAGACCCCGGACGGTGAGGCGGCCCGCCGCGACGAGGAGTTCTCGTACGCCGCCGCCTGGGAATTCCGGGGGGCCGGGGGGCGTCCCCCGGGAGAGCACAGCTCCGGCGACGCCCCCGTCCTGCACAAGGAAGACCTCGTCTTCGAGTACGTCCACCCCACCCAGCGGAGCTACGCATGAAGCTCACCCTGCGCGTCTGGCGCCAGAAGAACACCAACTCGCCCGGCGCCATGGCGACTTACGACGTCGACGGCATCTCCACCGACATGTCGTTCCTCGAAATGCTCGACACGCTCAACGAGGAACTCATCCTCAAGGGCGAGGAGCCGGTCGCCTTCGACCACGACTGCCGCGAGGGCATCTGCGGCGCGTGCTCGCTCGTCATCAACGGCGACGCCCACGGCCCCGAACGCACCACCACCTGCCAGCTCCACATGCGGTCCTTCAGCGACGGCGACACCATCGACGTCGAGCCGTGGCGTGCCTCGGCGTTCCCGGTGGTCAAGGACCTGGTCGTGGACCGCTCGGCGTTCGACCGGATCATCCAGGCCGGCGGCTACATCAGCGTGCCGACCGGCGCCGCCCCCGAGGCGCACGCCACGCCGGTGCCCAAGCCGGACGCCGACTTCGCCTTCGAGCACGCCGAGTGCATCGGCTGCGGCGCGTGCGTCGCGGCCTGCCCCAACGGCTCGGCGATGCTGTTCACTTCGGCGAAGATCAACCACTTGAACGTGCTGCCGCAGGGCGCGCCCGAGCGCGAGACGCGAGTGCTCGACATGGTCGGGCAGATGGACGACGAGGGCTTCGGCGGCTGCACGCTGACCGGGGAGTGCGCGACGGCCTGCCCCAAGGGCATCCCGCTGCCGTCGATCGCGGCCATGAACAAGGAGTGGCTGCGGGCGACGAGGAAGGCGAAGAAGGTCGGCCGCTGACACACCTCCTCGCCGCGCGACGAGAACGCCCCCGGTGATCCCGGGGGCGTCTCGCTTGCCCAACTCCCGTGCTGGATCAGCCGGTTACGGTGATCTGCTGCGCCGGGTCGGTCGTGTCGGTGACGTTGTACGTGGCCGAGAAGGTGGCGCTCTGGCTGCCCGTCGGGCAGAGGAATCCGCCGGTCACGGTGGCGGCCACGGGCGCGCCGCTGATGGCCAGCGAGGACGGCGCGCCGTTGGTCCAGGCGCCGGAGACGGTGGTGGGGCCGTCGGGCGACGCGGTGATCGTGCAGCTGGCCAGGCCGCTGGTCGTGAGGACGAACCCGCCCTGGGGCATGGTCAGTCCGGCCGCGACGGGCGCGCCGTTCTGGGCCGAGATGCTCCACGAGCCGTTGTCCGTGTTGGTGCTGGCGGTCACGCTCACCCCGCCGATGCTGGTCGAACAGTCGCTGAACGTGGGCGGGTTGATGGGTGCGGACACCGGGCCCGCGTCGTTGTGGTTGCCGGGCTCGGCCGGGACCTGGTTGTTGGAGTCGGTGGTGGGGACGGACGCCGAGACGTTGCAGGTCATGGTGGTGGACCCGGCCGTGAAGGTGGCCTGGCCGGTGAGCTGGGCCGCGAAGGAGTGGCCGGCCGGTGTCACGGTGGTCGGGTCGGCCGCGGGGCGGGCGCTCGCGCCCGCCGTACTGCCGAGCACGAGGGCCGCGGCGGCGGCCGGAGCGAGTATCGCGAGCATGCGTGAGCTGCGGATTGCCATGGGGGGACTCCTCGGTCGAACGGATTCGATGGTGTGGGGATGCGAGGAGGAACTGAGGTGACTTGAGAGTAAGTCCGGGGCGGAGGGGCGAAAAGGAGACTCCTCGCCAGTAATTTGACGGAGCATCAGCTTGCCGGTGGATCCAGTCGTGCTACAGATCGTCAGCAAGGGGGCGCTGGGTCCGGCGACGGGCCGGGGGCGGCGGCGCCTCGGTGGGGTCGTGCAGCGGGCGGACGACGATGTCGCCCCTCGCGCGTCCGGTGGCGGTTCGGCCTCGGCGTGGTCACGGGCCGCCTGCCGCAGCGCGTCGGTCGCCACCCGGGCGGCCGCGGCGGTGCCGCCGCGGCCGGTCCGGCCGCGGCTGGGAGCGTGTCCGGGGGCGGGAGTTCGGACGGCGGTGGCGTCGGCGGGGCCTCGTGGGTGCTCAGTGCCCCGCGGGTCGCGGCCGGTTATCCGCAACCACCGCCGCCGGTATCACCCTCATCTCGAAGGCCGACGGCACCAGCGCCAAGATGAGCTTCACCGCCGCCGACGTCGCCCCGATCATGCGGGCGATCCGCGCCGAGGTGGAGACCCCCCCGGGGCACCTGACCGACCGCACGTCCCCTAGCTGACAGAGAAGTCGTCGCCGTACACCGCGCCCTGCCCGTACCAGCCGTGCAGATAGACGGTCACGGTGCCCGAGGCGCCCGTCGTGAACGGCACCGTCAGCTTGGACCAGCCGGCCGAGCTGGTCCAGGTGCTGCCCGTCGCGCCGTCCCGCACACCGAGGTAGGCGTAGCTGCCCTGCACCCAACCGCTCAGCGTGTACTGGGTGTTGGGGGTGAGGGTCAGCGTCTGGGAGCACTCGCCGGTCTGCGCGGAGGTCGGTGCGGTCTGCACGGCGTACGAGCCGCCGTGCACCGGGCTCGACACCACCGCGGCGCCGCTCTCGCAGGTCCACGGCGCGAGGGAACCGCTCTCGAAGCCGCCGTTGACCAGCGCGCCGGTGCCGCCGCCGGGGCCCGACACGGTGAGCGTGAAGGTCGTGGAGCGGGTGAGCGTGCCGGCCGTTCCCGTCACGGTGATCGGATAGGTGCCGGGTGCGGCCGAGGCCGAGGCGCTGACCGAGAGCTGCGCCGAGCCGCCCGCGGTGACGAAGGCGGGGCTGAGCGTGGCCGTCACCCCGGCGGGCGCGCCGGTCGCCGTCAGCGCCAGCGTCTTGGCGCTGCCCGAGGTCACCGCCGTGCTCACGGCCGCGATGGTGGACCCGCCGGGCGCGATGGACGCCGAGCCGGGTGCGACGGCCACCGAGAAGTCGTCCTGGACCGGCCCGCCGCCCCCGGTGAACGGCTCGAAGGTGTGGCTGAAGTACCACGGGTCCTGGGCGATGCCGGAGCAGGTGTCCTTGCCACCGGTGCCGGGGCAGCCGCCGTTGTCGCGCTGGAGGGCCCAGAGGGAGAGGGTGTTGATGCCCTTGGAGGTGGCCCAGTTGGAGACGGCGGTCGCGTCGGCGGTGCTGAAGGTCTCGGCCGCGCCGTAGTCGTCGATGCCGGGCATCTCGGTGACGCCGACCGTGCCCCACAGCTGGGCGGGCGTCTTGCCGGGGTAGAGGGAGGCCAGCTGGTTGTAGAGCCCGGTGGCGGCGGACTGGGTGTCGTTCGCCATGTTGTGCGTGGCACCGTCGTAGTAGTCGAAGGTCATGATGTTGACGACATCGACCTTCGCGCCGTACGTGACCGCGCTCTGGAGCACCGAGAGACCGCTGGAGGCGAGTCCGCTCGTGGTGGTGGGCAGGGTGTAGGAGAACTGCACCGACCGGCCGTTGGCCGCCGCCCAGTCCTGCACCTTCTTGATCGCCTGGTTGCGGCGGTCGATGCCCGCCTGGTTGGTCAGCGAGTTGTCCTCGATGTCCATGTCGAGCCGCGACATGTCGTAGGTCGTGATGACCTTCTCGTACGCCGCCGCGATCGAGTCCACGCTGGTGCAGCTGTCCGCGATCTCGGTGCCGCCGTTGTCCGCGGCGTACCCGCCGAAGGACGGGATGACGTCGCCGCCGCGCGAGCGGATGGTGGTGAAGTCCGCGCCGAACACCGACGAGGAGATCGGCTGACCGGTCGAGCCGTTCCAGTACGGGGTGCAGGAGCCCTTCGCGTCGGCCTGGACGAAGGCCATGGTCAGGTATGCGGCCCCGGACTTCTGCGCCAGGTCGGCGGGGCTGTCGGAGGAGTACGCCTCGAAGTACGGCGCGAAGACATGGGCGGGCAGGGGAGTGGCGGCGTGCGCGGCGCCGCCGGCCCCGATGACGAGGCCGGCGGACGCGGCGACTGTGCTGAGCGTGGCGAGCAGGGCGCGGACGGATCTCGGGCGTCTCATCGGGGCTCCGGGGAGGTGGGTGAGAGTGCGGACGCCTCATGATTGGTCTGGACCAACAGTCGGTCAAGGGTCTAGGCCAATTCATTCCGCGCTGTTTGCCCGGTGGGTCAACTGGCCTGCGGCACAGGCGAGTCGGGGCCCCGGCGGCCGGTTCAGATCCCGGCCAGCGCCTTCGCGAGATACGGCGCGGTACGGCCCGCCCCGGCGTCGGCGACCTCGGCCGGCGGTCCCGCCGCCACGATGCGGCCGCCCTCGTCGCCGCCGCCCGGACCGAGGTCGAGCATCCAGTCGGCGCCCGCGACCACCGCCATGTCGTGCTCCACGACGACCACCGAATGGCCCGCCTCGACCAGGCCGTGCAACTGGCGCAGCAGGATCTCGACATCGGCCGGATGCAGCCCCGTCGTCGGCTCGTCGAGGACGTACAGCGTGTGGTCGCGGCGCACCCGCTGGAGCTCGGTGGCGAGCTTGATGCGCTGGGCCTCGCCGCCCGACAGCTCGGTGGCGGGCTGCCCCAGCCGCAGATAGCCGAGCCCGACGTCGAGCAGGGTGCCGAGGCTGCGGGCGGCGGACGGGACGTCCGCGAAGACCTCGGCCGCCGCCTCCACCGTCAGGTCGAGGACCTCCGCGATGGTGCGCCCCCGCAGGGTGACTTCGAGCGTCTCGGGGTTGTAGCGCGCACCGCGGCAGTCCGGGCAGGGCGTGTACGTACTCGGCAGGAACAGCAGCTCCACCGACACGAACCCCTCGCCCTGACAGGTCTCGCACCGCCCGCCCGCCACGTTGAACGAGAACCGCCCCGCCTTGTAGCCGCGCGCCTTCGCCTGGGCCGTGTCGGTGAAGAGCTTGCGTACCACGTCGAAGAGACCGGTGTACGTGGCCAGATTGGAGCGGGGTGTGCGGCCGATCGGTTTCTGATCCACCCTCACCAGCCGTCCCACGCCCGGGAGTTCATCGGTCAGCGCATCGACCAGGGTGGACTTGCCGGAGCCGGAGACGCCGGTCACGGCCGTGAACACGCCGAGCGGGAACGTCGCGTCGACGCCGCGCAGGTTGTGCCGGGTGATCCCGGTCAGCTCCAGCCGGCCGCGTGGCTCGCGGACCGCGCGACGCGGTGCGGGGGAGCGGTCGAACAGGAAGCGGCGCGTCGCCGACTCCGCCACGTCGGCCAGCTCGGCCGGCGGACCGCTGTGCAGCACCCGGCCGCCGTGCTCGCCCGCCAGCGGACCCACGTCGACCAGCCAGTCCGCGTTCCGCACCACATCGAGATGGTGCTCCACCACGAACACCGAATTGCCCGCCGCCTTCAGCCGGTCGAGGACCGTGAGCAGCGCCTCGGTGTCGGCGGGGTGCAGGCCCGCCGACGGCTCGTCCAGGACGTACACGACGCCGAAGAGCCCGGAGCGCAGCTGGGTGGCGAGCCGCAGGCGCTGGAGTTCGCCCGCCGAGAGGGTGGGGGCCGAGCGGTCGAGGCTCAGATAGCCGAGGCCGAGTTCGAGCACGGGGCCGATGCGCGCGAGCAGGTCGGCGGTGAGGGCGTCGGCGCTCGTGCCGCCGCCCGCGGTGGGCAGCAGCTCCGCAAGCGCGCTGAGCGGAAGGGCCGCGAGCTCGGCGATCGTCCGGCCCGCGAAGGTGACGGCGAGCGCCTCCGGGCGCAGCCGGCGCCCGCCGCAGGCCGGGCAGTCGGCGGCGGTCAGGAAGCGTTCCGCCTTGGCCCGCAGCGACTGGCTCTTGCTCTCCGCGAACGTCTTCATCACATAGCGGTGGGCGCTGAAGTACGTTCCCTGGTAAGGGCGTTGGATGCGGCCCGCCTCGCGCACCGGGTGCACGGTGACCACCGGCTGCTCGTCGGTGAACAGGATCCAGTCGCGGTCCTTCCGGTCGAGCTCGCGCCAGGGGCGGTCCACGTCGTACCCGAGGGTGTCGAGGACGTCGCGGAGGTTCTTGCCCTGCCAGGCGCCCGGCCAGGCGGCGATCGCGCCCTCGCGGATGGACAGCGAGGCGTCGGGGACCAGCAGCTCCTCGCTGGTGCGGTGGATGCGGCCGAGGCCGTGGCACTCGGGGCAGGCACCGGCGGCCGTGTTGGGCGAGAAGGCGTCCGAGTCGAGGCGTTCGGCGCCGGACGGGTAGCTGCCGGCCCGCGAGAACAGCATCCGCAGCGAGTTGGAGAGCGTGGTCACCGTGCCGACCGACGACCGCGAGGAGGGCGCCGAGCGGCGCTGCTCCAGGGACACGGCGGGCGGCAGCCCCGAGATCTCACCGACCTTCGGCGCGCCCACCTGGTGGATCAGACGGCGGGCGTACGGCGCGACCGACTCGAAGTAGCGCCGCTGCGCCTCGGCGTAGATCGTGCCGAACGCGAGCGAGGACTTCCCCGACCCGGAGACGCCGGTGAACACGGCGAGACAGTCACGCGGAATGTCGACATCGACCCCGCGCAGATTGTTCTCGCGGGCACCGCGGACACGGACGAACGGGTCAGGGGGGCTTTGCATACCGGAATTCTACGGTCGCGTCCCGCTCGCCGATCTTCGGACCACGGGGGCCGGTCAGTCCGCCGGGCGGCCGGTCAGACCCGCGAGGCGGGCGAGCCGCCGGTAGGAGTCGAGCAGGGCGGCCCGGTCGTACGTGCTCGTCGTGACGAGGAACTCGTCGGCGCCGCTGCGCGCGAGGAGCTTCTCCAGAGCGTCGGCCACCTCCTCCTCGGTACCGTGCACCTGGCCGCGCAGCGCCTCCTCGAACAGGGCCCGTTCGCGCTCGGTCATCGCCGCCGGGATGATCCCCTCCGCCGGGGACAGCGGCGGGAACTCTCCGCGCGTGCGCGAGTACGCCGTCGCCCAGGCCTCCGGAAGCAGGATCCGGCGGGCCGTCTCGGTGGTCTCGGCGACGGCGACGGTGCCGGAGAGCACGACGTACGGGTGCTCCGAGTGGGCGGAGGGGCGGAAGGCGTCGCGGTAGTCGTCGATGGCGCGCAGCATCGCGTCCTCGCCGCGCACGTTCGCGATGACGAGAGGGAGCCCGGCCGCGGCGGCGACCTCGGCGCCCTTCCCGGTGGCGAGGACGAAGGCGGGCACGGCCAGGCCCTCGGCGGGGCGGGCCCGGACGTGGGGGTGCGCGGTCTGCGTACCGTCGAAGTAGCCGAGCAGCTCGGCGAGTTGGGCCGCGAAGTCGTCGGCGTCCTTCTTGTCGCGGCCCAGCGCCTTGCGTATCGCGTCGGTGAACCCCACCGAACGCCCGAGCCCCATGTCGATCCGTCCCGGGAAGAGCGACTCCAGGACCCCGAACTGCTCGGCCACGACCAGGGGTTGGTGATTGGGCAGCATCACGCCGCCGGTGCCGACCCGGATGCCGGTGGTGGCCGCCGCCACCGCTGCGGCCAGGACGGCGGGTGCGGAACCCGCGACGCCGGGCACCGCATGGTGCTCGGACACCCAGAAGCGGTGGTAGCCGAGCCGCTCGGCCTCGCGGGCCAGCGCCACGGTGTCCCGCAGTGCCTGCGGTCCGCCGTGCCCGGCGCGGATGCGCGAGCGGTCGAGGACGGAGAAACGGGTCGACGCGATCACTGAGCTCACACAGGGTTCAACACCTGCGCCGCGCCAGGATTCCCGAGGGGGCGGCGGCCGTGACGATGCTCTGGCCCGCGTCGGACGTCCCACCCGATTCCGGCCCGCCGCGCGCCCCTACCCTGGAGGCGTGATCGACAACAGCAGGCCCCTGGCCGTGTTCGACCTGGACGGCACCCTCGCGGACAGCGCCCACCGTCAGCACTTCCTCGACCGCAAGCCGCGCGACTGGGACGCGTTCTTCGGCGCGGCCCCCGCCGACCCGCCGCTGGCCGAGGGCGTGGAGCTGTGCCTGAAGACCGCGGAGGAGTGCGAGGTGGTGTATCTCACCGGGCGGCCCGAACGGTGCCGCGAGGACACCGTGGAGTGGCTCGCCGGGCAGGCGCTGCCGGCCGGTCGGATCCACATGCGGCGCAACGACGACCGGCGGCCCGCCCGCGCCACCAAGCTGGAGATCCTGCGCGGTCTCGGCCGCGGCCGCGAGGTCCGCATGCTGGTGGACGACGACGAGCTCGTGTGCGACGCCGCCGAACAGGCCGGGTTCCGTGTCGTACGGGCACGGTGGACCGGTGCGTCCGAGGCGCTGAAGGACGCGCAGGAGCGCGAGGGCCGCACCTGAGGCGGCCCGTGAGCGCCAGTGCCCTGCGACGCGGCTGAGCCTGAAGCTGACGTAGAGGGTCAGACTTCCGCGGTCGGGTATTTGCCGTCAGGTCGGCTTCTGCCGTCTGGCCTTAGCCGTCAGGCCTCCGCGTCGTCGTCCAGCCGGAAGCCGACCTTCATGCCGACCTGGTAGTGCTCGATCACGCCGTTCTCGATGTGGCCGCGGACCTGCGTCACCTCGAACCAGTCCAGATTGCGGAGGGTCTCCGCGGCGCGGGCGACGCCGTTGCGGATGGCCTGGTCCACCCCCTCGTGGGAGGTGCCGACGATCTCGGTGACGCGGTAGGTGTGCTGGGACATGGAGGTGCTCCCCTCTCGTCGCGTTACTCCACCGTGCCCCACCCGGCGGCACTCCGCGAGACATCGGCCGGTGGGGCGCGAGGGGGGTCCCGGGGCTGGACCGCCTCTGTGGTCGTACCAAACTCACGAGCCACACCCGAACAGGCCATACCGCGCTTGCCCCCCCCGCGTCGGGTCATGACTGCTGGCCAACGCGCAGGAGGTGACCTTTCGTGAAGATCCGCCGCAACACCCAGGTGCCCCAGTACGCGGCGAGCGGCGGTCTGCTCGACATGACCCTGGAGTCGCTGCGCGACTGGGGCAGCGGCGACTGGCTGCCCGGCCTCGCCCAGCCGGGCAACGTCGCCGACACTGAGAAGCTCAACTCCGGCTCCACGCAAGGGATTTACCTGGCGGGGCAGAACTGGTACACCCTGGCCGGGCCACGCCCGACCCGGCGCGGTGGGCGGCCGTCGAGGCCGACAACCCGATCAAGCCGTACATGACGGCCGTGCTCGATGGTGACGACCCCAAGAAGGCCGCCAAGGCCGCCTCCGACCGGATCACCACGCTGCTCTTCCCGTGAGGCTCCGGGACCGGTTTCGCGTCACGGCGGGGCCGACGGGGTGAGCCGGGATTGGGTCACGGGACGGCTGATGTCAGGATGGGGCCCATGCAGAACGTTTATTTCGACATCACCATTGACGGCAAGGACGCCGGCCGCATCGTCTTCCGGCTCTTCGACGACGTCGTCCCGGAGACCGCGCGCAACTTCCGCGAGCTCGCCACCGGCCAGAACGGCTACGGCTACGCCGGTTCCGCCTTCCACCGCGTCATCCCGGAGTTCATGCTCCAGGGCGGCGACTTCACCCACGGCAACGGCACCGGGGGCAAGAGCATCTTCGGCGCCACGTTCGCCGACGAGAACTTCTCCCTCAAGCACGACCGGCCGTTCCTGCTGTCGATGGCCAACCGCGGCCCGAACACCAACGGCTCCCAGTTCTTCGTGACGACCGTCGTCACCCCGTGGCTGGACGGCAAGCACGTCGTCTTCGGCGAGGTCGTCGAGGGCGAGGACCTGGTGCAGCAGATCGAGGGGCTCGGCACCCGCAGCGGCGCCCCGCGCGCCGACGTCGTCATCAGCGCGAGCGGCACCGTCGCCTGACGCCCCACGTGCCCGAACGGCGCTGCCCTTCCCGGACCTCCCGGGGAGGGCAGCGCCGTTTCACGCCACGAGGTCGGGGCATTCGGTGGTGCGGCCGCGTTCCGTTGATCACTATGGGGGTGTTGACGGACGCCGGTCAGGGGCACTCGGGCAGTGGACGGCCCGGTTCTCAGGTCCCCGTTCTCAGTCCCAGGGAAAGGACGCACACCGTGGCACGACCGAGGATTCTCGTCGTAGGTGCCGGATTCGCAGGGGTCGAATGCGTACGACGCCTGGAACGCCGGCTGACTCCGGGAGAGGCGGAGATCTCCCTGGTCACCCCGTTCTCCTACCAGCTGTATCTGCCCCTGCTGCCCCAGGTCGCGGCCGGAGTGCTGACCCCGCAGTCGGTGGCCGTCTCCCTGCGGCGCAGCGCCAGGCACCGCACCCGGATCATCCCCGGCGGCGCCATCGGGGTGGACCCCAGGGCGAAGGTCTGCGTCATACGCAAGATCACCGGAGAGACACTCGACCAGCCGTACGACTACATCGTCCTGGCCCCCGGCAGTGTGACCCGCACCTTCGACATCCCGGGACTGCTCGACCACGCCCGCGGCATGAAGACCCTCGCGGAGGCCGCGTACATCCGAGACCACGTCATCGCCCAGCTCGATCTGGCCGACGCGAGCGACGACGCGGAGGAACGGGCCTCCCGGCTGCGGTTCGTGGTCGTGGGCGGCGGCTACGCCGGCACCGAGACCGCCGCCTGCCTCCAGCGGCTGACCCAGAACGCGGTCAAGAAGTATCCGCGCCTGGACCCGCGGCAGATCAAGTGGCACCTCATCGACATCGCCCCCAAGCTCATGCCGGAACTCGGCGACAAGCTCGGCAAGGCCGCCCTGGAGATCCTGCAGAAGCGCGGTATCGAGGTGTCGCTCGGGGTGTCCGTAGCCGAGGCGGGGGCCGACAAGGTGACCTTCACCGACGGCCGCGTGCTGCCCTGCCGCACCCTGATCTGGACGGCGGGCGTCGCCGCCAGCCCCCTCGTCGGCACCCTCGACGCGCAGACGGAGCGCGGCCGGCTCCTGGTGACCCCCGAAATGACCGTGCCGGACCTCGACGGGGTGTTCGCGCTCGGCGACGCCGCGGCCGTGCCCGACCTCGCCAAGGGCGACGGCGCCTTCTGCCCGCCGACCGCCCAGCACGCCATGCGCCAGGGGCCGAAGGCCGCCGACAACATCGTGGCCGCGCTCCGCCACCAGCCGCTGCGGCCCTACGAACACAAGGACCTGGGGCTCGTGGTCGACCTCGGCGGCAGCGACGCCGTCTCCAAGCCGCTCGGCATCGAACTGCGCGGTCTGCCCGCCCAGGCCGTGGCGCGCGGCTACCACTGGTCGGCGCTGCGCACCAATGTCGCCAAGACCCGGGTCCTCACCAACTGGCTGCTGAACGCGGTCGCCGGTGACGATTTCGTCCGCACCGGATTCCAGGCCCAAAAGCCCGCCACGCTGCGGGACTTCGAGTACACCGACGCCTATCTGACCCCGGAGCAGGTCCGTGCGCACACGGCCTCACTGACCGTACGAGGCTGACGCGGGCGGCTCCCGGCGCGGTGTGCGGCGGCGGCTCTCACGCGCGAGCCGCCGCCCGCCGGCCGCGTACCACTGGGCCGCGACGGCCGCCGCGAGGACGATCTCGACGAGGTCGCCGCCGTAGTACATCGACTCGGCGGCGGCCGCGAGATCGGCCGGGGCGTAGTGGGTGCCGGGCGGGCCGCTCGCGTACAGGGTCCTGGCGAGGACGGCGTGCGCGCCGCCCGCCGCGACCAGGGCGGCCGCCCGCGGCACCACCCCGTGGCGGCGCCGCAGCGGATCCAGCCCGCAGACCGCGGCCGAGAACAGCAGCCCGGTCGCGAACACATGGGCATGGACCAGGGCCGCCAGCCAGGGCCGCTCGTGTGCGGCCGCGAACAGCGGCGTGCGGTACAGCAGCCAGAGCCCGCCCGCGTCGAGCAGCGCCGCCACCGGCGGGAGCACGAGCACCCCGGCCGGCCGCGAGCGCACCGCGGCCAGCAGACGGCGCCGGGGCCCCGGTGGCAGGGACCGCAGGGCGAGCGTGACCGGGCGGGCCAGTACGAGCAGCAGCGGGGCCGCCATGCCGGTGGCCAGGTGCTGGGCCATATGGGCCGTGAACGGACCGCCGGGCAGCGGGACGAGGGCAGCCGTCACCAGAGCGGCCGCGCCCGCACCGAAGGAGAGGTCCCGGACGGCGGGCCAGCGGTCCCCGCGGCGGCGCAGCCGGGCCGTGGCGAGCAGGTACGCCACCGCGCCGCACAGCGCGAGTCCGGCGGCGAGGAGCGCGGCCCCGCCCGGCTGGGCGGAACCGTGAGCGTGGGCGGTCACCTGAAGGACCGCCAACTCCCATGACATCAGCGGCGGTTGGCCGCACGCAGCAGCAGCACTCCGGCCGCGAGGAAGAGCACGGCGAGGACGTTCCACGTCAGGTCGTACGGGGTGAGATCGACGTGGTACCTGATCTGGTGCAGCTTCATCAGCTTGTGCTGGACCGTGCCGTCGTACAGCTGGAACGCCCCGGTGCCGGTCAGGATGCCCCCGGCCAGCGCGCGCCCCAGCAGCGCCGCCCGGCGGCGCAGATCGGCGACCATGACCAGACCGATGACGACGGCGAACCAGCCGACGGCGTGGAAGAGCCCGTCGGAGACCAGCCCGATGTCCGGTGTCGAGCGGTCGTAGAAGTGGTGCCAGTGCAGCAGCTGGTGGAAGACGGTCTCGTCGACGAAGGCGGCGATGCCGACGCCGATGAGCACCCCGGACCAGGCCGAACGGGCGCGTCGCGGTTGGCCCTGCGGCGGTTGGGGTGTGGTCCGGGAAGCGGATGGAGTCACCATCGGCGGCACGTCCTCGGTGGGAGTCTGCGGGAGATCGTCCGACGCGGAACACGACACCTGGTCCGGCTGCCCGCCGATGGCACGGGCAAGCGTCGGGATCCGGCCTTCCTGCCCCGTACGGCGGTGCCTCCCGGGGTGCCCGGGAATCGCCGAGGGGAAGATGGAGAGAGCCACCGGCGTTGTTCGTGCGCCGGCCGAAGCCGGGCCGGCCCGAAGTTTCTCTGACGAAGGGATCCATCCATGCCTCTCGACGGCGAGTACGAGCCGAGCCCGACCCAGTGGGTGCGTGAGCAGGTCGAACTCATCGAGAAGTCCGGCGGGAAGGAGGGGATGACACTGCGCGGCATGTCCGTGATCCTGCTGACGACGCGCGGCGCCAAGAGCGGCAAGCTGCGCAAGTCGCCCCTCATGCGCGTCGAGCACGACGGCACCTACGCGGCGGTGGCCTCGCTGGGCGGCGCGCCCAAGAACCCCGTCTGGTACTACAACGTCATCGCCGATCCCCGGGTGGAGCTCCAAGACGGCACCGTACGGCGGGACATGACGGCCCGTGAGGTGACCGGCGAGGAGAAGGCGCGGTGGTGGGAGCGGGCCGTCGCGGCGTTCCCCGACTACGCGGAGTACCAGAAGAAGACGGACCGGGAGATCCCCGTCTTCGTCCTGGAACCGGCGCCGCAAAGCCACTGAAGGCCCCCGTGCGGGCCGCGCGGCGCTCGTGCCGCGCGGCCCGCACGGACCTTCAGCCCGCGGTCGCGAGCGAGAGCGCGAACCGCCCGGCCGCATCCGTCCACCAGCGCGACGGCACGAACCCGGCGGCCGTCAGCTCGGCCCGCACACCTTCCTCGCGGAACTTCGCCGACACCTCGGTGCGCAGCTCTTCGCCCGCCGCGAAGCTGACCACCAGATCCACTTCGGGAATCTTCACGGTCACCGCGCGGCGGGCCCGCAGCCGCATCTCGATCCACTCCTCCTCGCGGTTCCACAGCGCCACATGCGCGAAGTCGTCCGGGTCGAAGTCGGCGCCGAGTTCGCGGTCGATGACGCTGAGCACGTTCTTGTTGAAGGCGGCCGTCACCCCCGACGCGTCGTCGTACGCCCGCACCAGGACCGACTCCTCCTTCACCAGGTCGGTCCCGATCAGCAGCGAGTCACCGGGATCCATCAACTTCCGTACGGAGGTGAGGAATTCGGCTCGCTCGGCGGGCAGCAGATTGCCGATCGTGCCGCCGAGGAACGCCACGAGCCGGGGGCCGGGCACCTCGGGCAGTTCGAGGCCGTGCGTGAAGTCCGCGATCAGCGCGTGCACGGAGAGCCCGGGGTGGTCGGCGAGCAGTCCCTCGGCCGCCCCGGTCAGCGCGCTCTCGCTCACGTCCACCGGGATGTACGTCAGCGGCGCGGGCAGCGCGTCCAGGAGCAGCCGGGTCTTCTCCGAGGAGCCGGAGCCCAGCTCGACCAGGGTGTGCGCGCCGGTCGCGGCGGCTATCTCGGCGGATCGGTCGGTGAGGATCTCGCGCTCGGCCCGGGTCGGGTAGTACTCGGGCAGCCGGGTGATCTCCTCGAACAGTTCACTGCCGCGGGCGTCGTAGAACCACTTGGGCGGCAGCGACTTCACGGCGCCGCTCAGTCCGCGCAGCACATCGGCGCGCAGCGCGGCCCCGGTGGCGTCCTCGGGCAGGGTGCGGGTCAGCTGGAACGGGCGCACTACTGGGGCTCCTTGAGGGGGGTGAGCTGGACTTCGGTGGGGGTGGCGGTGAGCAGGGTGCGGTCGGGCACCTCGCGCCAGTGCGGATCGTCGTCGTACGGTTCGGAGGCGACGACGGCCGAGCGGCCGGGCGTGTGCAGATACCAGAGGCTGTCGCCCCAGGCGGTCGCGGTGATCGTCTCGCCGTCGGTGAGCAGCAGGTTCAGGCGCGAGCCGGGCGCCGCCGCGGCCAGCTCGGTGACCGTGTCGGCCATCGCCTGGCTTGCCGGGTCGCCGCTGGTCAGCCGGTGCAGCACCAGCGCCCAGACGAACGCGGCGTCGCAGCGGGCCACCAGGCGGAGCAGGGCCTCGGCGGGCAGCCCGGCGGCGAGCCGCGCCACGCTGCCCGGCCAGCCCCGCACCGCGCCGTTATGGCTGAACAGCCAGCGCCCGGTGGCGAACGGCGCGGCCGCCGCCTCACCGTCCGCGCTCGCTTCGGTGGCGTCCCTCACTGCGGCGAGCAGCGCGCGGCTGCGCACCACCCGGGCCAGGTCGGCGAGGTTCGGATCGCTCCAGATGGGCCCCGCGCGCCGGTAGCGGGCCGGCACCGGATCGCCGTCCGCGTACCAGCCGACGCCGAAACCGTCGGCGTTGACCGTGCCGTTGCGCTGCCGGCGCGGCTCCCAGGACTGCCGGTACAGAGCGTGCGGCGGCCGAATGACGAGGTCGGACAGCGGCGACACCGGCCCGGTGTAAGCAATATGACGGCACATCAGTCCGCGTCCCGGGCCGTGCGGAAGCCCGCGAAGATCTGCCGCCGGACCGGCAGGTCCCAGTTGCGGAAGGTCCCCCGGCAGGCCACCTCGTCCACGGAGAACGCACCACCGCGCAGCACCTTGTGCGCGGGGCCGAAGAAGACCTCCGAGTATTCGCGGTAGGGGAAGGCGACGAAGCCGGGATGGGGCAGGAAGTCGCTCGACGTCCACTCCCACACGTCACCGATCAACTGCCGTATACCCAGGGGGGATTGACCTTCCGGGTACGCTCCGGCGGGCGCGGGGCGCAGATGCCGCTGGCCGAGGTTGGCGTGGGCCGGGGTGGGGTCGGCGTCGCCCCAGGGGTAGCGGCGTGAGCGGCCCGAGGCCGGGTCGTGGCGCGCCGCCTTCTCCCATTCGGCCTCGGACGGCAGCCGCCGCCCCGCCCAGCGGGCGTACGCGTCGGCCTCGTACCAGCTGACGTGCAGAACGGGCTCGTCGGACGGCACCGGCTCGGTCACCCCGAACCGCCTGCGCAGCCACTGACCGCCCTCGCGGCGCCAGAACAGCGGTGCGGTCAGCCCGTGTTCGCGGACCATGGCCCAGCCCACGGGCTCCCACCAGCGGGTATTTCGGTAGCCGCCGTCCTCGATGAAGCGCAGATACGCCCCGCACGTCACCGGGGTCGTATCGAGGTGGAAGGCGGGCACGATGCGGTGGTGCGCGGGGCGCTCGTTGTCCAGCGCCCACGGCTCGGTGGAGGTGCCCATCGTGAACGGCCCGCCGGGGACGAGGACTTCGGCGGGCAGGCCCTCGGTGCTGCCGGTCGGCGGCTCGGGCGCGGTGAGCGCGGCCGGACCGCTGCGCAGCTGGTGGGTGATCAGCATCGTCTCGTCGTGCTGCTGCTCATGCTGGGCGATCATCCCGAAGGCGAACCCGGCATCGGTGAGCGGCCCACCGCGCAACGGCGTGCGCTCCAGGACGTCCAGCGCCCGGCCCCGCACATCGGCGGCGTACCGGCGGGCCTCGGCGGGGGCGAGCAGCGGCAGGCTGGGGCGTGCCGCGCGCGGGTGTTCGAAGGCGTCGTACAGCGAGTCGATCTCGGGCCGGATCGCGTCCTGCCCGGCGACGGCACGCAGCAGCCACTGCTCTTCCTGGTTGCCGATGTGTGCCAGGTCCCACACGAGCGGCGACATCAACGGCGAGTGCTGTTCGGTCAGTTCGTGGTCGTCGACGCTGGAGGTGAGCACGCCGGTGCGGGCGCGCGCGGCGGTGAGCGCTGCCAGGGCGCGTTCCCTGAGCAGCTCCGGGTCGGTCATATGAGGCTGTCCTTCGATGGTGCGGGCGGGGGTGTGTCGTCGGCCGGACATCGGCCCCGTACGACATAGCGGTCGGTGAAGGCGGCGACCCGGTCCTGGAGCTCCGGGCCGGCGCCGAGCCGGGGGAGCGCGTCGAGCGCCGCCGCGAAGCACACGGCGGCGGCCTCGCGCAGCTCCGGGTCGGCGAGCCCGTCGTGGGCCGCCGCCCGCCAGAGCGGATTGCGTGGCGCGGGCAGCGAACCGGCGCGCTCGGCAAGGGGTTTGACGGTCCGGTAGGCGGTCTCGGCCGCCTCTGGATCGTCGAAGAGCGCGCTGGTCACGGCGAGCGGCACGGTCCACCCGTCGTCGCCGGGCTGGGCGTCGATCATCCGCAGTTCCAGATGGCCGCGCGGCCGCACGGGCGGGAACAGGGTGGTCAGGTGGTAGTCGAGATCGGCGCGGGTGGGCGGCCGCGGTGCCCCGGTGCGCAGCCACTGCCGGAAGGTGAGACCCGGCGGCGCCGACCAGGGTCCGTCGTCGGTCCGTACGCACATGACCGGGGCGTCCAGGACGTGTGCCGCCCAGGCGTCGCGCGGCGGTGCGTCGAGCGGCGGGGCGAGCGCGCACACCGGGTCGAGCTCACTCCAGTTGGCCTGCCGCGTCGAACGCCAGCCGGTCAACGTGTCTTTGCTGACCGGAGAGTTGGCGAACGCCGCGACCAGGACGGCACCCAGCAGGTGTGCCATCAGCCAGCGCCGCCCGTAGCCGAGCGGTCCGGGTTCCTCGTACCCGGCGTCGATGCAGACCTGGACGGAGGCCGTGGAGCACATCATGGCGCGGCCGGCCGGTCCCGTCCGGTCGAGATGGGCTTCCATGGCGTCGTAGCGGGCCTCGTGCAGCATGCGGCGAGGGGGATGCCAGGGGTCCTGGCCGAGGCCGACGAGGGTGAGACCGCGCTGTTTCAGGGCGGCGCGGACGGCCGCCAGATCGGCGGAGACGGTGGAGACGCACTCCGTGAGCGATGCGGCGGGCAGCGAGCTGAGCTCAAGCTGGCCGCCGGGTTCGACGGTGAGTGCCGACCGCAGGGGCAGGGTGAGTAATGCGGCGTAGGCGGCTTCCAGGCGGTCGTGCCGGACGGGGAGCCGGGGGTCGTCGAGATCGTGGACGAGCCATTCCAGCTCCACGCCGACGGCGCGTGGCGGACCCGTCTTGAAACAGATACATCGAAGCAGGTCATCGGCCTCTGCTTCGGTCAACTCACGTGCGGTCATGGACAGATGATCGCCTTCCTGCGGGTCGGTGGCACATGCCGTACCACCTAAGTCGTTCTCGTCGCATCGCACAAGAGCGCCCGCCCGGACGGCGGCCGTCTGCGGCTGCCGCCGCCCGCGGGCTTCCAGGCGGCGTTCTCGCTCCAGCATCGCTCAGCACCGGCCGGACCGCTCGCGCAGGCGGCTCGCCGCCAGGGTGAGGCGGCGGGGCGTCGAGATGTGCGGCCATCCGGACGCCGGAGGACCTGTACGGCGCAACCCACGGAGCGGGCACGCCGAGCGGGCGCCAGGCTCGGGCACATGGCCCGTTCCCCCGGCGCACGACTGCGCCTCTTCGCCCTGTGCGCCACCACCGCCCTGCTCATCGCCCTCGCCCAGCCCCAGGCGTCCGCCGCGGAGCCGCTCCCGCGCACCGTCTCCGGCTGGCTCCCTTACTGGGACCAGGAAGGCGCGTACGCGGACGCGCTGCGGCACGCCTCCCAGCTCCACACCGTCAGCCCGTTCTGGTACCAGGCGATGGCGGCCGACCGGATCGACGGCCACCCGGGAGCGGGCGAGACCCGCATCATCGACGGATTGCACCAGGCCGGGATCAAGGTCGTGCCGACCGTCATGGAGACCATGGAGCCCGGCGAGCTCGCCGAGATCCTGACCGACGCCCGGCGCCGCACCACCCACGTCGAGACGCTGCTCTCCGTCGTGCGCGGCCGGGCCTACGACGGCATCGACATCGACTACGAGTCGATCGCCCCGACCGGCGAGGACGAGTATCTCGGCGTGCGCTCCGCCTACGCGGCCTTCGCCGCGGAACTGTGCGGGCGGCTGCACGCCATCGGCAAGCAGTGCGTGCTCACCGTGTCCCCGCAGACCGCGGACACCGGCCGGATCTGGGACTATCCGGCACTCGGCCGGGTCGCCGACCGGGTCCGCGTCATGGCGTACGACCTCCATTGGTCGGGCGGCACCCCGGGCCCGCTGGCCAGCCCGCAGTGGTACGACGACATCCTGCGCCGGGCCACCGCGCTGATCCCCGCGGACCGGCTGGAAATGGGGCTGCCCGCCTACGGCTGGGACTGGGTGCCCGGCGGCAGGACGCGGCACGTCACCTGGCGGGAGGCCGAGGCCCTGCGCCTGAAGATGGGCATCCCCTATCGGCTCGACCCGGCGTCGCAGACCCCCCACTTCACGTACGAGGAGGACGACAGCGTCCGCGACGTCTGGTACCAGGACTCGCTCGGCGTCGCCGCGGACCTGCCGGTGCTCCGCCGCTACGGCAACCGCAACACAACGATCTGGGCACTCGGCTTTGAGGACCCGGGGCTCTGGCCGGTCCTCGGCCGGGTCTGAACAGGGCTGAAACGCAAGGGTGTTGGGCCTGCTTCCTCCGAGGAGGCGACGACGCGTCGCGCGCCGCCTCGCTCAGTGGGTCAGGGGGCGCGAGTGTCTGCCCGCGACCTCGTCGATCTCGACGTGTGCCTTCTGCAACAGCTGGGACGCGAGACCCATGAGTGCCCGCGCACCGGCGATCTCTTCTCCGACCCTCAGCTGCTCGGGGTCGGAGGGGTGGCGCATGGCGTAGCCGCGCCCTTTGATCTCGGAGCCGTCAGCGAGTCTGATCAAGGCAGCCGCACTGGTGCGGTGCCCCTGCTCGGAGAACTCCAGCTCCACATGCCATCCGACGAGTGTGGACATGGCACACCACCTCCAGGGGGCACCCCCCCTCTGTTCCAGGGTGCCCCCCTTGTGCGTGGGACGCGAATCGTGGCCTGCGGGTCAGTTCGCCGGGACCGTCGCCGTCGGGGTGTTCCAGCCGGAGACGCGCAGCCGGGGTGCCGAGCCGTGCAGATCGGCGGTGCGGTAGGTCGCCGTGAGGGTCGCCGACTCGCCGGGCCACAGGCTCACCTGGTTGTCCGACCACCGCACCGGCAGGACCGGGGCGTCATGGGCGTCCACCACATGGATGTCGGTCAGCAGCGACGGTGCCGTGCCCGAGCCCGTGTTCCGTACCGTGACCGTCGTCGTGGACATGCCGTCCGTGCCCGTCGTGGTCGTTGCGGTCGCGGACACCGTCGCCCTCGGCATCGAGGCGAGGCCCTTGAGGTCGGCGTAGGCCGTGGTCGGGGTGTGGTACCAGTCCGTGTTGGCGTAGTCCAGGACATCGGGCTTGGTGGAGAGCCAGTACACATTGCGGCTCACCTCCTTGCCGGTGCCGTCGCTGAGCACCAGCTTCGCCAGATATGTGGGGGACAGACCGCTCACCGACGCCGGGACGGTCAGCGCGGTGGCGCTCGCTCCGTTCCCGCCGACGTCCACACCACTCACCGTCCGGTCGTACTTCTGGGTGCCGTCCGTATTGAAGAGGCTCACCCGGGCGGTGAGCCCGGAGGCGGCGGCGGGCCGGGAGTTGACGACGGTCACCGCGCGGTTGTCGTAGGAGTACTGGATGTGCAGCGGCTCGTTCGCCTTCTTCGCGCCGAAGTAGGCGCCGCCCTGATCGAGATACCGGTCCGTCAACTGCCAGTGCAGGGACGTCCATCCGCTGTTGAACATCCAGTAGACGACCCCCGTCGACGGCTTCGAGGCGTCCTTGGCGTTGCGGGCGTACGCCTCGTACTGGGCCCGCACGTTCTCGTACTGGGCGAGCTGCGCCTTGCGCACGTAGTCGGCGAGGCCGGTCGGGGCGCCGTAGCGGCCGGCCAGCGCGTCGTCGTACAGCTGGAGCGTGGCGAACGTGGACGAGGGGGAGCGGTGGTACTGCTTCGCCGAGGGGTTCTTCCACAGGGTGTCGAGCTCCGCCGGTGACAGCATGCGGCGCAGGGTGTCCAGGGCCGGGATGTCGGGCCCCGCGCTGGTCTCGGAGTTGAAGCCGGTGGCTCCGCCCTCCTGCTTGTTGTACCAGTACCCCGGCGGCACCCAGTCGTAGGGCCCGGTCATCTTCATGCCCGAACTGCCCGTGATCGGGGACGAGTTGTCGGAGGCGGCGGCGACCACCGGCGTCGGCCAGTCGGCCGCCTTCAGCGCGTCCACATAGTTCTTCTCGATCGTCTGGTCGGGGGCGAAGTCGCTGCCGATCAGGAACGAGATCACGCTGGGGTGGTCGCGCAGCCGGGCCGCCTCGGCGGCCATGGAGGCCTTCGCCACCGGGTAGTCGGCGGGGGTCCATGCGTCGCCCGACTCGCTGCCGTTGACCTGGCCCTCCCACTTGTCGCAGCACTCCCAGCCGGGCAGGGTCAGGATGCCGTGGCGGTCGGCCAGGTCGAAGAACTCGTCCGGCTCGATGTGGCCTTCCAGGCGGATGGTGTTGAGACCGAGGTCGAGTGCGTAGGTGAGCCGGTCCTCGACGTAGGTGCGGTCCCAGCGCAGATACTCGTCGGGGGACCAGCCACCGCCCTTGATCAGCAGCGGGCGCCCGTTGACCGAGTACTGGCGGGCGCCGTCGGCATTGAGCGGGGCCTTCACATCGCGGATGCCGAACGACTCGTGCACGGTGTCGGAGGCGTTGCCGGACACCGACGCGGTGAGATCCAGGTCGTACAGAGGCTGCGCGCCCATCCCGGCCGGCCACCACACGCGCGGTGCGGTCAGGCGGAGTTGGGGGTGGGCGGCCGGGGCGAAGGTGACCGCCTTCGTCTCGTGCGCCGCGAGCGTCACGTCCTGGCTGAACGCGAGCTGTCCGACGGTGCCGGAGACGGTCGCGGTGACCGGGGCCGCCGAATCGTTGCGGGCCTGCGCCTTCACGGTCAGGTCGGCGGACGACAGCGACGGCACCGCGAGGGCCGTCACCACGTGCGCGTCGCGCAGCGCGACCGGGCCGCCGCGTCTGACCGTCACATCGCGGACGATGCCCATGTTCTGGTCGGGAGGCGGCTGGAGCCAGTCGATCCAGCCCATCGTGAGGTTCTTGTTCGGATCGTTGGGCTGGATCCGGAACGCGACGGTGTTGGTTCCGGCCTTCACCAGGCCGGTGACGTCGAGTTCATGACGCGTGTAGGCGCCGGTGACCGCCGTCTTGCCGGCGACCTGCTTGCCGTTCACGTACACGTCGGCGGCCGAGATCACTCCGCTGAAGTCCAGGTAGGTGCGCGAGCCGGTGTCGGCGACGGTGAAGTCCGAGCGGTACCACCAGGGGACCGCGAAGTCCGCCGTCGGGATCTTCTGCTGGTCGGTCGAGTAGAAGGGGTCCGGGTACTTTCCGGCCGCGAGCAGCGCGGCGAGGACCGTGGAACGGGGGCCGGCCGGGTACCAGCCGGCCGCGGGATAGCCGGGGCTCGACACGGCGGCCGCGGAGTCGGAGACCTTGGCCGTCGACTGGATCGCGTATCCGGCGAGGGCGGTCGCGCTGCCCGGCGCCGAGGCGACGGCGGTCACCGTGCCAGAGGCGGGACGGGTGCGGGGCGTGGCCGGCGAGGTGCCGGCGGCGAGGGCCAGGACCAGGCCGAGGACCGCGACGACGGCGGTCCTTCGGCGCACGGAGGAAGGGCGGTGGAACACGGTGGTCTCCCAGGGGGGCTGGTCGGAACATCCGCGCTTCGCTGGGCAACTCGGCCGAGAGGAGCCCAAGTTAAGAAACCTTACTAAGGTTCCAAGGAAGCTAGAGGGGGTGAGTGGTCATGTCAATCGCAGGCCTGGGGAGTGACGGGCCGTCGTCCGTGCGCCGTGCGCCGCTCGAAGGCCACGTCCCGGGCCGTGCCGAGTGCGGTGGCCACCGCGCCGAGCAGCACCGCGTCCTCACCGAGCGAGCTCGGCGCCACCTTCGGGCGCAGCGGGGTGAGCGCCCGAAGCGTCTCCCGTACGGTGCGGAGCAGCAGATCGGCGCTGTGGCCGACGCCGCCGCCCAGGACCACGAGATCGGGATCGAGGACGGCCGCGACCACCGCGACGGTGTGCGCGAGACGCTCGCCCTCCAGCTGAACCGCCTTGACCGCGGGGCGAGTTCCGGCCCGCGCCGCATCGAAGACGTCCTTCGCGGTGAGCGGGCCCGCCATACCGAGCGAGCGGGCGGCCTCGACCACCGCGTCGCCGGAGACCGCGTCCTCCAGGGTGTCCGGCTTCTGGAGGCCGGGCCACGGCAGGAAGCCGATCTCGCCGGCGCCGCCGTGCGCCCCGGTGAAGAGCTGGCCCTCGCTGACCACGCCCATGCCGAGGCCGGTGCCGACCATGACGTACACGAAGAGCCTGCTGCCCGCGCCGACGCCGAAGGTGTACTCGCCGAGCGCGGCGAGGTTCGCGTCGTTGTGCACCGCGAGCGGGATGCCGAGCCGCTCCCGCATCTGGTCAAACAGGCCCGGCCTGCCCCAGCCCGGAAGGTGCTGCGCATAGCGCACGCGCCGCTTCTCGGCGTCGTACACACCGGGGGTGCCGACCACCGCCTGAGCTATCTTGTCCGCGCCCACGCCCGAGCCCTCGACGAGCCGGTGCGCGCTGCTGACCACCAGCTCGGCCATCGTGGCCGAGGTGCGGGCGTGGTTGCGGACCTCGGAGCGGGCCACGACCGTGCCGTCGAGGTCGGCGAGGGCGACCCGCAGCCAGGCCCGGCCGATGTCGACGCCGAGGGCGTAACCCGCGGTCGGGTCGGGGGCGTAGAGCACGGCGGCGCGGCCCCGCTCGGGGGTCACGGTGCCCGCCTCGCGGACCAGACCGGCGAGTTCCAGCGAGGCCAGCGCGCTCGACACGGTCGGTTTGGACAGACCCGTGTCCCGTGCCAGCTGGGCTCGGGACGCGGGACCCCCGGTGCGCAGCCGGTCGAGCAGCAGACGCTCGTTGGAGCTGCGCTGCCGCTGCGGGTTCCAGGGCAGGTCTCCGCCCTCGTCGCTGCTGGTCATCGCGTCATTCTCACGCATCGGTCCGAGCTGTTCACTGACGACCCCTTGACGGTGAAAGTAAGGGTCCTTAACTTAAGCACACCCGCCGCCGAGACGAATCCCCGCACTGGCGAATCGGCAGAAGCTCCCTTTTCTCTCATCAGCCCAGGGAGGACCCCAGTGTCCGGAACCCTTCCGCCGGCCGGCGGCTTCGTCCGCCGGATCGGACTCTTCCAGGCCACCGCCATCAACATGAGCCAGATGTGCGGGATCGGCCCCTTCGTGACCATCCCGCTGATGGTCGCCGCCTTCGGCGGCCCGCAGGCCGTCATCGGCTTCGTCGCGGGCGCGATACTCGCGCTGGCCGACGGGCTGATCTGGGCCGAACTCGGCGCCTCGCTGCCCGGTTCCGGCGGCAGCTACGTCTATCTGCGCCAGGCCTTCCAGTACCGCACCGGCCGGCTGATGCCGTTCCTGTTCGTGTGGACGGCGATGCTCTTCATCCCGCTTGCCATGTCCACCGGCGTCGTCGGGTTCGTGCAGTACCTCGGCTACCTCGCCCCGGACCTCGGCGAGACCGCCGGCGACCTGATCGGGCTCGGCATCATCGCCCTCGTGGTCCTGCTGCTCTGGCGGGGGATCGAGAACATCGCCAGGATCACCGCCGTGATGTGGGTCGTGATGATCGCCTCGGTGGCCCTGGTGATCATCGCCGCCGCCACCGACTTCAGCCCGCACCTCGCCTTCGACTACCCCTCCGGCGCCTTCGAGTTGACGGGCAGTCACTTCTGGATCGGCTTCGCGGCGGGCCTCACCATCGGCATCTACGACTACCTCGGCTACAACACCACCGCCTACATGGGCGCCGAGATCAAGGACCCCGGACGCACCCTGCCGCGCTCCATCATCTACTCCATCTTCGGCATCATGGCGATCTATCTGCTGCTCCAGATCGGCACCCTCGGCGTCATCGACTGGCAGCGGATGCTCGACCCGAACGACATCGCCTCGACGTCCGTCGCCTCCGCGGTCCTGGAGAAGGCCTGGGGCAAGGGCGCCGCCGACGTGGTCACCGTGCTCATCCTGGTGACCGCGTTCGCCTCCGTCTTCACGGGACTGCTCGGCGGCTCCCGGGTCCCGTACGACGCCGCCCGCGACAAGGTGTTCTTCCGCCCCTACGCCAAGCTGCACCCCCGGCACCGCTTCCCGATGCTGGGCCTGGCCACCATGGGCGTCATCACCGCCATCGGCTTCATGATCGGCCGCAGCACCGATCTGACCACCCTCATCCAGCTGCTCACCACGGTGATGGTCATCGTGCAGGCGTTCGCCCAGATCCTCGCCGTCACCGTGCTGCGCAAGCGGCAGCCCGGACTGCGCCGCCCGTACAAGATGTGGCTCTACCCGCTGCCGAGCCTGGTCGCCCTCGCCGGCTGGCTCGTCATCTACGGGTACGCCGACAAGAACTCGCCCGGCCGCCACCCCATCGAATGGTCGCTGGCCTGGCTGGCACTCGGCTGCGCCGCCTTCTTCCTGTGGGCGCGCTTGGAGAAGGTCTGGCCGTTCGGGCCGCGCGAGGTCCGCGAGGAGTACCTCGATGAGTCGGCCGCCCTCCCCGCTTGAGGCGCGGACACGCCGTTGGCCCCGCCCGGCAGCCGGGCGGGGCCAACTCGCGTGCTACAGAGCCTACTTGCTGCCCAGCCCGCCGTCCTCCGTGACCGGGATCGGCTTCGACAGGGGGGAAGGAACGGCCGGGGACTGCCCGTTGGGAGCCTGGCCGTTCTGGTTCATCGAGGCGAGCAGCTGGCGGGCCAGGCCCAGACCCGTACCGCCCATCGTCAGCGCCTTCGCGAACATCTCCGACATGCCCTCGGCGCCGTTGAGCAGCACCATGTGCTCCACATTGCCGAAGGCGGCGGCACCCGCCTCCACGATCTGCGGCCAGTTCTCGGCGAGCTGCTGGGCGACCACGGCCTCCTGGTTCTCGGCGAGCGCCGCGGCACGCGCCTTGATCGCCTCGGCCTCGGCCAGGCCCCGGGCCTTCGCCGACTCGGCCTGGGCGAGCCCCTTGGCCTGCGTCGCCGCCGCCTCGGCCTCACCGGTCGCCCGGGTCGCCGTCGCGGCCGCGAGACCGCGTGCCTCGGTGGCCTGGGCCTCGGCGGCCGCGGCCGTCTTCACCCGGGTCGCCTCGGCCGCCGCCGCGAGCTCGGTCTCCTTCGCCTTGGCCTGGGCGGCCGAGATGCGGGCGTCGCGCTCGGCCTCGGCCAGCGTCCGCTTCTCGTAGGCCTGCGCGTCGGCGGGCTTGCGCACATCCGCCTGGAGCTGCTGCTCGCGGCGCTGTGCCTCCAGTTCGGCGACCCGCGTCTCCTGGACCACGACCTCCTGCCGGGCGGCCGCGTCCGCGAGCGGACCGGCCTGCTTGGAACTGGCGGCGGCCTTGTCCCGCTCGGCCTGGTAACCGGCCTGGAGGATCTCGCTGTCCCGGGTGGCCTCCGACATCCGCGCGAACGCGGCCTGTTCGGCCTCGGTCGCCCGCAGGTTCGCCTCCGCCTGCGCGATGCGGGCATCGCGCTGCACCGCGGCGGCGTGCGGCATGGCGAGGTTCTTGATGTACCCGGTCGGGTCCTCGATCTCGTGGATCTGCAGCGAGTCGACGATCAGACCGAGCTTCTCCATCTCCGTACCGCAGGCGGCCCGGGTCTGCCCGGTGAGCTTCTCCCGGTCGCGGATCATGTCCTCGACCGTCAACCCGCCCACGATGGAACGGAGATGACCGGCGAATACGTTGTGCACCCGCTCCGACATCATCCTCTGCTGGTCCAGGAAGCGCCGCGCGGCATTGGCGATCGACACGAAGTCGTCGCCCACCTTGAAGATCACGACTCCCCGCACCCGCAGCGGGATGCCCTGCTGGGTCACGCAGTCCACCGACAGCTCGGTCTCGTTGAGATCGAGCGACAGCTTCCGTACCGCCTGCACTCCCGGCAGTACCAGGGTTCCCCGTCCGGTGACGATGCGGAACCCCATGCCCTCACCAAGGCCTTCGGTCCGGTGCTTGGAGCCGGAGATGATGAGTGCCTCGTTCGGCTCGGCCACCCGCCACATCAGTTTGAACAGGCCGACCAGAACGATGATGGTGGCGAGAACCAGTCCCGCCACGACGCCGACGACCATCGGCATACGCCCCCTTCATGCGGTGCCGCTCGGCACCGATGAGGGGAGTGTGCGCCCGGCCCCCGGTGGCGTGAAGACGCTGACGGATCCTTGTCGCCATCTTGATACGCACCGATGAAAGGCCTGGTCAACTTGAGCGTGGGCGTGCTCAGTTGTCGTATGCGGCCATGACGTACACGGTGCGCGGAGGCAGGTATTCCACCACCGTCACGACCGTCCCGGACTCCAGTCGTCCCGTCCCCGGCGCCGGGTGGGCGAGGAAGTGCTCGGCCCCGCCGCGGATCCTGACGATGACCTCCCCGACCAGCCCGGGGCCGATTGTCCCGGTCACCCGCCCGACCAGACCCACCATGTCCTCGCTCATCCGGGGAGCGTAACCGACCGGCCCGCCGGGGCGGTCCGGTCGGAACCCGGCCCCGTCCCGCGGGCTCTCGCTCAGATCCAGCCGTCGAGCGAGGCCATGAACCCCTCGAAGTCGTCGCGGTGGATGGTGTGCCCGGCGCCCTCGACCGTACGGACCTCGAAGCCGCGGGCTTCGAGGCGGGCGGCTTCGGCCGCGTCGTACAGGAAGCTCGCGTCGGCGAACTGGACGAGCGAGGGCACGACGGCCCGCTCGGGAACCAGGTCCGTGCCGAACATCGCGGTGAGGCCCAGCGCGGTGTTCTCGTCCCAGACCTTCAGCGTCGCCAGTTCGATGTCGACGTCCTCGGCCTCCCAGCGCGGATTGAGTGCCGCGACCATCTCCCGCGTCGCCGACTTGAACAGCGCGAAGATCTCCGGACTGGCCTGATTCTGCGGGGAGTTGAGGTGCCAGGCGGGGTCCGAGTAGACCGCGCGCTGCGGTCGCAGCCGCTCGGCGGCCAGTGCCAGGGAGAGCCCGCCGAGCGAGTGCCCGATCGCCAACTCGGCGTCGGCCGGGAGGGTTTCGACGAGATCGTCCGCGAAGAGTCCGGCGCTGTACTCGCCGCGCCCGCTCGCGCCGTGGCCGCGCAGGTCGATCGCGATGACACGGTAGCCCCGCTCGGCGAGCGCGGGGCCGACCTTGCGCCAGGTGCGGTGGTCGGACATGATCCCGTGAATCAGGAGCGCGACGCGGTCGCCCGCTCCCCAGGTGCGGGTGGTGAGCTGCACGGTGATGCCTTTCGGGGCTGGTTTTCCACGGGACCCGTACGTCTGTCGGCGCACGCTCACCCGGTAGCTGGGTCGCACGGACCAGGTTACACGTGTCAATTTCTCGTGTAAGCGCTGTGTGGCATCGAATTCAGGCCATCCGCTGGACCCTGGCCGGGACGGGTCTGGAAAGATGCCGATCGCGATGAGCCAGACACCCAAGCAGCCTGCCGACCGCCCCGTACCGACCAGCGCCGATGTGGCCCGCCTGGCCGGGGTCTCCCGGGCGACCGTGAGTTACGTGCTCAACAACACCTCGGCCGTGCGGATCAGCGAACCGACCCGGGTCCGGGTCCGCGCCGCCGCCGAGGAACTGGGCTATGTGCCGCACGCCGCGGCCCGCAGCCTGCGCGCCGGGCGCACCCGGATCGTGCTGCTGCCCACGGCGCACATTCCGGTGGGTCCGCTCTACAGCCGCTTCTTCAACGAGCTCCAGTGGGAGCTGCGCCGGCTCGACTACACCGTCGTCCAGTACGGCAGCCTCGGGCTCGGCGCGGACGAGGCGGCCCGCGCCTGGGCCGAGCTGCGGCCGGTCGCCGTGGTCTCGCTCGGCGAGATCGAACTGACCCCGCAGGGCGTCCAGCTCCTCAAGCGCTCCGGGGCCCGCGCGGTGATAACGCTCGGCCCGCAGCGCGTCGAGGGCGCCCACGCGCTCGTGATGGACCAGCGCGAGATCGGCGAGAGCGCGGTCGCCCACCTGCGCGAGCGGGGCCGCCGGCGCATCGGCGTGCTGATCCCCGCCGAGGACGGGCTCGAACTCTTCTCCACGCCGCGCCTGGCCGGTGCCCGCAGGGCCGTGCACGGCACCGACACCGTGATCGAGCCCGTGACGATGGCGTACGAGGAGGAGTCGGCTGCCGAACTGGCGGGCCGCTGGCGGGAGTTGGGGCTCGACGCGGTGTTCGCCTACAACGACGAGTACGCGATGCTGCTGATGCGCGCCCTCCAGGACGCTGACATCGATGTCCCCGGTGAGGTCGCGGTGATCGGCGCCGACGACCTCCTGCTCGGCAGGCTCCTGCGCCCCCGCCTCAGCACGGTCCACGTGGAGATGGTGACCGGCCGCCACCTCGCCGAACTGGTCGACCGCGTGGTCCGCGACCCGGACGGCGCTGCGGAGCGCCACGATCTGATGGGCGCCCGTGCGGTGCCCCGCGAATCGAGCTGAGCCGGGGTCCGGGCCGGGACGGCGTGCGCGCGCGGCCGGAGGTGTCTAGCGTCGGGAGCATGAGCAATCAACCGCGGCGCGTGAGCCGCCACCCGCAGCGATTCGAGATCCTGCTGGTTCCCGAGCACGTCGAGGACCGGGGCGGTGCCTCGGTGGCGGACAGCGCCGTGCGGTCGGCCGTCGTGGAGGCGACCGGCGAGACGGGGTCCTCGGGCTATCCGCGCTACGCCGGACACGGCATCGTGGCCGACATCGATCCCGCAAGCCGCGCGATCGAGGCGCTGCTCGTCGACGGATCCGAGCTGGATTACGGGCTGACCGCGATGGTCGTGCCGCCGCGGACCGGGTTCTAGTCCGGGGGCCCGTTGACAGCGGAGGGCGCCGGGCAGAGACTCGGTCGCGGCCATTCATGAACATCACTTCACTGGGCGAACAGGCCGCCACGGTGGCCCGACGCGGTGGAGAGATCCGTGGGAGAGACCCGATGAGCATCCGCGACGTGTACATCGTCGACGCCGTCCGCACCCCGATCGGCAAGTTCGGGGGTGCGCTGGCCGCGGTACGGCCCGACGACCTCGCCGCGCACGTCGTACGGTCGCTGGTGGACCGCACCCCGGAGCTCGACCCGGCCCGCATCGACGACGTGTACTTCGGTGACGCGAACGGCGCGGGCGAGGACAACCGCGATGTGGCCCGCATGGCCGTGCTGCTGGCCGGACTCCCCGTCTCGGTACCCGGCGTCACCGTCAACCGGCTCTGCGGATCCGGGCTCGAAGCCGTCATCCAGGCCGCCCGCGCCATCGCCGTCGGCGATGCCTCGATCGCCGTCGCGGGCGGCGTCGAGTCGATGTCCCGCGCCCCCTGGGTGGTGCAGAAGCCCGAACGCGCCTTCCCCGCGGGCCACCAGCAGATGTACTCGACCACCCTCGGCTGGCGGATGACCAATCCGAAGCTGCCCGCCGAGTGGACGGTCGCACTGGGCGAGGGCGCCGAACTCATCGCCGACAAGCACGGCATCGGCCGCGAACAGCAGGACGCCTTCGCGCTCGACAGCCACCGCAAGGCCGCCGAGGCGTGGGCCAAGGGTCTGTACGACGGCGAGGTCGTCCCGTACGACGGTGTCGATCTGCTCCGCGACGAATGCATCCGCGAGTCCTCGACACCTGAGGCGCTCGCCCGCTTGAAGCCGGTCTTCCGCAAGGACGGTTCGGTGACCGCGGGCAATGCCTCGCCGCTCAACGACGGCGCCGCGGCCCTGCTCCTCGTGGACGAGGAAGGGCTGCGGGCCACCGGCCGCGAACCGCTCGCCCGGATCCGCAGCTCCGCGGTGACCGGCATCGAGCCGCAGCTCTTCGGGCTCGGCCCGGTCGAGGCGGTGCGCAGGGCGCTCGCCAAGGCGGGCAGGGGCTTCGGCGACCTCACCACCTTCGAGCTGAACGAGGCCTTCGCCGCCCAGTCCCTCGGCTGTCTCGCCGAATGGCCCGGACTCGACCCCGCCGTGGTCAACCCGCGCGGCGGCGCCATCGCCATCGGCCATCCGCTCGGCGCCTCCGGTGCCCGCCTCGCCGGAGCCGTCGCCCACCAGCTCGCGGCCGCCGGTTCCGGTACCGGCCTGGCCGCGCTCTGCATCGGGGTGGGCCAGGGCCTCGCCCTCATACTCGAACGCTAACAGGCGTAATCCCAGGGGGAGTTGGGGCGGAAGAGCGATAGCCGTTCCGAGTTTTCGTTGAGCGGTGAATCACCCTACGATGGCGCCCGCGCGGCGGCGGGTGTCCGACGGCCCTGCCCCGCACGGGACTTCCCCCGAGCGGCAGAGCGAACAGAGTGACTGGAGATCCTTCATGACCCTGCTCGATCCCAAGACGTGGCAGTCCAGAGCGCTCTCGGGGGGTGAGTACGAGGTCACCGAGCCCGCCACCGGGGAGTCGCTCGGCGCCGTCACCCTCGCCACCGCCGAGGACATCGAGGCGGCCGCCGAAGCCGCCGCCGCGGCGCAGACCGGCTGGGCGCGCACCCCGCACTTCGCCCGCGCAGCGGTCCTGCGCAGGGCGGGCGACCTCTTCGCGCACCACGCCGACGAGCTGAGGGAGTGGCTGATACGCGAGTCCGGCTCCGTCGCCGGAAAGGCGGACTTCGAGCTGCATGTCGCCGCGCAGGAGTGCTATGAGGCCGCGGCCCTGGCGTCGAGGCCGCTCGGCGAGGTGCTGCCGAGCGAGCAGCCCCGGCTCTCCTACACCCGCCGGGTCCCGGTCGGCGTGACGGGCGTGATCGCCCCCTTCAACGCCCCGCTCATCCTCTCCATCCGCTCCGTCGCGCCCGCCCTCGCGCTCGGCAACGCCGTCCTGCTCAAGCCCGACCCGCGCACCGCCGTCTGCGGCGGCCTCGCGCTCGGCGCCGTGTTCGCCGAGGCCGGACTGCCCGACGGGCTGCTGCACATCCTTCCGGGCGGCGCCGAGACCGGGCAGGCGCTCGTCGCCGACCCCCGGATCCCCGTCATCTCGTTCACCGGATCGACCGCCGCCGGACGCCGGGTCGGCGAGGCGGCGGGTCGCCGACTCAAGCGGGTCCACCTGGAGTTGGGCGGCAACTCCGCGCTCGTCGTCCTCGAAGACGCGGACATCGAAGGCGCCGTCGCCCAGGCCACCTGGGGATCCTTCTTCCACCAGGGCCAGATCTGCATGACCAGCGGCCGGCACCTCGTACACGCCTCGCTGTACGAGGAGTACGTCGAGCGGCTCGCCGCCCAGGCCGACGCGCTGGCCGTGGGCGACCCCTACCGCGAACAGGTCCACCTCGGCCCGGTCATCGACCGGCCCCAACTCGCCAAGATCCAGGGCCTGGTGGCGGCCAGCACCGCCCGCGGCGCCCGGCTCGCGGCGGGCGGCACCCACCGGGACCTCTTCCACCGCCCCACCGTGCTCGCCGACGTCGACGACCACACCCCCGCCTACGCCGAAGAGGTCTTCGGGCCGGTCGCGCCGGTCCGCCCCTTCGCCACCCTGGACGAGGCCGTCGCGCTCGCCGCCGCGGGCCCGTACGGACTCTCGCTCGGCATCGTCACCCGGGACACGGCACTCGGCCTGGAACTCGCGGACCGCATCCCGACCGGGATCGTCCACATCAACGACCAGACGGTCAACGACGAGGCGGTCGCGCCCTTCGGCGGCATCGCGGCCTCCGGCACCGGCGCCCGGTTCGGCGGCTCGGCCAACCTGGACGCCTTCACCGAACTGCGCTGGACCACCGTGCGCCGCGAACCGGCCGGCCACCCGTTCTGACCCCGGCGGCACGTGGCCAAAACCCGTTGGGCATCCTTGGCCGGTGCACTCGGTTGTCTCCGGCTTCCTGCCCATCTGGACCATCACCGCGTTCGGCTGGGCCGCCGGACGGTTCGATCTGCTCGGCGGCCAGGCCCAACAGGTGCTCGGCCGCTTCGCGTTCACCTTCGCGATGCCGTCCCTGCTGTTCCTCACGATGGCCGGGTCACGGCCCGGCGAACTCGCCAAGCCCGGGGTGGCGGTCTTCGCCCTCAGCCTGCTCGCCGTGTTCGCCACCGGGCTCCTGGCGAGCGGGCGGCTGTTCCGGCGCAAGAAGGCCGAGCAGGCGATCGGTGCGATGGCCGCGTCCTATGTGAACTCGGCGAACCTCGGCATCCCGGTCGCCGTGCACGTCCTGCACGACACGTCCTTCGTCGTGGCCGCCGCGCTCTTCCAGATGCTGTTCATCACGCCGCTGATCCTGGTGCTCATAGAGCTCGACGTACGCCGTGATACGGGCAGGCGCTGGCTTCGGATGCTCCAACTGCCCGTCCGCAACCCGGTGGTGGGGGCATCGGCGGCCGGGGTGGCCGTGGCCGCGCTCGGCCTGCACCTGCCCGCCGAGGTGACCTCGCCGCTCCAGATCCTCGGCGGCGGCGCCGTCCCCGCGGCGCTCTTCGCCCTCGGCATGTCGCTCACCGGCCGGGCCGCATCCGACCCGGAAGGGAGCGCCGAGCGCGCCCTGATCGTCACCCTGAAGACCGCCGTACAGCCGCTCCTCGCCTACGTCCTGGGGAGGTGGGTCTTCGGTCTGGGCGGACACGAACTGTTCGCGGTGGTGCTCTGCGCCGGACTGCCCACGGCGCAGAACGCCTTCATCTTCGCCTCCGAATACCGCCTCGACACGGCGTTGCCCAGGGACACCGTGCTGCTCTCGACCCTGCTGTCGATGGCGTCCCTCTCCCTGATCGCGGTCCTCCTCGGCTGATCCGGCACCGCTCAGCAGGGCTGGCGCCAGGTGTCCAGCTTGAGGTTCTTGCGCATCGAGGACAGCCCGAGCTTGTCGGACTCCGCGCAGAAGTCGCTGGTGGGCAGCGAGTACTCGACGTGGAAGACGGCCTTGCCCGCCTTCACGAACGGCGTGAGCTGGTTGCACTCGTCGAACTGCGCGCACTGCTCGTTGACGGCGAAGTCGAAGGCGGGCAGCAGCTCGGGGATCTGCTGGAGATCGTTCTTCAGCCCCACCGCGAGGCCCCGGGCGTGCGCGATCTCGGAGATCACGCGGTTGTACGCCAGTTGGTCACCGGCGTTCAGCGGGAACCCCGTCTTGTTGAGGTAGCCGTCCATGAGATCCGGCTCGACCGCGTCGAAGCCCTTCTCGCGGCACATGTCGAAGCGCCGCTCCATCAGGGGCCGCAGCACGTCGACGCGGCGGATGTCGAGCCAGCGCTCGCCCTCCCAGCCGTTGTTCTCGCCCTGCACCTGCTTGGGGAAGGCGTCCTTGTCGGGCCGGAAGTTCTCCCAGGCGCCCGCGTTGATGTAGCAGATCGCCTTGCGGCCCTGGCTGTGCAGCTTGGCGACATCTGCCGCGGTGTTCTCGAAGCCGTCGATGTCGTACACCGGGACGTCGGGGCCGCTGTCCACCCGGCCGTTGAGCTGCCACTGCCAGGCGGTGCCCGGCTTGGGCTGCCACGGCTTGGCCTTGGCCGACCCGCCCGGCGAGGGGGCGGCCGAACGGCTCGGCGCGGGTGCGGTGGGGGAGGAGGGGGAGGAAGGGGCGGAGGTGGTCGGCTGCGGCTCGTCCGGGCCGTCCGCGTCGTCCGAGGAGCCCGACGAACAGGCGGTGGCGAGAAGGAGCAGGGCGACGGCCGTGCACATCAGGGGCAGGGTGCGGTTCATGGTGTCTTTCCGGGAAGTACGGGCGGCAGTGCCGCCCAGGGATTGGGAAGGCCGCGCTCGACGACGCAGCACACGCCCGCGCCGCGTTCGCGCGCGGTCCGCAGAGCGAGCGCGGTGAGCGCCTGAGGCACCCCGTACACGAGGTGGCACAGGCGCTCCGGTGGCTGGCGGTCGGTCCAGCCGGGCCGGGTGAAGGATGACACGTACGTCGTCCAGGGCCCTTCGAAGGTGACGACGAGATCGGCGGTCCGCAGATACCCGGGCGCCGGATGGACGCCCGGGTTGAGCACCACGGTGGCCGCGCCGCACCGCCGCGCGGCCCGAGCGACCCGCCGCACCAGCGGCAGGCCGGTCCGGTCGGCGGGCGCCCGGTCCAGGAAGCATCCGTCGGCGCGGTACCAGTCGCGGTGCCGCCGCACGTCCCGCAGTACGCAGGCGAGGGGCCGGGCGCCGTAGTCCAGGTCGACATAGCCGAGCACCCGGACCCCGGCCGCGCGCAGCGCCCCGACCGGCCCGGTGAACGCCGGGTCCGGGGCGTCTCCCGGGCCGTCCGCCGTGTTCAGCACCACCGCGTAGAGCCCGGCCGCCGCCTCGGCGAGCAGGCGCCACGCGGCCGGGTCCTCGGCGGGGTGGACGTAGAGCGGAACGAGCAGCATCAGTGCACCGGTTCCCGGTCCGGCTCGGCGCGCACATCCGCCCACAGGGCGGACACCGAATCGGCCAGCGAATAACGGGGCGACCAGTCCAGGGTGGTGCGGGCGGCGCCGGGGTCGGAGCACTGCCAGGGGACGTCCGCGGAGCGCGCGGAGCCCTCGGCGCTCTCTTCGATTCGCCCCTCGAAACCGGCGGCGCGGGCGATCTCGTGCACCAACTCCCGTACCGGGACGGCCTGTCCGCTGCTGATGTTGAGCAGCGGGGGCAGCGGGCCCGCGGCGGTGGCCGCGAGGACCGCTGCGTGGGCGACGTCCCGCGCGTCGATGAAGTCGCGGTGCGCGGAGAGATCGCCGAGCCGCACCTCGGACCGGGGCCCGAGATCGCGCAACTGCCGGGCCAGGCGTCCCGGCAGCCCGGCGGCGGGCGCCCCCGGACCGACCGGATTGGTGACCCGCAGGACCACCGCGTCGAGCCCGGACGAGGTGACGGCCAGCGTGCCGGCCAGCTTGGTCGCCCCGTACAGGGTGCTCGGCCGGGCCGCGGCCTCCTCGGTGACGCGTTCGCCGATCCCGGTCGGCCCGTACTCGGCCGCCGAGCCGAGCTGGACGAGCCGGGCCGCGGGGGCGGCCTCGCGCAGCGCCGCGCACAGCACGGAGGGTCCGCGGACGTTGACCTCGGCGAGGGGCACGGACTGCGGACCGACCACGCCGGCGCAGTTGATGACGGCGTCCGGCGCGAACGAGTAGAGCCGCTCGGCCAGTTGGCCGGATCCGACGGTGGCGAGATCGACGGCGAGGTCCGCGGACGGTCCGCGTCCCGCGCCGAAGAACCGAACGCCGGGCAGGGCACGCAGCTCCCGGGCGACATGTCCGCCCAGATAGCCGCTGAAGCCCAGGACAAGGATGCGCATGGGGAGTTCAGGCCCCCTTGAGTAGCAGGGAGCGGTGGGTGGTGAACTCGGCGTTCGCCCGGTCGTAGTCGTCCGGGCGGCCGATGTCCAGCCAGTAGCCGTCGAACGCGTAGGCGTGCGGCGGGGTTTCGGACTTCAGCAGGTCGAGCACCAGCTCGTCGAAGCCCAGCGGAAGGCCCGGGGTGTAGCCGGCCAGGGTGTCGAGGGACAGGCCGTACACGCCCATCGACACCCGGTAGTCCATGCTGGGCTTCTCGGTGAAGGCCACCACCTTGGTGTCGTCGGTGGTGAGCACCCCGAAGTCGATGTGCACCTTGCGAGCGTAGGTGGCGATCGTCAGCGGGGCGCCGCTGGTGCGATGGTGGCTCAGCACATCGGCGTAGTCGAGGTCCGTGAGGATGTCCCCGTTCATGACGAGGAAGGACTCGGGTAACCGCTCCCGCATGGTCAGCAGCGGGCCGATGGTGCCCAAAGGGCTCTCCTCGGTGCTGTAGTCGATGTCCATGCCCCAGCGTTCACCGTCGCCCACGTAGGCGCGGATGATCTGGCCCAAGTGGCCGATGGCGATGGTGCATCCGGTGAACCCGGCGGCCGAGAGCTGGCGCAGTACGATCTCCAGGATCGCGTGCTGGTCGCCGATCGGGACGAGCGGCTTGGGCAGCGCCGTGGTGTAGGGCCGCAACCGGACGCCCTTGCCTCCGGCGAGTATCACTGCGTGCATGGGAGCCTCCCTGAGAGTGGGACTGGCGGGGTCAGATGTTGTAGATGCCGGTCTTGTAGCGCGCCAGGTTGCCGGGGTCGCGGAAGAACTCCGCGGTCCGCGCCAGGCCCGACTCCAGGTCGTGTCCGGGCTGCCAGCCGGTGGCCCCGGTGAGCCGGCTCGCGTCCGCGACCAGGCGCATCACCTCGGAGTTGGCCGGTCTGATGCGCTGAGTGTCCTCCTGGACGTCGAGTTCGGCGCCCATCACCTTGCCGATCAGCCGCACCAGGTCACCGACCGATATCTCGGTGCCGGTCCCCGCGTTGAAGGTCCGCCCCACCACCCGCTCGGCGGGGGCGGTGCCCACGGCGAGGAAGGCCCGCGCGGTGTCGGCGGCGAAGGTGAAGTCCCGGGTCGGCCGCAGATCGCCCAGGGTGATCGTGCGCGAGCCCGCCGCGACCTGGCCGATGACCGTGGGGATCACGGCCCGCATCGACTGGCGCGGTCCATAGGTGTTGAACGGGCGCAGCGTCACCACCGGGGTGGCGAAACTCGCGTAGTAGCTGTCCGCGAGCCGGTCCCCGCCGGCCTTCGAAGCGGCGTACGGGGACTGGGTGTTGATGGGGTGGTCCTCGGTGATGGGCACGGTCTGCGCGGTGCCGTACGTCTCGCTGGTCGAGGTGTGCACCAGGCGCGGCGTCCGCAGCGCGCGGACCGCCTCCAGGACGTTCAGGGTGCCCGTGACGTTGGTGTCCACATAGCTGTGCGGGGCCTGGTAGGAGTACGGGATCGCGATGAGGGCCGCCAAGTGGTAGACGGCTTCGGCGCCTTCGGCCAGACCCCGCACGGAGCCCGGGTCGCGGACGTCGCCGAGGACGATCTCCACCTGGTCCAGGACGTCGGCCGGGAGCGTCTCCAGCCAGCCGTAGGAGGAGAACGAGTTGTACTGGGCCATGGCGCGGACCCGGTGCCCGGAGGCGACCAGGGCCTCGGTGAGGTGGGAGCCGATGAAGCCCTCGGCTCCGGTGACGGCGACAAGCGGTGCGGATGTCAACTGCCGCTCCTTTCAAGGCTGTTCACAGCATTCGGTGATCATTCGGGTGCGGTGCGTGAGGCTGGTGTCCCGGCCTGGGCCGGGTGGTGTGCGGTGCGGTGGTCAGGCGTGCGCGGTCGGCCGCCCGAGCAGGTGGAGCGTGCAGCCCACCAGGGCGGTGGCGGCCGCCGTACAGCAGAGCAACTGCATGAGGGGTCCGAGCGGGGGCGCGAGCAGCGCGTCCGAGGCGACCCCGGTCGCGGCCGCCAGGGTGATGGCGGCCGGCAGCCAGGCGACGCCGAACGCCTGGAGCAGCAGCGCCGTCCACAGCAGGGCGGCGAGCGCGAGCAGCGGCGCGGGCTCCGCCCCGGTCAGCAGCGCCGCGGGGAACAGGGGGAGCAGATAGACAGAGAGGCAGCCCGCGAGGACCGCGGCCGAACGCCGGCGGAACGCCGCCGGGGTGGCCGTCGACCGCAGCGCCGCGACCGACAGGCCCCGGTAGCGGTAGAGCAGCCATTCGGCGGGGCCCATGCTGAGCGTCAGCGCGATCACCGCGAACGGATGCCGCTCCCCGGCGAACACCACGAGCACACCGGCGGCGAGCCCGAAGAGGCCGTACGGCAGCGAGGTCACGAACCGCGGCGCCGCGGAACCCGCCGTGGCCGGCTCCTTCAGCGTCCGGTGGAGGCAGTGACCGACGGCCGCGCCCACCAGAAGCAGGGTGAGTACGCTCAGCCCGACGCGTACCAGCGCATCCGGCTCCTGGAACAGCAGCAGCGCGCCGCCCGCGATCAGTGGGGTGAGGGCGGCGAGCAGGAGCCGCTCGTGCGCGAGGACCAGCAGGACCCCGGCCGCGGCGAGATAGCAGGACTGGCCCACCGCGAACACCGCGGCGCGGCCGGGGCCGACGATGGCGAGGCCGGTGAGGGAGGCGAGCAGGGCGCCGATCGGGGCTCCGGCCAGCAGGGTGCGGGCCGCCGCCGCCCGGCCCGACGCCATTCGCAGATAGGCGCGGTGACCGAGCCCCTGCCCCCAGGCCCAGGAGACCAGACCCGCCAACACCAGCGCGAGCACCGCCTCCTCGCTCTGCCACAGCTGGGCGGTCAGCGGATAGGCGAGTCCGGGCAGCGCGAACAGGGCGCCGCGCAGCGCGCAGCGCACCGGGTCGGGTGCCCAGGGATCGGCGGCCGCGGGCGGCTCGGGGAAGCTGCGCGGCACCCGGGTGTAGAGGTCCTCGGCGAGCGCGAAGAGATTGCCGTGGCCGTACTCGTCCGCGATCTGCTGCGCCGTCAGGCCCTCGGACTCCAGGACGGCCGCGACTTCGTAGGCGTGCACGGCTGGCCCGATCTGCTCGGCGAGCTGGGCCGCGAGCCGGTCGACCGCGGCGTCCTCGCCCGCCCGCCCGGCTCCGGCGCCCGGCAGGCGCAGCGTCGACGTGGACTCGGCGGCGAGCCGGAGCGTCAGCGTGTCGTCCCGGCCGTCGGGCGGCTCCAGACGCATCGGGCCGCTCATCCGGCCACCCGGCTCAGATCGTCGGCCGCGAGAGGGGACGCGACCAGGCGCACCGCCGTCGTGGTGTCCTCGCCGGCGCCCCGAAGGCGGACCGGCACGGCCCCGCCGCGTACCGAGAGTTCGAGGTAGATGGCCCGGAAGGTGTCGACGGTCTGCCGCAGCGTGAACTGCTCGACCACCCGCAGCCGGGCCGCTTCCCCCATGGCGGCCCGGCGTTCGGGATCGCCGAGGAGTTCCAGGGCGGCCGCCGCCATCGCGGCCGGATCGCGCGGCGGCACCACGAGCCCGGCCGGACCGA
Organism: Streptomyces sp. NPDC094147; assembly: GCF_044764265.1. Lineage (NCBI taxonomy): Bacteria > Bacillati > Actinomycetota > Actinomycetes > Kitasatosporales > Streptomycetaceae > Streptomyces > Streptomyces sp. NPDC094147. Next base: position 30,378 of record NZ_JBIWHT010000014.1, on the reverse strand, counting down.
CCGCCTCGCGCACCCCGCCGACGTCCGTGGAGACGGTGGCCCGGCCGCACGACATCGCCTCGATGAGGGTGAAAGGGAAGCCTTCGCTGATGCTGGAGAGCATGACGACGTTGCCCGCCGCGTAGGCGTCCCTGATGTCGTCCACGCGGCCCTCGAAGGTGACCGCGCCGCCCTGGCCGAGCGAGTCCGCCAGCGCCTCGCACCGCTCCCGGTACGCCTCGCCGCCCCTGGGTGTGCCGCCGAACAGGCGCAGGGTGGCTTCCGGGACCTCCGTACGCACCCGGGCGAAGGCGCGGATCAGTGTCTCCAGGTCCTTGATCGGGTCAACTCGCCCGGCCCAGCTGAGAGTTGGGGCGGTCGGCTCGGGTCCGGCGGGCGGGAAGGCGGCCGGGTCGACCCCGTTGTACACGGTACGGATCAGCCGGGGGTCGGCCCCGCCCTGCTCCTCCCACAGCCGGTTGTACTGATTGCCCGGCGTGATCAGCGCCGCCCGCCGGTACGTCTCCTCGGCGAGCAGTCGGAAGAAGCCGAGCAGCACCGCCTTGACCGGCCAGCGGTAGGGAGCGGTCCGGTAGCCCAGATAGCGCTCCCGCAGATACACCCCGTGCTCGGTCAACAGCAGGGGTACGCCGTGGAGTTCGGCGCCGACCAGGCCCGGAAGGACGGCCACGCCGCCGCTGACCGCGTGCGAGACGCCCTGGCTCGGCGGCTGCGCGGCGAGCGGCCGCAGCGCGTGCTCCAGGAGCCCGGTCGCGGTGACCGCGTCGTGCAGGGTGGGCCGCGCCTCGCGCACGGCGAGCCCCGGCCGGTTCCACACCTCGGTCATGACCCGTATCGCCTGGTCGCCGCGGAGTGCCGGGCTGAGCAGACCGTCCCTGGCCGCCTCGGCCAGCTCGTACAGCGCCGGTGGGAAACCGCTCTCGGCGCGGGGGTCGAGCAGGGCGGTCAGAAAGCGTTCGTACGCCGTCATCAGGCGTCGCGCCCGGCGGCCGCGCGGGGCCGAACCGCCGGGTGCGGGGCCCCACATGGGGAGCGAGACGGGCTCGGAGACGTGCGGCGGAAGCTCCCACGCGGTGGGCTCGCGGCCCGTGCCGGTCACCGCGATGATGTCGAAGTCGATGTCGGGCATTGCGGTGACGAGCTGGTCGCACCAGACGCTCACGCCGCCGTGGCTGTGCGGATAGGTGCCCTCGGTGAGCAGGGTGACCCGCGCCGCGCCGGAGCGCGGCGCGCGGTGTCGTACGTGCATGCGTGCGCTCCGCGGCTGAAGAGAGCGGTGGGTGGTGAAGGCGGCCCGGCGGCCTGCCGCCGCTGCGGCGGCAGGCCTTCCGGAGCCTGGGCGCGGACCGGGGTCAGCGCCGCTCGGCGCCGTACGGCACCGACTTGGCGACACCGGCGGGGACCGGCGTACGGGGCGCGCTCTGCGGTGCCGGGCCACCGGCGGAGTGGGCGGGGCGGCTCTGCGGTGCCAGGGCTCTCGTGGGGGCCGGGGCCAGCGCCAGTACCACGCCGCTCTGCCCGGACTGAGGTGACACCCAGCCCGAGACACTGCCGGCGTAGGCCTGGCCGAACCCGGTGGTGCCGCTCTGCAGGACCTGGTTGGTGCCGTTCGGCATCGTCGCGGTGACCCGCACGCCCGCCGGGGCCTGCACGGTCACGCTGCCGCCGATCCGGTAGCCGGTGACCTGGCCCGCCTTCACCGCGGCGTTCCAGGCACTCCGGTTCTGCAACTCCGCGCCGATGTCCCTCATCCGCGGGCTGACCAGCGGGGCACTGGCCGCGTACAGCGCCTTGTACTGGTCGAGCACCCCGTTCAGTACGGCGTAGCCGATCCGGTCCTCGGCGAGGTTGGACTGGTGCATGAAGTGCGGGCGGGGGTCGTTGCCCAGCACATGGCCGAGGGCCACCTGGGTTTCGAGGGGCACGATGTGACCGGTGTATCCGGTGGCCGGGTCGAGCGGCGCGGGCAGGCAGGTGGTGTTCGGCAGGCTCTCGCACAGGCCGCTGCCGCCCTGGGCCCGGCTGGTGTAGATCCAGTTGTACTCGTCGACCTGCTCGGAGACGTGGCCCGCGTTGTAGAAGATGTTGATCGGGTAGCGGGCGACGGTGAGCGCGGAGCCGACCGCGCGCTGCTCGGGGTCGCGCGACATGTCGGCGCCGAGCCAGCCCACGCCGTTGGCGGCCAGCGCCGGGGCGAGGTAGGGATTGTCGTTGGGCTGCTGCGGGAGCAGCCTCATCCCGGAGTGCTCACCGGTGATCAACTCATCGGGCTCGATCGGCAGTCCGGCGGTCTTCGCCCACTGCACGTTGTCGGAGATCTCCTTGGATATCTCGGCCTGGCTCACATAGCGGGTGGAGCCGTCCGGGTTGGTCGCGCACTTCCACGGCACGACCGTGACGTCCTGCTCGCAGCCGAGGAAGGCGTGGTCGTAGGTGTGGTTGATCCAGCGGAACTGGCCTTTGTCCAGGGCGAGTTCGTCGGCGAGCGGATCGGTGCCGTTGTGCTCCGCCCGGTATTCGACGCTGCCGCCGCCGTTGTAGGCGAGGTCGAGCGTGAAGGCGCGGGACTTCTCCCAGGCGACGGCGTTGCGCACATCGTCCGGGGTCATCCGGATCGTGCTCTGGACGCCCTGGCCGGGCGGGCAGTCCACGTCGCCCGGCGTGCAGTGGAGCGTGGTGTTCCAGCGGTCGTCACCGGCGTACATGTCGTCCACGTGGACCGCGAAGTAGTTCCGTGCGGCGCCGAGCCGCACGTTCTGGGTCATCCAGTCGACGATGCCCCGGGCGAGCAGCTTGAACTGCTCCTGGTACTGGTTGTACGCGAAGGTGACGACCAGCTCCCGGCGCCCGTCGTGGCGGTACTCGCCGACCAGGCTGCCGTTGCCGGTCTTGCCGGGGACCGGTGCCTCGACGTAGCTGGTGAAGTCGGCGCCCGCGGCCGGCTGCGCGAGGAAGGCGTAACTCTCGCTGACCGAGGGCGAGTTGTCCTCGAACGGCACGGTCCCGTTGAGGTATCCGAACGGCCCGCCGCGGCCCGCGGCGGTCACCTGGGCCTTGATGCCGTCCACCGATCCGCTGTACCCGCCGTTGGCGGGGGTCTGCAGCCCCACCTGGGGGCGCGCGTAGGTGTAGGCGTCGACCTGCGGGATCGCGTACTGCGTCTCGTACGCGGCGAGCGCGGCCATTTCGGCGGAGCCCGCCGGGAACGGGTTGTCGTTCGGCAGCACCACGGCCTGGAACTTGGCCCGGGGCCCGCCGTTCACGGTGTCGGCAAGGAACGCGGAGTCGATGACGGGGCGGCCGGTCCGCCCCAGGTCCAGCACGGTGTACGGGGTGCCCTCGCCGTCCAGCTCCGCGGTGATCGCGGTGGTGGCGGGACCGCCGTCCGAGACGACGAGGACCCGCAGGTCGATGCGCGGCGCGGGCGTCGCGGAGAACGCCGGCGCCGCCGGTAATCCGAGTGCGAGCAGGAGTGCGCCGGCGGTCAGGCCGGTGAGGTGTCTGCTGTGGTACGTGTTCCGCTTCACGCGGTGAAGTTCCCTCCCCTGGAGGTCCGTTCGGCTCCCCTGCCGGTACGGACCGCCCCCGGCGCAACGGTGGCCCTCGCGAGGAGGGCCGTGCCGTTCCGCTCTGACGCGTCACATAGTGCGGCTCTTCTGGGAGATTGCGAGTGGCTACTGTGAAACATGACGAAAAAGCGCGGCCGGTGTTCGAGAGCGCGGAGCGGTGCGCGCGGCGGTGGGAGCGCTTCCCGGTTGGCTGGGCCCGGATCCGCCGGGGCGGCAAACCCGGAGCCGCTCGGGGGAGCAACCGCTTTCGGCCGGGGGGCGCACGAGGGCGCGCCCCGTCAATGGTCCAGACATCATCGGCACTCCAGGTCGCGTCCCGTTTTCGGCCACACGATCGAAGCCCGCAGCCGGAATGAGGCTCCTGGGAATACGGTCCCGGACACACCGAACCGGCCGACCCGGGGGGATGGGCCGACCGGCGTCTTCGGGCCGCGGCGGAGCGCGGCCGGTCCGGAGCTAGGGCGTGTCCGGCGGATCTGGTCGCCCACAGCGGGCGGTGCTCTTTGGGTGCTGGTGAGCGGGGGCCTGGTGCGTGCAGCTGCAAGGCGGAGGAAGGCGACGACGCGATGGGGGTCCCCCCTGCTCGTCAAGAGCTTGGGGGAGTCGGCATCTGACGACAACGCGGCAGATGGGCGTGCCAGACCCCCGCGTCCCAGACATGATCCGCCGGATACGCCCTAGGCGTGTCCGGTGGGTCATGGCCGGGGTCCCTGACCCACCGGACACCCCCTAGTGGGCGCCGGCCTGGGCGTGCGGGGCGCAGTTGACGTGCGTCGTCGGGGAGTTGAAGACGCCGTCCTTGTGGCTCTGGCTGTTGTTGAACTCGTAGTAGACGTACGAGTAGAACGCGATGTCGCCGTTGCAGCCGGAGGTCGCGGCCAGTTGCACGGGGATGGTGACGGTGCGGCTGGTGCCCGGCGCGACCGGGACCGTGTAGCTCACGCCGAGCGTCGTGGTGCCGGTCCCGGTGCAGGTGACGCCCGTGCCGGAACACGAGGCGAGCGTGTACTTGAGGTCGGTGCGCTGAGTGGTCTGCCAGGTCGGCTGCACCGACTGGTAGACGAACCACACATCGGTCGTCTGGTTGTTCGTGAAGGTCATCCTCAGGTTGACCGTGGCGCCGGGGGTGACCGCCGGCTGGTCCACGCTGAAGCTGATGTCGGGGGTGGCGGCGCTCGCGGACTGGCTCAGGCCGAAGAGGGCGAGGGCGAAAGCGAGGACCGCGGTGAGACCGAAACGCCTCAGGTGTGTGATTCGCATGAGGACGGAGAGTAGAAGCAGGAACACGCGACGTCCGCCGGATCTCCACACCGTGGAGCTCTCCCTGGCTCGAACCCGCGGACCCGAACAGGCCGCCGATTGGCGCCAGTTGGCGTCTTGACCAGGCCCCCGCTCCAGCGCGGAGAAGCGCTCGCGCGGCCCGGCGGCGGGCGGCTGACCGGGAACCGACGCTCCCCGCCGGGCCCAGCAATGGCGCATTCCGCCCGGACCGGCACAACGGCCCTCTCCCCGGGCGGGGAGAGGGCAGTGGAGAGCGCAGGAACGCGGGCTACTTCTGCTGCGCGGCCTCGACCGACTTGCGCACCTCGTCCATGTCCAGGGCGCGCGCCTGGCCGATGACGTCCTCCAGCGCGGCCGCGGGCAGCGCGCCGGGCTGCGCGAAGACCGCGACATTGTCGCGGACGATCATCAGCGTCGGGATCGACCGGATGTCGAAGGCCGCGGCCAGCTCCTGCTGCGCCTCCGTGTCCACCTTCGCGAAGACCAGGTCGTCGTGGCGCTCGGAAGCGGCCTCGTACACCGGGGCGAACTGCCGGCACGGGCCGCACCAGGCGGCCCAGAAGTCGATCAGCACGAATTCGTTGTCGGACACGACCGAGTCGAAGTTCTCTTTGGTCAGCTCGACAGTCGCCATCACACGCTCCCTCTTCCCGGCCCCGGGCTGGGGCCGCCTGGCACAACGGCATGCGCCGTCGCGGTATTCCGTCCTCGGCGCGTGCCCCTGTGGCCACGGAGTACACCGCGCACCAGACTGTGCCTATGACGGAAGCCGAGGAATACGACGTGGTAGTGCTGGGCGCCGGGCCGGTCGGCGAGAACGTCGCCGACCGGGCGAGGGCGGCGGGCCTGAGCACCGCGGTGGTGGAGAGCGAACTGGTCGGGGGCGAGTGCTCGTACTGGGCCTGCATGCCCAGCAAGGCGCTGCTGCGCCCGGTCGTCGCCCGCGCCGACGCCCGCAAGGTCCCCGGACTGCGCCAGTCGGTGCAGGGCCCCCTCGACGCCGGTGCGGTCCTCGCCCACCGCGACGACTACGCCTCGCACTGGAAGGACGACGGGCAGGTCGAATGGCTCGATGGCATCGGCGCCCACCTCTACCGCGGGCACGGGCGCCTCTACGGCACCCGCAAGGTCAGCGTCAGCAGCCCCGAGGGCGAGCACCACGTCCTCACCGCCCGCCACGCCGTCGCCGTGTGCACCGGCAGCCGCGCCGTGCTGCCCGACCTCCCGGGTCTCGCCGACGTGCGGCCCTGGACCAGCCGCGAGGCCACCAGTGCCCAGCAGGTGCCGGGCCGTCTGGTGGTGGTCGGCGGGGGAGTGGTGGCCGCCGAGATGGCCACCGCCTGGCAGGCCCTCGGCGCCCGGGTCACCCTGCTGATCCGGGGCGCCGCACTGCTGCCCAGGATGGAGCCCTTCGCGGGCGAACTCGTCGCCGAATCGCTCCGGGAAGCGGGCGCGGTGATCCGCACGCACACCTCGGTCACGGATGTCGTACGCAATGTCGCGACCGGAGTGGTGACGGTCGCGGTGCGCGGACCCGAGGGCGACGAGCGCCTGGAAGCCGACGAAATCCTCTTCGCCACCGGCCGCGCGCCCCGCACCGACGACATCGGCCTGGAGACCATCGGCCTCGACCCCGGCTCCTGGCTGCCGGTCGACGACTCCTGCCGCGTCCAGGGCAGCGACTGGCTGTACGGCGTCGGCGACGTGAACCATCGGGCGCTCCTCACCCACCAGGGCAAGTACCAGGCCCGCATCGCGGGGGCCGCGATCGCGGCGCGCGCCGCCGGGATCCCGGTTCTGGAGAGCGACCGCTGGGGCGCCCACAACGCGACCGCCGACCACGTGGCCGTCCCCCAGGTCGTCTTCACCGAGCCCGAGGCGGCCTCGGCCGGTCTCACCCTCGCCGAGGCGGAGGCCGCGGGCCACCGGGTGCGCGCCGTCGACTACGACATGAGCGGCGTGGCGGGCGCCGGGCTCTACGCGGACGGCTACCGGGGCCGCGCCCGCATGATCGTGGACGAGGGCCGCGGCGTCCTGCTCGGTGTCACTTTCGTCGGCCCCGGCGTCGGCGAGCTGATCCACTCGGCGACGGTCGCCATCGCGGGCGAGGTACCGCTGGAGCGGCTGTGGCACGCGGTCCCGTCGTACCCGACGATCAGCGAGGTGTGGCTGCGGCTCCTGGAGACCTATCGCGGTTGACGGCCGGGCCGGATCCGGGCAGATCACCGCCGCGAACCGTGATGCCGGTGATGCCGCGAGTCGGAGTGCTCTCCACAGTCAACTCCCGCCATCTGTACGCTCCGTGGCCGTCAGCGGCCGTCCAAGTCGCTCTCCGGCTCCGCGGGTTCGTCCGCCGGTTCGGGCGTGCCCGCCTCCGCCGCCGGGTCGGCCGCGACCGGCCGCCACCGGCGTGGCCGGCGGCGCTGGACCACGGCCGCGACCAGGCCCACGGCGATGCCGGTGATCATGGGCTCGCCGTGGCCGTCGCCGAGCAGCAGCAGGACCGCGCCGTCGGCCACGATCGCGGCGGCGAGCAGCCAGTGGCGCCTGCTGGGGCGGATGAGCAGGGCGAGCCCGGCGATGCTGGTGGCGAGCCGGAAGGTCAGGCCCGAGTTCCCGCCGCCGGGCGGCCCGTGGACCAGGAACGTGTCGACGCTGAACACGAGCAGGATGGCCGCGGCGATGGCCGGCATCATGCGGGTGCCCCACACGCGTTCGGCGGCGAGGCCGATCACGGCCAGGACGAAGAGGTTGAACGCGGTTCCCCCGACCCCGCCGTCCTGCACCATGAACGAGGTGAACGGCCGCCACCACTGGTGCCGGTCGATGATCAGGCCGGAGTCGCGGTGCAGGGCGTCGTACAACTGCGGGAACGCGAACTGGAGCAGCGAGGGGACCGCGACGAGCAGCCACAGCCCGATCGCCGCCCTCGGCGGGTTGCGCGGGCTGAACGTCAGCCGTGGCAGCCCCTCGACGACCTTCATGACCAGCACGATCATCAAGATGTACAGAGCGGGCGACAGCAGATGCTCGGTCATGACCCTTGTCTACCCCGCGACCCTCCCGTCCTCCCGGCACCACGCGGTATCGGCCATGCTTCCCTCACGCCCCGGACACCTGCTGTGGTGCGCTGCGCCGCTCCCAACAGGGCGGCGGGGCCCGCGAATTCGGCCTGATCCCGCCGCGAGCGCGAGCGTGACCGCGATCGACGCCGCCGCCGTCAGCGCCATGGCCGTGCCGGGCGACGTGCGCTGGGCGAGCGTGCCCGCGACGGCGGCGCCGATGCCCTGGAAGGTGAGCATGCCGCTGGAGTGCAGACCGAGGGCCTGGCCGGTCATGGCATCCGGGGTGAGGGCCATGAGCCGCTCCTGCTGGAGCAGGCTCGCCGCGTATCCGACGGAGGCGAGCGCGACGGCCGCGACGGCGAGCGGCAGCGCCGGGTGCAGGGCCGGCAGCAGATAGGGACCGGCGAGCAGCAGCAGGAGCGGCACCGGCAGCCGCCCTCGCCAACTCGCGGGCAGGAACCGGCCGGTGACGGTGTCTCCGGCGAGCATGCCGACGGCCGCCGCGGCGAAGAGCAGACCCGCGTGCTCGGGTGCGTACGGCACGAAAAGGGATTCGCAGCCGACGATCAGACCGTTCGGCACCCACAGCCCGAGGTAGAGGCGGCGACGTGAACTGCACGCCCAGAGACGGGAGTTGACGTGCCAGGTCTCGGACACCGAGGGGCGGCCTTGGGCCCGCGGCGGACGGCGGGCGAGCCGGAGGCGGGCCACGGCCGCCGCGGCCGCGTACAGTGCGGCGCCCGCGAGCAGGGTGCCGCGTGGCGAGAGTGCGGTCACCAGGACGCCGCCGACGGCGAAACCGCAGATCTGCATCGTGCCCGTGCTCATGTTGAGCACGGAACGGCCCAGGAGATAGCGGTCCTTGGGGAGGATCTCGTTGAGCAGCCCGTAGCGCACCCCGCCGCCGACCGAGGCGATCAGGCCCTGGCTGAGCAGGACGGCGAAGGCCGCCCCGACGGGCAGACCGGGCGTCGCGAGCAGGGCGGTGCCGGCCGCGAAGGCCGCCGCGATCGCGGTCGTCGCGGCGCGCGGCGGCAGCCGGTCGGCCGCCGACATCAGCAGGCTCGCCCCGATCACCTGGGTGAAGGAGGCGCCGAACATGCTGAGCGCGGAGAGCAGCGGCGAGCCGGTCGCGGCATAGACGAGGGTGGCGAGCGCCAGGCCGCTCACCGTCGCCGCGGCGACCTGGACGGAGCAGACGAGGAAGAAGGGTGTGAACTCCGGCGTGCGCAGGAGCTCCCGGTAGGTGGGCATGGCGGCGAGTCTCGATGGCCGCGCCGCGCGGGCGTTACTGTTGCGCGGGGAGGCGAAACCATGGGGTGGTGGCAGGTCAGCGCGGACACCCTCGCGGGCGGCCGGTTCGTCGTCTCGCCGCTCGCCGAGACCACCGCGAGCCTCTTCGCCCTGCTGGCCCCGGCCGCCCGCCACCCGGGAGAGCGGGCCTGGCTCGATGCTCATCTGCCCGCGTTCCGGGCGAAGTTGGCGACCGACCCCGTCACCGCCCGGCTAGTACGCGCCGTACGCAGCGCCCGCTGGACCGCCGACTTCCTCGTGCCCACGCCGACCGGCGACGGCGAGCCCGCCTTCCGCGAGGAACTGGCGGAGATCCGCGCCACTCCGGCCGCGACCGTCCACGCGGACCTCGTCGAGACGATCGGCGGTCCGCTCCCCGCCGCCCTGCGGCGCGACGATCTGCAGGACCGCACGGCGGACCTCCTCGACTGGCTGTGGAACCGGGCGGTGCTCCCGGAGTGGCCGCGCCGCCGCCGGGTCATCGAGGCCGACATCATCGCGCGCACCGGGCAGTTGAGCCGGGGCGGCTGGGCCGCGGTGCTCGACGACATGCGGCCCGGGATGCGCTGGCTGGGCGAGAGCCGCATGCAGATCAATGTGCACGACTACCCGCCCCGGGACATTTCCGGTGCGCGACTGCTCTTCCTCCCCGTCACGCCGCGCCAGGGCTGGGTCAGCTGGGACGACCGCGGCCACTACGCCGTCGTGTACTCGTGCACGGGCGCGTTCGCCGAAGCGGGCCGGGCGGCGGTGCCCGAAGCCCTGGGCCGGCTGCTCGGGCCGGCCCGCGCGGGCGTGCTCGTCCTGCTCGACACCCCGAAGAGCACGAGCCACCTGGTGGCGCTGACCGGCCAGGGGCTGGGTTCGGTGGGCCGTCACCTCAAGATCCTGCTCGACGCCGGACTGGTGGGACGGCGCCGGTCGGGGCGCTCGGTCCTCTACTACCGGACCGCCGCGGGCGACGTCCTGACGGCGGCCCCGGCCGGTGTCGGCCGAGCCGCGGAAGCGGCCGAGGGCGATACCTCGCGCCCATGAGTAATACTCTCCATATGTCTTCACGTGTTACGAGTTCGAAGGGTGGGGCGCGTGGCGGGGTGACCGTCCGGCGGGCGGTCGCGCGCGACGCCAAGCGGCTGACCCGGCTCGTCCGCGGCTCCCGCGCCTACGAGGGCCCGTACGCGCCGATGGTCGCCGGGTACCGGGTGGGCCCGGACTACATCGAGACCCACGAGGTCTTCGTCGCCGTCGCACCGGACGGGCGGGTGCTCGGCTTCTACGCGCTGATCCTGTCGCCGCCCGAGCTGGACCTGATGTTCGTCGCGGACGACGCCCAGGGCCTCGGCATCGGCCGCCTGCTCATGGACGACCTGCGGAGCCGGGCGCGCGCCGCCGGGCTGGACCGCGTACGGATCGTCTCGCACCCGCCCGCCGAGGGCTTCTACCTCAGCGTCGGCGCCGAGCGCGTCGGCACGGTGGCGGCCAACCCGCCCGCGGTGATGTGGGACCGCCCGGAACTCGAACTTCCCACGGACTGAGCCCAGTTGGGGTCCTGGGCGGAGACCGGGACCCTGCTGGACGGCTGATCGCGTACGAGCGCGACGCGACTGCTTGCCGCCGCCGCCCGAGAGCGGCCCGGGGCCCCGCCTCGGCGCCCCCTCCGCATACCCGGACCGGCCGGGCGGGTCATCCGGTCGCCTGACACCGGTCGAGATGTTCGAAAAGCCCGCTTAAGTTGTGAAATGGCGTGCCGGGTCGTCCGCGGCCATCGGCCACCGCGAAGCGCGACCTCGTGCTGATGGGGCCGTGAAGGTCACGAGGAGTCCGGGAGAGCGACATGGCGCAGCGGACGGGACGGCCGGTCGGCGGCGGGCAGGGCGAGGGGAGCGGACCGGATGGGGCGGCCGGTACGGCAGCGGGCGGGGCGGGCCCGGCGAAGGCCGCGCGACGGCGGCTGGTGCCGTGGAAACCCCGCAGCGCGCTGACACCGGCGCAGCTCGGCCGTCGCAAACTGGCCACCCGCAGCGCCTTCGCGGTGTGCGCGGTGTGCGTCGGCGCGCTCGGCTACTCGGTGGGGGAGGCGCTGACCTACCCCGGTGACGACAGCACGGAGGCCCGGCTGGCGGGCTGGGCCCGCGAGCACAATCTGGGGGCCGTCGTCGACAAGCTGGAGAACCTCCAGTACGAACTGGACCCGCCGAAGGTGGGCGGCACCCTGCCGAGCGAAGCGCTCGCCCGCATGAGCGCGACGACCCCGCCCATGCTGGTCCACCACCAGGATGTGCCCCTGCGCTCCCCGATGCGGCCGCTGGTCACTCCCGGTCTGCCGGGCGAGGGGGTGTGGCGGGTGCTGAGCACCGCACACGGTGAGCCCGTGGTGCAGGGCACCTACGTACGCCCCGACGGCGACCACACCTCCTACCAGGCGGCCGTCGCCTGGGTCAGCGCCAAGAAGGCACGCTTCGAACTGCATCCGGGGCTGCGCGAACCCGGCGGTGACTTCTCCGTGCCGCCCACCATTCCGCGGGGAAGGCGCACCGGTCTCATCGCCACCTGGAACGGCGGTTTCAAGGTCACCGACGGCGGCTCGCACGGCGGTTTCTACCTCGACGGCGAGACGGCGGGCCGACTGCGCGACGGTGCGGCCGCGGAGGTCTTCTACAAGGACGGCTCGATCAGGATCGGCCAATGGGGCCGCGACGCGTGGATGACCCCCGATGTGGCCGGGGTGCGCCAGTGCCTGGAGCTCATGGTCGACAACGGCCGGGTCGTGCCGGACATCGGTGTCGACTCCAAGTGGGGTGCCACGGACCAGAGTCGGATGTTCGTGGAGCGCTCGGGGGTCGGGGTGACCGCGGAGGGCGACGTCGTCATGGTCGTCGGGCAGGCCCTCACCGCCCGCACCCTCGCCGAACTGATGCAGCAGGCCGGTGCGGTGCGCGCCATGCCGCTGGACATGAACCGGGCCTGGCCCTCCTTCATGAGCTACGACTCCACCAGAGACCCGGCCAACCCGAAGCCCACCAACCTCCTCGACTTCCAGAATCCGCCCGAGCGCTACTACAACCAGGCGACCCGGGACTTCGTCGCCGTCTACGCGAGGTGAGGGCGGCGCGGACACACGCCCCGCGTCCTCTCCGGCATCGGATTCCCCGGCGGAGGCCGACCGGCCGCGCGCCCCGGCACGACCCCGACATCGGGGACGTGCGGGGCGAGGGGCGCGCGGCCGACCCGTGCGACCGGCCGGCCGCTAAGTTGCCGGCACGCCGACCTGGGACCAGGCCTTGAGCACCGCCTGGATCTCGTCGCCGTCCCCGTAGAGACTGCGCGCGCTCGCCGCGGTCAGCCGCGCGAAGTCGGCGAACTGGGCGTCGGTGGCGAGCTCCCCGCCGGTGAGCGTGGCGTACCAGATCTTGCCGGCCCGCTCCCAGGCGTTGCCGCCGAGCGCCGAAGCCGTCAGGTAGAAGGCGTGGTTGGGGATGCCGGAGTTGATGTGCACCCCGCCGTTGTCGCGGCTGGTCCGGACGTAGTCGTCCATGGTCGCGGGCTGCGGGTCCTTGCCGAGCTTCGGATCGTCGTACGCCGTGCCGGGGGCCTTCATCGAGCGCAGCGCCTCGCCGTGGACGCCGGGGGCGAGCAGTCCGGTGCCGATGAGCCAGTCGGCCTGATCGGCGCTCTGACCCAGCGCGTACTGCTTGATGAGCGAGCCGAACACGTCGGAGACGGACTCGTTGAGCGCGCCGGACTGCCCGAAGTAGTCCAGGTTCGCGGTGTGTTGGGTGACGCCGTGGGTCAGTTCGTGGCCGATGACGTCGATCGGCAGGGTGAAGTCGAGGAAGAGCTCGCCGTCTCCGTCGCCGAACACCATCTGGTCGCCGTTCCAGAAGGCGTTGTCGTAGTTCTCGCCGTAGTGGACGGTCGCGATCAGCGGCAGTCCCGAGTCGTCGATGGAGTGCCGTCCGTACGCCTTCAGATACAACTCGAAGGTGGCACCCAGGCCCGCGTGCGCCCGGTTGACGGTGGCGTCGCCGGAGGGCTGGTCGCCCTCCGCGTGCACCTTCGTGCCGGGCAGTGTCTCCTGGTGACCCGCGTCGTAGATGGTGCGGTCGGGCTTGTCGGACGGGGTGCCGGTGGGGGCGGCGACGCCGCGGACGGTGGTGATCCGGCGCTGGGTGCGCAGCAGGGCGTCGCGCTCCAGGGTGCGGCGCGCGGGCCCGTACACGGCGGGGTCCTCGTGCTGGGAGAGCCTGTCGAGGATGTGGGGCGGCACCACGGTGCAGAAAACGGCTGAGTTCATGTGCATCAATGTGGCACAGCGTCACTTAACTGTCACCGGACGCAGTTGAGTTGGCTGGAATATGCCGCCCGACGGGCGCCCCTTGCCAAGGAGGGGCGCCCGTGGTGCAGAGGAGTGGCCGTGGTGCTGAGGGTGTCCGGCGGATCAGGCCCCGACGGGGAAGTCGCCCGCCAGGGCGGCGGCCACCCGCAGATACGGTGCCGCGTCCGCCGGGCGGCCCTGGCGCTCCAGGGTGCGGCCCAGCATGAGCACGGCGTACTGCTCGACGGGGTCGCGTTCGAGCACGGCACGCAACTGCGTCTCGGCCTTCTTCAGCCGGGCCGAGTGGTAGTAGGCGCGCGCGAGCAGCAGGCGCGGGGCCACCTGCTCGGGCGTCTCGGCGACGAGGCCGGTCAGGATGCCCGCCGCCGTGACGTACTCCTTCGCCTCGAAGAACTGCCGGGCGCGCTCCCAGCGTTCGGAGGGCGTCCCGAACTCGTAGTAGCTGTCGGTCACTTCACTGCGTACGGCGGTCATGGGTGCTTCCTGTCCGGGGGCCCCGCTCGGGGGCCGTGCACCCCGCTCAACGCAATGATGTGGTTGAACATTCCACTAGTGCGTCGGGCCGTCCCGGCTACTGGCCGACCGGCTGCTCCGCCGGTGTGTCCTTGTGGCCGGCCGCCAGGTAGCCGACCAGCGCGACGATCGGCACGATGAGCGCCAGGGTGACAGGTCCGGTGCCCCAGCCGAGGCCGGACCGGCTCGTGGGCACGCCCATCCAGTCGGCGAAGGAGGCGCCCAGCGGTCGGGTCAGGATGTACGCCCACCAGAAGGCGGCCACCGCGTTCAGTCCGAGGAAGCGGCCGGACAGGGCGGGCACCGCGATGAAGGCGGCGAAGAGGAAGCCCGACGAGAGGTATCCCAGCTTCAGCGTGCCCGCAGTGAGGTCGCCGACCGCGGTGCCCAGGGCGAAGGTGGCCAGGACGGTGGCCCAGTAGAAGGTCTCGCGGCGGCGGGTGCGGATGCTGTGGATCGACAGCGTGCCCTCGCTGACGTACCAGGCGATCAGGATGGCGGTCAGTGCCACCGTGAAGGCCACCGTCGAGACCATGTAGGGGATGCCCGCGACGACGTGCACGACATCGGCGGCCATGGTGCCGAACACGCTGACCATGACGATCGCCGACCAGTAGGTCCAGGGCCGGTACCGGTCGCTGCGGAACTGCAGCACCAGCGCGACCACCAGGCCCACGAGCCCGAGGCCTCCCGCGGGGATCGGGCCGAGCGTGCGGGCCAGGTAGTCCGACGCGGTCTCGCCCATGCCGGTGGTCAGCACCTTGACGATCCAGAACAGGGCCGTGACCTGGGGCACCTTGCTCCAACCGGAGCCGCTCCGATGCGCGGCCGCCCGGTGGCGCCGCTCCGGTTCCGGCCTGGTCATGGCCTCGCTGATCGGCTGACCCATGGTCGCTCCTGCCCTCCCGGCGCGCCGCGCCAGAGCCTCAACTGCCCCTGATCCGGGCATGGTTGGGCTGATTGGTCCGATTCGGTGGTGATCCCCACCCAGTCAATGTCTACGTGACTGTAGACGATCGCGCTGTGGGGGGCGGGAGAGGGGCGGCGGACCGCTCGGGAGCTCCCGGGCGCCGAAGCGGAATCATGCGGTCCGCGCGGGCGGCCCCATCTGTGATCGACTGGGAACTTGCCCTGGTGGGGCCCCACTTGGAGGATGTGCGAGCATCCTGTTCCTGGTCTCGGGAACCTTCCTGGGCAGGAGCATGTCATGGGAGGGGGAAGGTGTTGTTCTCGCGGGGGAGGCGGCTGTGACGTCAGAGGCGGGCCAGGAGGGAAGCGTGCCGGAGGGCGAGGGGAAGGGCTTCGACCTGACGGGCAGCGGGGCCGTGCCGCTGGCGGCGGACGACCCCCGGCAGATCGGTTCGTTCCCGCTCGTCGGCAGGCTCGGTTCCGGCGGGATGGGCCGGGTCTACCTCGGCGTCGCGTCGGGGCGTTTCACCGCGGTCAAGCAGGTCCTGCCGATGCTGGCCGAAGACCAGGACTTCCTGCGTCATTTCGGGCACGAACTCGACAACCTCGCCCGACTGCCCACCGGCGTGAGCGCCGCCCTGCTTGCCACCGACCGCACCGCCAAGCCGCCGTGGTTCGCCACCGAGTACATCCCCGGACTCACCCTGGACGCGGCAGTGGACCTGCACGGCGGCTCACTGCCGCCCGAGGCGCTCTGGCTGCTGCTGCGGGACATGGCCTCCTGCCTGGGCGCGGTGAACGCGCGCGAGATCGTGCACCGGGACCTCAAGCCCTCCAACGTGATGCTCACCCTCGACGGCCTCACCGTGATCGACTTCGGGATCGCGCGGGCCGCGGACCAGAGCCGACTGACCCAGACCGGCATGGTCATCGGCACGCTCGCGTACATGGCGCCCGAACAGGCCGCGGGCACCCTGCGCCTGACCGGCGCCTCTGACGTCTTCTCGCTCGGCTGCCTGCTCGTCTACGCGGCGACCGGACGCCCGCCCTTCGGCGAGGGCGCCGGGCACGCCCAGCTCTACCGCATCGTGCACGAGGAACCCGACCTCGGCCCGGTGCGCGAGGTCGACGCGGAGCTGGCCGCCGTCGTCGAGTCCTGCCTCGCCAAGGACCCGGCGGCCCGGCCGTCGGCGGCCGAACTGCTCGACCTCGCCCGCGACCACGTGGCGCCCGGGGCCGTGGCGTGGCCGCAGTCCGTCAGGGACCGGCTGTCCGAACGGGCCGCCTTCGCCGCGAAGGTTCCCGAGGCCGGCGAGGTCAGCGAGTCGACCCTGAGGCTGCGGCCGCGTACCGAGCCGGAAGCAGAGCTTCCGCTGGTCGCGCCCGTCGCCAAGAAGCCCCGCGAACGCCGCACCCGCGTGCTGGTCACCGTCATCCCCGCCGCCGTGCTGGTCACCGGGACGGTCATCGGCGTCAACCTCCTGCCGTACGACTCTTCCCCGCGCGGCGCGGCGCCGCCCGCCGCCGCTTCGTCGGCCGGGTCGCCGTCCGCGGGACACCCGGGTCCCAGTGCTTCGGCGCAGCCGCAGCAGTCGGGCGCACCGAGTCCCGGCCAGAGCGCCCCGCCGGCTTCCCCGGGCGCCTCGGGTCCGGCCGCGCCGCCCCCGGGGGCCGATCCGCACCAGGGCGGCCCGGCCGCCACCGGCGGCGCCACCGGCGCGGGCGGAGCCTCCGGCGGCTCGTCCGGCGGGTCCTCGGGCGGAAAGCCGGGAGGCGGGACCCAGGGCAACCAGCCGCCCCCGGCCGACCCACCCCCGCAGTCCGGGTCCACGATCGGCTCGCCGGGCACCTACCGTGTGAAGAACGTCTCCAACAGCCAGTGCCTGAGCAGCGGTGGCACCGGCGCGTCGTACGGGCCCTGCTCCTCCAGCGCGTCCTACGCGTGGACCTTCTCCCCGGCGTCCGACGGCAGCTTCGAGCTGATCAGCAAGGCCACCGGTTACTGCCTCGTCGGCGGCAGCGACTTCGGCGGAGCCGGCGGCGGCTTCACCGGCTACGCAACTGCCTTCCCCTGTGGGCAGTCCGGCGGCCAGCACTGGCGCATCGGCTCCCGTGCCTCGTCCGGCAGCACCATCAGGAACACGTCCAGTGGGGAGTGTCTCGAAGTCGGCAGCAACGGGGCGATGGTGACACCTTGTGACGCCAGTCAGCACGCCCAGCTGTGGAACAACGACTAGACAGGGGAGCGGCGTCCGCAGCCCGCCCGGCACGGGCGCCGGAGGTACCTGACTACACCTGTGTAGACGCCTTAGTCCTCATTGATTAAGGTATGCCTTCGCTAACTGAGGCGAGGCACGCCTTTGCAGGGCTGGGGAGAACGGCATGTTGGACGACGCGTTTCCGAGCTTTTTGATCGGTTTGAGGGAGGGGCTTGAGGCAGGGCTGATCGTCTCGATCCTGGTCGCGACACTCGTACGGGCCGGGGCCAAGTCCCGCCTGCCGCAGGTATGGACCGGGGTGCTCGCGGCGGTCGCGCTCGCCATGAGTTTCGGGGCGGTGCTCACCTTCACCGCCGCGAGCATGTCCGCGACCGCCCAGGAGGCGTTCGGCGGCACGCTCAGCGTGATCGCCGTGGCGTTCGTCACGGCGATGGTGTTCTGGATGCGCCGCTCCGCGCGCAGCCTCTCCGGCGAGATCAAGGAGAAGGTCACCGGGGCGCTCGCCATGGGCGCGGGCATGCTGGTGGTCACCTCGTTCCTCGCGGTGGGCCGAGAGGGCCTGGAGACCGCCCTGTTCCTGTGGACCACGGCGCGGGCGGCCGGCGAATCCGCGGGCCCGATGATCGGCGCCGGAATCGGCATCGTCATCGCCTCGGGCCTGTGCTGGGGCCTCTACCGCCGCGTCCTGAAGATCAACCTGACGAAGTTCTTCACCGCCACCGGCGCCGTCCTCATCGTCATCGCGGCCGGCGTGCTCGGCTACGGACTGCGGGACCTCCAGGAAGGCGGGGTGCTGCCCGGCAAGTCCGCGTACGCCGTCGACCTGAGCCAGAGCATCGACCCCGGCGCCTGGTACAGCACCCTCGTCCAGGGCGTGTTCAACCTGACGCCGACGATGACCTGGCTCCAGGTCATCGCGTACATCGGCTATCTCGCCGTGGTCATGACGCTGTTCGTGCGGGGCGTGCGCTCCTCCGCCGACGCCAAGCCCGCCCCGGAGGCGAAGCCCGCCGAGGAGGCGCCGGTCCGTACCCGCAAGCGGCCCGCCTGGGTGGTCCCGGTGGCCGTCGTCGCGGTCCCGGCCGCCGTCGCCGGAGGCGTCGTGGCCTTCGGCAAGTCCAAGCCCGCCGACGCCCAGACCATCGCCGTCTCCGAGAAGGAGTGCGGCAAGGGATTCGCCGCGCCCAAGCCCGGCCGGCAGACCTTCCAGATGCACAACACGGGCGACAAGGCCTCCGAGGTCTACCTCATCGACCCGGCGAGCAACGCGGTGTACGGCGAGATCGAGGGCCTGGCCCCCGGCACCACCCGCGACCTGGTCGCCACCGTCGCGGGCGGCTCCTACGCCTGGCGCTGCGTGCCCACCGGCGGCAAGGCCGTCACCTCCGTACCCGTACGCGTCAGCGGCGGCGGCGCCGCCAAGGCCGTCGTGCCCGTCTCCGAGGCCGACCTCGCCGCACCGCTCACCTCGTACAAGCAGTACGTCGGCCAGGGCCTGACCACCCTCGTCGCGCAGACCAAGCAGCTGAGCGACGACATCGCGGGCGGCAACCTCGACGCCGCGCGCACCGACTGGCTCACCGCGCACCGCACCTACTCCTCGCTCGGCGCCGCCTACGGCACCTTCCAGGACTTCGACAAGAAGATCAACGGGCGCCCCGCCGGGCTGCCGGACGGCGTGAACGACAAGGACTTCAGCGGCTTCCACCGGATCGAGTACGGCCTGTGGCACGGCCAGTCGGCGAGCGATCTCACCGCGCCCGCCGCCCACCTCGCCGAGGACACCGCCGGTCTCCAGAAGGCGTTCCCCACCCAGGACTTCGACCCGGCCGACCTGCCGCTGCGTACCCACGAGATCCTGGAGAACACCCTCCAGTTCGAGCTGACCGGCGACGCCGACCAGGGCAGCGGGACCAGCCTCGCCACCGCGGACGCCAACCTCGCCGGAACCCGTGAACTCCTCGGCGTGCTGCGGCCGTTGCTCGCCACCCGCGACGCCCAGCTGCTCCCCAGGGTCGACGGCGACATCGACCGGGTGCAGAAGCTGCTCGACGCCGCGCACCACGACCAGAGCTGGACGCCGGTCGACAAGCTGGACCCGGCCGCCCGCACCCGGCTGAACGGCGCGACCGGGCAGCTGCTCGAAGACCTGTCCCCGGTGCCGGAC
Source organism: Streptomyces sp. NPDC094147 (assembly GCF_044764265.1). Classification (NCBI taxonomy): domain Bacteria; kingdom Bacillati; phylum Actinomycetota; class Actinomycetes; order Kitasatosporales; family Streptomycetaceae; genus Streptomyces; species Streptomyces sp. NPDC094147. The sequence goes on along the minus strand of NZ_JBIWHT010000014.1, from coordinate 11,026 downwards.
CTCCTGGAGATCCGGAAGTCCGCCTGATGAACGACGCACGATCTGCCGCACGCCCCGAAGGGAACCCCGACATGCCCGCCGAAACCCCTGCCCCGCAAGGCGGCTGCCCCGCCGGACGGCGCTCGTTCGTCAAGTCGGCCCTGGGCGCGGGAGCGGCCGGGGCGGTCCTGGCCGGCGGGGGATTCGCGCTGAGCCAGGCCCGTCCCACCGAGGCGCACGCGGCGGGTACCGCCGACTCGGGGAAGGTGCCCTTCCACGGCGCCCACCAGGCCGGCATCCTCACCCCGCAGCCCGCGGCCGCCGCCTTCGTCTCCCTCGACGTCATCGCTCAGGGCCGCAAGGACCTCGCCGACCTGCTGCGGACCATCACCGAACGGGCCCGCTTCCTGACCGCGGGCGGCGCCCCCGACGACCTCGGAGTCGGCGCCCCGCCGTCCGACAACGGCATCCTGGGTCCGGTGGTCCCCGCCGACGAGCTGACCATCACGGTCGGCGTCGGCGCCTCGCTCTTCGACGACCGGTACGGACTCGCCAAGGCCAAGCCGCTGCGCCTCACGCCCATGCGGACCTTCCCCAACGACAATCTGAAGGCCGCCGAATGCCACGGCGACCTCTCGCTGCAGATCTGCGGCGCACGCCAGGACGTGGTGCTGCACGCGCTGCGCGACATAGCCCGGCACACCCGCGGTGCCATGCAGATCAAGTGGCGCATCGACGGCTTCCAGAACGCGCCCCGCCCCTCCGGCGCCCAGCGCAACCTGCTCGGCTTCAAGGACGGCATCGTCAACCCGGACGTGAAGTCCGCGCGCGAGACCGACCGGCTGATCTGGGTCGGCGACTCGCTCGGCGAGCCGTCCTGGGCGGTCGGCGGCAGTTACCAGGTCATCCGGATCATCCGGATGCTGGTCGAGTTCTGGGACCGGGTCTCGCTCACCGAGCAGGAGAAGATGTTCGGCCGCCGCAAGGACACCGGCGCCCCGCTGGACGGCGCGGCCGAGACCGACAGCCCGAACTACGCCAAGGACCCGCACGGCAACGCGATCCCGATGACCGCGCACATCCGCCTCGCCAACCCCAGGACCGCGGAGACCGACAACTCCCGCATCCTGCGCCGCGGTTACAACTACGACCGGGGCATCGACAACGTCGGCAACCTCGACATGGGCCTGGCCTTCTGCAGCTACCAGCAGGACGTCAAGCGGCAGTTCGAGGCGACCCAGGAGCGGCTCATCGACGAACCGCTCGTCGACTACATCTCCCCGACCGGCGGCGGCTACTTCTTCGCGCTGCCGGGCGTCAAGGACTCCTCCGACTGGCTGGGCCGGGGCCTGCTCGCGACCTGAGCGGCCCCCGCCGACAGGGCGGGTCCGACGAGTCCGGCCGGGACCCGTCGGACCCGCCCTAGTGTTCGTGGTGGTGATGGGCCCGGTCGGCCGCCGTGTGCAGGTGTCCGGGCGAGGCCGTGTCGAGGAGCTGGTCCATGTCGTTGGCGGACAGCGCCAGACTGACGCAGCAGATCACCATCAGGAGCGCGTGCGCCGCGACCAGATCGCGGCGGAACGGCGGCGGCGGAGCGAGCAGCGCCCGTACGCGCTGCGGCACCGGGCCGCCGGTCGCCGCGAGCGAGTGCCGCGGGGCCCGCTTGGCCGCCAGCGCCGCACGGGCGACCGCCCGCGCCACCAGGGGCCGGTCGCCCACCAGGGTGCCGGCCTCTTCGTCGGCCCAGCGCTCCACCGCGAAACTCCCCGCCCGCGCGACGGGCCGCAGCAGCGGGTCGAGCGCCGACGCAAGGCGCAGCACCAGCAGGAACACATGGTGGCGGTGGCGCAGATGGGCCCGCTCGTGGGCGAGCAGCGCGGTGCGCTCGTCGGCGGACAGCGCCCGCAGCATCCCGGACGAGACGACGACGCGGCCGGGCGACCCGGGCAGCGCGAACGCCTGCGGCACCGGATCGTCAACCACCGCCAGATCACTGCCAGTTGGCAGGGCGCGGCTCTCGCGGCGGGCCGCCAGCCAGATCGCCGTCTGCCGCCAGGCGCTGACCGCGAGCGCGCCCACGCCCCCGGCGAGGGCGAGCGCGCAGACGGCGGCGACCAAGGAGTTGACCGGGGCCTGCGCGGCCAGCACGCCCGGCGACCACTCGCCTTCCGCGGCCACGACCGGGATCTGCCCGATGAGGGTGAAGGCCGTCATGCCCAGCGCGGTCGCCGTGCCGAGGGCCGCGACGAGCGAGGCGACCGTCAAGAGCCAGGCCGCCATGCGCGGCGGCAGCCGACCGCCGGCCCAGGGCGCCGCCAGGGCGAGCACCACGCTGACCGCGAGCGGAGTGAAGAGGGCGACGAGCACCGCTCAGCCCTCCTTGTGCCCGCGCAGCAGCTGCTCAAGGATCTCTTCGTCCTCGGTGCCGAGTTCGGAGACGAACCGCGCGAGCACCGCGGCCCGGTCGCCGCCCCTCTCCAGCAGGGCCCGCATCCCCGCCGCGGCATGCCCCGCCTCGTCCCGTACGGGGGAGTAGAGGTAGCCGCGTCCGGCGCGCTGCCGGGTGACCAGGCCCTTGTCGTGCAGCCGGGACAGAATGGTCAGGACCGTCGTGTACGCGGGGGCGCCGGCCACCTGCTCGCGGACGCTGCCGGCCGCGGCGGGCGCTCCGGCCGCCCAGAGCGCGGCGAGCACCTCGTTCTCCAGCTCGCCGGGCGCCCGCCGCCCGGCCGTCCCGGCGCCGTCGTCCGTCACGCTCGTACTCCTTCGTCAACCTGTCCGCCCGATGACCACCGGGCGGACCCCAAGCTACTACGCGGCGTAGAGCCGGTCGCAGCCGTGGTCGCGCAGCGGTCCGGTCCGCCAGCCGTTGTCGCGCCAGGTGTCCAGGAGGGTGGGCAGCGCGGCCAGTGTGGTGCGCCACGAGCCGGTGGCGGAGGTGCAGTCGGAGTCGTGCAGCAGCACCGTGCCGCCGCCGCGCAGCGAGCCCATCACCGTGTCGTGCACCGAGCGGGGCGTGGCCCGGCCGCGCCAGTCCTCGCCCCAGGCCGTCCAGAGCACGGGCGTCAGCCCGAGGTCCCGGCAGGCCAGATGGGCACCCGTGCTCATCACCCCGTACGGCGGCCGGAAGAGGCGCGGCCGCTCACCGGTGACGTCGCCGATCAGGTCGCGGGCCCGCGCGAGGTCGTCACGGGTGGTGCGCGGGCCGCGCAGGACCAGCGGGCGGTGCGCCCAGCCGTGCACGCCGATCTCGTGCCCGGCGGCGGCCATCTCCTTGGCGAGCCCCGGCGAGCGGACGAGCATCGAGCCGAGCAGGAAGAACGTCGCCCGCACCCCTTCGCGGTCCAGCAGGCGCAGGAAGTGCGGGGTGGAGAGGTGGTCGGGCCCGTCGTCGAAGGTCAGCGCGATGTGGTCGGGGTCGCCCTGCCCCGAGAGCCGGGGCATCGTGCGGTTGCGCAGCGGGCCGAAGGTGGACACGGCCGGAGCCGCGTACGCGGCGGCGAGGGCGGGCAGCGCCCCGGTGGCGGCGAGCAGAGCGGCCCTGGTGGTACGGGAGCTCACAGTTCGTACCTCTCGAAGAGATTGTGGGCGAGCGTGGAGAGCCGCCCGGGGTCGGACCCGTAGGCATGGGCGAGCGGCGCGCCGATCCCGAACGAGACGGTGGCGGCCAGCGCGACCGCCGCCAACGCCGGCCTGGGCCGGGCCCGGCGGGGGCGTTTCGCCGCAACCGGAGGCGGGACGGTCGCTCCGGTGATGGCGGCGACGGGACCGGTACCCGAGGAGAACAGGGCGAGACCGGCGGACCGCTGGCGCTCCCCGAGCGGTCCCTTGACGAGATCGGAGAGCACGGAGGTGAGGTCCTCCGGTTCCTGTATCCAGGCGGCGAGTCCCGCCTCGTCCAGGGCGGCCGCGTTGGTCTGCCCGTGGCCCGGTATGCACCGGTAGCTGGCGACGGGCAGACCGCTGGCGAAGGCCTCGATCGAGGTGAGCCCGCCGGCGTTCTGGACGAGGACGTCGCAGGCGCGCATCAGCAGCGGCATGTCCCGCACCCACTCGTGCACGTACCGGAACCCGTCGGCGCGCAACTGCTCGGCCAGCGCCGCGTTGCGTCCGCACACGATGACCGGTTCGGCGGCCGCGCTGTCCCGTATCTCCGCGGCGGACTCCCGCACCGGGCCGACCCCCCAGGACCCGGCGACCAGCAGCGCGAGCGCGGCATCGTGGGGGAGGCCGAACTCGTCGCGGGCGGACCGGCGTTCGGCCTCACCGGCCGCGGTGAACCGGGTTCCCGTCACCGGGCCGGTCACCATCACGCGGGCCGCGCCGAGGGCGGCCGCCTGCGCCGCCGGAATGGCATGGGCCGCGAGGTGCGCGTCGATGCCCTGGGCCACCCAGAGCGGGTGTACGGAGAAGTCGGTGAGGTAGGTGAGCGCGGGGATGCCCAGTCGCCCGCTGCGCCGCAGCGCGCCGAGCACCTGGCTCGCGCCCGGATAGGTGGACACGACCGCTTGCGCGTGCGGCCCGATCGCCCGGAGCGTGCGGCGCTCGGCGCTGCGGAACAGGGCGCGGATCACGGGACCGGGGGCGCCGGAGCGTTCGGTGGCGGCGTAGATCCGCTGATAGCCGGAGGGCGCGGTGGTCAGGAGCCGGTGATACGTACCGGACAGGACCCGGCCGAGCCGGGCTGGCAGCAGATCGAGGAAGTCGTGCCGGTCCACCACGAACCCGGCCGCTTCCAACTGCACTGCGAGGGCGTCGGCGGCACCGTCGTGCCCAGCCCCCACACTGGCGGACACAATGGTGATGCGTCCGGTGCGGGGCGGGTCGGTGGGCCGGACGTGATCCGGGATGTTGCGACGGGGCACAGCCGATCAGCCTCCTGAAGAGCACGTGAAGCAGCGCCACCCTGAGCAGCCGTAACGACCGGCCCGGCGGGGGCTGCCACGGGAATCTACTACATGATGTAGAACGTCGGGGGGTGGGGTGCCGAAGGGGCGGCGGCGGGTTGCTCGGGCGAAGGCGCCGACAACCGACGCACCCGGGGCGCGGGCCGCTGGGCCCACCGGAAACACAGCCCAACCGGCCCCCGGCGCCGCCCATCTGACCTGCCGAAAGCCGAGCGCCGACCGGACCTCGCGGGCTTGTGCGTGGATCCTGGGGCTCGGTGCCCCGAGAGGGATAGGTTGACCGCATGAGCAATCTCGATCGCCAGCCCGCGCTCTCCGTCTGCGGCGGACGTGGTTTGTAGACCTCGCGTGCCGGTGCTCTGACCAGGTGATACATGAGGATTGGCCTCTCGGACAGGTGTCCGGGAGGCAATTTTCGTGAGCCGGGGGACAAGCGGGGGACAGTAGGGATTGAGGAGTTCATGGCCCTGGGTGTAGGGCGAGCTGGCCTGCCGATTGGTGGGCGGTTCGAGGACAGGTGTGACTTCCTGTGCCTCACCCTTGGTGCCAGATCGCTTGAGCATCTCGCTCCTTGATGGGCAGTGAGGACTCATTTGTCCTGCTCAAGTGAGGGGCGCCTCTGTCATTGAGATCGACAGAGGCGGAAACGTGACCACCGCTTCCTGTTCGCGAGCCGGAAGAATCACCGAATCACGGGGGAGTCCGGACTCCCCTGTGGGGCGGACGCCCGAGTGAGTAGCTGAGTCGCGTCGGACGGGTTGTGTGGTTGTTTTCGTAGAGCAGAGTCTCGGAAGGTCGTTTAGGTCGACGGAGCCCCGCTGATGGTCCCTTGGCACGTTCTTAGGCGAGGAGCGTCATGCGTTGGGTGGCAGTGTCCCAGGTGGATTCGCAGTGGAGGCGGTTTTAGCCGTGGTTGCCAAGCCGAGTGCGAGGAATCCATTTTCTACCCCCCGCGAACCGACACTATGGATCTGACCTGCAAGAGTGTGCAATAGCAGCACTGGAGCCCAGTCCTCGTAAGTGTTCTGCGATTTCTTCATCGGATGGGTCATGGGTGGCCGGTTCGGTTACCTGACACTCTTGCAAGTCAAGATGTCGGCGGTTCGAAACCGTCCACGCCCACCGTGCCTGACCAGGTATGAAGCAGTTGAAAGGTCCCTCCGGTCCCGGTCCGGAGCGACCTTTTCATGCCGCAGGGGGCGGCGTGAAATCTCGGCATTCCAGGGGGACGCATGCCGGGGAAACAACCTCAAGGTGACCGGCATTTCAGGGCCGCCAGGGTCACCAAGCTCCTGGGGCAGGGGAGGGCGGCGGAGCTGGGCGATGTCCAAAGGTGCTAGTGAGTGTCCCCGCGCGCGAAGCGATGAGCACCACTCAGGGTTCGCGGATCGCCAAGAAAGCGATGCCGGTGACCGTCTCTACGGCAGGAGTCGAGGTCCGGCTTTCACTGAGAAGGGTGGCATGTCGCTGGCGCGGTCGCAGCGTGGAGATGGAAGTGGACAATGGGAACAGCGCCGACACGACGCTCTCGCGGCGTACTCGCTTCCAGCTGAAGTGTCCGAGGAGCAGACATGCGGCGGCAGAAGATCAAGTCAGCAGTTTTCATCGGCGCAGTTGCGGCCATGGTCGCAACTGTCGGGCCAGCCGCCGCCAAGGGGCAACTTGGGGGGTCCAATACCGTCGTAGTTGATTGTTCAGGGCACTCTCAGGTCCGGCCCGGCAGCTATTTGATCGCCTGTGGTGACGGCAACAACGGCCTTGTCTCCCTGCGCTGGACGCAGTGGGGACCGACATCGGCCGTAGCCCAGGGCTTGGACAGGGTGAACGATTGCGTCCCCTACTGTGCCGTCGGCCGCTTCCACTCGTACCCCGTGACAGTCCGTCTCGACACTGCCCGCCCCAGGCCAGGTCAGCAAGGCCAGTCGCACTACACCGTTCTGCACTTGCACTACACGGCCGATACCCCGCCCCACACGCCTCGCGACACGACGTACTCGATCTCGGGCGTCTGAGACCAGTTGATGCGGAGTCGGGCGGACACGGTGACTGGTAGATCGGTTTTCGTGGTCAATCCGGCGATTGGTGCAGCGTTGTTTTTGAGCCAATCTCTGGTCGCTTTGGAGTAGAGATTGATGAGCTCTTGCCTGGAGATGTCCGTGTTTGCGGCGCGGTCTTGGTGGAGGAGCAGGGCGCTGCCGGCGTGGGTGGCGCCGAGGGGGCTTCAGGGCTGAAGCAGAGGACGTTGGGGCGGCCGAGGATGATGAAGGTCTCGCCGCTGCTGAGCTGCTTGGCGGGGTTTTCGCGGACCGTTGTGGCCCGGTGCGCCAGTTGTCGGCCGGAGGTGGAGCTCGCGTGGGCTTGCCCGAGGTGTTCGCCCTGTCGGGGTGCGCGTTACTGATCTCGGCGCGTCAGGGTTCTGTTTGTTGAACGTCCTGATGGTGGTGGGGTGTTGACGGTAGACGGTGGTGTGTGAGATATGCGGACGGGGGCGGTTGACGGCGGTGGCTCGGCAGCGCCGGGAGGCGGTGCGGATGCAAGCGGCGGAGTTGTTCGCTCAGCAGGTTAAGCCGTCTGAGGTCGCCCGGCGGCTGCGGGTGAGTGTGAAGTCGGTTTACCAGTGGCAGGAGTTGTGGCGTCAGGGTGGATCCGCGGCGCTCGTTTCGCGGGGGCTGGTGCCGGTTGTCCGCGCGCTGCTCGCCGGCTGTCTCGCGCAGGGTCCGGGCGCGCACGCCTGGGTGGAGGACCAGGTGTGGACGGTGGCGCGGGTGGCGACGCTGATCGGGAGGAAGTTCCATGTCCCCTACAGCGTTTCGGTCGCCACCAGGCTGATGCGCTGGCTCGGTTTCAAGCCGCAGATGCCCGCCCGCAGGGTGGCCGAGCGCGACGGGCAGGCGGTGGCGGTGCGGAAGGGGGCGACCTGGGCGGAAGCAAAAGAGCCCGGGCGGCCTGCGGGGGATGGATCTGCTTCGAGGACGAGGCAGGCTTCACCCGCCGGCCGCCCAAAGGACGCACCTGAGGCCGGCGTGGTGTCCCTCCGGTCGTGACGGTCAGCGGCCGCCGGTCCGGGCGTCTGTCGGTGGCCGGGCCGATCGCCATGAGGCCCGGGTTCCGTACCCGCCTGTGTCACCGCCTGCTCGCCCGCCCTGGGGGAGAGGGCCGGTGCCGCAGCATGAGTGAGCGCGACTACATCGCGCTCCTGGACGGCGTCCACCAGCTGGTCTAGGCGCCCGTCGTGTTGGTGTGGGACCGGCTCAACACACCCATGTCTCCTACCAGATGCGCGAGTTGGTCGCCGAGCGCGACTGGCTGACGGTGTTCCTGCTGCCCGCTTACTCGCCCGACCTGAACCCAGTGGAGTGAGTGTGGGCGCGCGTCAAATGCGGTCTCGACACACCAATATCGCTCTAACGAGCCGAGATCAGTAACGCGGTGGAGTGCGGGCGTTGGGCGGCCGTTAGTAATACGTTGGTGGCGTGTGAAACCGTCCCCACGCAGGGGGTGTTGCTCGCCGGAGGCCCGTGCGGCCGGCGGACGGGCAACGGCATCCCGGACCCTGCCTCCACTCCCCTGAAGGGCGCGCATGCACGCCAACGAGCAAACCCCCACTGCCAACGGCAAGGGGCAGCAGCCCCGTCTCGCACCTGCCAGGACGCAGGCTCCGGGCCGCGGCGTGCCCGCTGGGCTTCTTACTCTCCAAGCCGTGGCGGGCAACGCGGCCGTCGTGCAGATGCTCCGTCAGGCGGGCCATCGTTGGACGCCGGAGCAGACGGGGGAACTCCGGTCGGAGTCCCCACGGATACGGCAGCTTCAGCGCATGCCGGATGCCGCTCTGCAACGGGTGCCCGACGAGGAGCCAGCCGAGCCCGTCGAAGCCCTGGCCCCTGCCGATCAGAGGGAAGCCGCGATGCCCCCCACGGCCAACGGGGCCCCGGTGCCGGGCGAGCCCCAGTACCTTCTTCAGATCCAGGTCAGTAAATCCAGCAGGACGCATCGAGCCGAATTCTCAGCGGGGAGTTTCGGACATGCCTGGGTCGCGCTGTACAAAAAGGAGCCGGGCCGCAAAGCACACTGCACTACGTACGGGTTCTTCCCGGCTGAGAGAATGAACGCGGCCGGCGCTCTCAGAACCGTACCGGGTGTCGTGAAAACGGACTACGACCAGCCGGTCAACGCGACCGCCAAGCTGGATCCCATCGGTCTCACCGAAGGGCAGGCTCAGAAGGTCAGGGCGTACGCGCGGGTCAACCGGGACTACAACTTGGCGACTTACAACTGCACCAGCTTTGCCCGCGGCCTGTACAAGGCCGCCACCGGGCTCGACGCCCCGGGCATGCGACTGCCGCTCCTGGAGAACCCGAACCTGCTCCAGGACTCCATCAAACAGTTCAACCAGGATCAGAAGGTCGCTAGGAAGGGGCCGCTCATCAAGGCGGCGGACGACAGTGACAGCGAGACGGAGTCGGAGCCGGACGAGATCTGGGAGAACCACCGAAAGGCCCCCGTGCCGGCTGCCGCCCCCGTAGCCGCCCCCGTACCTCAGGGCCCGCGTTTCGAGCTGGAGTGAGAGGGCCCGCCCCTGTGGGGGCCCTCGGGGGATATATGCCTGAACAGACCCTGGGCGGCCGTGCGCGCTGGTACGTCGACTTCACACTCACCCGCAGCCGCCGGGCGACCTCGGGCGGCTTGACCTGCTGAGCGAACAACTCCGCTGCTTGCATCCGTACCGACTCCCGAGAGCGTCGTCACTTGCGGTCTCCGCCGTTGAGGAGGTCGAGGAGGAAGGTGAGGTCGGCGGATGCGTGGGCGAAGAGCTCTGCCGAGGCTCGGGCGCCTGCGAGGGCTGCGTCGGGGTTATCGGTGTCGGTGGGGCCGTAGTTGCAGGTGACCTCGCCGACGCGGGCTCCGTCTGGCGCGCAGATCTCCAGGTCGGAGTGCTGGGCGTCGGGGTGCCCGTCGTGAACGAGGGCGCCGTCGTCGGTCCACACGGTGTGCCGGACGTGGAGGTGTGGAAGGGCGGCTGCTTCCAGGCGGGCGGTGATGGTGGCTATGCGGTCGGCGCGGTCGCGGTCTGCCTGGGTTCAGCGGGTGTGCTGGTCGCGGGTGGCGTACCAGTAGTGGCCGCGCTTGCCGTGGCCCGTGGTGGTGTCGAAGTCGGGGCCGAGAGCCTGCCGCCATTCGGTGGAGGGCAGGAGGATGATTTCGCCGTCTGCTCGGAGGGTGTCGATCAGGCGGGTGCACTGGGAGTGGTCGCCGCGCAGGTCGTAGACGGTGCGGTAGGTGGCGCGGTCGTATCCGGCGGTCCAGAAGATTTCCATGACGAGGTCGTATCGCTGGAGGGGACGGTCTGCGGTTTCTAGGGCTTTGAGGACGGTGGTTCGGTCGATGGTGATGGCCATGGGCTCGTTCCTGGTCGGGCGCTTCCGGCGATATAGTTATTCTACTAACCATGGAAGGAGTGTCAATCATGTTCATGCAGGTCAACATGGGTGTGGACTCGCGGGGGAGGCCCTTGTGGCGGGCCTCCCCAACAGGGCGCCGGGTTCAGGCTGCGTCCTGCTCCGCGTCGCCCACCGAAGCCTTGGCGGCTCGCTCCGCCTTCTGCGCATCGGCGGCCGCCAGGGTCTGTTCCTCGATCTCAGACAGCGCGTAGCCCTCGCCCTGGAGGAACCTCAGCCAGGCCGCGGTCATGGAGTCGATGCCGCCCCGCCAGGCCTGGTCGCCCATGGCCTGCTGCTCATAGGCGGCTGCCACCTGGGCGAGAAGGAGCTGCCAGCGCCGGGCTGCTGGGGTCTTGGCGATCAGCTCACCGAACGGGTTGCCGACCCGGTCCCACTTGCTGCGCCCCTCGTTCGGGTCGGGCACGCGGAGGAATGCCGCGATGAGATCGGTGCGGAAGGTGTCGACGAAGTGGCTGTACAGGTTTCTCTGAACTAGTCACGGGTGTTACCCAGGGCGCCTGCGCCAGAAGGGGTTCCGGAGGCTCGCTGGGACTGCGATCCTGGGTACGTGACAGATCCGAGCGATGTCTCACCGGGGCTCTGCAGTTACTGACCCTTTCGGGTTCATGTCGGGTGTGGCGTGAGGACCAGCCCGGTTTCGGTGAGGCAGCCGTCGATGAGTTCGGGGTGGTGCTGGATATG
>NZ_JBIWHT010000013.1:115150-186295 GCF_044764265.1 Streptomyces sp. NPDC094147 | reverse complement strand
CTGTCCGTTTCGGTGATGCCGTTCGTACGCTGGCCGGTGAGGGTGTGACCACACTGCTGGAGCTGGGACCCGACGGAACGCTGTCCTCCATGGCCGAGGACACGCTCGACGCAGAGCCGGGTGAACACCTGGCGCTGTCCCTGCTGCGCCGCGACAGGTCCGAGACCGACACGCTCGTCGCGGGGCTGGGCCAGATCCACGCCCAAGGAGTCCCGGTCGACTGGAAGGCGTTCTTCGCCGGCAGCGGGGCCCGCCACACGGACCTTCCCACGTACGCCTTCCAGCAGGCGCGGTTCTGGCTCGACGACCGCACGGCGGACGACACGGCCGACGTCCCCGGAATGAGCGCGACCGGGCACCCTCTGCTCGGCGCGTCCCTCGAACTGGCCGGTGGCGACGGGGCGCTGTTCACCAGCAGGATCTCCTCCCGCACCCACCCGTGGCTCGCCGAGCACACGGCGTTCGGCAGCCCCGTGCTGTCGGCCGGCGCGCTCGTGGAGCTGGCGGCCCGCGCGGCCGAGACGGTCTCGGCCGGTGGCGTGGACAGTCTCGTACTCCGTACGCCGCTCGTCCTGTCGGTCGATGCGGTGACCCAGCTCCAGGTCAGGGTCGGGCCCCCGGACGCGGACGGGCAGCGAACGCTCGGCGTGTACGCGCGCCCCGAGCGGGACGACGCGCCCTGGACCCTGTACGTCGACGGCACCCTTGGCGCGGGCGGTGACCGGCCGAGGCCTGGGCCGAACGCGGCCGTCGCGGACCTCCGGCTGCCCGAGCACCTCGCGGAGGACGGGTTTGCACTGCACCCGGCCCTCCTGGACGCGGCGCTCGCCCACCACCCGTTCATTGCCTCCGAAGGAGCCGTCCTCGTACCCACTGAGTGGCGCGGTGTGCGACTGCACGGGGCGGGCGCCACGGCCGTACGGGCCCGGCTGGAGGAGACCGGCGACCGCACGCTGCTGCTCGAACTGACCGATGAGCAGGGCCAGTTGGTGGCTTCCGCGGACTCCGTCGCCTTCCATGAGGTTGCCGAGGCGGTGTTCACCGCAGCCTCGGGCCGCTGCGCGGACGCTCTGTTCCGCATCGAGTGGGCTCCGGTCACCGCCCCCCGTGCGGACGTGGGCGAGCATCGGCTCGCCGTGCTCGGCTCGGACGCGCATGGTCTGGCTCGCCACGACGATGTCGAAGCGATCGGCAGGTCCGTCGAGGCCGGTACGCCGTTGGACGCCGTACTCGTCGCCTGGCCGCCCGCCGACAGTACCGACGGAGAACCACGGGCCGTGCGGGCGGCGACCGGCCGAGCGCTGGCGCTCGTGCAGGACTGGCTGGCCGACCGACGACTCGCCGGAACGCGGCTCGCCGTCGTCACCAGCGGTGGCACGGCAGGCACCGCAGACCTGGCGGCCGCGACGGTACGCGGCCTGTTGCGCTCGGCCCAGGCCGAACATCCGGACCGCATCCTGGTCGTCGATACCGACAGCGCCTCGGGCCTCGACGGCGTGCCTCTCGCCACCCTGAGGGCCGCCGTCGCATCGGGTGAGCCCGACACCGCCGTACGCGATGGACGGCTGCTGGCGCCTCGGCTGGGGCGGGTCTCCGTCGAAGGCGGGCACGGCCGGATGCTCGACCCCGAGGGCACGGTACTCATCACCGGCGGCACCGGCGCCCTGGGCGGCCTCTTCGCCCGGCACCTGGCGGAACACTATGGTGCCCGGCATCTGGTGCTGGTCGGCCGACGGGGCCAAGAGGCCGAGGGCGTAACGGAGTTGGTGGCAGAACTCGACGGTCTCGGAAGCCGGGTCACCGTCGCCACCTGCGATGTCTCCAACCGTGACGCCCTCGCGGAGGTGCTCAACGCGATACCGGCCGAGCACCCGCTGACCGCCGTTGTCCATGCCGCGGGCGTCCTGGACAACGGTACGGTCGCCGCTCTCGACCCTGACCGGATGGATGCCGTACTGCGTCCGAAGGCCGACGCCGCATGGCATCTGCACGAACTGACCGCGCATCTGGACCTGGCGGCGTTCGTCCTGTTCTCGGACGCGACCGGAGCCCTCGGCGGGCCGGGCCGGGCGCACTACGCGGCGGCCAACGCCTACCTCGACGCGCTCGCCGCACTCCGCGCGGCACAGGGGCTGCCCGCCACCGCGATCGCCTGGGGAACCTGGGACCTCCCGGGCGGGCCCGGCGGCATCAACGCCGACCGGGACGAGAGGGACCGGGCCCGCCGGGCCGGGGACGGATTCCGGCCGGTCGGGCCGCCGTTGGGCACGGCGCTCTTCGACGCCGCGCTCGCCGGTGCGGATCCGGTCCTCCTCGCCACCCCGGTGGACCTGCCCGCGATGCGCGCGGCCGGCCTCGTACCGCCGCTGTTCCGTGGCCTGGTGAGGGTCCCCGCGGGGGCTGCCCCCGACACCGTCACGGCAGCCGAACCATTGGCGCGGCGGCTGGACGGCGTACCGGACGACGAACGCCGGCGCATCGTGCTCGACCTGGTGCGCACCGTGGTCGCCGAGGTGCTCGGCCACGACGATGCGGGAACCGTGGCAGCCGAACGGCCCTTCCACGAGATGGGCTTCGACTCGATCACCGCGGTGGACCTGCGCAACCGGCTCAAGGCGGCGACCGGTATCGCACTGCCGGCGACGTCGGTCTTCGACCACCCGTCGCCGGCCGCGCTCACCCAGTACGTGCTCGCCCAGGTCGCCGCGGAGCAGGAGCCCGGAGCGACCTCGGTGCTGGCCGAACTGGACGGGCTTGAGGTCGCGATCGCGCAGGCTGGGCCCGCCGGCGTGGACCGGAACGCGGTGGCCGAGCGGCTGCGCGTGCTGCTGGCGAAGCTCGGCCCGGCTCCCGAGGAGGAAGCGGGGCACGACGGCGCGAGCAGGCTGGCCGAGGCGTCGGCCGACGAGATCTTCGACTTCATCGACAGCGAGCTGGGCCGTGGCACGCACTGAGCGGTTCCGTCGTGGCTCAGAAACCCAAGGAGAAGCAGGTCCAGATGCCGAATGAAGAGAAACTGGTCGAATATCTCAAATGGGTGACCGCGGATCTCCAGAAGTCGCGCCGGCGGGTGGCCGAACTGGAGGCGGGCCAGGACGAGCCGGTCGCGATCGTCGGCATGGCCTGCCGCTTCCCGGGGGTCTCCTCACCGCACGAGTTGTGGCAGCTCGTCCTCGACGAGGGCGACGCGATCACCGACTTCCCGACCGACCGGGGCTGGGATCTCGACGCCCTCTACGACCCGGACCCGGCCAAGGCGGGCAAGATCTACATCCGGCAAGGGGGGTTCCTCGACGGCGCCACCCGGTTCGACGCCGGCTTCTTCGGGATCTCCCCGCGCGAAGCGCTCGCCATGGACCCGCAGCAGCGGGTGCTTCTGGAGACCGCGTGGGAGGCCTTGGAACAGGCGGGCATCGACCCCACCTCCCTCAAAGGCAGCCGGACGGGCGTGTTCGCCGGGCTGGTGGAACAGAGCTACCTCGACCTGGACAGCCCCCACGAGTTCGAGGGCTACCAGATGACGAGCAAGCTCAGCTCCATGGCCTCGGGACGCATCTCGTACACCCTCGGCCTCGAAGGGCCCGCCGTCTCGATCGACACGGCCTGCTCCTCGTCCCTGGTCGCCCTGCACTTGGCGGCCCAGTCGCTCCGCTCCGGAGAGTCGACGCTGGCGCTCGCCGGCGCGTCCTACATCTCCGCGCACCCGGGCGGTTACATCGACGGGTCGCGGCAGCGCGGGCTCGCCGAGGACGGCCGCTGCAAGCCCTTCTCGGCCGCCGCCGACGGCATCGGCTGGTCCGAAGGCGTGGGCATGCTGATCGTGGAGAGGCTTTCGGACGCGCGCCGCAACGGTCACCGCGTCCTCGCGCTGGTCCGCGGCAGCGCCGTCAACCAGGACGGCGCGTCCAACGGCCTGACCGCGCCGAACGGCCCCTCGCAGGAGCGGGTGATCCGCCAGGCCCTCGCCAACGCCAAACTGACCGCCGCCGACGTCGACGCCGTCGAGGCGCACGGTACGGGTACCCGCCTCGGCGACCCGATCGAGGCCCAGGCCCTGCTGGCCACCTACGGCCAGACCCGGCCCGCGGGCCGGCCGCTGCTCGTCGGCTCGTTCAAGTCCAACATCGGTCACGCTCAGGCCGCTTCAGGCGTCGGTGGACTGATCAAGATGATCCAGGCGATGCGGTACGGCGTGCTGCCCCGGATGCTCCACCTCGACGAACCGACGCCCTACGTCGACTGGTCGGCGGGTGATGTCGAACTGCTCGCCCAGGCCCGGCCGTGGCCCGAGACCGGCGCCCCCCGGCGCGGCGCGGTGTCCGCGTTCGGCGCGAGCGGCACCAACGCGCACGTCATCCTGGAACAGGCGCCCGCCGAAGAACCCGCAGACGATCCGGTTGAAGAGTCCACCGGGGCGGAACCCTTCCGGGAGACCTCGGCGGCCGGCCCGGTCCCTTGGGTGCTGTCCGCCCGGACCCCCGAGGCGCTGCGGGCCCAGGCCCGCAGGCTGCGCTCCTTCGCGGCCCGGGACACCGCTCCCACCACCCTGGACGTGGCACTGTCCCTTGCCACCACCCGCACCGCCATGGAACATCGCGCCCTGATCGTGGGCCGTACGCGCGACGACTTCCTCGGGGGGCTCGATGCCCTCGCGGAGGGCATCTCAGCCGCCCATGTCGTCAAAGCCACCGCGGGCACCCCCGAGGAGCTCGGAAAGACCGTCTTCGTCTTCCCCGGCCAGGGCAGCCAGTGGCCCGCCATGGCCCGGGAACTCCTCGACACCTCCGAGGTGTTCGCGCAGCGCGTCGCGGAGTGCGCCAAGGCCCTTGAGCCCTACATCGACTGGTCGCTGGAGGACGTCCTGCGCGGCGCGGAGGGGGCGGCCTCGCTGGAACGGCTCGACGTGGTCCAGCCCGCGCTGTTCGCGGTCATGGTGTCGCTGGCCGAACTGTGGCGTTCGTACGGAGTGGAACCGGCGGCCGTCGTCGGGCACTCCCAGGGCGAAGTCGCCGCCGCCTGCGTCGCCGGCGGACTCACCCTCGACGACGCGGCCCGAGTGGTCGCGCTGCGCAGCGTCATCGCACTCAAGCTCCAGGGCACCGGCGGGATGGGCGCGATCGGACTGCCGCGCGAGGAGGTCGCCGAGCGGCTCAGGCGATGGGAGGGCAAGCTGTCCATCGCCGTGGAGAACGGGCCGAGTTCGGTGCTGGTCGCCGGCGAGCGCGACGCGCTGGGCGAGTTCATCGAGGAGTGCAAGGCGGACGGCGCGCGGACCAAGCGCTTCCCGACGGACTTCGCCTCGCACTCCGTCCAGGTGGAGCCGGTCAGGGACGAGCTCCTGGCGGCACTGGCCCCCGTGCGCCCGCAGGCCGGCACCGTGCCCTTCTTCTCGACGGTCACCCGCGACTGGGTGGACACCCGGCACCTCGACGCCGAGTACTGGTACTCCAACCTGCGCGGCACGGTCGAATTCGCCGGTTCCGCACGGACGTTGGCGGAGCAGGGGCACGGCGTCTTTGTCGAGATCAGCCCGCACCCGGTGCTGGTCTCCTCGCTCCAGGAGAACCTCGGCGACACCCCCCTGGTCACCAGCACCCTCCGGCGCGACGACGGCGGCATCGGCCGGTTCCTCGGCTCACTGGGCGCGTACCAGACGGGAGGCGGACAGGTCGACTGGGCGCGGCTGTTCGAGAACACCGGGGCGCGCCCCGTCGAACTGCCCACCTATGCCTTCCAGCACGAGCGCTACTGGTACGAGTCCGGCTCCGCGACCCTCGACGCCACCGGACTCGGTATGAGCGCGACCGGACACCCGCTGCTCGGCGCGGCCGTCTCGGTGGCCGGCTCCGAACAGACGCTGTTCACCAGCCGGTTGTCGCTGCACACCCACCCCTGGCTCGCTGAGCACAGTGTGGCCGGAACGGCCCTGTTGCCGTCGTCGGCTCTGGTGGAGCTGGCCCTGCGGGCCGGTGACGAGACGGGCTGCACGGCCGTGGCCGAACTGGCCGTCGTGGCACCGCTGGTGCTGCCCGAACGGGGTGGCGTCCAGCTCCAGGTGGCGGTGGGCGCACCCGACGAGGAGGGCAGCCGTGCCCTCACGGTGCACGCCCGCCCCGAGGACGGCGACGTGGCGTGGGCCCAGATCGCCCGAGCGAAGCTGAGCGTACGGGGACGCGGTGCGCCCTTCTCCCTCGGGCAGTGGCCGCCCGCCGACGCTGAGCCCCTCGACCTCACAGACGCCTACGAGCGGCCGGCCGCGGCCCCTGCGGCGTACGGCCCGAAGTCCCGGGCGCTGACGTCGGTCTGGCGCACGGACGAGACCACCCTCCACGCCGAACTCACCCTGCCCGAAGGGGACTTGGCCGAGGCCGCCAGGTTCGGTCTGCACCCGGAGCTGTTCGAAGCGGTCACCCACGCCGCCCAGCTCACCGACGCGCCGTCCGAGCCCGAGTCGCCGTCCCGGACGGCCGCCGTCTGGCGCGATGTACAGCTGTACGCCACCGGCGCCACGGCGCTGCGCGCCCGGCTCACACGGTCTGCCGACGGCACCCTGTCCGCGCTGCTCACCGACCGCGGCGGACAGCCCGTCGCCGCCATCGGCTCCATCGCTCTGGGGCCCGTCTCGACGGGAGCAGCCGAGCGGGCGGCCACCCGCGACCACGACGCGCTGTTCCACACCCACTGGACCCCGATCGCACTGACCGGGCCCGAATCGCCGTGCCGGATCGTGGAGTTGGGCCCCGACGAGGTGACTCCGGCCGACGAAGCGGACGCCGTTCTCGTGCGCCTGACTCCGGCGGAGCAGGACGACCCCGTCGCGGCCGCGCACGCAGCCATGCACCGGGGCCTCGACCTCGTCCAGGCGTGGGAGGCGGACGACGCCCTCGCCGAGACACCGCTGGTCGTGCTGACCCACGGTGCGGTGCTCGCCGCACCCGGCGACGCGATACGCGACCTGGGCTCGGCCGCCGTATGGGGCCAGCTCCGGTCGGCGCAGTCGGAGCACCCCGGCAGGTTCGTGTTGGTGGACACCGCCGGTGAAGTGCCGACGCGGGACGTCCTGGCGGCGGTCGTCGCCTCCGGGGAGCCCCAAGTGGCGCTCCGCGACGGCCGAGTGCTGCTGCCGAGGCTGCGCCGGGTGCCGCCCACACCCGCCGGCGCGCCCTCCGGATCCTGGAACACCGAAGGCACCGTACTGATCACGGGCGGCACCGGCACGCTGGGTGGGCTCTTCGCCCGGCATCTCGTGCGGCGGCACGGTGTGACCCGGCTTCTGCTCACCAGCCGACGCGGCCCCGACACGCCCGGCGCCGCCGAGCTGGCGGCCGAACTCGCGGCGCTGGGCGCGGAGGTGACCGTCGCCGCCTGCGACGCCGCCGACCGCGACGCACTCGCCCGGGTGCTCGCCGCGGTCCCCCCGGCCCACCCGCTCACCGCGGTGGTGCACGCGGCGGGCATCCTGGACGACGGCCTCATCACGGCGATGACCCCGCAGCGACTCGAAGCCGTACTGCGGCCCAAGGCCGACGCGGCCTGGCACCTGCACGAGCTGACCCGGGACCTCGGCCTGTCGGCGTTCGTCCTGTTCTCCTCGCTCGCCGGTGTCATCGGCGGTGCGGGCCAGTCCAGTTACGCCGGAGCCAACACCTTCCTCGACGCGCTTGCCGAGTACCGGGCCGGCCTCGGCCTGCCGGCGACCTCGGTCGCGTGGGGCCTGTGGGCGCAGACCGGCACGACCGGCGCCCTGACCGCGGCCGACCTGGAGCGCATCGCGCGCGCCGGATACCCGCCCATCGAGTCGGAGCGCGGCCCGGCCCTGCTGGACCTCGCGCTCGCCCTCGACCGGCCCACCGTCGTCGCCACCCCGCTGAACATCGAGGCGCTGCGCGAGCAGCCCCGGCAGCTGCCCGCCGTGCTGAGCGGCCTCGTCCGCGTCGCGTCCCGGCCGGTCGCGCGCAACAGCGACCTTCCTGTCGGCTCCGTCGCCCGAGACCTCATGGGACTGCCCGAGGACGAGCAGCGCCGCCGTGTCCGGGAACTCGTACGGGCCGAGGCCGGCGCGGTCCTCGGCCATCCGGCCCCGGACACCATCGGCGAACGTCAGCCGTTCACCGACCTGGGCTTCGACTCGCTGACCGCCGTCGAGCTGCGAAACCGCCTCGGGGAAGTGACCGGCCTGCGGCTGCCCACCACGCTCGTCTTCGATCACCCCACCCTCGAGGCACTCACCGAGTACCTGCGCAATGAACTGGTCGGCGAGCCCGGCACGTCCGACGACGCAGCCGCGGCCCGGCCCGCCGTGGATTTCGCAGCCGAGATACGACTCGCCGACGACATCCGCCCCGCGGCCGAGGTGCACCGGACCGTCGAAAACCCCGAGGAGGTCCTCCTCACCGGCGCCACCGGCTTCCTCGGTGCGTACCTTCTGCGCGATCTGATGCGGACGACCCGGGCGAGGGTCCACTGTCTGGTGCGCGCGGCCGACGAGGCGGCGGCGCTGGACCGGCTCGTCGCAAACCTTCAGTGGTACGGCATCCAGGACCAGGTCGACCTCGACCGGGTGACCGTCGTACCCGGCGACCTCGGCCTGCCGGGCCTCGGGCTCACCCCGGAGCACTTCGACGAACTGGCCCGTACGGTCGACGCGGTCTACCACGCGGCCGCCTCGGTCAACTGGGTCCAGCCGTACGCCACCGTCAAGGCGGCCAACGTCTCGGGCACCGAAGAAATCCTCCGCATCGCCGCCCGGCACCGGACCGTCCCCGTGCACCACGTCTCCACCCTCGGCGTCTACGTCGGACGAGTCCCCGACGGCCAAGGCATCAAGGTGTCCGACCCGAGCGGCCCCGGCGACACACTGCCCACCGGATACACCCAGAGCAAGTGGGTGTCCGAGCAGATCATCGAACTCGCCAGGGAGCGCGGCCTGCCGGTCTCCGTGTACCGCATCGACCTCATCGCCGGCGACCGGGAGACTGGCGCCTGCCAGGAGCGCGACTTCGTCTGGCTCAGTCTGAAGGGTCTGTTGCAGGCCGGTGCGGTCCCGGAGGACATCCCGGTGCGGTTCCGCCTGATGCCGGTCGACTACGCCAGCTCCGCGATCCTGCACATCTCGCGGAAGGAAGGGGCCGATTCCCGGACCTACCATGTGTGCAGCCACACCGGGCTGGCCCTGGCCACGATGGTCGAGGAACTGCGCGCCTACGGCTACCCGTTGGTCCGTCGCGACTGGGCCACCTGGCGCACGCTGATCGCCGCGAACCCCGACA
The DNA here is from genome assembly GCF_044764265.1 of Streptomyces sp. NPDC094147. Classification (NCBI taxonomy): domain Bacteria; kingdom Bacillati; phylum Actinomycetota; class Actinomycetes; order Kitasatosporales; family Streptomycetaceae; genus Streptomyces; species Streptomyces sp. NPDC094147. The sequence continues at coordinate 177,026 of NZ_JBIWHT010000013.1, read as the reverse complement.
ACGCGTTGGTCCCGCTCCTCGACGCCTTCGAGGTGATGGCCGCCGCACCGGAGGCCTTCTACCCGCCGATCGACGACGCCGAGACGGTGGCCGCCCTGGAGGGCAGCGGGATCAGTTGCCCGGAGGCGACCACGGAACTGTTCACGCGGCACGTGGACTTCTTCGCGAAGAAGGGCTACTTCCCGGCGCCGACCGCGAAATCCACCGACCCGCGGTGACGCCCCAGGGGCGGGCCGACGCACGGCGCCACGGCCCGCCCCGCGCAGATCCAGCGAAAGGATCTTCCGGAAGCGTTCCGGTGAGCGTCTGCGCCGCGCGCACCGACGCCCGGGGCGCCGTCGCCCCAGGAGCGGTCTGCGCTACAACCGCGCCCCTGGCAACCTTCCGACTCATGCGGCGGAGTTCAGGTTCATGACTCAGCGTAGGAACAGCACCATGACGTCGTACGTCGGAGCCTCGCTCGACGGTCGCATCTGCCCTACCTTTTGATATCCCCATGAGGCATACGCCGTCTGTGCCGGCGCCGCCTCGGGCTCCGGCCGCCTGGTCAGCGTGATCCGCTCGGCGTCCAGGCCTTCGATCAGACGCCGGTGCAATCCCGCCGCAATGCCACGCCGCCGCCATGCCTTGCGCACAGCGAGCTCGGCCACATTGAAGGTCCGCCTGCCGCTCTCCCGCACGAAGTCGTCTGCCAGTGGCTCAAGCAGGGTGCCCCACCACCCCGTATTCACGGGCAGCAAGTAGCCGATCGAGAACCCGACGACCTCGCTGCCGTCCCACGCCAGAACGATCCGAAAGCCGTCCCGTCTCGACTGCCGCTGGGCCCGACCGAGGAAATCGACGGCATCCTGTGGGCCTTCGCTGTACGGAGGCTCCGCGTATACCTCTTGATACGCGGGCAGGACCGCGTCCAGGCGCCCTATCGCCTCGTCAGGCGTCTCGATCCGCTCGAACGTCACAGTCATCAGTCCCGTACCTCGTTCCAGGCGTAGAAGCATCCGGTCAGTTCCCCTGTGTCCCACGCGTGGCTGCCGCCGTACCCTCCGAGTGCCTTCCGAGAGCAGGTGCCCGAATGGTGTGGCGCTCGGTCAAGTATCAGGACGTACCCCTCCGCACCCGCACCACCACCCAGCAACTGCACACCGCCGTGAGGTTGATGACGGGGCGGGGATGCTGCCGTGAGGGGTGGGGCGGGCGAGGGTTGTCACGTCGTCGGCTCGTCCCCGATCTGCAGTTGGTTCGGTCGCCCACTTCTGGGCCGCCGCGGCTCTGGGGGACCGTGCCGGTCACCGAGGGGCACGAAGTCGCCCACTCCTCCAGAGTCCGCGGTGAAGCCGCCACGTGCAGCTTCCGGGAGCGTGCCTGAACTCAGGGACGGTCTGTCGCCGCCACGGAGTTGTCGACCGGCAGGACGGGAGCGTGTTCGGCGCGGGGTGGTCTGCTGCTGCGGTTGAAGACGGCGATCGAGACCACGATGACCGTGAACCCGATGATCTCCGACACGGTCGGGCGCTGGCCCAGTACAGGCCAGGCGATCAGCCCCGCTGCGATCGGTACGCCGTAGAAGTACGACGCCACCCGGTCCGCGCTCTCCGAACGCATCAGGACGAACAGCAGACTGAGCGCACCGATCGACACGCCGACCGACATCCACAGCTCCGACAGCAGCAGCTGCGGTGTCCACCGGATGACGCCCTTCTCGAAGATGAGTGCGCCGACGAGCATGACAACGGCCGACGAGCCGGACTGCACGAATCCATTGATCAGCAGGTGAGCGCCGGGGTTCTTCACCTGGTAGTAGAACTGCCCGGTGGACAGGCCTACCAGGCCGAGGAAACCAAAGGCGACATTGGTCGGGGTGAGCCCGGACGACGACTCCAGGCCCCGGTATACCGTGATGGCAACACCGGCCAGTCCGCCGATCAGGGCCAGCACTGACAGCAGCCGGACCTTTCTCGCGGTGACGACGGAGACCATCAGCCACACCAGAATTGGTTGCAGCGCGATGATCAGTGCCGAGACCGCCGGGGTCATGCCGTGGTACAGCGCGTAGAACACCCCGACGGAGAACACCCCTTGCAGCAGGATGCCGCTGAGGACGAGGTGGACATAGCCCGAGCGTGGCCAGCTGACCCTTAGGCACATGATGAGGGCGAACAAGACAACCGCGGTCGCGCCGAACCGGATGGCCAGGAAGTAGAAAGGCTCCGCATAGGGCAGGCCATATCGACCGCCCACAAAACCCGATCCGTAGATGATGACGAACACCAACGCGATGAGCGAAACCTTGAGGTTCTTGTTCTCGCCGGCCACTAGCGCGTTCCAGCCTTGGAGCCGACGGAGATCATGGCGGCGCGCGGACGAATCACAACCGGTGCCGCCTCGGTGTCGGCGAGTCTGCCGGCCAGCTCGTACTCGTTGACCAGGCCGACGATCTCGTTCTTCAGTACTGCGATCGCCTTCGGGTAGTCGGCGTCGTCCACAGCGAGCCGCGCGCTGGGCGCGGCAGATTGGGACGACTTCTGCAACGCGCTGATTCCGTACATCCTGGACAGGATGCGTCCAAGGATCACGATCTTGTCCTGGGACGGCGCGTCGGCGAGGTAGCTGAGATTGATGTCGGTGAGGTGGAGGAACGCGTCTTCCAGATATGCGAACCGGCCGCTGAACTCCAGCGGAGATCGGAGCCCGGACTGCTGGAAGTGCTGCAGGAACAGATTGGCCAGATGCTGGCACAGCAGGTCATTCGTTCCGTCGAAAACGGTGTAGACGCGCGCGTCGAGCAGGGCGTAGGCGGCGATGTTGTCCGGCGCGCCCATCCGATAGCCTTCGCCGCCGCACAGCTGCTGGTAGTCGATAGCCGATTCCAGCATGAGTTCGGAAGCCAGCACCTTGGTCGCCAGCGAGGCGAACATGCTGTTTTCCAGGTCCGCGTAGTAGTTCTCCGTCAGCATCAGCTGCCGGTACAGCGCGTTGCACACGACGTAGTTCTGCTTGATGCGATTGACCTTGTACCGCACATAGTCGATGTCGTGCAGTGTGACGTCACCGATCTTCCTTGTGCTGACCTGACGCAGGGCCTCGGTGTGCAACCGGCGCAGGAAGCCGCTCGCCATGGCACCTTTGCTGAACCGGGACGCGCACAGGATCTCGGCGGCGTCGCCCAGGCGTTCCCTGGTCTTGGTGAGCCTGTAATGGCGAGGCACGCGCAGGTCCAGGGTGTTCAGTCCGTATCCGAGATTCTTCAGCCCCAGGCTGTCGTAGACCTCGGTGGTCACGAATCCGCCGTCTGATCGCTTGTGGGCGAAGTAGGCGAACTCCCTGCGCTCAGGATGCTTGGCGCAGATGATCCACCAGTCTGCCTGCTCACTGAACGCCTGCCAGTGCTTGGTTCCGGTGATCCGGTACTCGTCACCGTCGTCGTGGTACGTGGTCTGCATGCGCGCTAGGTTCGAACCGCTGGTCGGTTCGGTGAAGGCGAGACCGCCGATGACGGGGTTATTGGCGAAGTCGTCGAAGACCTCTTTCTTCAGCGTGTCATCACCGCTGGCCGCCACGTTGCGGAGGAAGAGGACAGTCACGATCATCGTGTACATGCCCAACGGCAGGTTCCGCTCGGACATTATCTCGATGACCTCGCACATCTCCTGGTGGCTTTCCCGGCCGCCGTACTCGCGTGGGATGGCCGGTAGGTAGATGCCCAGGTCGACGAGCTTGCGCAGACTGTCCCGGGACAGCGGCTCTTGCGGCAGTCGGGCGCTGTCGAACTCGTCGATACCGCGCTGAAAATTGTCAAGGAATTCTGGCGAGCCAAGGTCAATTAGTAGGTTACGCGGAACACTCATGGTAATAGTCCAATCTAAGTTGGCAAGGCAATTAGTTCTGGCGCTACAGTGCGCTCAATTCAGCTCGTAGGTGGTCCGGGATGCTGGTGGTGGTTTCCCTTTCGTAGTCGAAGTGGACCATGATGCAAGTGCCGCTGGCGACTTCGGTGCCATTCTGTGTGGCGGTCTGCTCGATGGTGACCGACGTGTTACCGATCTTCGTCACCTTCGTCTCGATGACGACGTCGACCGACGCGAAGATCTGTCGGGTGAAGTCGATTTCGTATCGGCGCAGGATGAGCGCGAGGTCGCGCATATTCGGCTCTTTGCTGAACAGTCGGAAAATCGGCATCCGGCCGTGCTCGAACCAGACCGGCACTGCGGAGTTGGTGACATGGCCGAGCACGTCGACTTCGGAGAAGCGAGGAGAAATCGTCTCCTTCATGTTCTGCCCCTTCGTGATTGGTCGCCATCCTGGGTGGCGAATCGTCCGACAGCCCAGGCGCTGGCCGGGCCTGCTCTTGAAATCTTGAAGTTTTGAAAACTTGCGTGGCTGATATTGGCGGATATTTCGCAGGTTTGGTAGTAGCGTAGGTGCAGTCGAGGTTGCGTCACTCAATGGTCTTGATGGTGTACGTGTGACGATCCCGCCACCCTGGGGAATTACTACCTCCAACTCGACCGCATTAGAGGGCTGAGACGCGAGTGAGTCGCGTCGCAGCCCTCTGAACTACTCACTTGGCCTTGAGTGAGAGCGAGTAGTGGTTTCCTCCTCCTCGAAGGGAGGTCTTTTCGCTGGCATGTGAATCTTGCATCAAGTCCATGGCCATTTGTAAGTGCCAGCGCGCTTTGGCTTAAAACCGGGCGATCCGGCCGCCCATCCTGGTGTAATTTAGTTGTACATGGAACCTAAGTCCGACCTCAAGTAACCCTCAAATTGGCTTGAACTGTGCGACACCGATGAACGCCCTCCATCGCGCGTCGCGCTCCCCAGGAGCCTCAGCAGCCCGGCCCGCTCGACCGAGTTCATCCGGTCGTGGATTTCCGCACAGATCGCGGCGTTCACCTCGTTGCGGACGGCCGAGACCATCGCATCGAGCATGGAAAACGCCGCCAGCTCCAGCCCGGCCTTCACGGCCTACTCCAGCGCGACGTTGATCAGATCCGCCGGACACTTCTTCGCGGCGGCTCGTTCCGGATGGACGCCTCGGCGATACTCGGGCTGGATCCGCCACGCGGGACGGGCCGGCACGCGGGACCGGCCCGGACGCGCGCGGCCCCCCACGGGCTGGGGGGATGAAAGGGGCCAGGGCCTGTCGGTTGCAGTCCCAGCCCAGCCGCGCGGTCATCGGCTTCATCGACTTGCGCCCGCCGTTCACCGTTCCGGTGATGTCGGGCTTAGATCCCGCATCTCTGCCCAACTGCCGGGCCTGCTGGGAGCGGAGGGGTTTCAGCGCAGTCGTCGCGCGCGCAGCACCAGGTCGTCGGTGTGGTGCGCGCCGGCGCCGCCGTCGGGTGCCATGCGTGGGCGCTGTTCGTCCACCTCGACCTCCCAGTCGTCGTCGAGCAGAGCGGCGACCATCGAGGGCCAGACGTAGTCGGCGGGGTCGAAGCCGCTGTCGTGTGCCTCCTGGGTGTCCATCCCCGCGTGGTGTACGAGCAGCAGCACACCTCCGGGCGCGACGGCCGCGAGCAGCGCGCGCTCGGCCGCGGCGTCAGGAGTGCGCAGCAGAGCCGGGTACTGCGCGGAGACCAGATCGAAGGAGGCCGGCGGAAGCGCCGCCTGCGTCAGTGCGGCGTGTACCCAGCGAACGGCGACACCGGCGTCCCGCGCGTGCCCGGCCGCCCGCTCCAGCGCCACGCCCGATACCTCGATCGCGGTCACCTCCCAGCCGCCGCGCGCGAGCCAGACGGCGTCCGCGCCCTCGCCGCAGCCCACGTCGAGCACCCGCCCCGGTGTGAGCCCGGCGACCTCGGCCACGAGCGCACCGTTGGGCTGGCCGCTCCACAACTGTTGCCGGTCGGCGTACCGGCTGTCCCACTCCGCCCGCACCGCGGCATCCCCGACGTATCCATCGGCGGACGAAGGGGTCTCGGACGCGGGCGATCCCGCTGCAATGTTGTCAGTCACGGACCCACCGTCGCCCGTAACCTCCCGGCCATGCCACTCCTGTTGCCGGTCCGGCAAAACGTGGTCAAGGGGCGAGGAACAACCGAGCATGGTCGCATTGGACGTCTTGGAGGCAGGCAGGCCGCGGCTTCTCAACCTGCAAGACCACGCGATGGCGTGCTTGCGGCGGTCACAGGACGGAGATCGCCGACAACATGCGGAAGCGCGGTCACAACCCCAGGGCTGGCGGCTTCGAGCACTTCGGCTGATGGCCGGCCGCGCACTGTCCGCCAGTGATCGCCGGGGTGACCGACCAGGTGAGTGCGGTTTCGTCGATGGCCAGGCGCAGGTCGGGGAGTTCGTGGAACAGGGTGTGGAGGCCGATGGGGGCCTCCAGGCGTACGAGTTCGGCTCCGAGCCAGTGGTGGGCGGCCCAGGCCGAATGCTAGGTGGCGGTTCGGGGTGCGGGTGAGGTCGAAGATGGGCTTCGCGCGTTGTGCCGTTGACTGCCGCGATCGGCGGCCCCGGAAAACGGTTCGACGGCTTTGCGGAGTCCTGACACAGTGGTGCACTATGGCGAACTTCGAGGTCGTGACCGCCGCGGACGTGCAGCTCATGCAGGGTCTGGCCCAGCGTGTCACCGCCACTCGCCTGGACCTGGTGAACAGCGACGCGTCGTTCGGCGAGCTGGCCTGGAACTGGGGCAAGGGGCACGCCAGTGACGGCGCGAGCTGGCCGCGTCGGCTGTGGTTCTCCGGCGGGGATCTGGTGGCGTGGGGTTGGGCCCATCTTCCGCACCGGGTGAGGCGGAGCGACGGGTCGGTGAAGGACGTCACCGGCGCGTATCTGGCGTACCAGGTCCATCCCGACCACGCCGGACTGGTTGACGAGGTGATCGACTGGTACGACGGTACGGCGGCGGACATCGAGCGTACGGTGATGCCGAGCGCCGCCGATGAGTTCGCCCTGAAGCGATGGGCGGCGCACGGCTATGAGACCGACTTGGCCTCGCTCGGCGACGCCGGGTCCTGGACACAGCTCAACGAGCGGGACCTCACCGACGTGGAACAGCCGGTACTGCCAGACGGATTCCGGTTCCGCACCGCAGACGAGGCCGGTCCGAAGGCCGCAGTCCAGGCCCATATGGACGCCTGGGCGCCCTCGACGTACACGGCCGAGGGCTACCAGGGTGTCCAACAGACGGCGACGTACCGCGCTGACCTGCACATCCTGGTGGAGGCGCCGGACGGAACGATGGCATCCTCGACAATCATGTGGCTCGACGAAGCGAACAGGACCGCAGAGTTCGAACCGGTCGGAACGCATCCGGACTACCGGCGTCTGGGGCTGGCAAGGGCGATGCTTCTGCACGGGATGCACCGGGCGCGGGCGGCCAGGGCCACTCATATGACGGTTGCCTGCCTGGGTGCGCCGGGGCATCCCCAGGCGCGCGGGCTGTACTACAGCGTCGGGTTCCGGGAGCTCACGAGGGACGCGCCGCTGATCAAAACCGTGTCCGCGGGCTGAGGACTAGTTGTTCGCGTAGTCGCTGCTCAGGCCACAGGTGGAAACACTGGACGAATCCTTCCTGTTGACCTGCGTCCCGGGCGGCGGCATGGCAGCAGTCGTAAACGTCAGACTGTCCTCCGTGTACTGGGCGGCTGCCCTCCCTCGTTCCGGCAACCCGCACAGCAGTTCAGCGGCACCAGCATCTACAAAGCCCGATGATGGAACGGTCAACCGCCCAGGTCCTGGACTTGATTCAAACTCAGCGGTTCGCCTGACAGTCCTTCGAGCTGTTGGCTGCGGAGTAGATGAACGCGATCCGGGCGCCGCGGAGTGCGCAGCGGATGAAGGTCTTGCGCACGCGATGCCGAGCGGCCGCAAGGTGCACACGGAGCAGGGCCTGACAGAAGGATCACGAGACCCCGCTCCCGTACACCGTCCTCCGAAAAAGGCCAGCACGAACCCCGTGGACGGCCATGTCCTTGCACGCCCGCTGGACAACATCACGGATCCTCGCCTCGCGGGCCCTGTGGGCGCCGCCCGCGCGAGGCGTGAGCAGCTCCGGTCAGGACCAGCGCTGGAAAGCCGCCTTGTTGCAGGGGATGGCGCGCAGCCCGTATTTGCTGTCGTCCAGGCACCGTTGGGTCGCGGCGTTCTTGAGCTGCTGTGCGTGTGCGCCCACCGTGGACACGGTCCACTGCTGGAAGCGGGTCTTGTTGCAGGCCGCCAGGTGCAGTCCGCGCCTGCCGTCATCCAGGCATTGTGCCGTCGCGGCATTCTTGAGCTGCCGTGAACCGCCGGGTGACACGATCACGCTCCACCGCTGAAAGGAGGTCTTGTTGCAGACGAGAGCCCGCAGCCCGAGCCTGCTGCCGTCCATGCACCGCGCCGTCGCGGCATTCTTGAACGGCTTGGCAGTGGACAGCGCGGAGCTGCCTTGGCCAGTGGCCGCTGCCGGCGAGGCAAGGGCGCACAGCACGAGCACACTCCCGGCCACCGATGGCAGTACACGCAACACCACACGCATCGAAGCACCTCCGTAATCGAAGACCTGACAGACCGTCACAAAACTGACATTACAGGCCAGCTGCCGCCCCTCTCCGCCCGACGCGCGCCCGCTCCCTAAAGGACCGGTCATGGCTGCCCGGGGCATCCCGGGTAGCCGGTGGGGTGCCCCCGCCTGCTCCTGTGATGAGCCGTCAGACACGCGAACGGTCGGCTGTGACGCCAGTCCCCGCCGTTGCAGGCCATGTGCGGTCCGAAGCAGGGCCAGGATGCGGTGTTCGGGCAAGAGCTGCAGCTGGTCGAGTCTTCCCCCGTTACCGCGTTCGTGGCTCCGCAATGGGGCCTTCGGTCTTTGGGCCCGACATGACTTCCCCCTGATCAGGGGCTCGTCTAATGCGGGTGCGTATTCCGGCCGGAGATGTCGCTCATGGTGCGATGCGGCTCAGTGGAGGGCGTCCAGGCGAGGCGGATGGTGTACGGATGCGGATGCGTACGGGCCTCGGACTCTGAGCCGTTGCGAACAACCGGCTCGACGGGGAGGTCGGTGCGGGGTGCCCGCGGAGGCCGGGTGAGGCGGCGGGCCATGAGAGCGCTCATGGTTGAGGGGAGGTGGGCCCCGCTGTGGTCTGCACTTCGGCAGCCCCCGCAGCCGGTCTGCTGAACTTGGAAGGAATCGGCGTTGCGTGCCCCGATAGGTCAAGGTGTGCCGGAGGCCTGGCCGGAGCCGGTTTATGGAATGGCCCATTCGTCCCTGGCCGCACCCAAACCCCAGCTGCCAGGCTGACCGGGCGGCGACGCAGGACGTGTGGATCACCCCTGTCACCCCTTGAAGCAATCGCGTGAGTTGACAGACGACTGCCAGGGTCCAGCCCTGCGACGTAAGCGATTCGTGAGCGATTCCCCAGAGTGTGCGGACCTCACGTGTCCGGTGAAGGTCCGGCTGCCGGTCCCGTTCGCCGCGGTATACCGCGCCTGGGTGGTTGCAGAAGCCCGCTGGGCCTCGACGCCGGGCACGAACCGAAAGAGACTTGCGATGGGCATACCCACCCGCGTCCGACCGCCGAGCAGCAGAGCGCGCCACCGGGGCACGGCGCTGTGCTCGGCGGCCGTGCTCTTCATGGCCGGGTTGGTCACGCTGGCCTCTCCCGCACAGGCGGCCACCCCCACCGCCGTCTACGTCGCCAATGCCAACAACAACACCGTCTCAGCAGTCGACACCACGACCAACACGGTGACCGCCACCATCCCCGCGGGCTCCTTCCCGATCAGCATTGCCACCCCGCCCCTGTAGGCGGTGCCACCCGTCTCCTACCGGTGTGTCTACTTCCAGGTGTCGTCGAGGGTCTCCGAGCCGGACGAGCCCGTGGTGTGGCTGCGGTTGCCGCCGGATTCCCAAGTGACGTTCCCGGAACCGTCCTTGACGATGTACTTGTACTCGAAGGGGGTGTTTGCCGGGAGACTGACGGTGGTGGACCAGACGGGATAGGTCGCCGAGGAGAGCGGGATCGCTGAACCGGGGGCCCAGTTGCCCAGGGCCGGGATCGAGCCGACCACGTACACGTTCTGGCCCCAGACGGTGGTCTTGTTCTCGTGGAAGGTTTCGTTGACGGTGCTGGGCGTCGTCGGGGTGGGAGTGGGTGTGGGGCAGTCGCTGGTGCAGGCGGTGCCCGTGGTGTACAGCGCGACGGCGTCACCCGCGTTGACCGTGACGGTGGCCTGGCCCGAGGAGTTGACCGTCACGGCGGGGCCGGTGCAGGTGCCGCCCGCGGCCGGGTCGCCGTGGATGACGTCGCAGTAGGTCCCGGCCGCCAGCCCGGTGGTGAAGGTCTGGGTGATCGCGCTGCCACTGTTGTTGATGGCCACCCAGGCGGTGTTGCCGCGGCTGAAGGCGATGGCATTGTTGGCGTTGTCCCACCAGTTGGCCATCGCCTGCCCCTTGGCGGCGTTGTGCCAGCCGACCATGTTGGCGATGCCCCGGTCGCGGTCGGTACAGGTCCAGGCGGTGGCGGCGCAGTCGGTGTCGGTGACGTAGCCGTTCGCGTCGGCGGGCGGGGAGTCGTCCTTGTTGGCGAAGCGGAATCCGGAGTAGACCTGCGGGGTGCCGTAGCCCCAGGCGAGTTCGAAGATGTGGGCCAGGGTGTACTTGGAGCCGTCGTTGTAGGTGAGCGTGGTCCTGTCGCGTTCCAGGTCGTGGTTGGTCACCATGACCGCGGACTTGTCGCTCGGCTCCAGACCCCAACTCGGCCCGAACGTACGGAGGTTGGCGATGTTGCCGTTGAACTGGTCCTTGAGCTTGGTGGCGTAGGTGAACTCCAGCACGCTGCCGTTGCCCTCGAACGCGCTGGGCGCGAGTTGCCCGCTGCCGCCCGGGACGACCTCCTGGTAGACGTAGGGCCGGCCGCCCCACTGGGTGTCGTTGACCTTGGCGAGGATGGCGGCCATGTCGGCCTGGGCGATGTGCTTGGCGGCGTCGAGCCGGAAGCCGTCGACGCCGTACCCTTCCAGCTTGTTGAGGTACCCGGCGAGCTTGGAGCGGACGTCGTCCTTCTCGGTGTACAGGTCGGACAATGACAGCAGCTGGCATTCCTGGACCTGTTGCACGTTGTTCCAGTCGTTGATGACGTTCCCGGCATTGGGGCAGTTGGCCGGGTAGTCGTGGAAACTGGAACGGTCGTAACCGATGCCGGGGTAGGTGTAGGTCGCCGCGTTGAAGCTCGCGCCGCCGTAGGAATCGGTGCTGGTCTGGTTGGAGCCGGCGGTGTGGTTGAGCACCGCGTCGGCGTAGACCTTCACGCCCGCGTTGTGACAGGTCGTCACCATCGCGGCGAACTGTGCTTCGGTGCCCATCCGGCTGTTGAGGTCGTATCCCACCGGCTGGTAGACGTCCCACCAGGCATGGGAGGAGCCGGGGATGCGGATGGAGTCCTCGGGCGGGGCCACCTGGACGGCTCCGTAGCCCTTGGGGCCGAGCGCGGTGGTGCACTCGTGGGCGACGGAATTCCAGTTCCACTCAAAGAGGTTCGCGATCACGTCGCCGCCGTTGGGGGCGGCGGCCGCGTGCGCGGTGCTCTGGAAGGCGATGGGCAGGGCGGCCCCGGCGAGCAGCGCACCGGCGGCGAGCAGCCCGACCGAGGCACGGCGGCGCGCGGCCGCTCCCACGACCGGGGTTCTTGGACGGGATGGTGCGGGCATGGCGGCTCCCTGAAGTGGTGGGGGCAGCGCCGATCGGCGTGGGGAGGCCGTGGGGAATCCGACCGCCCGGCGCGATCGCGCTGCGGGGAGGTGATCCGTGGCGCCGGCCGACGCCACGGGTCGGCACGACCAACCCTCCGCGCCGGGCTGTCCCTTGACTCGGCGCGGTCTGCCGGATGTCCCTGCCGGGTGTCACTGCCGGTCGTCGGCCGGAACACCGGTGTCGGGCACTCGGCCCGTCGGGGTGGCGGGGCTCGGTCGTGCGGTGAAGACGATCCCGCCCCAGCCGATAGCTCGTCAAGAGATCAACGTAAAGATATTCAGAAATTTGCAGCAAGATCTGCCAGCAAGTTGGGGTTTCCGATGCCGTCGTCGGCCGAACTCGCAACCGTGCAGGGGGTGTGCCAGGTGCCCGCCGGTTCATTCAGTGGCCGTCCGGTCACCGGAAGTCAGCCGCACGGATGCTGCAGTGGCCAGACCATCCGCCCCGGGCAGGGCTACTGGGTGCGCGTCACCGCCCCGTCGGCGGTCCATGGCTGTGCTTGAGCGGTGTGCTGACCTGGGCAGGTACGGGTCGGTGCATGCGGCGTCGATCGCCGCGCTGATCTCCCACCGGATGCGTCGCAACTCGCGTGCCCAGCCGTAAGCCGTAGGTTGCTGGTGCGGGCCGCTCGCCGTCGGCAGAGGGGCCGGTACGGTTGGCGCGCCAACAGCGGGGCGAGCGGGCCTCGGGTGGCGATGGCGTCGAATTCGGCCAGGTGCGGGGCGGTAGTCGCCGCCTGCTGCGTCAACTGCTGGCGTTTCCAGTCCAGTTGCCCGTAAGCCAGCCATACGTTCAACTCGGCGCGGGGGAGGGGCCCCGAGGCGACTGCTCCCGGCCGCGATCGCTGACCACGCTCTCGACAGGCCGCAGCCGGCTGGAGTTCCTCGAATCCCGGCCCGCATTCTGACCTCCGGCGCGCGAGGGCGACTGCGGCGCACGGGTCGCGGGGCTAGCGTGAAGCCGGCTCACCGGATGCCGTGGACCGATCAGGAGGACGATGCGGATGCCTGCACTGCCGCTGAGCGAAACTGGGGCGGGGAGTCTGCCGGAGCTGACCTGGGGGCGCTGCCTGTTCGCATGGCAACTGGACGTCCCCGCACTGGTGTTGGTCATCACGCTGGGCGTGCTGTACGGCTGGGCCGTGCTCCGGCTCAAGCACCGGGGTGAACACTGGCCGATCATCCGCACCGCGGCCTTCGCGCTGCTCGGACTCGGCACGCTCACCGTGGCCACGATGTCCGCGCTCGCCGTGTACGACCGTGTGCTGTTCTGGCCGGCCGCAGTCCAGAACGTCCTCCTCGACCTGATCGCCCCGCTCGGCCTGGCGCTGGGCGACCCTCTGCAACTGGCCGTCCGTGCCCTGCCGGAGCGCGGGGCGGGGCGGGTGCGGCGGGCCATGGCCGGACGCCTGCTGCGGCTGCTCACGTTCCCGCTGGTCAGCACCGTACTGGTACTCACGACCGAGCTGACCGTGTACTTCACCCCGTACTTCGAAACCGCTCTCGGCCACCGTTGGCTGCACGAGGTGATGTATCTGCATCTGCTGCTCGCCGGCAGTCTGTTCGTCGTGCCGGTCCTCACCCGCGAGGAGGCACTGCCCGCCTGGTGCACCCACCCGGTGCGGGCGGCACTGGTGTTCCTCGACGGGATCATCGACGCCGTGCCCGGCATCGCGGTGATGACCCACAGTGCTCTGATCGCCGGGGCCTGGTACCGCCACCATGCGCCGTCCTGGGCGCCCGACGTCCACCAGGATCAGCAGCTCGGAGGCGGCGCCATGCTCAGCATCGCCGAACTGGTCGCGGTCCCCTTCCTCCTTGTGATCCTCATGCAGTGGTTCCGCGCCGAACGCGCCCAGAGCGCGGCGCTGGACCGTCGCCTGAAGAGAGAACTCGCTCCCGCCGCTCCCGTACCGGGGCAGGCCCCGGATCCAGACCTCCTACGCCCCTGGTGGGAGACCGAGGACAGCGAAGTCGCCGAACGCATCCGCCAACAGCGCCCACGCAAGTAGCTGCTTTCGAGCCCGGCTGCGACCGATGAGAGCCCCTCGACGCACGGCGGGCTCTCGTGGGATCAAGAAATCACCGAAGCGCTTCAAGCAGTCCCTGAGGTCCGAGGTAATTGCCCCCATCGGTCATCGGGTGATGTGCATCGCAAACCCTGGCGAGGTGATGGGGGTGCGGAGGGGCGTGCCGTGTCAACACCCCTTTCGGTGACGGTCCGTTCCGCGCCCGCATGTGTGCGACATCGCGTGAGTTCCCCTGAGCCTCGCTGAGTCGCTGGACCCGTGGCCAGGGGGTTGTTCCTCCTTCGGGTGTTCTGCGGCTCTGTGGCGCAACTTCGGGATTCTTGAAGCGTCCTCACCTCGTCCGCCCGTCAGCGGTGTCTCCGTCTCGGCGGCGCCTCGCGGCCAGACCGTCGCCCTCGAACGGCTCCGCGTCGACCGACAACCCGAAGACGCCCTCACCCGCGGCGCCGATCCGCTCCACCTCGCGCTCGTCTTCGGCATCGACGAGAAGAAGGCCATCCACTACGCGGACTCGGCACGCGTGCTTCCGGGTGAGGCTGCCGAGCGGTCATCGCAGTGAAACCCGCTCGACTTCGTCACGGCGTTGAAGAGACCCTATGGGCATGGAGTTCCTCTGCTACCACCGCGACCGGCCCGGCTCCCTGCCGCTGCGCGACGAGCTGCTCGAAGAGCATTGGTCATATATGGACCGGTACGCGAAGGAGATGATCGCCCGGGGCCCGACCCTCGCCGACGACGGCGACACACCCACCGGAAGCGTGCACATCGTCGACCTGCCCGATCCCGTCGCCGCCCGCGCGTTCGCCTTCGACGAGCCGAACTACCAGGCCGGCGTCTACCGGGACGTGCTGCTGCGGCGGTGGCGCAACACGCTGGGGCACACCATGTGGGACTTCCCCGGCGGCCGGACCGGCGGCAACCGGTACCTGGTGCTCGGCCTCGGCACGGGGGATGCCGCCGACCTCGCGGTGCCGCCCGACCGGGACGGGCTGATCGCCTACGGGCCGCTGCTGTCCGACGACGGTGCCACCTGGCTGGGCACGGCGGCGTTGCTCCGGGCGCCGGACCCGGACACGGCACGCGCCATCCTGACCCCGGACCGGTACGCCGATATCGAGGTGCACAACTGGCAGTTCGGCGGGCGGCCGTCATGACCCGAGTACGTCCGGCCGACGTTACCGCCGAAGCCCCTCGGATCCCTCAGTAACCTCGCGTCTCACCCGAACCCACGGGTGCACCGGCCTGACACACACCGGTGCACCCGCCCGCCTACACCGGCCTGCTCACCCTGTGCCCCCCTGCCTGACCGCCCGTTAGAGCATGAACCTCCCCACCCACCCGCTTCCCGCAGGGCCGTGCCGAGCCTTTCACCAGCCGCCAACGTCCGTCTAACGCGCCCGACTTCACGCCGTTAGCGACGGCGAGGTCACTGAGGAGGTCACCTTCGCCCGGTCCGACTCACCCGGTCCGAGCGTTCGCAGCTCGCCGCCGCCTCTGGTGACGAAATGCTGATGGATATGCAGATTCGAGTCAGTGCACGCCAGTTGGTGCCGTCCGCGAGCGTGGCATTATAGCCGGGCGGAGCCTCTTGTGTACGTGATTGGGGAGAACTACTGAGTTAAACGGGGTGTGAGGTTTCACACGTATCGGGGAATTGCCTCGCGGTATCGGCTTCCAGCAGAGTTTTGCATCCGTCAGGCCCCGCATACGGCACCCCTGTACCTCGGGTACTCCGGTACCCACTCAACTCAACAGCTGCGCCGTATGCCGCCCGCGCATCACGCGGCACTTCCCATAAGGGAGTTGCCCATCGGGTCAGTTCCTTCCGTGACCGCAGTTGGGAGGAGAGAGCCAGGGGAACGTTTGCGTCCGCGAGGTCACTCGTGCGGATGCTGCTGGAAGGAAACCGTGTGAGCCGGATCTCGGTCCGGGGGTTCGCGGTGGCGTCTGCCACTGCGGTCACCACCGTTGGCGCCGTCGTCGGCGTTGCCGCAGGCAGCCCCGCCGCAGCTTCGAACGACAACGTCGAGGCGACCGCAGCCGATACGACGCTTCTCGCCGACATACCCGCCGGCCAGCAGGCCCAGGTGCAGACCGCGTCCCTGGCTCAGCAGGCGGATGCCCAGGCGGCACAGGCCAGTGCCGCGGCGAAGAAGTCCGCCGAGGAGGCCGCGCGCCTCCACGCCGCCCAGGCCGCCAAGTCCAAGAAGGACGCGGCGGTCAAGGACAAGGCCGACAAGGACGCCAAGGCCCGCGACCTGGAGACCCAGGCCGCCGGCCGCTCGGCGAGCAGGAGCACTTTCCAGGTCCAGAGCTCCTACTCGATCTCCGAGGTCCAGGCGATCGCCCGTCAGATCGTGCCCTCCGGCCAGTTCCAGTGTTTCAGCAACATCGTGAACAACGAGTCGAGCTGGAACTACACGGCTACCAACGGCACTGCCTACGGCCTCGTCCAGGCGCTGCCGGGCTCCAAGATGAGCTCCGCGGGTGCCGACTGGCAGACCAACCCGGCCACGCAGATCAAGTGGGGCCTCAACTACATGAGCGAACGCTATGGCAGCCCCTGCGGTGCCTGGTCGTTCTGGCAGGCCCACGATTCGTACTGAGGGTGTTTGGGAGGTTGTTCAAGGTCGTGGATCGGTCTCCGGGGAGGGGGCAGTCCTGCGCCGCCTTCTGCGTGGACGAGCTGGCGTCTGTCAGGGTTTTACGGCGACTGCGCCGAACTGCGGGAGTGCGACAGCGGAGTTGGACTCGGCTCGCCACAGCGAGCACGACACGAGACCTGGATCGAGCAGGTCCAGGCCGTCGAAGAAGGCGCTGATCTCTGCGCGGCTGCGGGCGGTGATCGGTGGTGTGGCGTTTTCGTTCCAGAACTTCATGGCCTCCACGTTGCCCTCGCCACCGAGGTCGGTGTCGGTGGTGGGGTGTGTCAGAACGAGATAGCTGCCGGACGGGACCGATGCCATGATGCGGCGCACGATGTCCTGTGCCTGGCCCGTGTCGAGGACGAAGTTGAGGATGCCCAGCATCATGACCGCGACCGGCCGCTCCAGGTCGAGGGTCGCCGCGGCGCCCGCGATGACGCTGTCCGGGTGGTGGACGTCGGCGTCGATGTAATCGGTGACTCCCTCGGGAGTGCCGGTCAGCAGGCTGCGGGCGTGGACGAGCACGATGGGGTCGTTGTCGACGTAGACGACCCGGGACTCGGGTGCGATCCGCTGGGCGATCTCGTGGGTGTTGTCCAGGGTCGGCAGTCCGGTGCCGATGTCCAGGAACTGCCGCACCGCGCAGTCGGCGGTCAGGAACCGGACCGCGCGGCCGAGGAAGGCGCGGTCCGCGCGGGCCACGTCTCGGATCACGGGGAACATCGTGGCGACCTGGTCACCAACCCGCTGGTCGACCTCGTAGTTGTCCTTCCCGCCGATCCAGTAGTTCCATACCCGCGCGTTGTGCGCGACCCCGGTATTCAGCCTGCCCAACACATCTGACGGGTGCTGGCTCTCACTCACGTCTTCCCCTTCTCCTTGCTCACCCACGAGGCGTCCTGTACGAGCAGCCGTCACGGCGACAGCGGACCGTTACCGTCATTGTGGTGCTCGTGGATCACGACGTCCCGGGTTTCGGCCATCCCGAGCCGAACCGCTATCAGTAGGTTTCGATATTCGTCCGAGATCTGCAAGCAGAGGCGCTCTGTCGAGTGCGGCAGCAACCGGCTCAAGAGGCACCGTGCGGTCGCAACGAGGAGCGAGGAGCTAGGAACGAGGTACGGGGGTATGGGTGCGGGGTACGGCAAACTCGCTGTCCGCTACGAGGCCACACCGACCGGCTCAGCCATCAGCGAGTGGCTGTGACCAGCACATTCGATACATGCCCTGGCTGCGAAGGGCCGCCTGGGCGAGCCGAGTGGCATCCACGCCATGCTCCTGACGTAACGTCAACTGCCCATTATTACCGCCCACATGAAAGCCGTGATGGGAGGGGGCGATAAAGGGGTGGCGGGGCCGTGTGTCAGGGTGATCTGCATGGTTCTTCTCGATCAGGCACCGGAATACATCGCCCATCAGGGCCCCTCCCGTCGGAACCTCCTGATAGCCCTGGCTGTCGGGATCCTGGTCTGTCTCGGCATCGGGGCCGTCGCCGTCTCGGCCTTCAACGACAAGCCGCTCTTCCACGACCAAGTCGCCTACGAGGGCGGTTATGTCGTCGCCCTGGCCGGAATGAAGGCCGACCCGACCGGACGCACTCAGCAGTTCCTCAAGGCCGGGGGCTGCGAGCAGTGGCGCACCGAACAGGGCGGCGCCAAGGCCAAGGCCTCGCCCGAGCGCTGGCTCACCGGCTGCCTCGACGCGGCCGAGGACGGCGACTGCCGGGACGGCCAACAGGCCGCCAAGCCCCGGGGATCGGCCGGGATCCGGGGCCTGGTCTGTCGCCCGAAGAGCGCCGCGCCGGTCGGTGCCGCGCAATAGCCGATCGCATCGGCGGACAACGCCGGGCGCCCTTCGCGGCACGAGTGGACTCCACTCCACCTGCCCATGGCCTGAACGCGTCCGCTGGATTCGTCGGCCGAGTGCCGAGGTTCTCGTGGCGCAACAGGAGAAGCCCTAGCGGTCCTTGCCCACCGCGAGTTCCGTCCCGGAGATGGTCGCCACGATGCCGTTCTTCTCCACGCGTACACCTCGCAGGCGCAGGTCCTGTGCCTCCTTGGGCAGCGTGAAGGAGAAGGACAGGCGGTCGGACAGCTCCGGGGGGCGCATGGCGAGCAGGCCGGTGATCAGTTTCGGGTCGATGCCGATCTTCGACAACAGCCAGGGGTGGTCCGCCACGACGTCCACGAGATTGACGCCCATCAGCTGCTCGACGAACCGGGGCGTGCCCACCAGTTGGTGGAGCTTCTCGTCGCTGTGCAGGGCCAGCTCGACGTCCTTGTCCGGCACTCCGAGCCGCTTCACCACGGCGGGTACCGAAAGCAGCGCCTTCATGCGTGCCGTGTCCCGGCTGATGAGTTCGGCGGTCTCGCGGTGCAGCGTCAGGCCCCTGTCCCGGCCCGGCCGGTAGGTGGCGATGCCGGGCATGTCGAGGCTCATGCCGTCGATGTCCGTGGACAGGCCGCGGGTGCCGTCGAGCCGCAACTGGGCCTCCGCGCTGACGCGGAGTTCCTGCCCGGCGATGGTCAGCTTGCCGTCCGCGCCGACCGCGTTGTCGCTCCGGCGGCTGAACTTGACCTGGGAGGCGGCGAGTTCACGGTTCATGTCGTCGAAGGAGAGCGTGATCTCGCCGTCCAGATTGCCGATGACCGCGCTTCGTATGTCGCTCGGCAGGTCGCCCGTCAACGCGATGTCGTGTGCGCTGGCCCGTACCTTCGCGAGGGACACGCGGTCCGCGGGCACGTGGGGCACGGTGACGTCCACGCGCTGCAGGTGCTTGTCCAGGACCTGGGTGAGGAAGGGGAACCCGTGGATGTCCACCTGGGGCGCGGCCGCCAGGTGGAGCTCGTTCTGGAGCGCCTGCTGGGCCTTCTTCTCCGCGTACATCGCCGCGCACCGGTCCGCGAGGACCAGGAACCCCGCGCACACGACCAGGGCGGACAGCAGCTTGGCCACGCGGGGCAGGGCGGCGAACGGGCTCCTGCGGCGTCGTCGACCGCGCCTGGCGCGGCGGCCGTTCGCCACCCGCCGATGGTCGGGCGGGGACGAGAAGAAGTCCCCGTCGAGCTCGGTGTCCATGGAGCCGAGGTGGGGGTGGGTGTACGCGAGGTCGGGGGAGGCCGGTGGCCCCGGCGGTACTGCTCCCGGTATCTCCTGAGTTATGGAGCCGGGGCCGGCCCAGGAGTCGTCGGCCGGGTGGGGGTCGGGCTCGGGGTCTGCCAGGGCCGCCAGTTCGTCATAGGGGTTGCGGTAGCGAGGGTGCATGCGTATGGGGGTTCGCATCACCTCATCCCACCACACGTGATCCACTCGTACGCAACCGCTACCGGCGGTACGTCCGAAATGGCCCGCACCTTGACGCCCGCGCCCCCTGGCACAGGGCGCAAGCGTGGCGAACAACACG
This sequence comes from Streptomyces sp. NPDC094147, assembly GCF_044764265.1. Classification (NCBI taxonomy): domain Bacteria; kingdom Bacillati; phylum Actinomycetota; class Actinomycetes; order Kitasatosporales; family Streptomycetaceae; genus Streptomyces; species Streptomyces sp. NPDC094147. The sequence goes on along the minus strand of NZ_JBIWHT010000013.1, from coordinate 157,269 downwards.
TCGGTCGGCGGACCGGACCTGATGTGCTGCCGGCCCGCCGCCCGGGCAGCTCCTGGTGAAGCGATGTGGCAGCGGGGCGGGCTCTGATGAGTCCGCGGTGTGCCCGGCGGTGCTGGTCAGGGCAAGGGCGAAATGCTCCTCGCCCAGGGCGCTGTGCAGGTGCTGCCCCATCGGCAGCGACGTGAGGCGAGCGTTGAAGGAGATCGGAGACTTCAGGATGTGGGCGTTGTGAGCCGCCAGTACGACGCGGGTGTCAGCTCCGCGGTGCTCCAGGTGCCACAGGAGCGATTCGGCCATGGACTGGTCCCGGGCCGAGGGGTCGGCGGTGAGGCCGCGTCCGGCGAAGAGGTCGGCCATGGCGCGGAAGGAGTAGTCCGCGTGACATGCGACTTCGAGGCGGCGCACCGCGATGTCGTAACGGCGCTGGTCGCCACGGGAGACGTAGAGCGGTTTGACGGAGCGGAATCGGATCAGCAGGCGCGCCAGGAGCGCGCTGAGGGCGTCCTGTTCGGCGGCGTCCAGGCGGGCCCACCTCGGCGCGGCTGCGGCCGCGGAGGACCGGCGAACGATTCGGTGATCCGCATGGCGTCCCGGATGGCGGGCAGGGACTCGGAGTCGATCTGGCGCAGATGGTCGGCGACCGGAGCCAGGGCGGGGAGCAGGGAGCCGCCCGCCGCGGGGATGTCGATTCCGGCGAAGTGCACCGGCTGGGCGGCGGTGCGGTTGTACCGGCGCATCCAGCGCAGGGGTTCGTCGACACCCACGGGGATGGCCGAGGCGGGCGCCAGGCGTGGTTGCTTCGCCAGTTCGGCTGCGGCCTTCACGAGGTCGTCGATGCTGCCGGACATGATGGTGCGGATGTGGTCGGTGATGCTGGAGCGGCCAGTCCCACCACGCCGCAGCCAGGAGTCGGTCGATGTCCGCCGAGGACCGGGTCCGCCGCCAGCCACGGCCGGTCGGTGAAGGCGTAGTCGCGGAGCTCCGACGAGTCACTCACCCTCAGCGAGAAGCACGGCCTCGCCTTCGCGGTGCTGAGCGACCTCGGCTCGGAAACCGCCAGGCGGTACGGCCTCGCCTTCGACCTCAGCGATGAACTCGCTGCTGTCTACGACAAGTTCGGCTTCGACCTCCAGCGCGTCAACGGCGGCCACCCCCGCACACTGCCGCTGCCCGCAACGTACGTCATCGACCGCGATGCCACCATCCGCTGGTCCTTCGTGGACACCGGCTACGTCACCCGCGCCGAACCGGCCGACATCCTGACCGCGCTCGACGCACTGAGGTGACGGATTTCGCGGACTGGCGGCACGAGGCCGGTACTCGTTGGTGCGGAACCGCACCACTCCGACAAGAGCGGTAGTGACTCGGCGTGTTCGCAACCGGTGACGGCGCGGCCCACGAGGCGTCCCGGAGATGTCCCAAGGTGCTGGTCAGGAGGTTGGGATGCAGTGGGGACGTCCCAGCGAGCTCGCAATGCGTGAGCGGGCAGGTCTGCGCGCTACGTTCTTGCAGCACCGGATCCCGTCGGCGTGCAACAGATCTGATCGTTGCCATTTCCGCCTGCGCTTGTCCGGGCAACCACCTCTATTCCAAGAAATGGTCTCCCCATGTTGAAGACGTCCATGTCCAAGAAGCGCATCACTACGTACCTGGCCGCCGCCGCTGTGGCGCCCGTTCTGATTCTTTCGACCTCGGGGAGCGCCTTTGCCGATAGCCAGGTTCACTGGCGGAACGGGAAGACGGGTGGCTGCCTGATCACCGAGGCAACCGTTGGCGCGGAGCACAGCGTCAGCACGGACGCTCCGGGTCTTGTCCACTGTTTCGACCCGATCGGTCACCTCAAGAGCGACTGGTACGACGGCCAGGACAACCTGCAGGACTCCAATGGCGCCTGGACCGAGAAGGCGGACAACGGTGAGTGCCTCACGGCCTACTGGCAGGGCCAGGTCTACACCGAGCCGTGCTCCAGCCCGGCCAACTACTACGAGCAGTGGTACGAGAAGTGGAACGGCAACGGCTTCAACCTGGTGAACCGGGAGACCGGCCAGTGCCTTGACAGCAACTCCGGCGGCGACGTGTACACCCTTGCCTGCAATGGCGGTCAGTACCAGGTCTGGAAGTAACGCCTGCGCCGACGGACGCCAAGCCACTTCCGCTTGGCGTCCGTCGCCACGGCAAGCCCTCCCCACCCTTTTTCCTCGCCGAGTCAGTCTGTTGGGTCGCTGCGCGGGGAACCCGGGGGTGCCTCGGTCGTCGCTGCCTCGATGAAGGCGCGTACGAGGGGGTGGCGGCTGGTGGGGGAGTAGATGAGGTGGACGGGGATCGGGGGCGCCTCGTCGATCGGCAGGAAGCGGATCCACGAGTGCGGACTGCGGCGTACGGCGCTGTCCGGGACGACGCCCACGCCGCGGGCGGCGGCGACGAGTTCGAGCCACTCGTCGTAGTTTCCGCAGGTCACGACGGATTGGGGACCTTGGCCGTCCGCCCAGTCCGCCGGTGTGGTGGAGCCGTTGACCGTGTTCACCACGAGCGGCCAGTCCCGGAACTCGTGCCAGCCAAGCCGGTCCCGCTCGGCGAGCGGCGACGCGGTGGAGACGGCGGCGACGCGGCGCTCCTCAAGGAAGGGGACCGATATGACGTTCCCCCCGGGCGGGGCGCCCCGCATCACGGCGACGTCCACCTCGCCCAGGTCGATGGCCGCCGCCGGGTTGTCGAGGCGCTGGAGCTCGACGGTGCCGCGGGTGCCGCTCTCGAAGCGGGCGATGGCGCGCTGCGTCCACGGGTCGGGCAGCAGCCAGGAGAAGCCGAGCCGGACCGTGCCGCTGTCGCGGATCGCGTTCAGCGTGCCGTCGAGCGCGGGGATCAGCCGCCCCAGCCGTTCCTGGGCGTACTCACCGGCCGGCGTGAGGGTGACCGAGCGCGAGGTGCGGTGGATGAGACGGGTGCCGAGCGCCCCCTCCAGGCGCTGAATGGAACGGGACAACGAGGGCTGCGTCACATGAAGTTCACTTGCCGCCCGGGTGAAAGAAGCGTGCCGGGCCACGGCTAAGAAGGCGCGCAGGTGCCTGAGTTCAACATCCATGTCCGCACAGCATAGATGCGCTTTCGAAGGCATTTCCGCCCGGTATGTTCGGCGTGCTTGACTCCATTCCCGTAGGACGCCCAACTACGGGGGGTTTGCCCGCATGTCAGTGGATCAGACGGAGCAGTTGAGACGGAGCCGCGAGGCGCGAGCCGAACAGCCTCGGGGACACCGGGGAGTGGTGCTGCGCAGTGCGCTGGCGATGGCCGTGGCCATGGGGGTGGGGCGGTTCGTCTTCACGCCGATCCTGCCGATGATGGAGCACCAGGCCCAGGTCACCGCCTCCGACGGAGCGTCCATCGCCACCGCGAACTACCTCGGCTATCTCCTCGGCGCGCTCGCCGCGGGATTCATACCGGCACTGATACGTTCCCGGGCCACCCTGCCGCTCTGCCTCGCGGCGCTGGTGGCCACGCTGGCCGCCATGCCGCTGTCCACGGCGGTGCCGGTGTGGCTGGTCCTGCGGTTCGTCGCCGGAGCCGCCAGCGCCCTCGTCTTCGTCGGCACCGCGCGCAGCGCCCAGTCCGCACTGCGCGACCGCCCTCAGCTCATCGGCTGGGTCTACGGCGGTGTCGGCGCGGGCATCGCCGTCACCGGCTTGGCGGTCCTCTTCATCAACCGGACCGGTACCTGGCGGGAGGCATGGTGGGTGGCCGCCGCCGTCTCCGCCGCGACCGCCCTGTTCATCGCCCGCGAGCCCCGTTCCGGGGCGCCGGCCGCCTCCGGTCCCGCCGCAGGTCAGGACCCCGCCCGGGGCCCGCTGGCCTGGCTCTCCGTCAGCTACTTCCTGGAGGGCGTCGGTTACATCGTCGCCGCCACCTTCCTGGTGGCCGCCCTCTCCGCCGACACGGCCCCGTCGTGGCTCGGCACCGGCGCCTGGGTGATCGTCGGCCTGGCCGCCCTCCCCTCCTGCGTCCTGTGGACGGCGCTCAGCCTGCGCATCCCGCGCACCGTGCTGCTCCCCGCCGCCCTGGCGGTCCAGGCCGGGGCAGTCGCGCTGCCGGCCGTCCTCGGCGGCACGGGCCCGGCCGTCGTCTCGGCCATCTGCTTCGGCGGTACGTTCATGGCCATCACCCAGCTGTCGCTCGCCACCGGCACGGCCCTGGGCACGCCTCGCACCGTGGCCCTGCTCACCGCCGGATACGGACTGGGACAGGTCGTGGGCCCGCTCGCCGTCCAGCCGGTTCTCTCGCACGGCTACCGCCCGGCCCTCGCCATCAGCGGAGCGGTGCTCCTCGCCGCCGCCCTGTGTGCCGCGCCCCTCATGCGCCGCACGGCCAGACCCGCGCAGGCCTGACGGCCGCGCCGCTCTTCGCGACCCCCCCCGACACCCTGGAGAAGTCCGCATGTTCTTCCACTTCGACCAGTTGACCGTACCGATCGTCCAGTCGCCCATGGCGGGCGGCGCTTCCACCCCCGAGCTGGTCGCCGCCGTCAACAGCGCCGGGGCCATGGGATTCCTGGCCGCGGGCTACCGCACCGCGGAGGGCATGCGGCAGCAGCTCGCCCGCACCCGTGAGCTGACCTCGCGGCCGTTCGGCGTCAACCTCTTCGTGCCGGGCGCGCCGGATCCGGGCGCCGCCGAGGCCGTCGGCGAGTACCGCGATGAACTGCGCGCAGAGGCGGACCGGTTCGGCCTCACGCTCCCCGTACCCGACGACGTACCCGACGACGACGCGTGGGACGCAAAGATCGAGGCACTGCTGCGCGAGCCCGCGCCGGTCGTCTCCTTCACCTTCGGGCTGCCCTCGCCCGGTGTCGTCGAGGCCCTGCGCCGCGCGGGCAGCCACACCGTGGCCACCGTCACCACGGTCGCCGAGGCCGAGGCGGCACAGGCCGCTGGTGTGGACTCGCTCTGCGTCCAGGGGCCTCAGGCCGGCGGCCACCGCGCCACGCACGACATCGCGGCGCAGCCGGAGAACATGCCCCTTCTCGATCTGCTGGCTTCGGTGCGCGAACGCGTACGGCTGCCGCTCATCGCCGCCGGGGGGCTCGGCACCGGCGAGGACGTCGCCGCCGTCCTGCGCGCCGGAGCCTGCGCGGCCCAGCTCGGCACCCTCTACCTGCGCGCCGACGAATCGGGCGCCTCGCAGACGCACCAGGACGCCCTCGTCGACGAGCGCTTCGACGCGACGGCCGTCACCCGGGCGTTCTCGGGGCGCCCGGCCCGGGGGCTGCGCAACCACTTCATCGACGCGTACGACGCCGCGGCGCCCAGCGCGTACCCGCAGGTGCACCACCTGACCCGCGGTCTGCGCGCGGCCGCCGCCGAGGCGGGGGACGCCGAGCGGCTCCACCTGTGGGCCGGTGCGAGCCACCGCCTCGCACGCCGCGCGCCGGCCGCCGAGATCACCCGCACCCTCTGGGAGGAGAGCCGCGCCGCCCAGCTCTCCGCACCCGCCTGAGCCCGCTCACCACCCGCAGTCCTCACAGGGAGAAACCCCGCATGTCCCACACCCCCGTCCACGCCGGTCCCCAGCCGCTCGCCGCCGTCCCCGACGTCACCCTCGCCATAGTCGGGCTCGGCCCGCGCGGGTTATCCGTTCTGGAACGCGTGATGGAGAACGCCCGCGCCAACCCCGGGCGCACCGTGCTCGTCCACGCCATCGACTCCCACGCACCGGGCTCCGGAAACGTGTGGAGACCGACCCAGTCCAGGCACCTCCTCATGAACACCGTGGCCTCCCAGGTCACGATGTACACCGACCCGAGCGTCAGCTGCCGCGGCCCGATCGTGCCGGGTCCGAGCCTGTACGAATGGCTGCGCGAGCTGCCGCAGGACACCCTGGGCAGCCAGCTCGGGGACGAACTCGCCGAGCACGCCCGCACGTTGGGCCCGGACGACTACCCCAGCCGGGCCTTGTACGGCCACTACCTCCAGTGGGTGTTCGACCGGGCGATGACCGGCGCCCCGGCCGGGGTGACCGTACGGCTGCACATCTCGCGGGTCACCGGGGTCACCCCGCTGGCCGGCGAGCGCTACCAGATCGACCTGATCGACGAGCCCGAGCCGATCGTCGCGGACCGCACGGTGCTGGCCCTCGGCCATCTGCCGGGCGCGCTGCACAACAAGGAGCGGCTGATGCTCGTGTTCGCCGCCGAGCACGGGCTCCGCTACATCCCGCCGGCCAACCCGGCCGACGTCGACATCCGCGGTATCGAACCGGGCCGCGAAGTCATCATGCGCGGCCTCGGACTGAACTTCTTCGACTATCTGAGCCTGCTCACCGAGGGCCGCGGCGGCCGCTTCGAGCGCCGCGACGGCCGCTTGGCGTACGTTCCGTCGGGGCAGGAGCCGCGGCTGTACGCGGGTTCGCGGCGGGGCATCCCGTACCACGCGCGCGGCGCCAACCAGAAGGGCGTCAGTGGCCGACACGAGCCGCGGTACCTCACCGCCGAGGCCATCGCGCAGCTCCAGCGGCACGCGGACACCACCGGCGGACTCGACTTCCTGCGGGACGTGTGGCCCCTGGTGACCCGTGAGGTGGAGCTGGCGTACTACACGACCCTGCTGCGGCAGCGCGGCCAGAGCACGGGCGCGGCCCGGCTCGCCGACGAACTGGCCGAGTGGCCCGATGCCCCGGGGCTGGCCGAGGTACTCGCCCGGCACGGCATCGCCGCAGGTGACCGGTGGTCCTGGGAGCGCATCGGGCAGCCCTGGCAGGGCGAACGGTTCGGCGACCACGGGGAGTTCACCACCTGGCTGCTCGGTCACCTCCGCGAGGACCTGGAGAACAGCCGCGGCGGCAACCTCGACAACCCCGTCAAGGCCGCCCTCGACGCGATGCGCGATCTGCGCAACGAGGTCCGCCAGGTCATCGACCACGGCCGGGTGGCCGCCGACTCCTACCGCGACCACGTCACCCGCTTCTACACCCCGCTCAACGGATTCGTCTCCATCGGCCCCCCGGCCAGCCGCATCGAGGAGATGACCGCCCTCATCGAGGCCGGTGTCCTCGACGTCCTCGGGCCCGACATCGAGATACGCGCCGACGAGTCCGGCCGGTTCGTGGCCCGCTCCCCGCTCGTTCCCGGCAGTCGCCGCGAGGCCACCGTGCTCATCGAGGCCCGGCTGCCCGCGGCCGGCATCGCGGGCGCCGACGATCCGCTGATCAGCCGCCTCGTGGACGAGGGCATCGCGCGGCGCCACGCCCTCACCAAGGCCGACGAGGAGCACCACACCGGCGCCCTGGAGGTGACCGACACCCCGTACCGGGTCATCGCGCGGGACGGGCGTCCGCACACCGGCCTGCACGCGTTCGGCGTCCCCACCGAAGGGGTGCACTGGGCGACCGCCGCGGGCATCCGCCCCGGCGTGGACTCGGTGATCCTCGGCGATGCCGACGCGATCGCCCGGGACCTGCTGGGCCTCGACGGCTCCGGACGCCCCGGCCCGACCCCGGCGGCCACCCCGTCCGGCGGCTGCGACAGACTCACCACGCAGTCCGCCTGACCTCCCGAAACCCCCAACTCCCGCCCTGTGAAAGGTCCTCATGCACCCGTCCGAACGTCACGCGGAGGGCGACAAGATCCGCCGCGAAGTGCTCGGCGACGAATACGTCAACACCATGCTGCGCGACTGGGATCCGGCCAAGCCGCTCCTTGAACTCGTCACCGAGTACTCCTGGGGCTTCACCTGGTCCCGCGAGGGACTCGACCGGCGCACCCGCAGCCTGCTCCTGGTGGCCCTGCTCACCGGCCTGAACCGCCCCGCCGAACTGAAGCTCCACATCGGGGGCGCGCTGCGCAACGGCTGCACCCCGGAGGAACTGGCCGAAGTGGCCCTGCAATGCGCCGTGTACGCGGGCGCCCCGGCCGGCATCGACACGATGAAGCTGATCCGCCAGGAAGTCGCCCGCTTCGAGCAGGACGAGGACGCCACTCCCGACGGGACCGCCCAGCCCAGCGGGCCGCACGCCGGCTGACCCGCCACCCAGGCCGACGAGCTGGTTCCGGACGACCACCCCGGGACCAGCTTGTTCATTCCCCGGCGAGGCAAATCCTGCCGGTTGCGGGCGTTGTCCACCTTCCCATGGGCAGCAGCCGGGGCCGATCGGGTGTGGCGGCGGACTGTCGTTCCGGGTTCCTGCCGTGCGGCGGGTGATGGTGGTCGGGGCGGGCGGAGCATCCGCTGCCCGGTGATCGACGGGAGTCCATGTCTGTGACGGATGTCGTGGGAAGCCGTACGTGTCTCGGGACTCGTACCGTCGAGTTCTGGTTCGTGCTGGGGGCGGGCGTTCACGGGCGACCGTTGACGGGGCGTCTGTCAGACGCGTTCGCCGGGGAGTTCGGGGACCGCTGCGCCGTGGTGGGCAGTGAGGAGCTGCTGCTGGGTGTGCGCGGGGGACGGCTGACCCTGCACGATCTGGACGGCTGCGAGCTGGCCGCGCCGAGAGTCGCGTACGCCAGGGTGTGGACTCCCGCGGTGAGCACGGATCGCGAGATCACGCTGCTGCGTCATCTGGAGGCGATGGGAACCGTCCTGCTGAACCCGGTCGACGCGGTGCTGGCCTGCCTCAACAAGTTCTGGCACCTTCAGCAGTTGGCGCTCGCGGGGCTCGCGGTGCCCGACACCCAGACCTATGCCAATGCCCCGCTGAATGCGGCCATCGGCACGGGGCTGCCGCAGCCGTGCGTGGTGAAGGCCGTGCGGGGGCACCGCGGCGAGCAGGTGTTCCTGGCCCCGGACACAGCCATGCTCCGGGGCATCCAGGGCAGCCTCGACCAGGATGCCCCGTACTTGTTCCAGGAGTACGTCGCGCACTCCCACGGGCGGGATCTGCGGGTCGTCGTCGTGGACGGCCGGGCGGTCGCGACGCAGGTCCGTACGGCGGTCGACGGGGACTTCCGCTCCAACCTGGCGCTGGGCGGGACGGCGACCCCGTGCGCCGGGCGCTACCCCCACGGTGAGGAACTCGCCATGCGCGCAGCCGACGTGCTGGGCCTGGGCATCGCGGGAGTCGACCTGCTCTTCACCCCGGGCGGCGGCTTCACCATCTGTGAGGTCAACGCCAACGTCGGCTGGCACGAACAGATGGACCACCGCATCACTCCCGCCCTGCTGGCCGCCTGCCACGCCCGCCTCAGCCGCACGGACCGGCCCGCACCGGTCGCCCGGTGACCACCAGCGAAGAGCCCGCGGAAAGCCCCGCCGTGAAGTGCCGCCGGCCGCTGCTGCGCAGCCCCAACTTCCGGCTCTTCGCACTCGGCCAGACGGCATCCAACACCGGTACGTGGATGCAGAAGGTGGCCCAGGACTGGCTTGCGCTGGAACTGTCCCACGGAGACGGCACCGTCCTGGGCATCATCACCGCCCTGCAGTTCCTGCCGCTCCTTCTGCTGGGCCCGTACGGCGGCGTCCTCGTGGACCGCTACTCCCGGCGTCGGACCCTGCTGGCCACCCAGTCGGTGATGGCGGTCCTCGCCCTCGTCCCCGCCGTCCTCGTCCTGACCGGAACGGCGCGGCTGGGCGCCCTCTACCTCCTGGCCCTGGCGCTCGGGCTCACCATGGTCGTCGAGAAACCGGCGCTGCAGGCGTTCATCGCGGAATCCGTCGAACCCACTCAGCTCGTCAGCGCACTTGCCTTCAACAGTACGGTCCTCAACCTCGCCCGCATGGCGGGGCCCGCGTTGGCCGGGCCCCTCATCGTCCTGTTCGGCCCCGGCCCCGCCTTCCTGGCCAACGCGCTGTCCTATGTGACGGTCGTCGTATGCCTGCGGCGCATGGACCCACGCGCCCTGCACCCGGCCCCGCCCGTCGCCCGCGCTGCGGGACAAGTACGGGCAGGACTGCGATACGTCGCCGGTCACCCCGACCTCGCCCGCACCCTCGCCCTCGTCGCGATCGTCGCCGCGTTCGGCATGAACTTCCAGATCACCACCGCGCTCATGGCCACCCAGGTCTACCAGGCCCCCGCATCCGCCTTCGGGCTCGGCAACACCGCGCTGGCCGCCGGCTCCGTGATCGGCTCGCTGCTCGCCGCGCGCCATCAGCGGACGAGCAGCCATCAACTGGCAGCCGCCGCCCTCACCTTCGGGCTGCTGGAGACCGCGAGCAGCTTCATGCCGGGCGAACTCAGCTTCCTGCTGCTGCTCGTACCCACCGGCATCGCGCTGCTGGTGTTCCTCACCGCGGCCAAGGCCCGGCTCCAACTGGGCGTCAGCGAGGACATGCGGGGCCGGGTGATGAGCCTCTACGTCCTCGCCTCCCTCGGCACCACACCCCTGGTCGCCCCCTGTATCGGATGGCTCGCCCAGACCGCGGGCCCGCGGGCCGCACTCGCCCTGGGCGGCGGGGTATCAGCCGCAGCGGCCATCACCGTCGGCCTGCTCCACCGGCGCCCCACCGGCACCCGCAAGCACCGCCCCGCGGCCGACGGAGCAGCGGCCCCCACTCGGGCGGCGAACGGGGCCGCCTGAAAGGCCTGCACGGAGTACGGTGACCTGCCGAAGAAGCGAGCGGCGAGCAGCGAAGAGCAGCGCCGGACAGCGTCTGACACACACTCAGACTTCGTCGTTCCCGTGGTCGTAGTGAATGTTGCCGTCCTCGTCGAGGATGGGGCGAATCCGCTCGGGAGGGTGGCTGTCGGTGTCGGACGGGCGTGGCCCCTCGGGCCCGTCAGGGCCCCAGCGCAGCAGTCGGCGGGCCCGGCAGATCCGGTGGACAGTGCCGCCGACCTCGACCTGATTGGCACGCTCGGCCCGGAGCCGGTCGGCGGAGCGGGCGTACTCGGCCAGCGCTCCAGCCGCAGGATCGGTGCCCTCGGCCGACACGGTACGGGCGTCGACCTCCCGGCCGTCGACATCCCAGGGAATCAGGCCCCGCTCGCGCGGCTGGAACCAGGTGAGGGCGAAGTCCAGCGTCTTGCGGGTTTCGTGCGCGCTGGCGTGCAGGCCACTGCCGATCTTCCACCCGGGACCGTTCCGCTCCACGACCCTGAACGCCGCAGGCAGCAGCATCACGTCGGGATGGGTCCCCACCGCCCGCCGGGAGTCACTGCGCACGTTCTCGGGGAACCGGGATCCGGCGTAGGCCAGACCACGCAGTGCCAGCCGTTCCGCGGCCTGAAGGGGCGTGACCGGTGCATCCGGGTCCAGCACCAGACCGTCGTCGATCCCCGGCTCCCGCGAGCCGCGGTCCCAGTTCGGAACGGCCGGCTCGGGGTCGGTCGGCCGGGGCTGCTCGATGCCGTCCCGCCCCATACCGGCGTACTCCTCGGCACGCACGATCCGGTAGCGGGTCTCCAGCACGGTGAGTTCATCAACGGGTTCGCTCTCCAGCCGGGCGACCGCGGCCAGCAGGGCACGCCGCTCCGCCCTGCTCTCTGCATCGTCCTTCGCCCGGAACCACAGGAATGAGCAGAGGCTGTCGCGGGCCTCCTGCGGACAGCCGGCCGCCACCGCGACCAGCACCCGCCACCCCGGTGCCTCCCCGACATCCTGCGCGGCCACCCCGAACAGCGGGCCCCGCACCAGCAGCGCCTCGACATCCAGCGCGGCGTCCAGTGCGTCGGCCTCCACGACCGCCTCCACCGGATCCTCCGGATACCGCACCACGATCCGTCGCATCCGAACCGGATCCACATCGCCATGACCCATGCCCTCATCCTGCCGACCCCAGCAGGCGCGCATCGCGGTTTTCCTGATTCCCACCCAGCTCGACGGTCTCCAGCAGGCGGCGCCGCGCCGCCTCGGCGCCTGATGGCCGACCGGAAGCAGCAGAAGGAGTGGAAGGCGGGGCGGGCGGCCGGAAAACCACATGCCCCGCGCCCGCCCCGCTCCCTGTACTCGCCATGCGACGCGCTGCCGAAGAACGAGCGCCGCGCACCTCATGTCCGGTGAATAGAAGGGGAGTTGGGCCATGTTCACGCGCCGCGCCGCGCCGCGCCGCGCCGCGCCGCCGCACCCGCTTCCCCGTCCCGGTACGACGTGATTCCGGTGTCTCCCCGCGCGCAGCGCCTCCCTCTGTCACGATCCGGTCTCGCTACCCCGTCCAGGTCTTGCCTCCCACCCGTGTAATCGATTCCAATGCCTGCGTGTAATCGATTCCACGCGCCGGGTGCGACCCGGTGGAATCGGCGGTCGAGGTTCCACGAGGAGGTGGTCCGGCGATGGCGGGCATCAAGGATGTCGCGGCCGAGGCGGGGGTGTCCGTCGCCACGGTGTCGCGGGTGCTCAACGGTCATCCGTCGGTCAGCGAGGCGGCGCGGGCCCGGGTGCTTGCGGCCGTCGACGCGCTCGGCTACCGGCCCAACGCAGTGGCCCGCTCGCTGCGTACGGACCAGACGCGCACGCTGGGCCTGGTCATCAGCGATGTGCTGAACCCGTACTTCACCGAGCTCGCGCGCTCCGTCGAGGAGGCGGCCCGAGCGCTCGGCTACAGCGTCATCATCGGCAACGCCGACGAGCGGCCCGAGCTCCAGGACCACCATGTGCGCACGCTCCTGGACCGGCGGATCGACGGGCTGCTCGTCTCGCCCACCGACGGCGGCTCGCCGCTCATGCTGGAGGCCGCGCGCGGCGGCACCCCCATGGTCTTCGTGGACCGGTGGATCCCCGGCATCGACGTTCCCGTGGTGCGCGCCGACGGGCGGGCCGCCATCGGTGACCTCGTCGCCCATCTGCACCGGCTCGGCCGCCGCAGGCTCGCCATCATCGCGGGCCCGGCGGCCACCACCACCGGCAGCGAGCGCGTCGAGGCGTTCCGCGCGGCGCTCGGCGCGTACGGAATCCCGCTCCCCGACCACTACGTGGGCCAGGGCGACTTCCAGGCGGCCAGCGGACGCCGGGCCACCGAGCGGTTCCTGGCCCTGCCCGAGCCGCCCGACGCCGTGTTCGCCGCCGACAACCTGATGACGCTCGGCGCCCTCGACGCCCTGCGCGCCCACGGACTGCGCATCGGACAGGACATCGCGCTCGCCGCCTTCGACGACATCCCGTGGTTCGTGCACACCGACCCTCCCATCACCGCGATCGCCCAGCCGACCGGCGAGCTCGGCCGGGCCGCCGTGCGCGCGCTCGCCGACCTCATCGAGGGCCGCGCCCCGCAGTCCGTCACCCTCCCCGCCCGTCTCGTCGTACGCGGCTCCTGCGGCGAGACCGCCCCGGGCCGGAGGAGCGACGCGTGAGCGAGCCGGAGGAACAACTCCTGGGAGATGCAGGCGAGTTGCTGCGCATCGAAGGCATCCGCAAGTCCTTCCCCGGCGTGGTCGCCCTCGACGGCGTCGACTTCGACCTGCGGCGCGGTGAAGTGCACGTCCTGCTCGGCGAGAACGGAGCCGGCAAGAGCACCCTCGTCAAGTTGCTGTCCGGCGCCCACCGGCCGGACAGCGGGCGCATCCTCGCCGAAGGACGTGAGGTGCGCATCCACAGCGCGCAGGACGCCGAGCGCCTGGGGATCGCCACGATCTACCAGGAGTTCAACCTGGTGCCCGAACTGACCGTCGCCGAGAACATCTTCCTCGGCCGCCAGCCCCGGCGCTTCGGGATGATCGACCGCCGGGCGATGGAGACAGCGGCCCAAGCGCTCCTCACGCGGGTCGGCGTCGACGTCTCGCCCAGGGCCAAGGTGCGCGAACTCGGCATCGCCCGGCTCCAGATGGTGGAGATAGCCAAGGCGCTCAGCCTGGACGCCCGCGTACTGATCATGGACGAGCCGACCGCCGTGCTCACCTCCGAGGAGGTGGACAAGCTCTTCCGGATCGTGCGCGGTCTGCGCGACGACGGTGTGGGCATCGTCTTCATCACCCACCACCTCGAAGAGATCGCGGCGCTCGGCGACCGGGTCACCGTGCTGCGCGACGGCCGCAGCGTCGACCAGGTGCCCGCCGCCACGGCCGAGGACGAGCTCGTACGACTGATGGTGGGCCGCAGCATCGAGCAGCAGTATCCGCGTGAACGCCCCGATCCCGGGCGGCAGTTGCTCCAGGTGCGCGGGCTGACCCGGCACGGCGTCTTCCACGACGTCAGCTTCGAGGTGCGGGCCGGAGAGGTGGTCGGCCTCGCCGGGCTCGTCGGTGCGGGCCGCACCGAGGTCGCCCGCGCGGTGTTCGGTGCCGACCCCTACGACGCGGGCTCCGTCCATGTGCGGGGCGCACATGTCGCCAAGGGCGATGTGAACGCCGCCATGGTGGCCGGGGTCGGTCTGGTGCCCGAGGACCGCAAGGGGCAGGGGCTTGTCCTGGACGCCTCCGTGCAGGAGAACCTCGGCCTGGTCACGCTGCGGTCCGCCACCCGCGCGGGACTGGTCGACCTCAAGGGGCAGCGCGCGGCCGCCGCCCGCATCGCCGGGCAGCTCGGCGTCCGCATGGCCGGACTCGACCAGCAGGTCCGCACCCTGTCCGGCGGCAACCAGCAGAAGGTCGTCATCGGCAAGTGGCTGCTCGCCGACAGCAAGGTCCTGATCCTCGACGAGCCGACCCGGGGCATCGACGTCGGGGCCAAGGTCGAGATCTACCAGCTCATCAACGAGCTCACGGCTTCCGGCCACGCCGTCCTGATGATCTCCAGCGATCTGCCCGAGGTGCTCGGCATGAGCGACCGGGTGCTCGTCATGGCCCAGGGCTGCATCGCCGGCGAACTCCCCGCGCACGAAGCCACCCAGGACGCCGTGATGGCCCTCGCCGTCAGCACCCCGCCCGCGACACACGACACAGAAGAAGTGGAGGGCTCCCGTGGCCACTGACACGCTCAACAACCGTACGGGCGCGAGCGGGGCCGCGGCCGTGCGCCGCCTGCTGCTCGACAACGGCGCGCTCAGTGCCCTGGTGGTGCTTCTGGTGGCGATGGCGCTGCTCTCCGGCGACTTCCTCACCACCCAGAACCTGCTGAACGTCGGCGTCCAGGCGGCGGTCACCGCGATCCTCGCGTTCGGCGTCACCTTCGTCATCGTCTCGGCCGGCATCGACCTGTCGGTGGGCTCGGTGGCCGCACTGTCGGCGACCGTGCTCGCCTGGTCGGCGACGTCCCAGGGCGTGCCGGTGTGGCTCGCCGTCCTGATGGCCGTCGCTACCGGCATCGCCTGTGGACTCGTCAACGGCGTGCTCGTCGCGTACGGCAAACTGCCGCCGTTCATCGCCACCCTGGCCATGCTGTCCGTCGGCCGCGGGCTGTCCCTGGTGATCTCCCAGGGCAGCCCCATCGCCTTCCCCGACTCGGTCGCCGTCCTCGGCGACACGCTCGGGGGCCGGCTGCCCGTGCCGGTCCTGGTGATGATCGCCGCCGGGCTCGTCACGGCGCTCGTCCTGTCCCGTACCTACCTCGGCCGCTCGATGTACGCGATCGGCGGCAACGAGGAGGCGGCCCGGCTCTCCGGGCTGCGGGTGAAGCGGCAGAAGCTCGCCATCTACGCGCTGTCCGGGCTCTTCGCCGCCGTCGCGGGCATCGTCCTCGCCGCCCGCCTGGTCTCCGCGCAGCCGCAGGCCGCGCAGGGGTACGAACTCGACGCGATCGCCGCGGTCGTCATCGGCGGGGCCAGCCTGTCGGGCGGCGTCGGCAAGGCGTCCGGCACCCTGATCGGCGCGCTCATCCTCGCGGTGCTCCGCAACGGGCTCAACCTCCTTTCCGTGTCGGCGTTCTGGCAGCAGGTCGTCATCGGCGTCGTGATCGCCCTCGCGGTCCTCCTCGACTCGCTGCGCCGCCGGGCCGGCGCCGCCCCGGGTGCCCCGTCGGGCCGGGCCGGGGTGTCGGGCCGCGGGCCGGGAGCGGTGAAACTCGCCGTCGCCGCGGTGTGCCTGGCGGCCGTCGTGGGCGGCGGGTACCTGCTGAACCCCGGCTCGTCCGGCACCACCACCAAGGTCGGCCTGTCGCTCTCCACCCTCAACAACCCCTTCTTCGTGCAGATGAAGGAGGGCGCGCAGGCGGAGGCCAAGGCCGAGGGCATCGACCTCACCGTCACCGACGCCCAGAACGACGCCTCCCAACAGGCCAACCAGATACAGAACTTCACCGGATCCGGCCTGAAGTCGATCATCGTCAACCCGGTGGACTCGGACGCGGTGGGGCCCGCCGTGCGCGCCGCCAACAAGGCGGACATCCCGGTGGTCGCCGCCGACCGCGGGGTCAACAAGGCGCAGACCGCGACGCTGGTCGCCTCCGACAACGCCGCCGGTGGCCGGCTCGCCGCACAGACGCTGGCCGAGAAGCTCGGCGGCAAGGGAAAGATCGTCATTCTGCAGGGCACCGCGGGCACCTCCGCCAGCCGGGAGCGCGGCGCGGGCTTCGCCGAAGGCCTCAAGGCGTACCCCGGCATCGAGGTCGTCGCCCGGCAGCCGGCCGACTTCGACCGCACCAAGGGCCTCGACGTGATGACCAACCTCCTCCAGTCCCACCCCGACGCCACCGGCGTCTTCGCCGAGAACGACGAGATGGCGCTCGGCGCAGTCAAGGCACTGGGCAGCCGGGCGGGCAGCTCCGTGGCCGTCGTCGGATTCGACGGAACTCCCGACGGAATCACGGCAGTTGGGGCGGGCACCCTCTACGCGTCGGTGGCCCAGCAGCCCAAGGAGCTCGGCCGGATGGCCGTGCGGAACGCCGTCCGGGCGGCCCAGGGCAAGAAGGCCGACAGCACGGTGATGGTGCCGGTCAAGGTCGTCACCCAGAAGAATGCCGCAAGCTTCTGACAAACCGTCAACAAGCCGCCGTCGTACGGAAAGCAGGAAGCACTCATGCACGACTACGGCCTCCTTGTCGTCGGGTCGGCCAATGCCGATCTGGTCGTCGGCGTCGAACGGCGGCCCGCGCCCGGCGAGACCGTGCTCGGCTCCGACCTCGCCGTCCACCCGGGCGGCAAGGGCGCGAACCAGGCGGTCGCCGCCGCCCGGCTCGGAGCGCGCACGGCCCTGCTCGCCAAGGTCGGCGACGACGACCACGGACGCCTGCTGCTCGCCTCGCTGCGCGAAGCCGGGGTCGACACCGACGCCGTCCTCGTGGACAGGACGCCCACCGGAGTCGCCCTGATCACCGTGGACCCCTCCGGTGACAACAGCATCGTCGTCTCCCCGGGCGCCAACGGGCGCCTCACCCCCGACGACATCCGCGCCGCCCGGGGGCTGTTCGCACGCGCCCCGGTCGTCTCGGTGCAACTGGAGATCCCCCTGGAGACCGTCACCGAAGTCGCGCGCGTCCTGGCGCCCCGCGCCCGGCTCGTGCTGAACCCCTCGCCGCCCGCGCCGCTGCCCGTCCAAGTCCTCGCGGTCTGCGACCCGTTGATCGTCAATGAGCACGAGGCCCGGTTCATTCTCGGCGCATCGGCGGGGGACACCCCAGGGGACTGGGCGCGGGCGCTGCGCGCGCTCGGCCCGCGCTCCGTGGTCGTCACCCTGGGCGAGTCCGGGGCGCTCGTCGCCGACGGGCGCGGGGACGACTGCGTACGGGTGCCGAGCCCGCGGGTCGAGGCGGTCGACACCACCGGCGCCGGCGACGCCTTCACCGCGGCGCTGGCCTGGCGCCTGGGCCTCGGCGAGGAACTCGCCGCGGCGGCCGCGTTCGCGGTGCGGGTCGGCGCGGCCGCTGTCACCAGAAGGGGTGCGCAGGAGTCCTACCCGACCGCCGACGAGGTCCCCGCGGGGTGAAGGCCCGCTGAGGGCTGTGACCCCCGTAGGGGGTGTCCGATGGCTCAGCCCGGCTGGGTCCCGGCGGTGCTCCTGGCCGGGCCCGGTGCGGCGGCCAGCGCCTCCAGCGCCCGTGTCACGAACTCGGCGAGCAGTTCCCGCCCTTCGCCGGACGGCAGCGTGTCCAGCGCCTCGACCGCCGAGCGCGCATGCCGGTCCGCCAGCGCGAGCGCCTCGCCGATCGCCCCGGACGTACGCAGAATCGCGGTCATGGCGGCCAGCGCCTGCGCCGGATCGGCACCTCCGTCGAGGCACGACTCGATCTCGCGGCGGGTCGGCCCGCAGGCGTCGCGATGCGCGAGGATGACCGGCAGCACGAGCCGCCCGTTCCTGATGTCGCTCGTCGGCGCCTTGCCCGCGCTGTCCGCGTCGCTGGTGTAGGCGAGCAGATCGTCGTGGACCTGGAAGGCGACGCCCAGATGGTCCGCGTACGAGACCAGGGCGGCGAGCTCGCCCGGACCGCCCCCGCCGAGAACGCCTCCCACCTCGCAGGCCGCCCGGAACAGCGCCGCCGTCTTCAGGCGGATCATCTCCAGATACGGGCCGACTTCGAACACCCGGCCCCCGGTGAGCTGCGACTCCAGGCTCTGGCCCCGGCACAGATCCATCCCGGCCCGCGCGATCGCGGCCACCGCCGTCACCACGCGGTCGGCCGGAACACCCCGGTCGCGGCACTCCGCCAGGCACTCGAAGAGCTGGAAGAACAGCAGGTCACCGGCGACGATGGCCTCGTTGACGCCGTATTTGCGATGGGCGGCGGGGCGGCCGCGGCGCACCGCGTCCGCGTCGATGATGTCGTCGTGGATCAGGCTGCCGACATGTCCGCACTCGGCGGCGACCGCCGCCGGAAGCACGCTCATCGGGTCGCCGCCGACCGCCTGGGCGCTCGCGAGCAGCAGACAGGGCCGGAACAGCTTCCCCGGCGGCAGCAGCGCATGCCGACACGCCTCGTCGACCAGGGCCGATCCCGTCGGCCGACGCGCTTCGAGCTCGCGTACCACCATCTCGCGCAGCCGGAACCCCGCCGCGAACGCCTCCGGTGCCCTGTGATCCGCTTCGATTTCGGTCATGTGCCGAGTCCCGTCTGTTGAGCGAGCCCGTCAAGACTGCGGAACGGCATTGTCGCCGACGCGTGCGCGAAAGAGCGGGAATGGCAGCGGTGTCGGCCGGCGCGGCAGCCGGGGACCGTCGCGGGAGCAGCACGCACCACACGTGCCGCCCGGATCCCGCACGCCATTTTCTGACGATTGCTCATATGCCTTTGCAGCAGGCCCTGTTGGCCACCACGGGGTGCCATGTCTACCCTGGTATCCGCCTGAGGGGGAGACGCATGAGCGGACGCATCGAGCGCACCCGGACCAGCGGACGGCCGGGCGAGCCCGGCAAGGGCGAGCGGCTGGCCGACTGGGCGGACGGCCGCCTGGGGCTCCACACGCTGGCCAAGGCCCAGATGCGCAAGATCTTCCCGGACCACTGGTCGTTCATGTTCGGTGAGATCTGCCTCTACAGCTTCCTCATCCTCATCCTGACCGGCGTCTATCTGACCCTGTTCTTCGAGCCGAGCGGCGTCGAAGTCGTCTACCACGGCTCGTACGTGCCGCTGAACGGCATCCGGATGACGCGGGCGTACGAGTCCGCGGTGGACATCAGCCTGGACGTGCGCGGCGGGCTGCTCATCCGGCAGATCCACCACTGGGCGGCGATCGTCTTCGTCGCCGGACTCCTCGTGCACATGATGCGGGTGTTCTTCACCGGCGCGTTCCGCAAACCGCGCGAGGTGAACTGGCTGTTCGGCTGGACGATCCTGATGCTCGCCCTGATCACCGGACTCACCGGCTACTCGCTCCCCGACGACATGCTCTCCGGCACCGGAATCCGCTTCGCACAGGGCGCGATCCTGTCCGTGCCCGTGATCGGAACGTACCTCTCGTTCTTCCTCTTCGGCGGCGAGTTCCCCGGCCACGACATCATCTCGCGGCTCTACCCGGTCCACGTCCTGCTGCTGCCCGGCATCATGCTCGGCCTGGTCGTGGTCCATCTGATCCTGGTCTTCTACCACAAGCACACCCAGTTCGCCGGGCCGGGAAAGACCGAGAACAACGTGGTCGGCGCGCCCTTCCTGCCCATCTACATCGCCAAGGCCGGCGGCTTCTTCTTCCTGGTGTTCGGGGTGCTCGCGGTGATGGGCGCGGTCGCCACCATCAACCCGCTGTGGGCGATCGGCCCCTACCGCCCCGACATGGTGTCCACCGGCGCCCAGCCCGACTGGTACCTCGGCTTCTCCGAGGGGCTGATCCGGGTCATGCCCGGCTGGGAGATCAACGCCTGGGGGCACACCCTCCAGCTCGGCGTCTTCATCCCCTTCACCCTCTTCCCGCTGATCATGCTGGCGATCGCCGTCTACCCGTTCTTCGAGGCGTGGGTCACCGGCGACAGACGCGAGCACCACATCGCCGAACGGCCGCGGAACGCGCCGACCCGCACCGGGATCGGCGTGGCCTGGCTGACCCTGTACGCGGTACTGCTCATCGGCGGCGGGAACGACCTGTGGGCCACCCACTTCCAGGTGTCGATCAACGCGATCACCTGGTTCGTACGGATCTCGGTCTTCGTCGGCCCCGCCATCGCCTTCGTCGTCACCCGGCGGTTCTGCCTGGGGCTCCAGCGCCGCGACCGCGAAAAGGCCCTGCACGGCCGGGAGTCGGGGATCGTCAAACTCCTGCCGCACGGCGAGTACGTGGAGGTCCACAACCCGCTCACCCAGGGCGAGTTGTACACGCTCACGGCGCACGAGCAGCCCCGGCCGTACGAGCTGGGTCCAGCCGTCGACGCCAACGGTGTCGTGCGGAAGTTCCGCCGCTCCGACCGGCTGCGGGCCCGGCTGTCGAAGGCCATGTACGGTCCGGGCGGCCAGATCCCCAAGCCGACGGCCGAGGAGTACCTGGAACTCAACCGGGGCGAAGGCCACCACTGACCGCGCGACCGCCCCCGCTCGCCCCGTGGCCAGGACCAATTCCCCTCCGTTGGTGAAAGGTTGACCCTTTCATTGGAGAGTGGAAACGCGACCCGCCAGTATGGTCGGCCGCATGCCCCCCAACCGTCCGGTGCTCCCGGTCCTCCCCTATCGCAAGCCCAAACTCGGCCGGGACTACTGGGTGTTGGACGACGTACTGCCCAATGTGGACGAGGTCAGGGCACGCTGCGTGGCCAAGGACGACTGGGTGGAGGGCTACCCGCACAAGCCCGAGTCCTGGCCGGGCCTGCGCACCATGCCGGGCCTCGCGCCCGCCGAACTGGCCCGGGTCGAGCGCCTGGTCAAGCAGCACACCGGCGCCAAGGAGCTGTGGCAGGCCACCGCCCCCGGCGGCGCGACCCTCAACCACAACTGCATCCAGGTCGTCGGCGCCGGTGAGAGCGAACCGCGCCCGCACACCGATTCGCGGGCGCTGTGCCGGTACGCGGCGGTGCTCTACCTCAATCCGCAGGCGCCCAAGGACTGCGGGACGAGTTTCTTCCGGCAGAGCCTGCCCGGCGGCGTCCTGGGCGGCAACATGGTCACCGCGCCGCACAACAATCTCGTGGAGGCGCTCGGTACCCGGTTCGTGCCGCCGGACTCCTTCACCGAGGACGTGCGGGTCGCGCACCGCTACAACCGGCTGCTGCTCTACACCGCCAACACCATGCACAGTGCCACCGGTTACTGCGGCAGCACCATCGAGGACAAGCGGATGACCGCGGTCTTCTTCTGGATGGCGTAGCGGCGGAACCCGGCCGCCGGCCGACCCGAGAGCGCCCGCGCGACACATGGGGTTTCTATTCGCTTCCCGTACACCGAAGCGTCACAGTGACGGCATGGGGGCTTTCGCATCCCTGGGTGTTCTTGTTACATCCCTTTCGCCCCCTGTCCCCTCACGCTTGCAGAGGCCCCCACTCATGGCTGAACTCAACCGGCGCCGGTTCATGCAGCTCGCGGGCGGCACCGCCGCCTTCGCCGCGCTGTCGCAGAGCATCGCGCGGGCCGCCGCCATCCCGGCCGCGGGCAAGACCGGCACCATCCAGGACGTCGAGCACATCGTCGTCCTGATGCAGGAGAACCGGTCCTTCGACCACTACTTCGGTTCCCTGAAGGGCGTGCGCGGCTTCGGTGACCCGCGGCCCGTCACCCTGCCCAGCGGCAAGTCGGTGTTCCACCAGACGGACGGCGCCAAGGAGGTGCTGCCGTTCCGCCCCAAGGCGGACAACCTGGGCCTCCAGTTCATCCAGGACCTCAACCACGACTGGACCGGCAGCCACAAGGCGTTCAACAACGGCAAGTACGACCAGTGGATCCCGGCGAAGACGGCCACGACGATGGCCTACCTCACCCGCGAGGACATCCCGTTCCACTACGCGCTCGCCGACACGTTCACCATCTGCGACGCCTACCACTGCTCGTTCATCGGCTCCACCGACCCGAACCGCTACTACATGTGGACCGGCTACACGGGCAACGACTCCACGGGCGGCGGGCCGGTCCTCGGCAATGACGAGAAGGGGTACGGCTGGACCACATACCCCGAGCGCCTGGAGAAGGCCGGGGTGTCCTGGAAGATCTACCAGGACGTGGGCGACGGGCTCGACGCGGCCGGCGGCTGGGGCTGGATCAACGACGCCTACCGGGGCAACTACGGCGACAACTCCCTGCTGTACTTCAACAACTACCGCAACGCCAAGCCCGGCGACCCGCTGTACGACAAGGCCCGTACCGGCACCAACGCCAAGAACGGCGACGGGTTCTTCGACCACCTCAGGGCCGACGTCAAGGCCGGCACCCTGCCCAAGGTCTCCTGGATCGCCTCGCCCGAGGCCTTCACCGAGCACCCCAACTGGCCCGCGAACTACGGCGCCTGGTACATCTCGCAGGTCCTGGACGCGCTCACCTCCAACCCGGCGGTGTGGGCCAAGACGGCGCTGTTCATCACCTACGACGAGAACGACGGCTTCTTCGACCACGTGGTCCCGCCGTTCGTGCCCTCGGGCGCCTCCCAGGGCCTCTCCACGGTCGCGACGGGACCCGACTACTTCCCGGGCAAGGCGGGCTACGCGGCCGGGCCGTACGGGCTCGGCCAGCGGGTGCCGATGCTCGTCGTGTCGCCGTGGAGCACCGGCGGCTACACCTGCTCCGAGACCTTCGACCACACCTCGATCATCCGGTTCATGGAGAGCCGCTTCGGTGTGCACGAGCCGAACATCTCGCCCTGGCGGCGCGCGATCTGCGGCGACCTCACCTCGGCCTTCGACTTCGGCCGTACGAACGCCTCGGCCCCCGCGCTGCCTTCGACCGCCGCGTACATTCCGCCGGACCACAACCGGCACCCCGACTTCGTGCCGACACCGCCCGCGACCGGCACGCTCCCCAAGCAGGAGCGGGGCGCCCGCCGCACCCGGCCGCTGCGGTACGCGCCCGTGGTGGACGGTGCGGCGAACGTGAGCGCCGGCAAGTTCACGCTCACCTTCGGCGGCGGCGCCTCGGCCGGAGCCCAGTTCCTCGTCACCTCGGCCAACCGTACGGACGGGCCGTGGACGTACACGACGGAGGCGGGCAAGACGATCTCCGACACCTGGAACACGGCCTATTCGGGCGGGGTCACCGACCTCAGCGTGTTCGGCCCCAACGGCTTCCTGAGGACGTTCAAGGGCCCCGGAAAGACCGCGGGCCCCGAGGTCACCGCCCGCCACAACGCGCACACCGGCAACCTCGACCTGACCATGACCAACGCGGGCAGGGCCACCGTCCACCTGAAGGTCGCGAACGCGAGCGTCTACGGAGGCGGGACGCAGACCTTCACCGTGGCCGCCGGCGCGACCGTCAAGCACACCTTGGACCTGCGCGGCAGCAAGAGCTGGTACGACGTGTCGGTGACCTCCGTCGCCGACGCCGCCTTCCTGCGCCGGTTCGCCGGACACGTCGAGACGGGCGCGACGGGTGTGAGCGACCCGGCGCTGATCACGGCCTGATCATCACCGCCTGAAAGAGCGAGGGCCCTGCCGGATGTCCGGCAGGGCCCTCGGTTCGTCTGCGGCTCAGGCCTCGTCGGCGCCGCCGAAGCGCTCACGGTAGGACTCCAGGTCCTCCTCCGTGATCTTCGCGAAGAGGACCGGCGGGACCGTGAAGGCCGTACCGGCCGGAACCGCGTCCAGGGCCCTGGCCTGCTCCGGGGTCACCCACGTCGCGGTGTCATCGGTCAGCGCGAAGGCGGAGCGCATGGCCTGCGCCGAGGCCGGGATGAACGGCTCGGAGACCACCGAGTAGAGGTGGATCAGGTTCATCGCCGTGCGCAGCGTCAGCGCCGCGGCCTCCGGGTCGGTCTTGATCTCCAGCCAGGGGGCCTTCTCCTCCAGGTAGGAGTTGCCCGCGGACCACAGCGCACGCAGCGAAGCGGCCGCCTTGCGGAACTGGAGCGCCTCCATGTGGCCCTCGTACTCGGCGAGCAGACCGGCGATCTCCTCGCCCAGCTTCGCCTCAGCGGGCCCGGCCGCGGCGCCCGCCGGGACGTCGTCGCCGAACCGCTTGCGCGAGAACGACAGGACCCGGTTCACGAAGTTGCCGAGCGTGTCCGCGAGGTCCTTGTTGACCGTGGCGGTGAAGTGCTCCCAGGTGAACGACGTGTCGTCGGACTCCGGGGCGTTCGCCATCATGAAGTAGCGCCAGTAGTCGGCGGGCAGGATCTCCAGGGCGTCGTGCGTGAAGACGCCGCGGCGCTGCGAGGTGGAGAACTTGCCGCCGTAGTAGTTGAGCCAGTTGAAGGCCTTGACGTAGTCGACCTTCTTCCACGGCTCGCGCACCCCCAGCTCGGTCGCCGGGAACATCACGGTGTGGAACGGGACGTTGTCCTTGCCCATGAACTCGGTGTAGCGGACGGTCGCGTCGGCCTGGTACCACCACGACTTCCAGTCGCGGTTCGCCGGGTCCAGGTCGGACCACTCCTTCGTCGCGCCGATGTACTCGATCGGAGCGTCGAACCAGACGTAGAAGACCTTGCCCTCGGCGGCCAGCTCCGGCCACGTGTCGGCCGGGACCGGCACGCCCCACTCCAGGTCACGCGTGATCGCGCGGTCGTGCAGCCCCTCGGTCAGCCACTTGCGGGCGATGGACGACGCGAGCTGCGGCCACTCCCCGCCGACCCGGTCGATCCACTCCTCGACCTCGCTCTGGAGCTTCGACTGGAGCAGGAACAGGTGCCGGGTCTCGCGGACCTCCAGGTCGCTGCTGCCGCTGATCGCGGAGCGGGCGTCGAGGAGGTCGGTCGGGTCCAGGACACGGGTGC
Organism: Streptomyces sp. NPDC094147; assembly: GCF_044764265.1. Taxonomy (NCBI): domain Bacteria; kingdom Bacillati; phylum Actinomycetota; class Actinomycetes; order Kitasatosporales; family Streptomycetaceae; genus Streptomyces; species Streptomyces sp. NPDC094147. The sequence goes on along the minus strand of NZ_JBIWHT010000013.1, from coordinate 132,271 downwards.
AGTTCTCGCACTGGTCGCCGCGCGCCTTGTCGTAGCCGCAGTGCGGGCAGGTGCCGACGATGTAGCGGTCCGGCAGGAAGCGGTCGTCGGCGATCGAGAAGACCTGGCGGATGGCCCGCTCCTCGATGAAGCCGTTCTCCTTCAGCTTCCGCGCGAAGTGCTGGGTGATCTCCACGTTCTGCTGCGAGGAGCTGCGGCCGAAGTAGTCGAAGGCCAGCTGGAAGCCGTCGTAGATCGCCTTCTGGGTGTCGTGCGCCTGCGCGCAGAACTCGGCGACGGAGAGCCCGGCCTCCTTCGCGGCCAGCTCGGCGGGGGTGCCGTGCTCGTCGGTGGCGCAGATGTAGAGGACCTCGTGTCCGCGCTGGCGGAGGTAGCGCGCGTACACGTCCGCCGGAAGCATCGACCCGACCATGTTGCCCAGGTGCTTGATCCCGTTGATGTACGGCAGCGCGCTGGTGATCAGGTGTCGAGACATCCTCGGATGCTCCTCTTTGTTCGTGCGTACGGCACCGCGGCGAGGCCACGGCGAACCCAGGTCGGGAGGCCCCCGAGAAGAGGATCACGCCTGATGACGCCCCGACCGGTGGACGCAGCCATGCTATCGAACCGGCCGAGCCCCGCTCGCCGGAGTTTTGCGGGTGCGGCGCCGGACGGGTCGGCAGCACCGCGCGGCGGATCCGGCCCATCCGCCCGCAGCGGGGGCCGGGGTCGCCGTCGTGGCGTGAACGCGACAGTTCGGCTTCTCAACCACTGGTGCCACTGCGGCAGTTGATGAACACTCTCTCCCCGGTGCGCCCGTCGCGTGACAAGCGGCGAAGGCCATCGGAAGCCGTCGGAAAGCTCTTCCAGTCGACGTGCTCCGGCCCCGCCGGACGCGGAAGGAGCAGGCCATGCGTGCTTGGAGATCGGGCGGAGCGCGGGTCACCGCCGCCCTGGCCCTCGCGATTGCCGGACTACTGGTCCCGGGGGCCCACGCGGCCGGCGCCGGAACCCAGGAGGACGACGCGGACGGCGGGCCCGCGGCGCCCGCCGAGTACAGCTACGTACAGAAGGCGGTCCCCGGGCAGCCGCTGCCCCGGCACGCCTACGACACCGCGGCGGCCCAGGCGGCCGCGCTGCACGCCACCCCCGGCACCTGGCAGCCGGCCGGACCCACCAACATCGGCGGCCGGGTCGTCTCGCTGGCCCTCGACCCGGACCGCCCCGACACCGTGTACGCGGCCGCCGCCAGCGGCGGCCTCTGGCGCTCGGACGACGCCGGAAAGAACTTCGAACCCCTCTGGCCCGACCGGCAGACCCAGGCCATGGGCGCGATCGCCGCCGCCCCGGACGGCACCCTCTACGCGGGCACCGGTGAACCGAACCCCGGCGGCGGCAGCATCACCTACGAAGGCACCGGGATCTACCGCTCCACCGACCACGGCCGGAACTGGCAGCCGGCCGGGCTGCGCGACTCCGGGGCGGTGGGCGCCATCGACGTGGACCCGCGCAGGCCGCGCCGGGTCCTCGCCGCGGCCACCGGCTCGCTCTACACCGCGGGCGGCGACCGGGGCGTCTACCTGTCGGACGACGCGGGCTCCTCCTGGCGGCGGGTGCTCGACGTACCCAACGGATACACCGGCGCCGTCGACGTGCAGCGCGACCCCGCGAACCCCGAGCGCGTCTACGCCGTCCTGTGGGACCACCGGCGCGTACCGGACCAGCGCACTTACGGCGGCACCGGCTCCGGGGTCTTCCGCTCCGACGACGGCGGCGCCCACTGGCGCCGGCTCGGCGGCGGCCTCCCCACCGCCGACTCCGGCCGGATCGGACTCGGCATCGCCCGCTCCGAACCCGGCCGCCTGTACGCGATGGTCGGCGCCACCGACGGCACCTTCGGCGGCTTCCTCACCTCGGCCGACGGCGGCGACACCTGGTCCCGGCTGCCCGCCAACCCGGCGCTCACCGACTCCCAGTCCAGCTACTCCTGGTGGTTCGGCAAGGTCTGGGTCGACCCCGCCGACGCCCGCCATGTGCACGTGGCCGGAGTCGCCCTGATGACCACCAAGGACGGCGGTACGACCTGGACGGCCGAGGAGAACGCCGTCCACGCCGACCAGCACGCCATGATCTGGGACCCCCGCCACCCGGGCCGCCTCTACCTCGGCAACGACGGCGGCGTCTACCGCTCCGACGCGCGCGGCGACGGCGGCTGGACGAAGGCCGTGTACGAGCCGTGGACGCAGCTCTACACCGTGGCCGCCACCCCGCAGGACACCACCCGGATCTCCGGCGGCGCCCAGGACAACGGCTCCGTCCGCTCCTGGGGCGGCCCCCGCTTCAACGAGTACCTCGGCGGCGACGGGCTGCAGAACCTGATCGACCCGAGCGACCCGAACAAGGTGTACGCCTGTTACCAGTACGGGAGTTGCTTCCGCTCCACCGACGGCGGCACCACCCTGACCGAGTACACCGACTCCACCACCGCCGACCGCCGCAACTGGCTGACACCCGTTCAGTTCGACCCGGTTCACCCCAACACCCTTTACTACGGCGGCAACCGGCTCAACCGCTCCACCGACGACGGCGCCACCTGGCAGCCCATCAGCCCCGACCTCACCGGCGGTCCGGGGCACGACGGCTACCCGTACGGAACCATCACGACCGTCGCCGCCGCCCGCGACGGAAAGACCGTGTGGGCCGGCACCGACGACGGCCGGGTGTGGCTCACCAGGGACCTCGGCGGACACTGGACCCAAGTCCTCGCCGGACAGCCCTGGGTGACCCGCGTCGCGGTCGACCCCGCCGACCCGGCCACGGCGTACGTCTCCCTCTCCGGCTACCGCGCGGGCTCCGCCCAGCCCCATCTGCTGCGCACCGACAACGCGGGCGCGAGCTGGACCGACCTGTCGGGCAACCTGCCGCAGGCGCCGGTGAACGACGTGGTGCCCGGCGCCGGGGGAGTGCTGTACGTCGCCACCGACCAGGGTGTGTTCGTCGGCGCGCGGTACGGGTCGGGCGGGGCCGACGGGCGGGGCCACTGGCTCCGGCTCGGCGGCGGGCTGCCGCTGGTCCCGGTCTGCGACCTCGCCTACGACCGTACGAACCACCGCCTGGTGGCGGCGACCTTCGGCCGCGGCTTCTACACCTTCCGCGCGCCGTAACCCCGCCCTCGCTGTCCGGACACCCCCTAGGCGCGGCCCGCGAAGTAGCTCGCGATCATGTCCTCGCCGCCGTGGCCGGACGCCTCGGCCCGGCTGAACCGCTCGGCCGAGGCCGCCGTCAAGTCGAGCCGTACGCCCGCCTGTTGGGCCGCTTCCAGGATCAGCCGGGTGTCCTTCAGGGCCGTGGTGAGGGTGAAGCTGGGCGTCAGGTCGCCGGTGAGCACGGCGGCGGCCTTGGTGTGCAGGTAGGCGGTGTCCAGCGGGCCGCCGGCGATCGCGTCGAGGAACAGGCGGGGGTCCACGTGGAGTCCCTCGGCGAGGCCGAGGCACTCGGCGACGGCGCCGACCAGATTGATCACCCAGGTGTTGGCGACGAGCTTGAGACGCGACGCCCCGCCCGGGTCGTGGCTCACCCAGACGGTCCGCCGCCCGATCGCGTCGAGCACCGGCGCGAGGCGCTCGCGCGCTTCGGGAGGGCCGGAGACGAAGACCGTCAGCCGGCCCTCCTCGGCCGGCTGCCGGGTGCCGAGGACCGGGGAGTCGAAGTAGACCACCCCCAACTCAGCTGCCCGTGCGGCCAGTTCTAGCGTGGCGTCCGGTCCGACGGTGGCGGTCTGGAGCCACAGCTGACCCGGGCGCAGGCCGGTGGAGGCCGCGCTGAGGGCGGCGGCGACGGACGGGCCGTCGTTCAGTGCGGTGAGCACCACGTCGGCGCCGCGCACCGCCTCGTCGGCGCCCGTGTGCACACTCGCCCCGTCGTCGGCCAGCGCCTGCGCCTTGGCCGGGGTCCGGTTCCAGACCCGCACGGGCAGCCCGGCCCGCAGCAGACTGCGGGCCATGCCGGACCCCATGAGGCCGGTGCCGAGTACGGCGACGGTGGGCGTGCTCGAAACTGAGGACACGATGGACTCCTTGCGGGTGGTGGCGCTCGGTCGCGTACCTCCGAGTCTCGTACGGACGGGGTGGTGCGGGGGTGCAGGGCCGCGCCGGAATATGCGGCTGCCCACCGCCCCTGGGGTGGGGCGGTGGGCAGGGAAGCGGGGCGAGGGCGCGCTCACACCCCGCGCGGCACGTGCGAGGGGCGGCCGCGGCCGCGGGTCAGGGCGTAGCCGCCCACGCCCGCGAGTGCGGCAAGGAGGCCGCCCGCGCCCGTCCACACCCAGCGGTCGGTCCACCAGCCCGAGGCCCAGCCGCCGTCCGGCCGGACCGCGGACTTCGCGCCGAGCGGCGTGGCCAGCTTTCCGTCCACGGCATGGGCGCCGCCGGTGTCCAGGACCGTCGGCTCGACCTCCGCCTTGAACGGCAGGCCCCGGTCGGCGTCGGGCAGCGAGACGGCCGTCAGCCGGATGTAGTAGCTGCCCGGCAGCGGGTCGTTCGACCAGGTGTCGGCATAGGCCACGGTCGGCCGCAGCGTGCAGGAGAGCTCGACGGTGGCCGCGTCCTGGGCCGCGGACCGGGACTGCGTCCCGTACATGCAGGGCTGGCGGCGGCGCAGCCCGTCGTACACGTCGACGCGCCAGGTGGCGTCGCCGTGCCGGGTGGCCGCCTCGGGGAGCGTGACCTTGGCCGTGACCGTCGGGCGCTGCCCGGCGTCGGCCGGGAACACCCAGTACAGGTAGTCACCGGTCGACGCGGATGCGGTCGCCCGCTGGCCCTGCTGGACGGCGACCGCGGTACGGAACGCGGTACCGGCCTCGGTGGGCGCCGCGCCGCTCTTGGACGCGGAGGGGCTCGGCGACGGAGAGTCGGCGAGCGCGGGCGTCGCGCCGCCGACGAGCGCCGCGCCCAGCAGCGCCACCGCCGTCAACATCCGTACGGTACGCATCAGTTGGCCCCCGGAGTGAGATGTGTTCTTCGGCATCAGCGGGTCCGCCAGACCGCGATGCGCCAGCGCGAGATCCAGCCCCACACCAGACCGGCGACCAGGCCCGTCAGCGCGAGGGCGCCGAGCAGCCACCAGCCCCGGCCGAGGCCGAAGGAGGCGACGTCCGAGGCGCGGTCCGGTCCGTCCACCACGTCGATGGCGAGCTCGACCGGCAGACCCGGGTCGGTCTTGACGGAGGGCGCCGCCGAGAAGGAGTTGGAGACCTGGAGGCACACGGACTCGGGTGTCGACTTGCCCGCCGAGTCGCCGGCTGGGGCCTTGGGGTAGCGCAGCCCCGTGGAGATGAGGTCGGTGCGGCCGTCACCCGCCTCCGAACCCCGCACGATCTCCCGGCCGCTCGCGGTCACCGCCCGCAGCAGCACGCCGTAGTCCGGGTTGACCTGCCGGTCGGCGCCGACGCTGACGGAGGCGCGCAGCTCCTGGCCGGGCAGCACGTCCACCTTGTAGGCGCGGTGCTCGGCGAACTTCTCGCGGTCCGCGTACAGGCCGGGCTTGAGCTGCGGGGCGTTCTCGCAGCTCGCGGTGCCGGTGGTGGCGACGGGCACGGCGACCGGGTCGGCCGCCCGGTCCACCAACTGCTTGACCTTGCCGGTGAGTTGGTCGCTGTGCTGCACCGAGGTGTAGGTGCCGCCGGTGGCCTCCGCGATGCAGGTGAGCTGCTGGCGGGTCTTGTCGTCCGGGATCAGGCCGAGGGTGTCGATGGTGAGGTGGATGCCCTGGGCGGCGATGTCGCGGGCCACCTCGCAGGGGTCGAGGGGCTGGCAGGTGTCCTCGCCGTCGGTGATGAGCACGATGCGGCGGGTGGTGTCACCGCCCTTGAGGTCCTCGGCGGCGCCCTGCAGCGCCGGGCCGATGGGGGTCCAGCCGGTGGGCACGAGGGTGGCGACGGCGGTCTTCGCCTCGGTACGGTCCAGCGGCCCGACCGGGTAGAGCGCGCGGGTGTCCTTGCAGCCCACCTTGCGGTCCTCGCCGGGGTAGTTGGCCCCCAGGGTGCGTATGCCGAGCTGGACCTCCGGCGGGACCGCGTCGAGAACCTCGTTGAACGCCTGCTTGGCGGCGGCCATCCGGGACTTGCCGTCGATGTCGGTGGTCCGCATGGAACCCGAGACATCGAGGACGAGGTCGACCTTGGGCGCCGCCTTCTCGGCGGACTGCCCGTCGGGGCGGCCGGCCGCGGAGGCCGGGGCCGTGTCCACGGCCGGGAGGATGCCGGTGGCGAAGGTGGCGACCAGCGCGCACACTCCGGCCGCCAGCCGTTTTCTGGTGATCATCGCCGGATCTTATGGAAGATCGAACGAGGCCCCAAATCCCGGGACCCGGCGAGGGTCCGCGGCCCCCGCTACGGCGTCTTCTGCGGGCTCCGCACCAAGGCCAGTTCACGGTCCGTCAGCGGAGGGACCGTCAGTTTCGGCAGTACGGGGCCGCGCAGGACCGCCAGGACGACACGAGGCCTGGCGAGCGCCGCTAGGGGGGCCGACAGCGTCATCACCTCGAAGAGCGACCTGGTGACCACGGGGTGCCCGGTCGCGGTGAGCAGCAGTCGGTCCACGTACCGCCGCAGCAGTCGTGCGGTGGGGCCCGGCTGCTTGCCGATCGCGCCGGGGTAGAGGATGTCCTGCCCGACGGCGAGGTCCCAGGCGAGGGAGACGGGGCGGGCGACGGCGCGCTGGACCCGGCGCGCGAGCCCGGGAGTGCCGAGGCCGTGGGCCGCCAGGTTTCCGCGCAGCGCCAGAGCGCCCTGCGCGGCCACCGACATGCCGTGCCCGTAGACCGGGTTGTAGGTGGCCACGGCGTCGCCGAGCACGACGAAGCCGTCGGGCCAGTTCTTGACCTTCTCGAAGAAGTACCGCCGATTGACGGTGCTGCGCGAGACCACCACATCGCTGAGGGGTTCGGCATCCGCGATCAGCTCCCCGACCACGGGATGCCGCACCGAACGGGCGAAGGCCTCGAACTCCTCGGCGGCGCCGGTCGGCTGGCCGCCGCGGGTACCCGACAGCGTCACCAGCCAGCGGCCGCCCTCGATGGGCACGATCGTGGTGGTGCGGCCCGGAATCGGCTCGCGGGCGTCCGACTGCACATTGACGAGCGGAAAGTCCGAGGCGCCCGCCGGAGCGCTGAACATCCGGCTGGCGTAGGCGAGGCCCGAGTCGACCTTCTCCTCGCGCGGCTGGTTGACACCCAGTCCGCGCAGCCAGAGGGGGGCCCGCGAACCGCGCCCCGACGCGTCCACCACCAGGTCGGCTTCGAGGCCCCGTTCCTCGCCGTCGGCCGTCCGCACGCGTACGCCCGTGACCCGCGCCGCGCCACCCTCCAAGGAGAGCAGCTCGGTGTGGTGCAGCACCTTCACCCGGGCGTCGGCGGTGACCTGCTCGCGTACCACCCAGTCGAGCAGATCGCGGCTGCAGGCGATCATGAACTGCATCTCGGGCCAGCGGCGCAGCCAGCCCTGCGACTGCATGGAGACCAGACCGGTCGGCAGCGCGATGCGCCGCGCCCCCGCCGCCAGCCACCGCTTGTTGACCCCGGGCAGCAGCTCCTCCATGGCGCGGGCCCCGCCGGACCACAGCAAATGGGCGTGGTGGGCCTGCGGAAGCCCCTTGCGGGGCACCGGCCCGTCCGGCAGCCCGTCACGTTCGACGACGGTGATCTCGTCTGCGTACCCGCTCAGCGCGGCGGCGGCCAGCATCCCGGCCAGCCCACCGCCGATCACCACGGCACGACGGGTGGGACCTCTGCGGGGGCTAACGCATTCGCTCATGAACTTCGCTCTCTGGCCTGGCCGCGTGCCCGGGGGCCGCCGCGGTGTGGGGTGGCTGACGCAGGACGAGGGAGATCCGTACCAGATCACGAGTGCCCTCGGTGGCGGCGGGCTCGGCGTCCTGGGCCGCGTCGAGGACCGTGCCCTCCGGGTCGGCGGTGCGGGCCCGGACCGCTGTCGTCACCATCGCCGCGTCGGCCACGGCCTGAGCCTGCTCGGGATCGGCCCCGGCCGCGACGGCCGCGGCGCGGGTGCGCGAGTGGACTTCCGGGTCGAAGTAGGGGTGCAGGGCGAGCAGACCGTCGTGTATGTCGGACTCGCGCCGGGTCAGGGACAGTTCGGCCGACGACCACCAAGGGATGCGCACCGAGCGGGCGTTGCGGGGGCTCACCTTGTTCAACTCGCGCCACAACGGGCCCAGTTGGCGGTAGGTGGCCCAGGTGTGCCAGCTGTCCGCGAGCCGTTGGCAGACCAGGGGCAGACAGAACCCCACCGCGCTGACCTGGGCGCCGCAGGAGGCCAGGATCGGCGCGGTGTTGGTGCTCAGCCCGTCCCAGTCGGTACCGCCCCACCGGGCGAAGACGGCGGCGAACTTGGTGATGGCGTACAGGGTGTTGAACGAATAGCCGACCACGATGATCAGCAGTCCGACCCGGAGCCAGCCGTGCACCTGGAGCGCCCAGCGCAGACACAGGTAGTTCATCGTGACGCCGGACATGGTGATGCCCATGAGGTACAGCACGATCATCTCGCGGATGTACGGCGTGGTGGCGTAGTACGTATCCAGGTCGCGCAACCGCTCGACGGGGGCGTCCCCGAGGACGAACAGCGTCACGAGCGCCACGATGAGCACGCTGAAGCCGACGCACCACCGGCGGGAGGTGCGGCGGATCTCCTCCGCCGGACCGCCCCGCCAGTTGACGATCAGGACGAGACAGGACGCGCTGAACGCGCTGAGCAGCGAATAGACCAGCGGGGCCGAGAAGTTGGCGACGCCGGTGAGCCGATTGACCTCGGCGATCGTCGGAGGCGCGGCGAAGAAGAACACCAGACCGGCCAGCGCGAGCAGCGCGCAGACCGCCCGCAGCAGCGGATCGGTCCAGGCCCGCACCAGCGAGGGAGCCTTGAAGGCGAGGGCGACCCCCATCGCCGCGGCCGGTATGTAGTAGCTCGACCCCTGCACGCCTCAGCCCTGCGGCCCGCGGTACCCCAGCGAGGCCTCGATGCGGCCGGCGAGGATGTCGCGGCGTACCGGACCGCGCATGCCCGAACCCGTGAGCCAGGGACGGCACTTGCTGCCGAGCAGCAGGCCGAAGCTCTCCGCGTCCATCTCCTCGGAGAGGTGGGAGCGGGTGCGCGCCGCCACTTTGCGCACCGCCGCGTGCAGGTCGGCTCCCTCCGCGAGGAGCCGGGCGGCGACCGCGGCGCCCTCGACGTGATGGCTGCTGTGGCCCGCGTTCATGTGCCACAACTCATGCCCGAGGATGACCAGTTGATGGTCGGGAGCGGTGCGTTCCTCCAAGACGACGAGGTCGCGGTCGGCCATGTCCAGCCACAGCCCGCTGGCGGTGCCGGGCGGGAACGCCGCCATGCGGAACTCGACGGGGCGGCCCCGGCGTTTGCTCATGCCCTCGCACAGGGCGGCGTACAGAGCGGGCGGCTCCGCCGGGGCGGGGACCGTGATTCCCGCGACCAGCTCGCCGCACAGCCGGCGCATCTCCTTGCCTATGCCCACCGTTCTCCCCGCCAGCCGTTCATGGAGCAGCACTTCGTCGAGCAGCCCGTCACTGTCCAGCACTCTGCCGAGCCGTGCCGGATAGATCCAGTCAACATTGAGCCGGAGTTCGTTGAACTCGGCATCATTCCCAGGCCGAAAACGACCGGGCGGCGACGGCCGGACCTGCGTGAGGGTGCGGCGGAGCGCCGCCGCGCCGAGGGCAGGGCCATGTCAGGACTCCGACCGCTTGACGCTCTCCAGGAGCATGTCGAGCCACTCGGTGACCTTGTCGCGGTGCTTGTCGGTGGGGAGTTGGGCGGCCCGCCAGGCGATGCCGCGCACCCCGTGGTCCTGGAGCAGCCGCTCCAGCGCGTCGCCGCCCGGCGCGCCGGTGAGCGTCACCTCGCGCTCGCGGCCCGCGAGTTGCTGGAGCAGCTCCTGCTCGGTGCGCAGCAGCGCGCCGCCCAGCGCGTCGGTGTCATCCGCGGTCAGGAATCCGGCGTGGACGCCGAAGAACCGCTGGATCGCGTCGCAGTGCTCCATCGTCGGGCGCCGGTCGCCGTTGATCAGCGCGCCCGCCTGCTGGCGCGACATGCCCGCGCCGTCGGCGATCTCCTGCTGGGTGTGCGGGCGGCCGTTGGGCTTGCGCCGTGTGCTGCGCAGCAGACCGAAGCGCTGCAAGAAGCGGGCCTGCAGATCGGGTTCACCGGCCGGCCGGCCTTCGAGCAGCGCGCCCACCACCTCGGCCGGAACGCCCGAGGCCTCGGAGAGCCGGTGGATGTCGAAGACCTCCGCGGGACTCATTCCGAGCTTTCCGGCGAGCTCGGCCACCCGGGCGACGACGGCCGCGAGGGGGCCCGTGGCCGCCGGTCCCGGAACCAAGAAGCCGTCCGTCACCAGTAGTTCTCCTAGATCATGCGAGGTCGGTGGGCACAACAGTGGATGCTCCGGAGGCTAGCGGGTCCCGGCAACAACAACCAGAACTTGCCACATCTGTGGCGCAATTGAAGCTTAGGGGGGCCGGAATGCCACAATGCTTGACATCATCGTAGCGGCGGTATCAGGATCGCAACGCGGGGTGAAGATCGCCCTCCGAGCCCGAGGCGGGCCCGAAGGCCGGCCGCCGCACTCGCGGGCCAGCAAGAGGAGTCGCGTACTCGATGGCGGAAGAATCGGTGGCGAAGGATTCGGTGACGAAGGTTCCGGCAGTGCACGCCCTGGTGGTGGGGCGCCCGTTCGCCCTGGTCCAGGAGTCCGCCGAACAGCAGACGGCCGCGGGGGAGCGGGCCGCCGACGACACGACGACCGTGAGAGCCGGCACTCCGGAGCTGCCGGGCGACCCCGAGCTCGCGGCCTACGTCCACGACTACTTCGCGATGACGGACGCGCTGCCCTTCCCGTCCGTCGTCCTCGACCGGGGCTGGGGCGTGGCCCACGCCAATCCGGCGTACGACGCGCTCTTCGGCGGCGTCGGCCCGCACCCCACCGCCATGCCGGGCCACAACTTCCTGCGCTTCGTCCTGTTCCACCCGGACGCGGCCGACGTGCTCGCCGAGCACGAGACCGCCTGGTGCCTGCCGATGCTGGCCCAGTTCGCCGAGGCGTACGCCGAGGACGAGAGCGCTCCCGGGCTGCGCGACATCCGCCGCGAGATCGCCGACGACCCGATCATGGACGCGGCCTTCCGCCTCGGCCTGCCGCACTGGGTCAGGATGGTGGGCGACGCCGCCGTGCACCACGACGGAGCGCTGCGGCACGTGCGCCACCCGGAGCGCGGCCGCAGCGGCTGCCGACTGGTCTGCGAATCCCCGCGCACGCTGGCGTCGGCCGGGCTGCGCCGGCTGACCCTGGTGCTGCGCGAGACCGAACCAGCCCCGGCCCGGCGCGGCCGCGCCCACCTCAGCGTGGTGCCGACCGGCTAGCGGGACCCGCCGGACACCCTCCAGCGCCTCTCCGGCGGCGTCCGGACCGAACCGTTTCGGCCAAACCCCGGCCAACACGGCCTGCCGCAAAGGATGTTGCTAGCGTTGCCGCGGCAGGCGGGACGGTAGGCGAATCGGGGGGCGGGACATGCTGGATCCCACGTCGGAGGCGGCCATCGTCGCCGTACTCGGAGCGGTCGGCTCGGGACTCGCCAACGAAGCGGGCAAATGGGCCTGGGAGACGGCCGGCGGCCTGGTCCGGCGCATCGTCGGCGGCGAGGTCCGCGCCCCGCGCGGACGCGACGAACTGGAGGGCGTCGCCCAGCAGGTGCACGACGCCGTACGCCGTGACCCCGCCCTCGCCCGCGCCTGGACCGCCTTCGCGCGCACCGCCCCACGCCCCGGCCACCCCAGCCGGGTGCCCGCCCTGCACGCCTCCACCCGCTTCTTCACCGACCGCGACAGCGAGCGCAGGACCCTGAGCCGCGAGGCCTTCCGCAAGGCGGACGGCCGGCCCCGGGTGGCCGTGCTGCACGGCCCGCAGGGCATCGGCACCAGCGCCCTCGCCCTCCACTGGGGCTGCACCCAACTGCGCCGCTTCCCCGACGGTCAGCTGTACCTCGACCTCCGCGGCACCGGCCTCCCCTCGGGCCCCGACCCGTCGACCGTACTGCGCCTGCTGCTCGGGCAGTTCGGCGTCCCGGCCGCCGAGATCCCGCCCGGCCACGACGACCGCCAGGCGCTGCTGCGCGCGTGCACGGCGGACCGGCGGCTGCTCATCGTCCTCGACCACGCCCGGTCCGCCGCACAGATCCTTCCCGTACTCACCTCCGCGCCCGGCGTGTTCGTCATCGTGGTGGCCCGGCATCCGCTGCCCGGCCTGGACGCGGTGGGCATCCCGGTCGGGCCGCTCGCCGACAAGGACGCGCGGCGGCTGCTCGCCGAGGTCGCCAAGGCGGGCAACATGACGCTGGACCGGGCCGCGCTGCCCGCCGTGCTCGCCCGCTGCGCCGGTTCCCCCTTCGCGCTGCGCGCCGCCGCGGCCCGCCTGACCGCGCGGCACTGGCGGCAGGAGACGCACCCGGGCGGCGACGCGGCCCGCACGGCGGTCGCCGACTCCGTCCGCGCCCTCGACGCGGACACGGCGCGTGCCCTGCGGCTGCTCGCCCAGCGCGACTGGCCCGCCATCGGCGTGCCGATGGCCGCGGCCGCGCTCGGCCTCGACGAACCGGAAGCCGAACGCCTCCTGGCGGAGCTGGCCCACAGCAGCCTCGTGGAGAGCGCCACCAGCGGCAGGTACTGCATCAGACCCCTGATCCGCGAGTACGCCGCGACGGAGGCCCTGCGCGAGGACGGGCTGGCCGCCACCGAGGAGGCCGTGCGCCTCGCGATCCGGTGGTGTGTCACCTTCGCGGAGCCCGCGAGCGCGGCCGCGCTCCGCCAGGGCTGGCGCCTGGGCGAACCGAGGGAGCCGACGCCGGAGCGGGACCGTTGCGCCGACCCGGGCGAGGCGCTGACGGCCCTGCACGACGAACTCGGCAATCTGCTCCAATCCATCGAAGCCGCAGAGGAGTTGGGCGATCCGGACGCCGTCTTCCGGCTGAACCAGGCGCTGTGGCCGGTACAGCTCAAGATGGGCTGCCACGACGAACTGCTCCCCGCGCTGCGGGCCGGCGTGCGAGCCACCGAGGCCCGTGACCCCGACAGCCGGGAGGCCGCCCGCATGCACACCCTGCTGGGCCTCAACCTCACCGAACTCCGCCAGTACACCGAGGCCGAGAGCGCTTTCACCTCGGCCGCCCGCGCCGAACGGGCCGCCGGACACACCCGGGGCCACGCCACCGCCGTCGAATCCCTCGGGCTGCTGCGCCTGCGCGAGTGGCGCTTCCAGGAGGCGTACGACTGCTTCGAGACGGCGGACCGCATCCTCGACGGCATCACCGCCGACGGCGAAGGCAGCCGCGATCTGCCGCGCGCCCGCGCCCTGTTGGAACGCCACCGGGGCCGCGCGCTGCGGGGCCTGGGGCAGTGGGAGGAGGCCGAGACCCGGCTGGAGAGCGCTCTCGCCTTCTTCCGGAGCACGGGCGAGGCCTACAACACGGCCCGCACGCTCACCGACCTCGCCGAGACCTACGACGCGAGCGGACGCCCCTCGGATGCACTGCCGCTGATCGACGAGGCGACGGAGGCCCTGCGGAACGAGCAGGCGGAGTACCACCTGATCCATCTGAGGGCGCTGCGGGAGCGGTGCGTGGGGGAGATGCAGTAGTCGGCGGGGGTCGGGCCCGTGTGCGGACGGATGTCACGCCGTCCGGGGAACTGAGGGGGCGCAGCCAATTGACTGCGCCCCCCTGAGGCCCGAAGGCCTGCACATCAGATGATCCAGACGTGTCAGCCGTAGGTCTCGATCCACATGTCGAGGGCCCCGCCGCCGCCCGCCGAGCAGTTCAGGACCGAGGCCCACTCCTGACCCATGGAACGGCCGCCCTCCGAGCCCTCCATGCCCGTGTGAACGCCACCGACGTTGGCACAGCTGCCGTGGACCTTCCAGCGGCCGTTGCCGCTGTCGCACCAGCCGATGCCGTTTCCGTTGTTGGCGGTCCAGGTGTGGCAGTTGGTCGCCGCACTAGCCGACGGCGCGGCAAAGAGCATCGCTCCGGCCACCACGGCCAGCGCGGCGGATGCGGTTCCTGCGAAACGCAGACGTGACATGACAACTCCCCTTTGATGTCGCGTGAGGTGTTCCCGCTCGGCCGTACGCACGCCGCTGCTCAGCCGGCGGCCAGGCACGAGGGGGTGGACCGCTGGTGGTCGGCCAGCGCTCCGTACAACCGTATGCAGCGGAGTGCCCTCCGAACATCAACCAGACCCTCCCCCGCACCGTCCCACCACCGTCCCAAGCCCCTGACCTGCGACTTGGGACGTCCCGAACGGCTGAAGTAGGGACGCCCGCCCGCGGCAGCGCCACCGGCTCCGGCGTCCGCTCGCCACCTCAGTCCTGGGTGCGCTGGGTGACCGGGGCGTCCGTGCCGTCGCCCAGGAACTCGTACCAGCGACGTCGCAGGCATACGTAACGGGTGTCGGCCTCCACCAGCCGCAGGAAGGAGTCCACCGCGTCCGCCAGGCGCTCCTGGAGGCCGGAGTCGGCCAAGTCGCCACTCTCGGTGAAGCCCTCGTGTGCCTTGGCGAGACTGAACATGTCGGGATAGACGCGGGTGCCGAGGTGTTCCAGCGGGACCCGGAGCGCCCACAGTCCCCGGTTCCCTCCGACCATGGAGGGCGAGGCCGAGACGAGCAGCGCGTGCTTGTCCTTGAAGGGCTGGGGCCGGACACGCGAGACCCAGTCGACGGCGTTCTTCAGTACCCCGGGCACCGACGCGTTGTACTCGGGAGCGGAGATCACGAACGCGTCGCACGCCGCCAGGCGCCCGTGCAGGGCCAGTGCGCCCGGCGGCAGTCCCTCGGTCGTCTCGACGTCCCCGTCGTAGACCGGCATGGCGAACTCCCGCATATGGGCGAGGTCGACTGTCGTGTCCGCGCGTTCCACCAGCCGGGCGACGAGTGAGGCAAGGCGGCCGTTGAGGGAATCGGCGCGCAGCGAGGCCCCGAAGACGAGGACTCTGACGGGCCCACGTCCTGGCTCGTGCGCTGTGTCTGCGGCCATGACGGAATCGGACCTCCACGGATCGAACGGACGACGGTGGATCACGGGTCGCCTGCCCATACTGGCTCTCCTTCGCACCCCCGGCGACTCGGCAGGCGCATGCGGCTCCGGTGGCGCGACGGGCACAAAACCCGACGATGGGAGAGAAGGGCCACCCCCGAGCGGCGGGGATCCGTCCCGAGGAGGTGTCGTCGCTGTGAGCGTGTTCCCGGCTGAGGACATGGAAATGACTCGGTTGCTCGTCGTTTCCGACGTCGCGGCTTCGCGGCAGTGGTACGAGGAGGTGCTGGGGGCGCACGTCCACAGCGAGTACGAGTCCGCGTGCGTGCTGAGCCTGCTGGGCGGCTGGCTGCTCCTGGTCGCGGCTGGTGGCCCGACCGAGGACAAGCCCACCGTGACGATGGCGCCGCCCGAGGACGCCGACCGGGTCAGCGCCGAGCTGATCTTTCGGGTACGCGACTGCCGCGGCGCGTATGAAACCCTCCGGACGCGTGGGGCGCATTTCCTCACTCCGCCCGTGGACCGCGGCTACGAGATCCGGGCATTCTTCCGCGACCCCGACGGACACCTCTTCGAAATCAGCGAACTGGTCGCCTGATCCCACCAGCAAACCGGTCAGCCGGTGACCGTCACCCGGTGCACGGTGTCTCCCGAACGGACGACCAGCCCGTGTCGGGCTGCCTGCTCGACGGTCCGGCCCGCCGCCAGCCAGGCGTGCAGGGCCGAGGCCGAGGCGGCCGGGTCGGCCCCCTCCGGATCGCCGACGAGGCGCATCGGCGTCCCGCCGCGCAGGCGCGCCGTGCATTCGCCAGGGCCCGTGAT
This sequence comes from Streptomyces sp. NPDC094147, assembly GCF_044764265.1. NCBI lineage: Bacteria > Bacillati > Actinomycetota > Actinomycetes > Kitasatosporales > Streptomycetaceae > Streptomyces > Streptomyces sp. NPDC094147. Next base: position 116,357 of record NZ_JBIWHT010000013.1, on the reverse strand, counting down.
GTACGCGGCGAGCGACGCGTGCGGGTGGCGGTCCAGCACCTCCGCCGTCCACCGCGCGGGTGTTCCGTACCGGAGGTCGTCCGCTGCTCCGTCCTGCAACAGGACGTCGGCCAGGGCGAGTTGACCGGGGTCGCGGGTGTCCTCGTGGACGGCAATGTGGGCGTACCCGTCACCGTCCGGCTCGTACCGCGGGTCGGCGTACCGGGTGACGGAGACCTCGTCCGGGTCGGTCCTCACCCGGGTGAGGACTCGCAACGGTGCGGTGAGGGACGGGTGTTGGTACGGGGGCAGCCGAAGGCGTTCGAGGAGTGCGGGCGTCTGCGGCTCGGGGATGCCGATCAGCCGGTAGAAGAGGCTGCGCAGCAGCACCGCCGATCCGCCGGGTGCGGAGGTCGTGAGACGGGCCGGCCCCGGGAGCGGACGGTGCTTCGCTACCAGGTCGTCCAGTTGAGCGGCGAGCGGCGCATGCGGATCGAACCGCGGTGCGTGCCGTACGAATTCGGCCACCGGCGAGCTCGGGTCGAGCCCGTCCAGCGGGGTCGCGCCGAGCAGTACGGGGGTTCCCAGAGCAGCCGCGTAGTAGCTGACCGAGCCGTGGTCGCCGATGACCGCGTCCGCCGCGAGCAGCGCCTGCCGCCAGTCGTGCAGGGGGTCGACGAGCGTGAGCCCGCCGCGCAGCGCCCGGTCGAGCCAGGCCCGGATCTGCCCGGGGCCGTGGCCGTGCCAGATGTTGGGGTGCAGCACGGCGGCGACCCGGTACTCATCGGCGGGCAGTTCCGCGGTGAGCCGGGGCAGCAGCGACGGAAGGACGTCGTCCGCGCCGCCGTCGCCGAAGAGCGACTCGGGGTTCCAGGTCGAGTTCAGCAGAATCAGACGCTGACCCCGGCGCATGCCGAGCGCCCGTCGGAAGCGCTCCCTGTACGGGCGGGCCGCCAGCATCCGGTCGAAGCAGGGATCTCCCGCGAGCGCCGCGGCGGGAACGGCCTCGGGACAGGCGACACGCAACCGGTCCAGCTGCTCGGGGTGCGAGAGAACCATGGCGTCCACGACGGGCATGCCGTCGTGCAGCAACCACTCGGGGGAGAGCCCGAAGACGGGCGCCGCCGTGAGCCTGTCCGGCTGTCCGGCTGTCCGGCTGTCCGGCTGTCCGGCTGTCCGGCTGTCCGGCTGTCCGGCTGTCCGGCTGTCCGGCTGTCCGGCTGTCCGG
>NZ_JBIWHT010000013.1:0-115052 GCF_044764265.1 Streptomyces sp. NPDC094147 | reverse complement strand
GCTGTCCGGCTGTCCGGCTGTCCGGCTGTCCGGCTGTCCGGCTGTCCGGCTGTCCGGCTGTCCGGCTGTCCGGCTGTCCGGCTGTCCGGCTGTCCGCAGCCCTTTATTGTAGCCAACGCCGTGTGAGAGCAGGGCCAACTTGCCTGATATGCGGTGGAGTTGGCCGCCCAGGCTGGCGGTGATCGCCAGGTCGACCTTCGTTTCGGCGGCCTGCTCCCAGGGGAGCACCGGCACCCCGGTCTCCGCGAGCAGGGCCGCCACTCCGTCCTCGAACGCCGACGAACCGGTACAGGTGGCCAGGAGCTGGATCCGGAGGTCGTCGTGGAAGAGGGGCAGCACATCGAGCAGCCGGGTCGCGGAGGTCACGTTGTGCACCACGAACAGCACGCGTCGGCAGCGGCCGCGGGTCGCCCAGCGGGCGGCGTCGTCCCCGACCGGCACCCGTATGCGCCGGACGCCGGGACCCATCGCTCCGCCACCTCCCAGCTCCACGCCCGCCATCCCCTCGTTGTGGTGCGGACACGATAGCCAAGGGGGTCGGCCGCCTCCGCGCGGGTACCGGTCTTGCGCGGGCCGGGCTCCGCGCCCGAGCCGGGCCCGCGAACGGGGAGAATGGGCGGGTGATGCTCCGCTACCGCGTACTCGGACCGACGCAGGCCGTGCGCCCCGACGGCAGTGAAGTGCCGCTCGGCGGAGCCCGGCTGAGAGCGCTCCTCGCCGCGCTGGCGACGGGCGCGGGGCGCGCGGTGCCGCAGTCGGCGCTGGTCGCCCAGGTGTGGGGCGAAGGGGACGCGCCGCCCGCCGACGAGGTCGCGGCGATGCAGGCCCTGGTGGGGCGATTGCGTCGGGCGCTCGGGCGGGAAGCGGTGGAGTCAGTGCCGGGCGGCTACCGGCTGGCCGCCCGGCCCGACGAGATCGACCTCTTCCGCTTCGAGCGTCTCGCGGCCGAGGGTGCGACGGCGCTGGCCGCCGGAGACCCGGAGAGGGCGTCGGGGCTGCTGCACGATGCCCTCGCGCTGTGGCGCGGGCCCGTGCTGGCCGAGCTTCCGGCACGGGACGGGGACCCGCTCGTGGTGCGGGCCGAGCGCCATCATGCCGACGCGCGCCGTCACCGGATCGCGGCAGAGGTGGAGCTGGGGCGCGCCGGGAGCACTCTCGGCGAGCTCTCCGCACTGGCCGACGCCGCCCCGCTCGACGAGCCGCTCCAGGCGCTCCGCATCCGCGCGTTGCGGGCGGCCGGCCGCCCGGCCGAGGCCCTCGCCGCCTACGAATCCGTACGGGAAGCGCTCTCGGAGCGCCTGGGGACGGGCCCCGGGCCGGAACTGCTCGCCCTGCACGCGGAGTTGCTCCACCCGGAGCGGCTCGCCGAGAGCGCCGCCACGGCCCCGCGGGTCTCAAGGCGGCGTCCGTCCGGCAACCTTCGGTCGCGGCTCACCTCCTTCGTCGGTCGGGAGTCCGAGGTACGTGCGCTCCACGACGAGCTGGACCGGGCCCGCCTGGTCACGCTCACCGGGCCGGGCGGCGCGGGCAAGACGCGGCTGGCGGTGGAGGCGGCCGACGCGGTGGCCGCGCAGTGGGACGACGGGGTGTGGCTGGTCGGGCTCGCCCCCGTACGGGACGCGGAGAGTCTGCCCGAGGCCGTACTCACCGCGCTGGGTGCCCGCGAGACGCGGCTCGGCGGCCCCGCGGAGGCGGCGCCCCGTGCTCCGCTCGCCCAGCTGCTGGCCCACTGCGGACGGCTCCGCGCGTTGATCGTGCTCGACAACTGCGAGCAAGTCGTCGGCGCGGCAGCCGAGTTGGTGCAGGAACTCCTCACCAGCTGCCCGGGTGTCACCGTGCTCGCGACCAGCCGGGAGCCGCTCGGCGTGCCGGGGGAGCGGGTGAGGGCGGTCGGACCGTTGCCGCACGAGAGCGCTCTCCGGCTGTTCGGGCAGCGCGGCGCCGCGGCCCGGCCGGACTTCAGGGCCGATGACGACCCGGACGCGGTGGCCGAGATCTGCCGACGTCTGGACGGGCTGCCCCTCGCCCTCGAACTCGCCGCCGCACGGCTCCGTATGCTCACCCCGCGCCAGATCGCGGACCGTCTTGACGACCGCTTCCGGCTGCTCAACACCGGCCCCCGGACCAGCAGGACCCTGCAACCGCGACAGCAGACGCTCCGCGCGGTGGTCGACTGGTCCTGGGATCTGCTCGACGCCCCGGAACGAGCCGTACTCCGGCGCCTGGCCGTCTTCGCGGGCGGCTTCGCCGTGCCGCAGGCGGAGGCCGTCTGCGCGGACCCCGAGGTGGCAGGTGAGAGCGCGACCGCTCTGCCCTCCGGCGGCGCGAGCGCCACCGTCCCCGAACCTGATGTCCTGGACCTGCTCGGCTCCCTGGTCGACAAGTCGCTCGTCGTCGCGGCGCCCGGAGGCGACGGCGCCATGCGGTACCGACTCCTTGAGACCGTGGCGGAGTACGCTGCCGAGCGGCTCGACGAGGCGGGGGAGCGGGCGGCGGCCGAGCTGCGGCATCTCGCCGCGTACCGCGAACTCGCCCGCACCGGCGAGCCCGCGCTGCGCGGCCCGCGTCAGCGTGAGGTCATGGAACGCTTCGAGACCGAGCACGACAACGTAAGAGCCGCTCTGCGAACGGCAGTTGAGCGAGAGTATGAACAGGATGCCCTGTGCCTGACCCTCGCCATGGCCTGGTTCTGGCAGCTGCGCGGGCACCAGGCAGACGCGCGCGGCTGGTCCAGTGCCGTCGCCGCGCTCGGCCCCGACCCCTTCGCCGGACCCGTACGGCCCGCCGTCCCCCTCGCCGAACGGTGCACGGACAGCCCGCCGCCGTGGTCCGACGAGCAGCTCTGGGAGGCGCGGCGCGGGGTGCGGCTGATGATGTTCGCGGCCGGCAGCGGGCAGGGCGCCCAGTTCGACAGCCCCGAGACCGTGGCGTATCTGCGCCGGGTCGTCGCCGCCTACCGGCCAGGGCTGCCGCAGAACAGTCGGCAGCCCGGCTCCGTCTGGTACTTCGCCCGCCTGCTGACCGGCGAGTTCAGCGGGTTCGACCAGGTCGTGGACCGGATGGTCGCGGACGCCCGGACGCACGGCGACCCCTGGAGCCTCGCCTTCACCCTGCTGCTCCGCGCGAAACTCCTCGGCGGCCGCGACGCCGACGACGCCCTCGCGCTCTTCGAGCGCGTCGGCGACCCGTGGGCCGTCGCGGAATCCCTCTCCGCGCGAGGGGAGTCGTACGAGCGCGAAGGCCGGTACGAGGAGGCCGCCGCCGTCTTCGAGCGGGCCCTGGAGAGCGTCACCGGCATCGGCGCACATGCCCAAGTGCCGGATTTCAAAGGGAGGTTGGCCGCAGTGCGGCTTGAGGTGGCCCGTACGCCTGTCGAGCGCGACGAGGCGGAACGGCTGCTCGTGGAGGCCGTCGAGGAATCGCGGCGGTTTCCGGGCGAGGGCGTCGGAACCGCCCGGATGCTCCTTGCCCAGCACTACGGACGGACCGGCCGAACAGGCCCGGCTCGTGAGCAACTTCGCCTGATGGAGGCGGAGTTCGACCGGGCGACGCCCGATCTCTTCCGCGGGCTCCTCGCCGGGATGGACGGCTGGCTGGACTGCGTGGACGGAAAGTACGCCGATGCCCAGGACCGGATCCGGTCCGCGGTACGCCATCTGGAGGCCCAGGCCCGTCTGGTCGCCCCGAACCTGATCACCAGTCAATTCCTCACCGCCGCATGGGCGAAGGCGGAGCTCGGCGCCGCGCGGGACGGTGCCCGGCTGCTCGGCTCGTACGACCGCAACGCCTCCGGACGCGAGAGCTTCGGCCTCCGTCCGCTGCCCGCCGAGCCCGAGATCCGGCACCGTGCGGAGGCCGCGCTGCGCGCCGTGCTCGACCCGGCATCGTACGAGCGCGCCTATGCGGAAGGCGCGGAACTCGACGCGCGTCAGGCCGCCCCCCTGCTGTGACCCGCCTCCTCAGCCCCCGCGCCGCCGTCCGGGCCGGCGGGGCGGAAGTCCGCGAGGCCCGCGCCACCGAACGTCACCGTGACCATGCGCCCGGTGATCCTGCGAACCCCGGTGACCTCGATGAACCGGACCGGCAGTGACTGCTCCATCTGGCTGTTCCTCCGCCTCCCCGGCGTGCGCCTCACGCCGGGCTTCACCGTGACGGGCGGGCATCTGCAGATGGCCGACATCCCGGCTGTACGGGGCGATCCACGAGGCTCGCAGGTGTGGCGCGAGGGGCGCGAGGGGCGCGCGTGAAGCTCGGCTGTTGGCCCGCTTAAGAAATCCTCGATGGACTCGGTGGCCCGGTCTCGGCACATTGGTGATCAGTCAAATCAGCCAGATCATCCGTATCCCTCGCATGTGCTGATCTGTCAGCCAGCACGTCCGGTCGCGATCCGTGGCCGTTCGCCCCTCTCCGTACGCCGGGAGCCGCGCCCATGAAGGCACTTGTCAAGCAGCACGCCGAACCCGGACTGTGGCTCATGGACGTACCCGAGCCGGAGACCGGGCCCGGCGATGTGCTGATCAAGGTCCTGCGCACCGGCATCTGCGGCACCGATCTGCACATCCGCTCCTGGGACGGCTGGGCGCAGGGCGCCGTCAAGACGCCGCTGATCCTGGGCCACGAGTTCGTCGGCGAGGTCGCCGCGATCGGCGCGGACGTCCAGGACATCGCGGTGGGCGACCTCGTCAGCGGCGAGGGCCACCTGGTCTGCGGCAAGTGCCGCAACTGCCTGGCCGGACGCCGGCACCTGTGCCGCTCCACGATCGGGCTCGGCGTCGGGCGCAACGGTGCCTTCGCCGAGTACGTGGCGCTGCCCGCCTCCAACGTGTGGGTGCATCGCACCGAGGTCGACCTCGACGTCGCGGCGATCTTCGACCCGTTCGGCAACGCCGTGCACACCGCGCTGTCCTTCCCGCTGGTCGGCGAGGACGTGCTGATCACCGGCGCGGGCCCGATCGGGATCATGGCGGCGGCCGTCGCCAAGCACGCCGGTGCCCGCAACGTCGTCATCACCGACGTCAGCGAGTCCCGCCTGGCGATCGCCCGCAAGGCGGGCGCCACCCTCGCGCTCAACGTCGCCGAGCACGACATCGCCCACGCCCAGCGCCAGCTCGGTCTCAAGGAGGGCTTCGACATCGGTCTGGAGATGTCGGGCCGGCCCGAGGCCATGCGCGACATGGTCGCGAACATGACGCACGGCGGCCGCATCGCGATGCTCGGCCTGCCGTCGAAGGAGTTCGCCGTGGACTGGGCGAAGATCGTCACCTCGATGATCACCGTCAAGGGCATCTACGGCCGCGAGATGTTCGAGACGTGGTACTCGATGACCGTCCTCCTGGAGGGCGGCCTCGACCTCAGCCCCGTGATCACCGGCTCGTACGGCTACCAGGACTTCGACGCGGCGTTCGACGAGGCCGCGACCGCCCGCAGCGGCAAGATCATCCTCGACTGGACGGCCTGACCACCCCGCAGGCCCACCGGACCCGTCTGACCTCCCGCCCGCTTTAGGAGCAACCCCGCATGTACGCGAACGTCCGCGACGACCTCCAGAAGACCCTCGACGAGATCAAGGAAGCCGGGCTCTTCAAGCCCGAGCGCGTGATCTCCACCCCGCAGAGCGCCTCCGTCTCCGTGCCGTCGGGTGACGTACTCAACTTCTGCGCGAACAACTACCTCGGTCTCGCCGACCACCCCGAGGTGGTCTCCGCCGCCAAGGACGCCCTGGACCGCTGGGGCTACGGCATGGCGTCGGTCCGCTTCATCTGCGGCACCCAGGACGTCCACAAGGAGCTGGAGGCCCGCCTGTCGGCGTTCCTCGGCCAGGAGGACACGATCCTCTACTCCTCCTGCTTCGACGCCAACGGCGGTGTCTTCGAGACCCTGCTCGACGCCGAGGACGCGGTCATCTCCGACGCCCTCAACCACGCCTCGATCATCGACGGCATCCGCCTGTCCAAGGCCGCCCGCTTCCGCTACGCCAACCGCGACATGGCCGACCTGGAGGCCAAGCTCAAGGAGGCGTCCGGCGCGCGCCGCCGCCTGATCGTCACCGACGGCGTGTTCTCCATGGACGGCTACATCGCGCCGCTGAACGAGATCTGCGACCTCGCCGACCGCTACGACGCCATGGTCATGGTCGACGACTCGCACGCCGTCGGCTTCACCGGCCCCGGCGGCGCGGGCACCCCCGCCCTGCACGGCGTCAGCGACCGCGTCGACATCATCACCGGCACCCTCGGCAAGGCGCTGGGCGGCGCATCCGGCGGCTATGTCGCGGCCCGCGCCGAGATCGTCGCCCTGCTGCGCCAGCGCTCCCGCCCGTACCTGTTCTCGAACTCGCTCGCCCCGGTCATCGCCGCCGCCTCCCTCAAGGTCCTCGACCTCCTGGAATCGGCCGGTGACCTGCGCGAGAAGCTCGCCGCCAACACCGCCCTCTTCCGTACGAAGATGACCGATGCGGGCTTCGAGATCCTGCCCGGGGAGCACCCCATCGCCCCCGTCATGATCGGCGACGCGGCCGAGGCGGGCCGCATGGCCGAGCTGCTCCTGGAGCGCGGCGTGTACGTGATCGGCTTCTCCTACCCGGTGGTCCCGATGGGCAAGGCCCGCATCCGCGTGCAGCTCTCGGCCGCGCACTCCACCGAGGACATCGAGAAGACGGTGGCGGCATTCGTCGACGCCAGGGCGGCGATGAAGAGCTGACGCCAGGGCGGCGATGAAGGGCTGACGCGCGGGCGACAATGATGGAGTGATCGACCCCCGCCGGCTCCGCATCCTGCGCGCCGCGGCGGACCACCGCACGGTGACCGCCGCGGCAGCAGCTCTGTATCTGACCCCCTCCGCCGTCTCCCAGCAGCTCGCCGCGCTGGAACAGGAGACCGGGCACACGCTGCTCACCCGCAGCGGCAAGGGGGTGCGGCTCACGGCCGCCGGCGAGATCCTCCTGGAACACGCCAACGCGGTCCTGGCCCAGCTGGAGCGGGCCGAGGCGGAGCTGGCCGACTACGCGGGCGGCGCGGCCGGAGAGGTCACAGTGGCCGCCTTCGCCACGGGTATCGCGGAGGTGCTGGCCCCCGCGATCGCGCGGCTGCGCGAGACGCACCCGGCGATCCGGGTACGGGTCCGCGACGCCGAGGGCGACGAGGCGCTGCCCCTGGTCCTGGACGGCGAGGCTGATCTGGCCCTCGCCGTCGAGTACCGGGGCGCGCCCCGGGAGGACGACAGCAGACTGTCCCGCGTCCCGCTGTACGCCGAGCCCTTCGACGCCGTGCTGCACGCGGACCACCCCCTCGCCCAGTCCCCGGACGTACCGCTCTCGGCGCTCGCCGACGACGACTGGATCGGGCCCTATCCGGGCAATCCCTGCCACGACGTGATGCTGCTGGCGTGTGAACTCGCGGGATTCCAGCCCAAGTTGGTGCACTCGTCGGACGACTTCCGGGCGGTGGTGGCGCTGGCGGGCGCGGGCGCCGGGGTGGCGCTCGTACCGCGTTCCGCGCTGCGCGGCATGGAGCAGAAGGGCACGGTGGTGCGCCCGGTGGCGGGCCCGGCGGCGACCCGCCGGGTGTTCGCGGCGGTACGCAGGGGAGCCGAGAGCCATCCGCTGTTCCGCCCGGTCCTGGAGGCCCTGGCCGAGGCGGCCGGCGGTCTGCTGGTGGATTAGCCCGGGTGCCGCAGAAATGCAGAAATTCAGCCCGTTGGGGGACATTGAGAAGCGGGGTCTGGGGCGGAGCCCCGTGCTCACCGGGCGGAGGGGGACAACGGCGGGAGGCCCCCGGCATGGCGGGCCCACCAGTCAGCGCCCTCAGGCCCAGGCCGGAGCCGTCCCGGTCAGCTGGCAGACCACCAGGTAGAGCGGGATCGGCGGGGTGTAGGGCGTCGAACCCTCGGGGTAGTTGATCAGGCGGGGCCGGTCCGCGTCGGGGACCAGCGCGCCGGGCGCGTACCGCACCGGTCGCGGCCAGGGCAGATCCTGGTCGGAGCCGGCCGGAACGATCCACCACCACCAGTCGGCGGAGGCGAAGACGCAGCCGGACCGGGGCAGCCGGGACAGCAGCCGGAAGCCGTGCAGAGCCGGTACACCCACCGCGTCCCGGCCCAGCGCGGCGGGCAGCACCGGCGGCAGCAGCATGCCGCCGGTGACCGCGGCGGAGCCGCCGGGCCCGAGCTCGCCGTGCGCACCCCCACTGCGCACGGGGCCACGGGGCCCGGCGGTTCCGGACCCATCCGGTCGCGGGCCCTGCCGCCCGGACCGGGGTCCCCAGGGAAGTCTCTCTCTCAGCACGTCCGGCCCGGCCCGTCGTGCGCGAGCTCGGCCCAGACGATCCGGCCGGGCCCGTACGGGGCCTCGTGCGCGCCCCATGCGCTGCTCACCGCGTCCACGAGCAGCAGCCCGCGTCCGCGCTCCTCCTCGTCGGCCGAATGGCACAGTCTCGGCCCCGCGGAGCCGCATCCCAGGTCCCGGACCGCGATGCGCAACAGGCTTTGCAGATCGGTGAGTTCGCACAGTATGTAGTCGCCGATGGTGTGCACGACGGCGTTGGTGACGAGCTCCGAGATCACCAGGGCGGCGGTCTCGTGGAGCTCCTCGTGATGTCCCCAGCCGGTCAGCAGCTCCGTACTGCGCCGCCGGGCCACCGCGACCGACTCGGTACGGGCCGGCACGTCGAAGGCGTGTCGCCGGACAGCGGTCCCGGAGCATGCGCCAGTGAGCTGGGGGGTGAGCGCGTTACCAGGAGCCACGACCGGAATCCTCACAGTGGGGAGGCGGCGTCGAACGCGGCCTCCCCCAAGGCAGCGGATGACGACCGCGTGTGAACTGGTTCACCGACCTACCTTGTACCCGCGGCGGACACTTGGCAAGAGGCACTCTGAAAATTGCAGAGTGCCGTTCTCCTGTCTGCAACGACATGGCACACTGCTCGCAGACAGCGCGTGGGGAGGTCTGAAGTGAGTGAACCCCGGTCCGCCCCGACCGTGGGCCAGGTCGTGCTGGGCAGACGCCTGCAGGACCTGCGTGAGCGGGCCGGCCTCAGGCGCGAGGAGGCGGCCAAGGTGCTCCGGGTCGCTCCGGCCACCATCCGGCGCATGGAGATGGCCGAGGTTTCCCTCAAAATCCCTTATGTAGTGCTGCTGTTGAGGGCGTACGGCATCGGCGACGAGGAGGCGGAAGGTTTCGTCGCCCTGACGGAGGAGGCCAACAAGCCGGGCTGGTGGCAGCGCTTCCACGACATCCTGCCCGACTGGTTCAGCATGTACGTCAGCCTGGAGGGCGCGGCCTCGCTGATCAGGTCGTACGAGCCGCACTTCGTGCCCGGACTGCTCCAGACCGAGGAGTACGCCCGCGCCGTCATGCGCAGCGGGGCGCTCGGCGCCACCAGCGCGGCCGACATGGACCGGCACGTGGCGCTGCGCATGGAGCGCCAGTCGCTGCTCACCCGGGACGGCGCCCCGCGCCTGTGGGTCGTCATGGACGAGACGGTGCTGCGCCGCCCGGTCGGCTCGCCGCAGGTGATGCGGGACCAGATCGACCGCCTCCTGGAGGCGTCGAAGCTGCCCAACGTCACCGTGCAGCTGGCCGAGTTCTCCTCCGGGCACCATCCGGGGACGTACGGCCCGTTCGTCCTCTTCCGCTTCGCCGTGCCCGAACTGCCGGACATGGTCTACAGCGAGTACCTGACCGGCGCCGTCTACCTCGACGCGCGCCCCGAGGTGGCCACCCACCTGGAGGTCATGGACCGCATGGCGGCTCAGGCCGCGACTGCGCAACGCACGAAGGAGATCCTCCGGGATCTCCGCAAGGAGCTGTGAATGGATCACATATACGACGGCGGGCCGGCGGACGGGCGCATCTACAACGGAATGCCCGCCGCCGAACTCGGCGCCGAGGGCTGGCACAAACCGTGGAGCGGCGGGAACGGCGGCAACTGCTTCGAGGCCATGAAGCTGGCCGACGGCCGGGTCGCGGTGCGCCAGTCCGCCGATCCGGAGGGCCCCGCGCTGATCTACACCCCCGGTGAGATCGCCGCCTTCATCCAGGGCGCCAAGTCCGGCCAGGCCGACTTCTTGCTGATGTGATCCCCCAACTGCCTTGACTCTGCCACCTGTTCACCGACGTTCATCCCCCATGGAGCGCACATGACCGGGCAGGACCGTACCGCCGCGCGGATCGACACCAGCAAGCCGCATCCGGCCCGGGTGTACGACTGGTTCCTCGGCGGGAAGGACAACTACCCGGTCGACGAGGCGCTGGCCGAGCGGCTGCTCGCGGTGGATTCGCGCGGCCGGGACATCGCGCGGGTCAACCGGGCCTTCATGCACCGAGCGACGCGCTGGCTCGCCGAGCAGGGCGTACGCCAGTTCCTGGACATCGGCACCGGCATCCCCACCGAGCCCAACCTCCACCAGGTCGCCCAGCGCACCGCGCCCGACGCCCGGATCGTGTACGCGGACAACGACCCGATCGTGCTGCGGCACGCGGAGGCCCTGCTGCGCTCCGCCCCCGAGGGCGTCACCGAGTACATCCAGGCCGACCTCCGCGAAGTCGACCGCATCCTGGAACTCGCCTGCACCACCCTGGACTTCGACCGTCCCGTCGCGCTGTCGCTGATCGCCCTGACCCACTTCATCGGCGACGACGACGATGTGTACGGGATCGTCGACCGCCTCCTCGGTGTCCTCGCGCCGGGCAGCTATCTGGTCCTGTCGCAGATCACCGGCGACTTCGACCCGGAGCGCGCGGCCCGCGCCGTCGAGCTCTACAAGGGCGGCGGCGTCACCCTGCGGCCGCGCAGCCAGGCCGAGGTCGCGGCGTTCTTCGACGGGCGAGAACTGGTGGCCCCGGGCGTCGGCCCGGCCGCCGCCTGGCACCCGGAGCTCGGCGAGAGCGCGGCCGAGGGCGACGAGACGATTCCCGTCTACTCGGGCGTGGCCCGCAAGGCCTGAGGCGCCGGGCGCGACCCCGGATGACCCGGAAGAAGGCGTGATCACACGCGGCGGGTCATGCGCCGTGGTGGGCCAGGGCCCGGTGCGGGTCGGTGCCGCGCGGCAGGTGGTCGGTGTGAACGGTGGCGGCGGTCAGTCGTGGGACGGCGTGGATGAGGGCGTGCTCGGCGGCGACCGCCACCTGGTGGGCGGCGACGACGGTCAGCTCGGCGTCGACGACGATGTCGGCCTCGGCGCGCAGGGCGTGGCCGATCCAGCGCATCCGTACCTGGCCGAGATCGCGCACGCCGTCGACCGCGCGCAGCGCGGTCTCGGCCGCGTCGACCAGGGCCGGGTCCACGGAGTCCATCAGGCGTCGGCAGACCGCGCGGGCGGCGTCTTTGAGTACGATCAGGATGGCGGCGGTGATCAGCAGGCCGACCACCGGGTCCGCCCAGCGCCAGCCGACCGCTGCGCCGCCGGCACCCAGGAGGACGGCCAGAGAAGTGAAGCCGTCGGTGCGGGCGTGCAGGCCGTCGGCGACCAGGGCCGCCGAACCGATCCTCTTCCCGGTGCGGATGCGGTAGCGAGCCACCCACTCGTTGCCGATGAACCCGACCACCGCGGCGACGGCGACCGCCCCGAGGTGGCTGACCTCGCGCGGGTTGAGCAGCCGGTCGACGGCGGCGTAGGCGGCCAGCGCCGAGGAGGCGGCGATGGTGAGCACGATCGCGATGCCGGCCAGGTCCTCGGCACGGCCGTAGCCGTAGGTGTAGCGGCGGTTCGCCGCGCGCCGCCCGAGGACGAACGCGATGCCCAGCGGCACGGCGGTCAGCGCGTCGGCGGCGTTGTGGACCGTGTCGCCCAGCAGCGCCACCGACCCGGACACCGCGACGATCGCGGCCTGGACGAGCGTGGTCAGGCCGAGGATGCCCAGCGACAGCCACAGGGTGCGCATGCCCTCGCGGGAGGTCTCCATCGCGGAGTCGACCTTGTCCATGGCCTCGTGACTGTGCGGGGTGACCAGGTGCACGAGCCGATGGCGTATCCGCACCCACCGGCCGGTGCCGTGATCACCGTGGGGGTGGTGGTGCTGATGCCCGTCGGGGTCACGGCGGTGCCGACGCTCGCCGTGACCGTCCTCGTCGTGGGCGTGCGGTGCATGGGTATGGGTCTCCTCGCGCATGGCGGCGTCGCACCTTTCGGAACCGGTCGGCCGGGGCTGGACCTCGTGCCTGTCTGGGACCATTATGTGCGTATGAACGCACGCATGCACCTATCAGGTGCGCACGCTTCGCAACAGCCGAATGACGGCGAGCGCCTGGCGGTGGCGGTGGAGGTGCTGGGCCTGCTCGCCGACCGCACCCGGCTGGCACTTCTGCGGCGCCTGGGCCAGGGCGAAGCGGATGTCTCGACGCTGACCGAGTCCTGCGATGCGACGCGCACCTCGGTCAGTCAGCATCTGGCCCGGCTGCGGCTGGCCGGGCTTGTCACCACCCGCAAGGAGGGGCGCCGGGTGGTCTACGGCCTGCGCCACGGGCATCTGCGACGCCTCGTCGACGAGGCGCTGAACGCGGCCGACCACCAGATCGGCCAACTACCGGCCCACGACTGACCGGTTGGCGTGGGGGCCGCGCGTTGGCCGACGAGGGCCTGATGCGCGCGGCCCCGGGGCTCCCGGACCCCCGTCGAGACTGGCCCGGGTCAGGTGGGCTCGGGCCCCGTCGCGTTGATGACCGCGAAGACTCCGCCCTGCGGGTCCTGCACGACGGCCATCCGGCCCGCCATCATGTCGAACGGCGGCTTGAGGACATTGCCGCCCGCCCGCACCAGCGCATCGACCGTGCTGTCGGTGTCGTCGACCGAGAAGTACGTCAGCCAGTGCGAGGGCGCCTCCGGCGGCAGGCCGGGGATGTTGGAGAGGGCCTGCATGCCTCCGACGGTCCGGCCGTTCACGTTGAGCGCGAAGTAGCCGTCCGCACCTTCCATGGGGGCGGCGGTGATGCCCAGCACCGCCGAGTAGAAGGACGAGGCGACGTCGGTGTCGCTGGTGTTGAGATCGTTCCAGACGACCGCGCTGGGCTCGTTCACGATGCCGGCGCCCGGGAAGTCTTTGGCCTGCCAGAGGCCGAAGGCGGCTCCTGTGGGGTCGCTGGCGACGGTCATCCGGCCGAGCGTCATCACGTCCATGGCCGGCATCATCACCTGCCCGCCGTTGCTGGTGATGGCCTTCTCGGCGGCGTCGACGTCGGCGGCGGCGAGGTAGGTGGTCCACACGGTCGGCGGCATCGGGTCGGGCTTGCTGCCGTCCGGGTTCATCGCGGCCATGATCCCGGCGACCGGCTTGCCGTTCAGGGTGCAGACCGCGTAGCCGCCGGTCTCGGGCGGCCCGACCTCTCCCTGCCAGCCGAACAGGTCACGGTAGAAGTCGAGAGCCGCCTGCTGATCGGGAACCATCAAGTCGACCCAGCACGGGGTGCCGGGTGCGTACGGACCGGTGACAACGGGCATGAGCAGCCTCCCTGGGCTGACTTTGGGCGGGTCGCGGAGCGGTGTGCGCGGAGAAGACCAGTGCGTGATCTATCCGCCGAAATGGCGTCGAACCCAGTCAAGCACCGGTCCACGACAGACGCACGATTACGGGTCACATCGCGGGCGCGCGTGCTGACCGGGATCCGACGCCGTCCGGAGACAGACACCTTCGAGCGGGGCGACCTGCCCCGCCAGGCCGTGGCGCATCACCCAGACCCTGCCGCAGCCACCGCGCCACCCGTGTCGGCGGTGGAGTTCCCCGCCGCCGGCACAGGCCCCGCTGCGTCGACCACTACCCCACGTCGAAGACGTTCGGCAGGCCGAGGCTGTAGCGCAGCCGGTCGGTGTCCTTCAGGAAGCCGAGCTCCGGCGCGCTGTACAGCGAGGTGACCGTGCAGCGCGGAGCGGTCGAACCCGCCCGGTCCAGAAGGGCGTTGACGGCGAGGCGGCCCGAGGTGTTGGCGCCCTCCATGGTGGCCAGGTCGATGGGGACGGCCACGTAGTCGCCCGCCAGATAGAAGTTGGGGATCCTGGTGCCGGCCGACGGGCGGTTGTGGAAGGTGCCCGTGGGGTGGATGAGCAGCTCGTCCTCGTTCCTCGGATTCGGCGTCCCGATGTCGGAAACGCCCGGGTCCAGGAACCAGGAGTGCAGTTTGGAGTCGCTCAGAACGGTCTTGCCGGTGTCGTTGAGCGCGGCCTTCAGCTGCGCCCACACCTCGCGCGCGACCTCCTCGCGGGTGCACTGCTTGGCCGTCTTGCCGTACAGGATCCCGGGTTTGTCCCATTCGGAGATGTCGACCGAGAGGCAGTCGGCGACCGTGCCGTCGCCGTAGTCGGCGGCGAAGGTGTGCTGCGGCCAGTGCTCGGCCTGGGCGATGGCGGTCAGCGACCACTGCGAGTCGATGCAGTCGAGGTGCCCGTGCACCGTGTCGGGCCGCTCGGTCAGATAGAACTGAATGCCCGTCATCCAGTCGGTGCGCAGCTGGTCGCAGCGCGCCAGTTGCGGGTCGGCCGCGCGCATCGCCGCACTCCAGGTGGGCCGCGCGTGCTCCACCGGAAGCGCCGATATGTAGTGGTCCGCGGTGACGGTACGGGGCGTGCCCGACTCGTCGTCCACCTGAACACCCGTCACTTTGCCGCCGTCGTACGTCACTTCACGTACGGTCCAGCCGACTTTGAACTCCACGCCCAGTGACCGGAGTTGAGCCACCCAGGGATCGATCCACGCCTCGTTGGTCGGTGCGTTCAGTATGCGGTCCAGCGGGCCGTCGGCGCCCCGGCCCAGCGCGTTGAACACGAAGGCCTCCAGCAGGCTGCCCACCGTACGGGTGCTGGCCTCCTCCGCCTTGGTCGCCACGATGTTGCGGGTCACCCCGACGGCGAGGATGCGCTGGTAGTCGTAGCTCATCTGGGCGGCCCGGGTGAACGTCCACCACGGGGTGTTCTCCCACTGGTTGTCGCGCCGTTCCTGGCAGCTGGTGAGGAAGACCGCGAGCTGGTCCACGAAGTACGCGACCTCGCCGGCCGGCAGCCGCTGGAAGGTGCCGAGCACCCCGGTCAGGGCCCGGCGGATGTCGTCGAGCGTGAGCGGCTGGGGCGTCCCGGCGCCCGGCATCGGCAGCCGCAGGTCCTCCTGCCCGGTGCGCGCGAACATCATCTCCTTGGGCGCGACCAGGTTGTCCCAGACGCCGTGCGGATTGCCGGGGAACGGGATCCGCCGCATCGTGTCCGGCAGGTTGTGGTAGATGCCCGGGATGAAACGGAAGCCGTGCTCGGCGGGCAGCGGGCGGCGACCGCCCTTCGCGCTGTCCGGTACGTCCATGGAGCGGGCCTTGCCGCCGAGCGCCCGGCGCTCGAAGAGCGTGACCCGGAATCCGCGCTCGGCCAGCTCGTGGGCGGCGGTCAGACCGGCGACCCCGCCGCCGAGCACGGCGACGCTCTGCCCGGCCGCCGCCGCTCTCGGGGCCGCCGTGGCGGTGCCCGCCTCGATTCCCAGGGCGGCCGCCGCGCCCGCCACTGCCGTACCCGCGACAAAGGTCCGTCTCGTACTGCCCGTGCGCGCCACAGTGCTCCCTATTACCGGTGGTAACGGTCACGTCCGGCGCAGGAGCATACGGCCGCCTCCGTCAACGCGGAAGACGGATTCGACCCACAAGTAACGGCGATTACGAGACGAACTCCTCGTTCCCGTAACGGACTTGGGCCGTGTTCCAGTCGACGCCGAGGGTCTTCGTGAACTTCTGGGCCAGCGGCAGATCGGCGATCGGGGCGATCAGGACGAGTCGGCCGTCCAGCGTGACCGAGCCGCCGCCGAGCTCGTCGCGGGCCTCGGGGTTCGCCAGCAGCGCGTCGTGCAGCTTGGTCGCGGAGACCCCCGGGGCCTGGACCTCGACCGCGTCGGTCTCCGGCGAGGTGCGCGGCAGGCAGCGGAAGGTCAGCACCGACTCCTGGTGGTACTGCTTGGCGATGACACCGGCGATGTGGTGCAGCCCGTCCCGGCCGACCTTGTTGACGTCGAACTCGCGCGAGCGCTCATAGGTGGCCCGCTTCAGGTCGCCGGACCAGAACACGCCGTCGAGGAGCTTCGAGGCGCCGGGCCGCGCGCCATTGGCGTGGATGATCCCGCGCACTTCGTGGTCGAAGCGCGTCAGGCGGGTCTTGAGTCGGGGATCGGCCGGATCGGTGATGATCGCGGTGTTGTTGGTGGCGAAGATCTCCGCCGTGGGGCAGCCGTGCCTCGCCGGATCCGCCTGCGCGCTCCCCGCGCCCGCCACCCCCAGCGTCACGGCGCCGACCGCGACCAGAATGCCCAACCTGTGCTTCATGCCTCAACTCCCTGCCCAGTGGCTCGCGTTGCTGCGCCTCGGGCGCATCGGGATCACCGTAGAGTCGTCGGCGAACGGTTAACGGCGGTAACTCCACGTATGGCTGATAACGAGTGCCGACCGGATTCCGCTGCCGGCCCGCGGGGCATCGCGGCGGGCCGCGGAGCAGGAGCGCGGCGGCGGCCTGTGATCAGATAGAGGCATGTCCCGTCGCACCAAGCGTCCCGCACGCCCCACCGCCCCGAAGTCCTGCCCCTGCGGGCTGCCCGCCGCCTACGCCGAGTGCTGCGGCCGCTACCACGCGGGCACGGCCGCCGCCCCGACCGCCGAGGCGCTGATGCGTTCGCGGTTCAGCGCCTTCGCCGTCCAGGACGGGCCGTATCTGCTGCGCACCTGGCATCCCGACACGCGTCCGGAGAACATCGACTTCGACCCCGGCATGCGCTGGACCCGGCTGGAGATCCTGGACACCACCGACGGCAGCGCCTTCCACACCACAGGCACGGTCACGTTCCGCGCGCACTACACCGACGGCGGCGAGGCCGGCTCCCTGTACGAGCAGAGCCGGTTCACGCGCGTCGACGGCGCCTGGGTCTACCTGGACGCGGTCTTCACCGACTGACCGGACGAGCTCAAGACTGATCGGCCGCCAAGCTGAAGACGAAGCCGAACTCGTGCCCCCCGGCATGCAATTGATGGGTTGTCAACACACCTGGCCCGCATGATCCCGAACCGATCCCGTGCATCCCGTGGTCCAGGTTCACCCAGATCCGGTCCCCGGGGACCAGATCGGGCCGATGCCGGGCCGAGGTCAGCTCCTCGCTCGTCCAGCGCCGGGCGGTGAACCAGAACTCCGGTTCGCCCTCGATCCTCAAACCCCTTTCCCCGTCGCCGAGTTCGGCCCACCGGACCTCGGCGCGGGCGCCGTTCTCCTGCGGCCGTACGTACGGCGTCTGCATCGCGTCGACCGGCATGGCCCAGCGCCCGACGCGGGCCGCCTGCCGGGTGTCCGGATACGCCTCGCCGGGCCCCGCGCCGAACCAGGCGGCCCGCCCGAACGCGCCCGGAAGCCCCAGCCGCACCCCGAGCCTCGGCAGCGGCAGCGTCCACGAGCCCTCGGCGGCGACGCGGACCGCGAGCCGCACCCGCTCCCCGTCGGCACTCCAGGTGTACGTCACGCGCAGCCCCCAGTCGGACGCGGCGGGCGCCACCCGCGAACGCACCACGATCCCGTCGGCCGTCAACTCCACGTCGTCCAGGCGGTGTTGCATACGGTCGAGGCCGACCTCGCGCCATCGGCGGGCGTACTGCTCCTCGGGCAGCCAGGCGGCCCCCGCGTCGTTGTCGGTCGGCGCCCGCCACACGTCAAGGCGGGGACCCTCCAGCGGTACGCCGCCCAGCTCGGTGAGCAGCCCGGTCCGGGAGTCGAAGACGGCCGGACCGAGCGAGATCCTCCGGCCCGCGCGCACCGGCGCGGCCCCGGACACGGGTGCGAGCCCCGGGCGCGGCATCACCGGAAGCTGACCCCACGCGATCTCGTGGCCCCGCGGCGCCCACGGAGTGTCGTGCGCCAGCAGCGCCCGCACCGTCCAGTGCGCCTCGCGCGAGGCATCGGCCACCGGCGGCGGGTCCAGCTTCAGCTCCGCGCTCTCGCCCGGCGCGAGACCGGGCACGGCGAGCGGCCCCGATGCCACCGCCTCGCCCTCGACCTCGTACGACCAGTCGAAGACGAGGTGGGAAAGCCCGCTGAAATCAAAGCAGTTGGAGACGCGGACCGTGCCCGCCGTGCCGTCTCCCGAGATCTTGACCGGCTCGATCACCTTCTTGTACTCGATGAGCCCGGGGGAGGGGGTGCGGTCGGGGAAGAGCAGTCCGTCGCAGACGAAGTTGCCGTCGTGGAGCTCCTCGCCGAAGTCGCCGCCGTAGGCGTACCCGAACTCGGGGTGGGCGAGACCGTGGTCGATCCACTCCCACAAGAAGCCGCCCTGGCAGCGCTCGTACGTCTCGAAGAGCCGCTGGTACTCGCTGAGACCGCCGGGTCCGTTGCCCATGGCATGCCCGTACTCACAGAGAATGAAGGGGAGTTGGGCTCGGGACTCCGGTCCTTCGGTGTCCTCGTGGCGGCCGATCAGCTCGGTCTCCTCCTGCGAGGCGTACATGCGGGAGTACACATCGGTGTCCCGGCAGGAGCGGTCGCCCTCGTAGTGGATCGGGCGGTCCGGGTCGCGGTCGCGTATCCAGCCGGCCATCGCGCTCAGCCCTTGGCCGGTGCCGCACTCGTTGCCGAGCGACCAGAGCACCACCGACGGGTGGTTCTTGTCGCGCTCGGCCATGCGGGCCGCGCGGTCCAGGAGCGCGGGCGTCCAGCGCGGGTCGTCCACCGGGTTGCCGCGCCAGCCCTGCTCCTCGAATCCGTGCGTCTCCAGATCGCATTCGTCGATCACCCACAGCCCCAGCTCGTCGCAGAGGTCGAGGAAGGCGGGGTGCGGCGGATAGTGGCTGGTGCGCACGGCGTTGATGTTGTGCCGCTTCATCAGGACCAGGTCCTCGCGCATGGTGGCGAGGTCGAGCGTGCGGCCGGTCCTGGGATGGAACTCGTGCCGGTTGACCCCGCGGAACAGGATCCGTCGCCCATTGACCTTCAGGAGCCCGTCCTCGACGGCCACCGTGCGGAACCCGATGCGCAGCCGGACGCGCTCTCCGGGCGTGACCAGCTCGGCCGCGTACAGCCGTGGCGTCTCGGCCGTCCACGGCTCGACAGGGACGAGGGCGCTCTCGCCCGTGGCGAGTTCGAGCCCCAGCTCCGGGACGAGGACCCGTCCCGCGACCGCGCTCTCGACGCGCAGCGTGCCGCGGCCCGTGCGGTGGTCGTACGAGGAGTGCACGAAGAAGTCGCCGGCCGCGCCCGGGGGCCGGTGCAGCAGGGTCACCTCGCGGAAGATCCCCGGCAGCCACCACTGGTCCTGGTCCTCCAGATAACTGCCAGACGACCACTGGTGCACCCGCACGGCCAGCACGTTGCCGCGCGGCAGGAGCAGCGCGCCGACCTCGAACTCGTGGGGGAGCCGACTGCCCATGAAGGTGCCGAGCTCGGTGCCGTTCAGCCAGACCCGGGCGCAGGACTCCACCCCCTCGAACCGCAGCAGCACCTCGCCGTCGGCCGTCAGCCCGTCCGGCAGGTCGAAGGTGCGCAGATGGTCGCCGGTGGGGTTCTCGGTGGGCATCCGCGGGGGATCGACGGGGAACGGGTAACGCACGTTCGTATAGGCGGGGCTCCCGTGGCCCTGGAGCACCCAGTGGCCCGGCACCACGAGCTCGCACCAGCCGGACGCGTCATACCCGGGCGAGGCGAACGAGGCGTCCTCGCCGTCCGCCGTCGGTGACAGCCGGAAGCGCCAACTCCCGTTCAGCGAAAGGCGTTCGGCGTCGGACTCCGCGCACCAGGCGCGCGGCTCCGCCTGGCCGGTTCCGGGTGACAGCTCCTCGTACCAGGGTGCAGTGCTCATGAATCTCCTCGATGGACGTGAGGGAGATCCTCGGGGGTACCGGCCGGTCGAGGAAGCCCTCGGGGCGGGGGCGGTGTTCCTGGAATCCCTCGCCGAGGCCACCCAACACTGCCCGGAGCCGGTGCCCCATGGACTGTGACCGGTCGATCAGAAAACTGACCGATCGGTTAGAGTCGCCCCCAGTCGCATCGTAGGGAGTGATGAACGTGGGGGCTGCGGAGCCTGTGCAGCGAACGACCTGCTGCATCGTCGGCGGGGGACCGGCCGGAATGATGCTCGGACTGCTGCTGGCCAGAGCCGGTGTCGAGGTGACGGTCCTGGAGAAACACCGCGACTTCCTGCGGGACTTCAGGGGTGACACCGTCCACCCCTCCACCCTGCGCCTCCTGGACGAACTCGGTCTCGGAGAGCGGTTCGCGGAGCTGCCCGCGCGCAGGCTGGAGGAGATGCGGATGGAGCTCGACGGCACGACCGTCGTGCTGGCCGACTTCCGCCGCATTCCCGGCCCGCACAAGTACATCGCGATGGTCCCGCAGTGGGACTTCCTCGGCCTGCTCGCCGAGGCCGCGGGCAAGGAGCCGTCGTTCACGCTGCGTATGCACACCGCCGTGACCGGGCTGCGCACCGTCGGCGGCCGCATCACGGGAGTCCGGTACGTGGACGAACACGGCAGGCCCGGCGAACTGGCCGCCGACCTCACCGTCGCCTGCGACGGCCGCGACTCGGTCGTGGCACGCGAAGCCGGACTGCGCCAGGACCAGTTCGAGGTGCCGATGGACGTCTGGCAGGCGAAGGTGCCCGCGCCCAGGGGCGGCATCAAGGAGGGCAGGGTGTTCGCTCGCTTCGGCGGCGGCCAGGCGGCCGTCACCATGGACCGGGGGGACTACTACCAGACCGCCTATCTGATCCCGAAGGGCCAGGACGCGGCCCTGCGCACCCACGACATCCAGTGGCTGCGCGACCGGCTCGGCCAACTCTTCGGCTGGGACGCGGAAGTGACCGCGGCGATCGGCTCCTGGGACGATGTGAAACTGCTCGACGTGACGATGGGGCGGCTGCCCCGCTGGTACCGGGACGGACTGCTGTGCATCGGCGACGCCGCCCACGCCATGTCCCCGGTGGGCGGCGTCGGCGTCAACCTGGCCGTCCGGGACGCGGTCGCAGCCGCCCGCATCCTCGCGGGCCCGCTGCGTCAAGGCGCCGTCACGGCACGGGAGTTGGAGCGCGTCCAGCGCCGCCGTGGGTTGCCTGTGACCGTGGTGCAGAAGCAGCAGATCGGCGAGCACGACATGCTGCTGAGGCCCGCGCTCGACGGCACGTTGAACGGCGACCGGCTCCCGCTGCCGCTGCGCCTGGTGCGCCGGATTCTGGCGCTGCGCGGCGTGACGGCGTACCCGGGCGGCATCGGCGTACGCCCCGAGCACGCGCCGCAATTCGCCCGCAGGGGGCGGTAGTTGGGGTGTGAGGTTCAGCGCTCCACGGCATGCAGCGTGAAGGCCACCAGGTCGTCCGCGGCCGCATCGAGGTCGAGCTCGGGGTGGACGAGCCAGTGCGTGATCACCCCGTCGATCGCGCCACCGATGGCCAGCGCCACCGTACGGGTGTCGAACTCGCGGAACCGGCCCGCCTTCTGACCCTTCGTCAGCAAGGTGGCCAGTCCCTGCCAGCGGCCACCGGTGTCGTGTGAGCCCGGTGTCTTCAGCCGGGTGCCGCCCTGGTCGTCGAGGAGCATCTCGACGATCACCCGCACATGGCGCCGGTTGGCCTGCTGGTAGCCGACCAGCGCCCGTACGTAGGCGACGACGGCGGCCCTGGGATCGGGTTCGCGCTCGACGCGCTCGGTGACGTACGCCATGAACTGTTCGAGGACGTGCGCCAGGGTCGCCGCGGTCAGCTTGTCCTTGGAGGCGTAGTGGTAGAGGACGGCGGCCTTGGAGACCCCGGCCTGTTCGGCGATGGCGGCCAGCGAGGTGGCCGGGTAGCCGCGGGTGGCGATCGAGTCGATGGTGGCCTCGATCAGCTGCCGGCGGCGGGCCTGCTCGGTGAAGGTGAGCCGGTCCGGATCGGCACTCCGACGAGCAGCCATCGCGCCGCCACCCCTTCCTTCTCCAGTCCCTGACCTGCCGGTTCCCGACCGTATCAGGCACCGCGGGGCAGCAGCGGCCGAGCTCAGGAGGGGGCGGCGGCCGCGACCTTCGCGCGGGACGCGGGCAGTCCGTTCGCCAGGTCCTCGGCCATCAGGCGCTTGGCGATCGCGTCCGCGGCGGCGCGCAGTTCCGCGCTGCGGGGCCGGCCGCGGTCCCGCTCCAACTGCTCGTTGAGCCAGGTCGACCAGGAGTTGGTGATGGCCTCGACCTCGCGCTCACCGGCCGGCGTGTGCGAGAAGTAGCTGCCCTCGCGGCTCAGGAACCCCTCCTCGACCATCCGCTGGAACACCGGCACCAGCACCTCCGGCGGCACATGGCGGCGGGCGGCGATCAGGCCCAGGCTGGCATGCCCGACCATGCGCGTGTACTGCTCGACCTGCATGACCGCCCAGGCGCCCGCCACGTCGAGCCGGGTGTCGGAGTCCGCCACGATGCGGCGTGCGGTGTTCATGTCCGTACCGCGCACGATCTTGCCGACGGCGAGTTCGAGCACCTTGGCGGGGTCGCCCGTGGTCGGCTGCGCGAAACCCTCGCCCATGTCGGTGGAGGCGGACCGGGCGGTGTCGCGCAGCTCGACCTGCTTGAGGAAGAGCGCGACCACGAAGCCCACGACGGCGACCGGCACCGTCCACAGGAAGACGGTGTGGAGGCTGTCGGCGTACGCCTGCACGATCGGGGCGGCCGTCGTCGGGGGCAGCCGGTGCAGCTCCGCTGGCGACTGCGCGGCCTTCGCGAGCTGCGCCGGAGCCGTGCCGCCGAGCTTCGCGGCGGCGGCCACCCCGTCCTGGAGGTTCGGTTTCAGGGTGTTGGCATAGATGGTGCCGAAGACGGCGGTGCCGAACGAGCTGCCGAGCGTACGGAAGAAGGTGACGCCGGAGGTCGCCGTGCCCAGGTCCGCGTAGTCGACGGTGTTCTGCACGGCGATGGTGAGGACCTGCATGCACAGCCCGATGCCGAGGCCGAGCACGAGCATGTAGAGCGATTCCAGCCAGGCGCCGACCCCCGGGCCCATCAGCGACAGGAGGTAGAGGCCCACCCCCATCACGAGCGCGCCGACGATGGGGAAGATCCGGTACTGCCCGGTCTTGCTCACCACATTGCCGCTGAAGATCGACGCGATGAGCAGGCCGATGACCATGGGCAGCGTGCGGACGCCGGAAACCGTGGCCGAATCGCCGTCGACGTACTGGAGATACGTCGGCAGGAAGGTCATCGCGCCGAGCATCGCGAAGCCGACGACGAAGCTCAGGACCGAGCAGACCGTGAAGACCGGATTGCGGAACAGCCGCATCGGCAGCATCGGTTCGACGGCCCGGGTCTCCACCCAGCAGAACAGGGCGAGCGCGATCAGACCGCCCGCGAACAGGGTGATGATCGTCGCCGAAGTCCAGGCGTACTCGTTGCCGCCCCAGCTCGTCGCCAGGATCAGGGCGCTGGCCCCGGCCGCTACCAGGCCGATGCCGAGGTAGTCGACGACGGGCTTGGCCACGGATCGGACCGAGGGGATGGTCCGGGCCGCCGCGATCACCACGAGGACGGCGATGGGGACGTTCACGTAGAACGCCCAGCGCCAGCTCAGATGGTCGGTGAACAGCCCGCCGAGGAGTGGCCCGATGACGGTCGACACGCCGAACACGGCACCGATGGCACCCTGGTACTTGCCGCGTTCCCGCAGCGGGATCACATCGGCGATCAGCGCCATCGCGGTCACCATCAGGCCGCCCGCGCCGATGCCCTGGAGCGCCCGCCAGGCGATGAGCAGCGACATGTTGGTGGCGAGGCCGCACAGGAACGAGCCGGTGATGAACAGGATCGCGGAGACCTGGAAGACGACCTTGCGGCCGAACAGGTCCCCGAACTTGCCGACGAGCGCCGTCGCGACGGTCTCGGCCAGGAGGTAGGAGGTGACCACCCACGACATGTGGGCCGCGCCGCCGAGGTCCGAGACGATCGTGGGGAGCGCGGTGCCCACGATCGTCTGGTCGAGCGCGGCCAGCAGCATGCCGAGCATGATCGTTCCGAAGACGATGTTCCGCTGCCGGACATCGAGCACGGGCGGCGCGGAAGCGGCTGCTGACTGGCTGACGGTGGTCACCCTCGCAGCCTCACACCGCCGCAGGTGGCACGCATGCCGTGGAGGCCGTGCGGATGAGGCGGCCAGCCCCCGGCGAGAGGCCGTGGAAGCGCTGTCTCAGACGCCGTGCGGTACCGCCGAACCAGCCGGTTCGGCCGGGACCCGGACGGTCGGCGCCCCGGACCGGTGGAGCTGGGGCAGTGCGGGGACGGAGGCGAGGAAGACCAGCGTGGTGAGAACGAACGGCCAGGTGAAGGCGTGCCCGCCGGCCGGCGCGAAGAGCGCGCCCAGCGCGGGCCCGAGCACCGTGGCCGCCGCGGCTCCCGTCACCGCGAAGCCGAGGCTCCAGCGGTCGGCCGCGAGCAGCACCCCGCACAGCGCCATCGCGACCAGCACCGCGTTGTAGCCCATGGTGCCGTCCGCGATCCGTGCGGCGGGGGCGCCGAGCGCCCAGGCGGTCAGAATGCCGACGGCGCTGCCGACGCAGGCCATCGCCCCCGCCGTCCGGCTCGCCGCGAAGATGCCGACGAGGAAGATCAGCCCGACGTACCACTGCGGCATGAGGAAGATCTGCGCGATGTTGGCGAAGAACGCGCGCAGTACGTCGGTGAGGGCGAGGGCGACGGACTCCTCGGCGGCCGGGCTCGGCGCGGCAGGCCCCGGCCCGCCGTGCCAGACCCGCTGGAAGGCGGGCGCCGCGATCGTCATCGCGCTCGCCATCAGGCAGAACGGCAGAGTCAGGGTGGGCAGCCCCCAGCCGCGCAGCACTGTCGCGGCGGCCGCGGTGACGACCGTGACGACAGCACAGCCGCCCGCCGCGAGGACCATCGTGGCCGGATGCGCGGGGCCCAGGAACACGGCGAAGCCGACCGCGACGAGGCAGGCGTTGAACCCTTCGAGCCCGGCCGACACCCTGCCCCGGTCCACGCCGAGCAACTGTGCGGTGCCGGTGCCGATCGCGGTGCCGATCAACCCGTACAGGCCGTACTGCCAGCCGGCGGCGAACAGCGCGAGCGTGAAGATCGCGCCGGTCACCGCGCTCGGCATGAAGTCCACCTGCGCCTGGCCGCGCAGTACGTGCACCGCGAACAGCCACCCCCGCCCGGTGTGCGGCATTCGCACGTGGCCCTCCCCATAACACCCGTGAAATCAGCCGGTAACAGCCAAGTGCACTGTAAGGGGTGGCATATGGGACCCAGCAAGCCATTCATACCGGTCGCAGCCAGGACAAAGGCGACCAGAATGCGTGTGGCCGAAAAAGGAATTCGTATACGGCGACTGCCTCAGGTCGCTGCCTCGGCGGGCAGTTCCGGGAGCTTCTTGTCGTAGAGCCAGGCGTGCAGCAGCGGGCGCACGGGCTGCCCGGCCGTGGCTTCCGCGTGGGCGATGAACGCGGCGGTGTCGCCGATCCGGCCGCGCCGCGCCGCGTGCCAGCCGCGCAGCACCTCGAAGAACCGGTCGTCGCCCACCGTCGTGCGCAGCGCGTGCAGGGTGCAGGCGCCCCGGGTGTAGAGCCGGTCGTCGAAGATGCGGCGCGGCCCCGGCTCGGCGAGCCGCAGGTTCTGGCCGCGCCGCGCGAGGTTGCGCCACTCGCGGCGGGCGATCTCGTCGGCGCTGTCCTCGCCGACGTGCTCCGACCACAGCCACTCGGCATAGGTGGCGAAGCCCTCGTTGAGCCAGATGTGCCGCCACTCGCGGATGCCCACACTGTTGCCGAACCACTGGTGCGCCAGCTCGTGGGCGACCAGCGTCTCCCAGCCGCGCTGCCCGTCGATGTGGTTGCGGCCGAACACCGACCGGGTCTGGTTCTCGACCGGCGCGCCGAGTTCCGCGTCCACCACCACCGCCCCGTACGCCTCGAACGGGTACGGGCCGAACAGTTCCGAGAAGTGCCGCAGCATGTCGGGCTGGCGGCCCAGATCGTGCCGCGCCGCCTCGGCGAGCCGGGGCGGGTAGGCGTTGTGCACGGGGATCGGCGGTCCGCCGGGCGGCCCCGGCGAGAGCACGCTGTCGTGCTGGAAGCGGCCGGTGTAGAGCGCGGCCAGATAGGTGGCCATGGGCCCGGGGTGGTGATAGGTCCACACATCGGTGGCGCCCTCGCTGCGGCACTCGGTGAGCGTCCCGTTGGCGAGCGCCTGCCGGTCGCGCGGCACGGTGACCCGGAAGGTGTACGCGGCCTTGTCGTCGGGCCGGTCGTTGCACGGGAACCAGGACGGCGCCCCCAGCGGCTGGGAGGCGACCAGGGTCCCGTCGTGGCTGTCACCGGTACGGTCCCAGCCGATGCTCCCGAACGGCGAGCGGATCGGACCGGGCCGCCCGCCGTACTGCACCTTGGTGGTGAACACCGCGCCCGCCGCCACGGGCTGACTGGGCGTCACATACAGCTTGCCCTGCCGCTGGCGGATCCGGGCGGTCCTGCCGTCGACGTGCGCGGCGTACGCGCTGAGCCGGGCCAGGTCGAGCTCGACCCGCTCCAGCGGCCGCAGGGCGACGGCCTGGATGAGCGCCGTACCGGCGAGCCGGCCGCTGGCCGAGTCGTAGGCGATCCGCAGGTCGTACGCGAGGGTGTCGTGCCCGTACGAACCGTGCTGCGGGAAGTAGCGGCCCCGGCGACCGGTCGACTCGTCGTCGGCCACGATCAGGGAGCTGCCGATCGCGGACAGGGCGGCGGCCCGCACCAGGGACCGCCGACTGCACCGGGTCATGCGGCACTCCCTTCCCGGGCCGAACCCTGACGGCCCGTCAATGTTCCCTGATTGTTGGACAGTTGAGCCCCGTCGAGAGCCGACTGCTCGCCCGCGATCGGGTTGCCCGCCCAGCGGGTGTCCCGGGGCACGCTCTCGCCGCGCATCACCAGCGAGGCGGCACCCACCGAGGCGCGGGCGCCGACATCGGTGCCGGGCAGCGCGATGCTGTGCGGGCCGAGCGACGCGCCCTCGGCGAGCCGCACCGTGTCCAGACGCATGATCCGGTCGTGGAAGAGATGGGTCTGCAGCACACACCCGCGGTTCACGCTCGCTCCGTCCCCCAGAGTGATCAGATCGGTCTCCGGCAGCCAGTACGTCTCCAGCCACACCCCGCGCCCGATGCGCGCCCCGAGGCTGCGCAGCCACCAGTTGAGGACCGGCGTCCCGGTGAAGGAGCCCGCCATCCACGGCACCGCGAGGGACTCCACGAAGGTGTCGTACAGCTCGTTGCGCCACACGAAGGACGACCACAGCGGATGCTCGCCCGGCTTGAACCGGCCGACCAGGATCCACTTCGCGGCGGTCGCCGTCAGCCCCGCCACCACGGCCGCGACAAGGAGCAGCACGGTCCCGGCCAGCGCGGCCAGCGGAAGGCCGCCCCGGTTGAGGGCGTTCTGTTCGCCGATCAGCACGGCCTCGGCGAGCAGCACCCCGCACATCAGCGGCAGCACCCGGCACAGCTCGACCGCGGCGCGGGCGAGCACGAGGCGGCGCGGCGGCTGGAAGGTGCGGCCCGGGTCGGCCGTGGTCGGCACCCGCGGCAGCGGCAGCGCCGGGCGGCCGAGCCACGAACTGCCCGGCTCGCTCTGCGCGGGAGCGTCGCACAGCACGCCGATCAGCGCGCCGTCAGGGACCCGGCGGTCCGGGCCGACGATCCCCGAGTTGCCGACGAAGGCCCTCCGCCCGACGGTCGCCGTCCCCAGCCGCAGCCAGCCGCCGCGGATTTCGAACGGTGCCACCAGGGTGTCGTCGGCGAGGAACGCCCCGTCCTCGACCGTCAGGAGCGAGGGCAGCGGCAGCACCGTCGAGATCTCGGCGCGCCGCCCCACCCTGGCCCCGAGCAGCCGCAGCCACACCGGGGTCGCGAGGCTCGCGTACAGCGGGAAGAGGCTGGAGCGGGCCCCGCTCAGGAGCCGGGTCACCAGCCAGGCGCGCCAGGCGACGCCGCCGCACACCGGGTGGAAGCCGGGCTTCAGGCCCCGGCCGAGGATCCGGACCAGCCCGGCGAGCACCAGCATCGAGAACAGCGTCGTGGCCACCGCGATGGGCGGCGCGGCGATCAGCAGGCACACGGCGACCTGGGAGAGCGTGTCGCAGGAACGGACGAGGTAGTAGACGCCGACCAGTGCGGGTGCGGTGGAGATCAGCGAGAGCAGGGGCAGCCCGGTGAGTGACAGCGCGTACGCGGCGGCCCAGCGGCGCGAGCGGCGCCGGCGGGGCGTGGGCCAGCCGTTGCCCGCGATGCGCTCGTGCGATTCGGCCGGGCGGGCGGGCGAGCCGAGCCAGCGGCGGCCGGCCGGGATCTGGCCGTCCAGGCAGGCCCCGGGCTCCAGTTCGGCGTCCGCGCCGAGGACCGCGCCGGGCATCAGGGTGCTGCGGTGGCCGACCCGGGCGCCCGCGCCGATGCGGACCTCGCCGATGTGCAGGGTCGCGCCGTCCAGCCACCAGCCGCTGATGTCGGCCTCCGGCTCCACGCTTGAGCCCCGGCCGATCGTCGCGAGGCCGGTCACCGGCGGCATGGCGTGCAGGGCCACGCCGCGTCCGACCCGGCAGCCGAGCGAGCGCGCGTACAGCCGGGCCCAGGGGGTGCCGAGGAGGGAGGGGACGCCGAAGGCGGCGACGATCCGCTCGGCCGTCCACAGCCGCAGATGGACCCGGCCGCCGCGCGGATACGTCCCCGGCACCACGGTCCGGGTCAGCAGCCGGGCCGCGCCCGCGCCGATCGCGAAGCGGGCCGGCGCGCTCATCAGGACCAGGGTGCCGATGATCACGAACCACCAGGAGGTGTGCGGCGCCCAGGCCTGCGGAGCGAGCAGCCCGAGCACGTTGTCGGCGGTGGCCAGACCGACCAGACCGCGCAGTCCGGCGATCCCGAACAGGGCTGTCTGGACGAGGAGTTGGACCACTCCCGCACTGCGCGGCACCGGCTGTACGGGCCGGGCCTCGGCGGCCGGGCCTTCGAGGGATTCGAGGTGCTGGGCCATGTCCCGCAGCACGGGGCGGCGGTAGAGGTCGGCGACGGAGACACCGGGATAGTGCCGGCGCAGTTCGGAGGCGAGCCGTGCCGCGCTGAGGCTGGAGCCGCCCAACGCGAAGAAGTCGCTGTCCGGTCCGGGGCGCACCCCCAGCATCCGCTCCCATGCCCCGGTGAGGCGGGCCGTGGTGGAGCCGTCGTCCTGGCCGGGGTCGGCGGCGAGGCCGCGCTGGGAGGGCAGCGGCCAGGGCAGCGCGTCCCGGTCGACCTTGCCCGAGGTGCGCGTCGGCAGCTCGGGGACCTCCACGAGCAGCGGCACGAGCGCGGCGGGAAGCCGCTCGGCGAGGAAGCCGCGCGCCTGATCGGCGCGGAAGCCGCCCTGCTCGGGCACCACGTAGCCGACCAGGATCTGGCCGCCGGACGGTGTGCCGCGCACCGCGCCCGCCGCGGCCCGCACGCCGGGGAGGGCTCTCAGCATGGCGTCGATCTCGCCGAGTTCGATGCGCCGACCGCCCACCTTGACCTGGTCGTCCGCCCGCCCGAGGTGGACGAGGCCGGCCGCGTCGGCGCGTACGAGATCGCCGGTGCGGTAGGCGCGTTGGGTGTCCAGGAGCGCGAGCGGCCGGAAGCGCTCGGCGTCCTTGGCGGCGTCGAGGTAGCGGGCCGTGCCCGCCCCGGCGATGACCAGTTCGCCCTCGGCGCCGTAGGGCACGGGCTGCCCGGACGGGTCGAGCACCGCCAACTCCCAGCCGTCCAGGGGGAGTCCGATGCGTACCGGCTCACCGGGCTGCATCCGGGCGGCGGTCGCCACCACCGTGGTCTCGGTCGGGCCGTAGGTGTTCCACATCTCGCGGCCCTTGACCGCGAAGCGGTCCGCCAGGGCGCCGGGGCAGGCCTCGCCGCCGACGATCAGGAGCCGGACCTGTTCCAGGGCCTCGTCCGGCCAGAGCGCGGCGAGGGTGGGCACCGTGGAGACCACCGTGATCCCGCGTTCGATCAGCCAGGGGCCCAGTTCATGGCCCGCCCGCACCAGCGAGCGGGGCGCGGGCACCAGGCAGCCGCCGTGCCGCCAGGCCAGCCACATCTCCTCGCACGACGCGTCGAAGGCGACCGAGAGCCCGGCGAGCACCCGGTCGCCGGGGCCCAACGGGCTCTCGTTCAGGAAGAGTTGGGCCTCGGCGTCGACGAAGGCGGCGGCCGAGCGGTGGGTGACCGCGACCCCCTTGGGCAGCCCCGTCGAACCGGACGTGAAGATGATCCATGCGTCGTCACTGGGCAGCGCGGGACGCCAGGGCGCCCCGATGGGCGCCACCGGCCCCGGCAGTATCCGCTCGTCGGCTTCGAGGACGGCGCACACCCCGGCCTCGCGGAAGACGGTCGCCGCGCGCTCCTCGGGGTCGTCGGCGTCGACCGGTACGTACGCCGCGCCGCACAGCAGGACCGCCAGAATGGCGAGATACAGATCACACGTGCCCGACGGAATCCGGACACCGACCCGGTCGCCGGGGCCGATGCCGTGGCGGGTGAGCCGCACGGCCCGTTCGGTGATCCGGTCGCACAGGTCTTGATAGGTGAGTCTCTCGCCGCCCGCGTCGAGTGCGAGCGCGCCCGGGTGGGCGGCCGCCGTCGCGTCCAGTACGTCGAGCAGGGTGCGGGGGCCCGGGGCGCAGGCGCCGCGGTAGACAGCCGGCAGATGCGAAGACAATTCGGTATGCCTCTGGCGTAGTGCGGGTGGTACGGACATCCTTCGGACGTCCGCCTCTCCAGACGGGCATATCCAGCGGCGGGTTCGCTCCGGCCTCGGGACTTGACGATATTTATCCGTTGTTTTCGAAGCGATTCGGATGATTATGGCGCCGATCGGGGCAAGATTCAGGGCCGATCGCGGTGGCCGAGATCCCTGGCGCGTAGCACTAGTTCGGTGGCGAACCGGTGTTCGGGGTCGGCGAGCCGGTCGCCGAAGACGGACTCCAGGGTCCGCATCCGGTACCGGACGGTCTGCGGATGCACAGCGAGGAGTTCGCCCATGTGGGCGGCGGTGCCGCGGGTGGCGAGCCAGGTCCGCAGGGTTTCCATGAGCCGGTCGCGCCGGCCGGGTGTCAGTGCGTCCAGGGGCGCGAGCTCGCGTCGGGCGAGGTGGTCGAGGAGCGCTGGGTCCGAACGCAGCCACAGCGTGACGAGGTGGTCCTCGCTGTTCAGGGTGGCGCTGTCGCTCTCGATGACGCCGGATTCGGCGAGTTCGAGGACCTGGCGGGCCCAGCGCAGGGAATCGGACGCATCGCCGATGGGAACCTCCAGACCGACCGCGGCAGGGCAGCCGTGCAGGGCCGCGTCCAGCATCCGTCTTCGGAGTTCGTCGACCGGCCCCGGCACCAGGAGGTAGGGGAGCGGCTCGCCGGGATCGGCCAGGACATCGTTGTCCAGCGCCGCGCGGGTCAGCCCCGTCGCGGAGCGGAGCGCGACCGGGGTGACCCGCTCGGGAAGAGTCCAGCAGGCGCGGTCGGCGAGCTCCGCGATCGCCGCGCGCGGCACCGGCGACCCGGCGACGATCAGATGCAGCAGCCGTCTTCGCAGCGCGTCGGAGCGCTCCCCGGAGAAGGAGGTGACCTCCAGATAGCCCTCGCGCGAGAGCGCTTCCAGCTCTTCGACGTAGGTGAAGAGGGCGTCGGCGAAGCTGAGCATCAGGGCGGGGGAGAGGTTGTAGCGGCGGCCGATCTTCTTGGCCCGGCGCAGCGCCACCCGGGCGCCGAGGCGGTACGCGCCCTGGAGGGTGTCCAGGCTCCGGCCCTCGTACGCCTCGAAGCGCCCGAACCGGCGGCACATCTCGTCGCGGAGGGTGGAGGGTGCGCTGGGGGACGCCACCTGGTCGACGAAGACGGTGAGGTTCTGCTCCACGCCGACCCGGATCGCCTCGCCGTAGGGCCCTTCGAGCAGCCGGGCGTACTCGGGGTAGGCGCGGGTGACCTCCGCGCCGATCTCCTTGAGCAGTCCCGGCAGTTCGGGCCGCAGGATCGCGGCGAACTCCTGTGGGAGCGGTCCCAGCGGCTCCTGGGTGTCCGAAGATTGCGCGGCTGCGGGCATGTCACTTCCCTTGGACTACGGCGCCCGGTGGAGGGAGGCCGATGGGGAAAGCGCTCTCACCGACCGACAGGTGCGTACCTTCGCGGACTGCTGAACCTAGAACAACTTCCTTGTGAGGTACAACACTTGGCGGGTGATCGGGTTCCTGCGGCATCGGTTGTCGGCCGTTTGCGCGGTGGCCCGGCCGGAGCGCGGCCGGGCCTGCGGCGCGGTGGTTACTGGACCGCCGAGTGCCAGTACTGGGAGAGCAGCTTGCCGTTGTCGGGGACGACCGTGCCGGGGGCGTGCAGACCGGCGAGGTAGGTCGACGCGCTGTTCAGTACGACACTGTTGTGGCCGGCCGCCGAGGGCAGCCCGGTCTTGAGGTTGACCGCCCAGTCGAGCAACCCGGCGAGCCCGCAGCCGTTCGCGCCGGGCACCGCGAAGGTGGCATCGCCCTGGTTCGCGCCGGTGAGGCTGAGCCGGTTCATGACTCCGGTCGTATGGGCCGTGCCGTTGCCGTCGAAGCGCTGGATGCCGAGCGCCGGAGCCGTCAGGTTCTTCGGGCGCAGCACGATGGGGTTGCCGGCGGAGCCGAGGTAGCAGGAGCCGCCGAGGATGGGGTTCTGGAGGTGGATGCGGACCGGGATCGCGACGATCGGCTGACCGGTGGAGGCGCCCGCCGTGAGGTTGAAGTCGCTGGGTGTGCCCGCCGATTCGACGGTCGCGGTGATCCGGTTGAGGGTGCCGTCGGTGATCTGCCGGCAGATGCCGCTGATGACGGGGAGGTCGCTGGGGCACATCAGGCCGAGCAGCCCGCCCGGGATGTCGGCCGGGTCGGCGATGAGCGCGCCGCCCGCCGGGGCGATCAGGGTGGGCGCTCCGGAGGCGTGCTGCACCACGCCGAGCTGGAGATCGCTGGCGCCGGTGACGACCTCGGTGCTGCCGAGCTTGATGGAGCCGCCGGCCGAGTGGGAGGCGATGCACTGCACGATGTCGATGCGCCCGTCGGCGGCCAGCATCGCCGGATCGTCGACCGGGCAGCGGGTGAACGGGGCCCAGTTTCCGCCCAGTTGAGTCGCCGGGGCGGCGTCCGCGACGGCCGGGCCCACCGCCCCGAGCAGGGTCAGTGCGGTGCCGGCGGCCAGCAGTTGCGCCCGCAGGCGGTTGGATACGGGTCTCATGAGGTCGGTCCCCTCTCGACGTCTCGGCTCGCGACGTCCTGGTGTATGGGTGGCCGGATCAACGGCCGGGGCAGGCAAGTGAGTTGGCCGGAAATCAGCGCAGCGGCGGCGGTACGGTCGTCGGCTGCTTGTCGCGGGTGCAGAGCTTCGCGGGGTCGTCCGGGATGCCGGAGGCGCACGGCGCTCCCTGGTTCTGCTTGACCGCGTTGCCGGGCCCGGACACGGAAGCGGTCAGCAGCGGGCTGAGGTCCTCGCCCACCCCGCAGCCGGTGAACGGCGGAATGGTCACCGAGCCGGTCAGCGGCCCGCCCCGGGAGAGCGAGTAACCGCGCCAGACCGTGTCCGCGCCCTTCTTGAGCTGCCCGAGCAGCACCATGTGGTCCTTGGTGTTCTGCGCCGGGTCCGGATCGTCGGAGTAAACCGGCCTGGTGGTACGGCAGTTGGGGCCGACGTCGAGCTGCGTCCCGTTGACTTTGACGTCGCTCAGGTGCAGCACCAGCGGGATCCGGATGTACGTCTCGCCGTGCCCCGCCGTGTTGTTGAGGTCGGAGTCGATGGACATGGGCCCGCTCTGCTCCAACGTCATCGTGGCGGTGGTCGGCATGAACCCGAAGGTCAGGAACGTCGCGGGAGCCGGTGGGGTCTCCCGGCGGCCCTGGTATTCGAGCTGCCCGACCGACTGCTGGAGCAGATGGAGCTCGAAGACACCGGGCCGCACCTCGATGCGCTTGAGCTTGCTGAGTCCTTGGACGATCTTGGCGCAGTAAACGGGGACCAGCGAGGCGCCGCCCAGCTTGGTGACGTTCGAGTACCCGGTGGCGTACGCCGAGAGCGCGAGCGGCTGGGCGGTGTCGCCCCGGCACTCGGGTGCGGCGGCGGGCGGAGCGCTTTGCGTCCTGGGAGGCGCGACGCCGGGAGGGGCGGCCGAGGGCCGGGCCGGACTGCCGGTGGCGGGGTCGTCGGCCGAGGCGCTGGGAGACGGCGTGGGCAAGGAACTCGCCCCGGTGACGGGCACGTTGGCGAGCAGACCGGAGCCACCCGGGGTGAGAGCGCAGGACACCGCGACGGTGGCGGGAACGGTGGCGGCGCCCTCCGCGGTGCGCGGCGCGAACTCGATCGTGAGCCCCGCCGCCGTCACGGTGAGGTCGCCCGGACTGTTCGCGGTGACGGTGGGGACCTCGCCGGTCGCGGTGAGGACGGCGCCGCCCGGGGAGGCGAGCGGCACGGAGGGCGCGGTGCCCTGCCAGACGGCGCGGGCGGCGGCGCCGTTCTGGGCCACCTCCGTCGTCAGCCGGGTGGTGGCGCCCGTCGTGCTCGCGCGCAGCGCGGTGAGTCCGGCGACGGCGGCATCGGGCAGGGTGAGCGCCGTGCCGACTTCGGCGGGCCGGATGGGCACGCCCGCGGTGGCCCGGTCCGGGAACTTGGCGGCGACCCGTACCTTCACCGGCTGGGCTCCGGCCGGGAACGCGCAGCTGTAGGCGAGTTCGGTGGTGACCGGCTGGTCGCCGAGGGCCGGCCCCGCACCGGGCACGACCCCCGCCAGGACCACGGTGGCCGCTGCCAGGGCCGTGCGCGCGCTCACCCTCGGGCGCTGCCCGGCCGAGCCCTGGGTTGCTCTCACGTCGTGTTCAGCTCCACTCGCTCGGCTCCTCGGGACGGCCGTCGGCGCCTGCGCCGCGTCCGGCGGACCCGCCCGTCCGGCCGAGACCGGACCGGGCGGCCCCGGGGCGTGCGCGAGACGTCACGCGGCATTACGAGCCGGTGATGGTGGGGGGTGTGCTGGTGCCGCTGACCACCGCGAAGTAGTCGCCGTTGAACGACGGGTGGTCACCGGCGCTCACCACGCCCGAACAGCCCGCCGTCGGGTCGGAGACGGTCAGCTCGGTCGGGGTGGCCGAGATCGCCAGATCGCCGGTCGAGTTGGTGTAGGTGCCGTGCGCGGTACCGGTCACGGTGAAGGCGCAAGTGGCCACGGACACCCGGGCGTTGATGTTGGAGATGTAGCTCTGCGAGACGCCGCTGCCCGCGTCGTAGTCGGTCACGTTCAGCGCCCACGGGGTGTTCGCGACGGTGTCCACCGCGCCGAGGAAGCTGGTGCACGACTCACCGGTTCTGCCGAAGTGCGCGGGGTCGATGCTGCCGATCGCCGCCGGGTTGCCGGTGGCGCTCGCCAGCGTGCCCCCGGCGTCCGCGTAGGTGCAGGTCATGTCGATGCCGTTGATGGAGAGCACCACATTGGTGGACGTGGCGGTGAAACTCTCGGGCGAGTTGGGGCCGACGACCCAGTTCGTGGGCGCCGCGGCCATGGCGGGCGCGGTCGCCAGCGCGAATGCGGCCGTCGCCGCGCCGCCTACCAGCGCGAGCTTTCCAAGAAGATTTCGCACAGTAAATTCCTCCGATTTCACCAGCTACGGGTACGGATTCGGCCACGTACGATCCGTGACGATGCGGACGTTACTTGCGAGAAACATGGGCGCACAATCCTGGCGTTCAAGATTGTGCCGAGCTGGGCCGTTCCTTGTGCCGTGGATGAGTAATCGGCCGGATTTTCTTGTCGATTGGTGCGCAATGCCGCGGCGCGAACCCCGCCATTCCTGCTCAAGCTCCCGGCTCCTGGCCCAAAACCATTGACCTGGCGGGCAGTTACAGGTGAAACCCGTCAACCGGTGACAAGTTCCGGAGGGAAAGTGCTGCTTCAGTGACAAGTTTCCGGTGGCCGGACCCGGGCTCGCGGGAACTTCTGGAACTGGTATTGCAGAGCAAGGTTACCCAGTCGTAGCGTCCGATGTGCGGTCGGCCCCGGGCGGCTCGTCCGGATTCGCATCCGCTGCTGGTCCAACGCTCCCGGCGGCCGCCCCCGACGGCCGGGATCCGCACGGGCGAAACCCCCGGCCCACCCTCCTTTCCGGGCCAGGGGTCTGCCCCGGGGGCGCCGCGGCGGAGCTCCCCTCGGCCGCGGCGCCCCGCCCTCCCGCGCCACCGCCGTACTGCTCACTTGCTGCTCAGTTGTCCGCGAGGGCGGCTTCGGAAATTGTCAACTGATGACAAAGGAAAGGGATTTCATCGATGTGACCGTCCGGGTTCTTGTTTCGGCGGCCTTGGTCAACTTACCGTGCGCCTCTCGGTGCACCTGCGCCACTTCGTGCCTGCTGGGGGTGGGATGGGAATTGAAGTCGTGGTCGAGGGTCTGACCAAGTCCTTCGGCAAGCAGAACATCTGGCAGGACATCACCCTCACCCTGCCCGCCGGTGAGGTCAGTGTCATGCTGGGGCCCTCCGGCACCGGGAAGACGGTATTCCTCAAGTCGATCATCGGGCTGCTCAAGCCGGAGCGCGGCCGGGTCCTCATCAATGGCGTCGACATGGTGAGCAGCCCCGAGCGCGACATCTACAAGACCCGCAAACTCTTCGGCCTCATGTTCCAGGACGGCGCGCTCTTCGGCTCGATGTCCCTTTTCGACAACATCGCCTTCCCGCTGCGCGAGCACACCCGCAAGAAGGAGTCGGAGATCCGCCGCATCGTCATGGAGCGGGTGGACATGGTCGGCCTCCTGGGCTCCGAGGAGAAACTGCCCGGGGAGATCTCCGGCGGGATGCGCAAGCGCGCCGGACTCGCCCGCGCCCTGGTGCTCGACCCCCAGATCATCCTCTGCGACGAGCCGGACTCCGGGCTCGACCCGGTCCGCACCGCCTTCATCTCGCAGCTCCTCATCGACCTGAACGCGCAGATCGACGCGACGATGCTGATCGTCACCCACAACCTCGACATCGCCGCGACCGTCCCCGACAACATGGGGATGCTCTTCCGCCGCAACCTCGTCACCTTCGGGCCCCGGGAAGTGCTGCTGACCAGCGAGGAGCCGGTCGTCGCCCAGTTCCTCAGCGGCCGCCGCGAAGGCCCCATCGGCATGTCCGAGGAGAAGGACGCCGCGACCCTCGCGATGGAGCAGGCCAACAGCGGCCCGAATCCGGTGAGTTCACCCCGTCCCCTGGTTCCGCAACTGGAGCCCTCGCCGGGGCTGCCCGCCCGCAGTGCCGTACTGCGCCGCAAGCGGCGGGTCCTTGCCATGCTCGACCAACTGCCGCCCGTGGCCCGCCGGGCCATCGAGAGCGGTATGGCGCCCGCCCAAGGGGCGACGCCGTGACGACGGAGGCCGAGCGAACCCCGCCCACCCCACCGCCTCCGCCGCGCCAGCCGCTCCCCGGCCTCGGCGCCCTCCGCCAGACCGGGCGGCTGTTCTCGCTCGCCGCGGCCGTCGTCCGGGCCGTCTTCCGGCGCCCCTTCCAACTGCGGGAATTCATCGAGCAGTTCTGGTTCGTCGCCAGCGTCACCATCCTGCCCGCGGCCCTCGTCTCCATCCCGTTCGGTGCCGTCATCGCCCTTCAGGTCGGGTCGCTCACCCAGCAGCTCGGCGCCCAGTCCTTCACCGGCGGCGCCAGCGTCCTCGCCGTCATCCAGCAGGCCAGCCCGCTGATCGTGGCCCTGCTCATCGCCGGGGCCGGCGGGTCCGCGATCTGCGCCGACCTGGGCTCCCGAACGATCCGCGAAGAGCTCGACGCCATGGAGGTCATGGGCGTCTCACCGGTCCAACGCCTCGTCGTACCCAGGGTGTTGGCCACCATGTTCGTCGCCGTACTGCTCAACGGCATGGTCTCCGTCGTCGGCACCCTCGGCGGCTACTTCTTCAACGTCATCATGCAGGGCGGCACCCCGGGCGCCTACCTCTCCAGCTTCTCCGCCCTCGCCCAGCTCCCCGACCTCTACATCAGCGAGTTCAAGGCGCTGATCTTCGGGTTCATCGCCGGGATCGTCGCCGCCTACCGCGGACTCAACCCGCGCGGCGGCCCCAAGGGCGTCGGCGACGCCGTCAACCAGTCCGTCGTCATCACCTTCCTGCTGCTCTTCTTCGTGAACATGGTCCTCACCGGGATCTATCTCCAGATCGTCCCCCCGAAGGGCGGCTGAGCCGATGGCCCTCTTCAGCCTGCTCGACCGCTCCGGCGACCAACTCACCTTCTACGTCAAGGCGTTGCTGTGGATCCCGCGCACCCTGCGACGCTATCTCAAGGAGGTCCAGCGGCTGCTCGCCGAGGTCGCCTTCGGCAGCGGCGGCCTCGGCGTCATCGGCGGCACCATCGGCGTGATGATCGCCATGACCCTGTTCACCGGCACCGTCGTGGGCCTCCAGGGCTACGCCGCGCTCAACCAGATCGGCACCGCCGCCTTCACCGGCTTCGTCTCCGCCTACTTCAACACCCGTGAGATCGCCCCGCTGGTCGCCGGGCTCGCCCTGTCCGCCACCGTGGGCGCGGGCTTCACCGCCCAGCTCGGCGCCATGCGCATCAACGAGGAGGTCGACGCCCTCGAAGGCATGGGCGTACGCAGCCTGCCCTACCTGGTCACCACTCGGATCATCGCCGGAGTCGTGGCGATCGTCCCGCTGTACGCGATCGGCCTGCTGAGCTCCTACTTCGCGTCCCGGATGACCACGGTCGTCTTCAAGGGCCAGTCACGCGGCACCTTCGACCACTACTTCAACCTCTTCCTCTCCCCGACGGACGTGCTGCTCTCCGTACTCAAGGTGCTCATCTTCAGCGTGATGGTGATCCTGGCCCACTGCTACTACGGCTTCCGCGCCACGGGCGGACCGGCCGGCGTCGGCGTCGCGGTGGGCCGCTCGGTCCGCAACGCGATCGTGCTGATCGCCGTCACCGACTTCTTCCTCTCGCTGGCGATCTGGGGCGCCACCACGACCGTGAAGGTGGCCGGATGAACGCGCGGACCGTACGCCGCCGCCTCGCCGGAGTCGTCTTCCTGCTGGTCCCCGCGCTGCTCATCTGGCTCTCGATCGCCGTGTACGACAAGGACTTCACCCGCTCGGACACGGTGACCGTCGAGACGGGCAGCGTCGGCAACGAGATGCATCCGGGCGCCGAGGTGAAGCTGCGCGGCGTCGTCATCGGCGAGGTCCGCGGCATCAGCGCCGACGGCGACGGGGCGAAGCTGACCCTGGCCCTCCAGCCGGGCAGGCTCAGCCGCGTCCCGGCCGACGTGACCGCGCAGATGCTGCCGACCACCCTCTTCGGCGAGCGGTTCGTGGCGCTCGTACCGCCACCGAACCCGTCCGCGAGCGCGCTGGCGGCCGGTGCCGTCATTCCGCAGGACCGCTCCCGCGACGCCATCGAACTGGAGCAGGTCCTCGACCACGTCCTGCCGATGCTCACCGCGGTGAGGCCGGACCAGCTGTCGGTCACGCTCTCCGCGGTCGCCCAGGCCCTGCGCGGCCGGGGCTCCCAGCTCGGCGACACCCTCGTCACGCTGGACGCCCACCTCAAGAAGTTCAACCCGGACCTGCCCGCCCTCAACGCCGACCTGAAGCAGCTCGTCCAGGTCACCCGGACCTACAGCGACGCCGCCCCCGACATCCTCAGAGCGCTCACCGACGCCACGACCACCACCGGCACCCTGGTCGACCAGCAGACCCGGCTCTCCGATGTCTACGGCCGCACCACCACGACCGCCCAGGACCTCACGGCGTTCCTCCAGCAGAACAAGGACAACATCATCCGGCTCAGCGAGGTGAGCCGCCCCACCCTGCAACTCCTCGCCGAATACTCCGCCTCCTTCCCCTGCACGCTGCGCACGCTCTCCGGGTTCGTCCCCGCGATGGACAAGGCACTCGGCAAGGGCACGGACGAGCCGGGGCTCCACGTCACCGTGAAGGCGGTGCCCTCGCTCGGCAAGTACGTCCCCGGGCGCGACGCCCCCTCGTACACGGCCGGCGGCGGCCCGCACTGCTACCCGGTGCCCTACCTCGGCGCCCCGCTCCCCGCCGAGAGCGCCCTCGCGAATACCGCGGCCGCCGGCGACCGCGGACTCGGGCTGCCCAACTCCCCGCAGGAGAACCAGCTCGTGAACGAGTTGCTCGCGCCCGGCATGAAGCAGGTGCCGCAGTCCCTGCCGGACTGGAGCAGCCTCCTCGTCGGCCCCGCGCTCAGGGGGACGGAGGTGACCATCAAGTGAACCGCCGCAGCATCGCGGGCCCGCTCGTCAAATCACTGGTCTTCGTCCTGGTGACGGCGCTGGCGACCACCGTCCTCGCGCTGTCCATCGCCAACACGGGAGTCGGTGACACCACGACGTACCGGGCGCGCTTCACCGACACGACCGGGCTGATCGAGGGCGACAGCGTCCGCATCGCCGGGGTGAAGGTCGGCCAGGTGGACGGCGTGGAGGTGGTCGACCGACGGCTCGCGCAGGTCACGTTCTCGGTGCAGCGCAGCCGGATCCTGCCCGGCACGGCCACCGCCGCCATCAAGTACCTGAACATGGTGGGCCAGCGGTACATCGAACTGGGCCGGGGCACCGGCGCGGTGGGCGCGGCGCTGGCGCCCGGCGCGACCATCCCCGTCGAGCGCACCACGCCCGCCCTCGACCTCACCCAGCTCTTCAACGGCTTCCAGCCCCTGTTCGAAGGCCTCTCGCCCAAGGACGTCAACCAGCTCGCCGGCTCCATCGTCCAGGTCCTCCAGGGCGAGGGCGGCACCGTCGACAGCCTGCTCCGGCACATCGGTTCGCTCACCACGACCGTCGCCGCCAAGGACAAGGTCATAGGCGAGGTCATCAGCAATCTGAACACCGTCCTGACCACGGTCAACGACCGCGAAGCCGGATTCAACGACCTGGTGGTGACGCTCCAGCAGCTGGTCTCCGGCTTCGCGGGTGACCGCAAGCCGCTGGGCGATGCCATCGCAGCGATGGGCGATCTGACGACGGTCACCGCCGGGCTGTTCCAGGACGGCAGGGCGCCGCTCAAGGAGGACATCAAACAGCTCGGCCGGCTGTCCTCGAACCTCGCCGAGAGCGCTCCCCAGATCGAGAACTTCCTGCGGAAGACGCCCGACAAGATGCGCGCCGTCACCCGGATCGCCAGTTACGGATCCTGGCTCAACCTCTACCTCTGCGAAGCCAAGGTGTCCGGGGTGAAGACCGAGGACGGCAGCGCGCCGCCCACCGGAATCCCGGTCAGCGAATCGAGGTGCCAGGGATGAGACCGCCCGCACCGCGGTGGCCCCGGCCCCGCCTGCGTCTTGGGCCCATCAAGCCGATGAAGGAACGCAACCCTGTCACGGTCAGCCTGGTGGGCCTGCTGCTCCTGGCCCTGGTCGGCTTCGCGGCGTTCAACGCGGACTCGCTGCCGTTCATCGGCGGCGGTACCACCTACAGCGCCGACTTCTCCGAGTCCGCCGGGCTGCGCAGCGGCGACGAGGTCCGCATCGCCGGGGTCAAGGTCGGCGAGGTCGGCGACGTCTCACTGGACGGTGCCAAGGTGAAGGTCACCTTCAAGGTGAAGCACGCCTGGATCGGCGACGCCTCGACCGCGGCCATCGCCATCAAGACCCTGCTCGGCGAGAAGTACCTGGCGATCGACCCGCTCGGCACCGCGAAGCAGAACCCCGGCAGCCGCATCCCGCTGGCCCGGACCACATCCCCGTACGACGTCACCCAGGCCTTCGAAGGGCTCAGCAACACGATCGGCGACATCGACACCGCCCGGCTCGCCAAGAGCTTCGAGACCATCTCCGAGACCTTCAAGGACTCACCGCCCGATGTGCGCACCGCGGTGTCCGGACTGTCCGCCCTGTCGAAGACCGTCTCGCAGCGCGACACGCAGCTCGCCCAACTCCTCAAGGGGAGCGAGCAGTTGACGAAGACCCTGGCCAACAGGAAGAGCAGCTTCGAGACCCTCATCGACGACGGCGGGCTGCTGCTCGGCGAACTCAAGCAGCGCCGCGACGCCATCCAGGCGCTGCTCACCGGAACCCGGGGCCTGGGTACCCAGCTCACCGGTCTCGTCAAGGACAACGCAGCCCAACTGGGGCCCACCCTGGCCGCGTTGGGGCGCGTCACCGACGTCCTCGTCAAGAACCAGCAGGGCCTCGACCGGACGCTGGCCCTCGCCGGCCCCTACTACCGGCTCGTCGGCAACGCCCTCGGCAACGGCCGCTGGTTCGACACGTACATCTGCGGTCTCGTCCCGAGGAACTACCTCCCCGCCAACTCCCTTCCGGGAACCGGCTGCATGCCGCCGAAGAACGGAGGCTACTCATGACCCGGCGACGCGCGCTGACGATCGTCGCGGCCCTCGCGGTGATCGCCGCCGCCGTGCTCGGCGGACTGCGCGTGTTCGCCGGCCCCGGCGGGAAGCGCATCACCGCCTACTTCGACCACGCCGTCGGGGTCTACCCCGGATCGGATCTGCGGATCCTCGGAGTGAAGGTGGGCGAGGTCGACTCGGTGACCCCGCAGGGCAAGCAGGTCAAGATCGTGGTGACGCTGGACCGGGGCGTACGGGTGCCCAAGGACGCCAGGGCCGCCATCGTCTCGCCCAGCGTCGTCGCCGACCGGTACGTCCAGCTCGCCCCCGCCTACACCGGGGGACCCGAGATCGCCGACCGCGCGGAGCTGCCCGCCTCCCGCAACGCCACCCCCGTGGAGGTCGACCAGCTGTACGCGTCCGTCACCGAGCTCAGCAAGTCCCTCGGCCCGAGCGGCGCGAACTCGACCGGAGCGCTCTCGGGCCTGCTCGACACCGGAGCCAAGAACCTCGACGGCAACGGCGCCGCGATCGGCGACTCCATCGAGCAGTTCGGCAAGGCGGCCAAGACGCTGGACGGCAGCAGCGAGCACCTCTTCGCCACGCTGTCCTATCTGCAGACGTTCACCACCATGCTGAAGAACAAGGACGGTGCGGTGCGCGACGCCCAGAACCAACTCGCCGACGTCACCTCGTTCTTCGCCGACAACAAGGACAACCTGGCGGGCGCCCTCAAGGAGCTCGGCACGGCGCTGGGCCATGTGAAGACGTTCGTCCAGGACAACCGCGGCAGCCTCAAGGCGGAGGTCGACAAACTCGCCCCGCTCACCCAGACCCTGG
This sequence comes from Streptomyces sp. NPDC094147, assembly GCF_044764265.1. Lineage (NCBI taxonomy): Bacteria > Bacillati > Actinomycetota > Actinomycetes > Kitasatosporales > Streptomycetaceae > Streptomyces > Streptomyces sp. NPDC094147. Next base: position 71,926 of record NZ_JBIWHT010000013.1, on the reverse strand, counting down.
TCGACCAGCGGGCCTCGCTCGCGGAAGCCCTGGACACCGCGCCCCTGGCGGCCGGAAACGCGCTCAACGCCTACGACCCGGCGCACCGCACCCTCGACGGCCGGGGCAACATCAACGAGATCAGCATGGGCGGCGACATCGTCTTCCCGCTCAACCCCGCGACAGCGGGCGGCGCGGCACTCGTGCCGGTACCGGAATCCGGCCTGAAAGCCCTCCCGGCGCTACCGCTGCCCGCCGTCGGCACCGTGTACGGGACCGCCGCCGACTCCGCGTCCCCGGGATCCGCCGCGAAGAGCGGGGGCCGGGGATGAGAGCGGTCGCCACACGCCGGATACGGGCCGTCCGGGCGGCGTTGACCGGCCGAAGCGTCAGCGGACGGGCCGGTGCGGGGGTGGGAGCGGGCGTCGCGGCGCTCGTCGCGCTGGCCCTCGTCCTCGGCGGCTGCTCGGTGCCGTCGTTCTCCGGGATCGACCAGCTCCCGCTGCCCGGCGGCGCCGACCTGGGCAGTCACCCGTACGACATCACCGCGGACTTCGCCGACGTACTGAGTCTGGTGCCGCAGGCCGCGGTGAAGGTCAACGATGTCGCCGTCGGCCGGGTCACCGAGGTGTCGCTCGCGTCGGACGGCTGGTCCGCGAAGGTGACCATGCGGATCAGGGGAGACGTGAAGCTCCCCGCCAACGCGTACGCCCAGCTGGAACAGTCCAGCCTGCTCGGCGAGAAGTTCGTCCAGCTCTCCGCGCCGGCGAAGGAGACCAAGGAGACGGCGCAGGGCAGCCTCGGACCCGGCGCCGCCATCCCCCTCGCGCGCACCAACCGCAACCCCGAGGTCGAGGAGGTGCTGGGGGCGCTGTCCATGCTGCTCAACGGGGGCGGCGTCAACCAGCTCAAGACGATCACCACCGAGCTCAACAAGGCGATCGGCGGCCGCGAGCCGGAGGTCCGCTCGATGCTCCAGCGCGTCACCACCCTGGTCACCGATCTCGACGGGCACCGCGGCGACATCACCGACGCACTCGACGGCGTGAACCGGCTCTCCGCGACCCTCGCCACCCGCAAGGAGCAGGTCGGCACGGTACTCACCGGACTGTCCCCGGGCCTCAAGGTCCTTGAGGACCAACGGGGTTCGCTCCTCACGATGCTGAAGTCGCTCGACACCCTCTCCACGGTCGCCGTCTCGACGATCAACAAGAGCAAGGACGACATGGTGGCCGATCTGAAGGCGATCGCACCGACCCTCAAAGCCCTCGCGGACTCCGGCAAGGACCTCCCCGACTCGCTCCAGGTGCTGCTCACCTACCCGTTCACGGACGAGGTGCTGCGCGGAGTCAAGGGCGACTACCTCAACGTCTACCTCGACGTGGCGGCCGTACCCGGCACCCAGATCATCCCGCCCATCACCGCGCAGCCGTCCCCCAAGGCGCCGCTCGGCCTGCCGTCCGTCGGCGGCACGGGGGGTGCGCGCTGATGCTGACGCTCGCGACCAGACTCAAGAACCTCGCGTTCCTCGTGATCGGGGTTCTGGTGCTCGGCTACACCGGCTTCCGGTACGCCGACGTCGGCCACTACGTCGGCGTCCGCGACTACTACACGGTGAAGGTCCATCTCGCCGAGACCGGCGGGCTGTTCACCCACTCCAACGTCACCTACCGCGGCGTGTCGGTGGGCCGGGTCGGGCCCATCGGGCTCACCGACGACGGGGTCGTAGCCGAGCTGCGCATCGACAACTCGGCGCCGCGCATCCCGGCCACCCTGCGGGCGGTCGTCGCCAATCTGTCCGCGGTCGGCGAGCAGTACATCGACCTGCGGCCCACCTCCGCGGGGGCGCCCTACCTCGGCGACGGCGGGGAGATCGCACAGTCCGACACCCGCACCCCGGCACCCGTCACCACCGTACTCACCAGCGTCGACGACCTTGCCGCGTCAGTGCCGTCGGAGTCGCTGCGCACCGTCGTCGCCGAGTTCGGCAAGGCCTTCGAAGGGCGGGGCAACGACCTCCAGGTGCTCCTCGACAACGGCACCGACTTCGTGAAGGCGGCCGACAAGGCGCTGCCCGCCACGTCCACGCTGCTCGCGGACGGCGAAACCGTGCTGCGCACCCAGGCCGAGGAGGGCCAGGCCATCCAGACCTTCGCGTCGGGGGCGCAGCGGCTCGCGGCCACGCTGAAGGGTTCGGACACCGATCTGCGCCGGCTGATCGCCGCCGCACCCGATGCCGCAGGGCAGATCAGCGGGCTGCTGCGGGATCTGGATCCGCAGATCGGCGTGGTGCTCGCCAACCTCCTGACGACGGCGGACGTGGCCGTCACCCGTCAGCGCGGAATCGAGGAACTCCTGGTGAAACTACCGCAGTTGGCCGCATCCGGAGCCACCGCCATCGACGGCAAGGGCGCCAACCTGGGCATGGCGGTCACCTTCTTCGCGCCCCTTCCCTGCACCGACGGGTACGGCGGCACGACGTACCGCAACGGTCTCGAAACCCTGGACACGCCGAACCTCAACACCAAGGCGAGATGTGCCGCGCCCGCGAGCAGCGGCATCGACGTCCGCGGCTCGGCGCACGCCCCCGGCGGCGGCCGGCTCCCGGCCCCCGCCAGACCGGGCTCCCTGCCGCCGACGCCCGCACCCGCGACCGCGCAGGCACCGCTCCCCGGAGCCCTGGCTCTGCCCGCGCTGCCCGCCGACGGCCCGTCGGACCTGGCCGCACTCCTCGGCCTGCCCTCCACCGCCGGCGGACGGGAGGCGCGGCAGTGACCCGCGAGTCCGGACGGCTCCGTGTGCTCACGGCCGCGCTCGTGACGGTCGCCGTCGCCTTCTGCGCCTACGCGGGCTTCACCTACGCGCAGGCCCGGGATGACTCCTCGGTCGCCTACGCCACATCGCGCGACGCGGTGCTGAAGGCCGGCCGGGCGCAGATTGCCGCGCTCTCCACCCTGGACGCTGCCCACCCCGACGCGGCGCTGCGCACCTGGCTGGACGCCTCCACCGGGCCCCTTCAGGACGAACTGCGCCGGGCCGGTGCGGGCAAACCGGCCGCATCGGCGCGCGGCACGGTCACGGATGCCGCCGTCACCGAACTCGACGACCGCTCCGGCACGGCGAAGCTCATCGCGACCGTCCAGGTCCAGCTCACCCCGTCCACCGGCACGGCCACCACCGACCGCAAGCGCTTCGAAGCAGGCCTGGAACGCACCGCCGCCGGCTGGAAGCTCAAGGCACTCGGCGCGGTCCCGGTCGCCGCGCCCTGACCCCGGACCGGTAGGGAGACACAGCGTGCGCACAACGAAGCCGCACCCCGTGGAGGGGCAGCGCGACGAACGGCCCGGCGACGACCCCGCCCCCGGGACCCCGGACACCGAACCGGCCCCCGACCCCGAGCCCCGGGATGACCCCCCCGCGCCCTCCGAAGCCGAGCCGCGTCCCCGCCGTCTGCGCCGTGCCCTCGGCCTCGTCGTCACCCTCGCCCTCCTCCTCGCCGGAGCCGGACTCCTCTTCCAGGCCCGGCAGTTGGGCGACACCCCGGCCACGGCGAACCACGCGCTCACCGACACCGAAGCCACCACCCGTGTCATCGGCGACGTCAGCAACACGCTCGGCAAGATCTTCTCGTACACCCCGCAGGACACCCGCGCCACCGAGGACGCCGGGCGCGAGCTGCTCGGCGGGAAGGCGGCCGGGCAATACGCCGCACTGTTCGGGGAGTTGAGGCAGCGCGTAGCCGAGCAGAAGCTCACGCTGACCACCCATGTCGTACGGGCGGGGGTCACCCGGCTCACCCGCGACCGGGCGGAGCTGCTGGTCTTCCTCGACCAGCGTGCCCAGCGGGCCGGCAAGCCAGCCACCACCGCCGCCGCCCAGCTGTCCGTCACCGCTCAACTCACCGACGGGCACTGGCGGATCACGGAGATCCAAGCCCGCTGAACAACGTCACCACCGAACGGCCCGCCGTCGCCGGATCCTGCGAGAGGGATGACACAGAACATGGCACGCATGACGACCAGGCCCCTGCTCATCGTGGCGATGTCGCTCGCGTTGATCGCGGGCGCCTTCGCCGTATGGGCGGGCTGGTCCTGGTACGGCGCGGCGCACGACGACGCCGTCTCCTACGCCGCCTCCCGCGACAAGGTTCTCGCGGCAGGCGAACAGGCCGTACAGAACCTCTCCACCCTCGACCACAAGGACCTGGCGCACGGCCTCGACCTGTGGCAGGCCTCCACCACCGGTGATCTGCACCAGCAACTTGCCGACGGGCGCGCCGAGTTCGAGAAGCAGGTGCGGCAGGCGCAGACCGTCACCACCGCCAAGGTGCTGGACGGCGCGGTCACCGAGCTCGACGACCGGGCGGGCCGGGCCAGGGTGATGGTGGCACTGCGGATCACCGTGCAGGCGCCGAAGCAGCAGCCCGCCGCCAAGGACAGCCGGATGCTCGGCGAACTCACCCGTACCCCCGGCGGCTGGAAGCTGAGCGCCCTCGGCCAGGCGCCGGTCGGCAGCAACGCGGCCAACTGAACCTCCTCTTCCGCCTCCTTCAGCCAGGACAGGAGCCCCGCCCATGTCGACGACCCGTCACCTGGTCAACCGTCAGCGCCGACTGGCGAGCACCGCCGCCGCCCGCGTCGCCACCGAGCCGCAGCCGGAGCGGACGAGAAAACACATCAACTCGCCCAATACGCTGGGTAGTTCCGATCCGAGGAAGTCCGCGCGAGCGCCCTCGGCTCCCCGCCTCGGCCGACGGTGGTCCGCCATCCGGCCCGCCCTCGACCGGCTGCCCACCGTCCGGCTCCCCGTCGTCCTCTGTGTGCTCATCGTCCTGCTCGGCGCCTTCGCCGCGCTGGCCGCCACCCGGGCCGACGGCCTGCGGTCCGACCCGGCCGTGCGGAACGCCGCCCTCACCGATCTCGCCCGTACCAGCGAGATCAAGGGGCAGACCGGCAAGGCCGTCGCCGCGCTGTTCTCGTACAACTACGCGGACACGGCTCCGGCCGACAAGGCGGCCTCAACTCTCCTCACCGGCAAGGCGGTTCAGCAGCACCACGACATGCTCGCCACCGTGCGCGCGCAGGCCAAGGACCAGAAGCTCGTGCTGACGACGACCGTGACGGAGAGCGGTGTGGAGATGATCGACGGCTCGCGTGCCCGGGTCCTCGTCTACGCCGACCAGAGCAGCACGCGCACGTCGGGCAAGAAGCCCGAAACGTCGTACGCCGCCGCCATGTTCGCCGTGGATGTGGTGCGCAAGGGCGGCGGCACCTGGCAGATCTCCGGCATCGACACCTTCGGGCAGGGCTCATGAGGGCCCCGGTGCGCCTGGGCTGGGGGTACTTGGGGCGCGCGCTGCCGGGCGGGAAGCGGTTGCGGCGCGGGCTGGCCGGTACGGCGGTCGCGGCCGCCGCGATGGCCGCGCTCACCGCCTCCCAGGCACCGGGGCTCCTGCATGGCGCAGCGCCGCCGCACCAGGACGAGCCCACGGCGGGCGCGCCCGTCCCCACGCCCGGACAGCCCCCGTCCGACGGCTCGTACCACACCGAACTCCCGCCGCTGGTCTCCGCACAGACCCCGAGTGCTCCACCAGCCGAGGGGGTGATCGACCCGGTGTGGACGCAGGAGGGCATCCCCGCCACCGTGCTCGCCGCGTACCAGCAGGCGGAGGCGAAGCTGCACGGGACAGAACCCCGCTGCCACCTCCCCTGGCAACTCCTCGCCGCCATCGGCAAGGTGGAGTCGGGGCACGCGGGCGGCGGCCGCGTCGACGCGCACGGCACGACCCTGACTCCCATCCTGGGACCGGTGCTCAACGGCGTGGGCGTCGCGAACATCCCCGACACCGACCACGGCGTACTCGACGGTGACGCACGCTACGACCGTGCCGTCGGACCGATGCAGTTCATCCCGTCCACCTGGGCAACGTGGGGACAGGACGGCAATGGTGACGGTGTGAAGGACCCCAACAACGTCTTTGACGCAGCGCTCGCCGCCGGGGTGTATCTGTGCGCGGACTCCCGAGACATGGCCGTTCCGGCGGAGCTGAACCGTGCGGTGCTGAGCTACAACGACTCCGCCGACTATCTGCGGACGGTCCTGTCGTGGCTGGACTTCTACCGCCGGGGCAGCCATGCCGTACCGGACGGGAAGGGGGTGCTGCCGACCACGCCCGGAGCGGGCAGCGCCCGGCAGATCGACCAGGACAAGGGCGGCAGGCAGGGCGGCGGCATCGTCATCGGCCCGCAGCCGGGCGGCCGCCCCTCCGCCCCGGTGCCGGTGCCGCCCGGCGGCAGCCCGTCGGCGTCGCTGCCTCCGCACTCGCCGTCGCCCTCGGATTCGCCGTCCGGTGGGCCGAGCCCTTCGCCTTCGCCGACCGCGAGCCCCTCGGGGAGCCCCGGCCCTTCGCCGTCCGGAAGTCCCGGTCCGCCGGGCTGCCCCAGCGACTCGCCCTCGGCGCCGACGACCCCTGCCCCCACCGGCCCGCCGGCCGGACCCGGCTGCCCGTCACCCACCCCCTGACGCCAGCACCTCCGCCAGGTCGTACCGGACCGGCTCCTCCAGCTGGGCGTAGGTGCAGCTGCCGGGGACGCGGTCCGGGCGCCAGCGCCGGAACTGCGCGGTGTGCCGGAACCGGTCGCCCTCCATGTGGTCGTACGCCACCTCAGCCACCAGCTCCGGCCGCACCGCCACCCACGACAGGTCCTTCTTGCCGGTCCAGCGGCTGGTCGCGCCCGGCAGCCGGGCACTCTCGTGCGCCGACTCCTCCGCCCAGGCGGCCCAGGGATGCCCCTGGGCCACCGGATCGTCCATGAGCAGCGGTGCGAGCTCCTCGATCAGCTCCGCGCGCCGCTGCATCGGGAAGGCCGCGCACACGCCGACGTGCTGGAGCCCGCCCGCCGAGTCGTACAGGCCGAGCAGGAGCGAGCCGACCACCGGGCCGCTCTTGTGGTGGCGGTATCCGGCCACCACCACATCCGCCGTGCGTTCGTGCTTGATCTTGTACATGAGGCGGGCGTCGGGCCGGTAGGGGAGATCGAGCGGCTTGGCGATCACCCCGTCGAGCCCGGCCCCCTCGTACTGCTCGAACCACCGGTGGGCCACGTCGATGTCGGTGGTGGCCGGAGCCAGGTGGACGGGCGCCGAAACCGCTCTCAAGGCCTTCGCCAGCTCCGACCGCCGCTCGGCCAGCGGGGTGTCGAGCAGTGACGCGTCGCCGAGAGCGAGCAGGTCGAAGGCGATGAAGCTCGCCGGAGTCTGTTCGGCGAGGAGCTTCACCCGGGACGCGGCGGGATGGATGCGCTCGCTGAGCCGGTCGAAGTCGAGCCGTCCCTCATAGGCGATGACGATCTCACCGTCCACCACGCAGCGCTCGGGCAGCCGCTCCAGGAGGGCCCCGGCCAGTTCGGGAAAGTAGCGGGTCAGCGGCTTGCCGTTGCGGCTGCCGATGACGATCTCGGTGCCGTCCCGGTGCACGATCGCCCGGAACCCGTCCCATTTCGCCTCGTACTGCATCCCGGGCGGAATCCTCGCCACGGACTTGGCGAGCATCGGCTTCACGGGTGGCATCACCGGGAGATCCATACAGTCGATTCTCACCGATATGCGGCATTGATGCCCTCCGCCTACCGTGGCCTGCATGGGCAAGGGCGAGGCGATCGAGCTGGAGGCCGGCGGGCGGACCGTCCGGCTCTCCAATCCGGACAAGGTGTACTTTCCGGCGACCGGCTACACCAAGCTGGACGTGGCGAACTACTACCTGGCCGTCGCCGACGGCATCACGCGCGCCCTGCGCGACCGCCCCACCACCCTTGAGCGCTACCCCGACGGCATCGAGGGCGAGTCCTTCTTCCAGAAGCGGGCCCCGAAGAACCTCCCCGACTGGATCCCCACCGCCAGGATCGCCTTCCCCAGCGGCCGCCACGCCGACGAGATCTGCCCCACCGAGCCCGCCGCCGTCCTGTGGGCCGCACAGCTCGGCTGTCTGACCTTCCATCCCTGGCCGGTGCGGCGCGAGGCCACCGACCACCCCGACGAACTCCGCATCGACCTGGACCCGCAGCCCGGTACCGACTTCGACGACGCGGTGCCGGTGGCCCATGAACTGCGGGCGCTGCTGGGTGAGTTGGGGATCACGGGCTGGCCCAAGACGTCCGGCGGGCGCGGCATCCACGTCTTCGTGCCGATCGAACCCCGCTGGACGTTCACCGAGGTGCGCCGCTGCGCCATCGCGATCGGCCGCGAGCTGGAGCGGCGCATGGCGGGCCGGGTCACCACCGCCTGGTGGAAGGAGGAGCGCGGCGAACGCATCTTCGTGGACTACAACCAGACCGCCCGCGACCGCACCATCGCCTCCGCCTACTCGGTGCGCCCCAGACCGCACGCCCCGGTATCGGCGCCGCTGCGCTGGGACGAGCTCGACGACGTACATCCCCAGGACTTCGACCTGCGGACCATGCCCGCGCGGTACGCCGAACTCGGCGACCTCCACGCGGACATGGACGACCACGCCTTCGGCCTCGAACCGCTCCTCGAACTCGCCGCCCGTGACGAGCACGACCACGAGCTCGGCGACATGCCGTACCCGCCGGACTACCCCAAGATGCCGGGCGAGCCCAAACGGGTTCAGCCGAGCCGAGCCGCCAAGGGGAAGTAACGCACCCCCGGCAGCAGGGCCGCTCCGAGGCGCTCGTCCCGGATTGTCAGTGCCCGGTGCCAGACTCAAGAAGACAGGACAACGGGACACACGAAGGAGCTCACCATGCTCACCACCCGTTACGTCACGGGCTCTCCCTGCTGGATCGATCTCGGCACGCCGGACATCGACGCCGCGGCCGCGTTCTACACCGGCCTCTTCGGCTGGACCTTCGGGCCGGGCGGGCCGGAAGTCGGCGGATACGGCACGTTCCAGGCCGCCGGCAAGACCATCGCGGGCGGCATGACCGTCCCCGCCGACCAGAGCGACCCGGCCTGGAACGTGTACTTCCGGACCCCGGACGCCGACGCCACGGCGAAGGCCGTCGAGCAGGGCGGCGGCAGCGTCACCTTCCAGCCCGTGGACGTCATGGAGCTCGGCCGCAGCGCCTACTTCCGCGACCCGGCGGGCGTCGGCTTCTCGGCGTGGCAGCCCCGGCAGATGGACGGCATGGAAGCCGCCGGCGAGCAGAACACCCTGAGCTGGATCGAGCTGTACACCCCGGACGTCCAGGCGGCCACCGGTTTCTACCACACGGTATTCGGCTGGGAGACCTCGGAAGTGCCCTTCCCTGGCGGCACCTACACCACCGTGAATCCCTCGGGCGCCGGCCCCGACTCGATGTTCGGCGGCGTCGTCCCGATCGACAGCGACCCGCTGGAGGCCGAGGCCGGGCCGTACTGGATGCCGTACTTCGAAGTGGCCGACACCGACGCGATCGCCGCCAAGGCGGGGGAGCTGGGCGGCCGGGTCCGCATGGCGCCGATGGACATGGAGGGCGTGGGCCGGTTCGCCAAGCTCGCCGACCCGCACGGCGCACGCTTCGCCGTCATCAAGGGAGCTGCGCCGACGTTATAGGAGGGAGGCCGATTTCGGCGATCAATTTCGGCGTTCAACGTTCGTTGACCGGACGTTGATCAGTGGCGGGCAACGTGGTCCGCATGCTGAACGACACCATCACCCCCGGGCCCGAACTCGCCTGGCAGGAGAGCGCGCTGTGCGCCCAGGCGGGAGCCGAGTTCTTCTTCCCCGCCCCGGGCAGCTCGACGCGCGAGGCCAAGCAGCTCTGCGGAGCCTGCGACGAACGGCTGGCCTGCCTGGAGTACGCCCTGGCCAACGACGAGCGGTTCGGCGTGTGGGGCGGCCTCTCCGAGAAGGAGCGGCTCCGCCTCCAGCGCACCAGGCAGCGATCCGGCAGCTGACCGCGCCGGACCACCCGACGTCCCCTGGCGCCACGGCGCCGGGGCGGTCCATGCTGGCCCCCGCACGACCCACAACTACGGGACGAGGGGGCCGGGTTGAGCACTCCGGGAACAGCGGGCAGCGGGACGTACGACTACATCGTGGTGGGCGCCGGATCCGCGGGCTGCGTCCTCGCGGCGCGGCTCTCGGAGGATCCCACCGTCCGGGTGGCCCTCGTCGAATCGGGCCCGCCCGACCGCAAGGCAGAGATCCGGATCCCGGCCGCCTTCCCCAAGCTCTTCAAGTCGCCCTACGACTGGGACTTCACCACCGCCAAGCAGGAGGGGCTCGGCGGCCGCGAACTGTACTGGCCGCGCGGCCACACCCTGGGCGGCTCGTCGTCGATCAACGCCATGATGTGGGTGCGGGGGCACCGCGACGACTACGACGCCTGGGGCGAGGCGGCCGGGCCCGACTGGTCCTACGACCGGCTCGTCCGCTACTTCCGGCGCGCCGAGCACTGGACCGGGCCCTCGGCCGACGGCACCGTCCACGGGACCGGCGGACCGCTGTTCATCTCCCCGCAGCGCGACCCGAACACCACGACCGGCGCCTTCCTCGCCGCCTGCCGGGAGGCCGGACTGCCCGAACTGCCGGAGCTGAACGCGCCGGACCACTCGGGCTGTGCGATCACCCCGGTCAACCAGCGAGGCGGCCGCCGCTGGAGTGCCGCGGACGGCTATCTCAAGCCCGCCGCCCGCCGGATCAACCTGGACGTCCTGACCGAACTGCGGGTGACCGGGCTCCGGTTCGACGGGCCCCGCGTCACCGGCATCACCGCCGAAGGCCTGCCGGAACCGCTCACCGCCCGCCGCGAGGTGGTCCTCAGCGCGGGCGCCATCGGCTCGCCCCAGCTGCTGATGCTGTCCGGAATCGGCGACCCCGAGCGGCTGCGCGCGGCGGGCGTGGGTGTGCGGGGCGCGGCGCCGGAGGTCGGCCGGCACCTCCAGGACCACCTCGCGTACGCGGTCACCGTGCGCTGCCCGATCCCCGTCAGCCTCACCGGCGCCGACTCGCTCACCAACATGGGCCGCTTCCTGCTGCGCGGCCGCGGCCCGCTCACCTCCAACGTCGGCGAGGCCGTGGCCTTCCTGCGCACCGACCCGCAACTGGCCGCCCCCGACATCGAGTTGGTCTTCGCGCCGGCGCCCTTCGTCGACCACGGACTGACCCCGCCGACCGAACACGGCCTCACCATCGGTGTGGTCCTGCTCCAGCCCGCCAGCGAGGGCCGGATCGACCTGGCGGGCAGCGAGGCGTCCACCGCGCCCCGCATCGACCCCGGCTACCTCACCGCGGAAGCGGACCTGTCCCGGCTGATGGCCGGGATCCGCAGGGCGGAGGAACTCTTCACGCGCCCCGCCCTCGCCCCGTACGTCTCGGGGCCGATGGAGCCCTACCCGGGCACGGTCGACGACGAGCGGCTCGCGCAGTCCGTCCGGGAAGTCGCCGAGACGCTGTACCACCCCGTCGGCGCCTGCCGCATGGGCAGTGACGACGGCTCGGTCACCGACCCCCGGCTCAAGGTCCGGGGAGTCGAGGGACTGCGCGTCGTGGACGCCTCGGTCATGCCGCGCATCACCCGCGGCCACACGCACGCGCCCACGGTCGCGATCGCCGAGAAGGCGGCGGAGATGATCCGGGAGGACGCGCGCTGACGGCGGGATGAACGGGCTCAGCCGCGCGCGGCCATCCGCGCCTTGCGCGCGGCCAGCTTCTCGTCGAACTTGGCCGCCTCGGCGTTGAGCCCGCCCATGTACATGCCGAGCTCCTCCTGCGCCTTGAGACCCTCGGGGCCGAGCCCGTCGATCTCCAGGACCTTGAGGTAGCGCAGCACGGGCTGCAGTACGTCGTCGTGGTGGATCCGCATGTTGTAGATCTCGCCGATCGCCATCTGCGCGGCCGCCCGCTCGAAGCCCGGCATGCCGTGACCGGGCATCCGGAAGTCCACGACGACGTCGCGCACCGACTGCATCGTCAGGTCCGGGGCGATCTCGAAGGCCGCGCCGAGCAGATTGCGGTAGAAGACCATGTGCAGGTTCTCGTCGGTCGCGATCCGCGCCAGCATCCGGTCGCAGACCGGGTCGCCCGACTGGTGGCCGGTGTTGCGGTGCGAGACCCGGGTCGCCAGCTCCTGGAAGGCCACGTAAGCCACCGAGTGCAGCATCGAGTGCCGGTTGTCCGACTCGAAGCCCTCGCTCATGTGCGCCATCCGGAACTGCTCCAGCTTGTCCGGGTCCACCGCTCGCGAGGCGAGCAGGTAGTCGCGCATCACGATGCCGTGGCGGCCCTCCTCGGCGGTCCAGCGGTGCACCCAGGTGCCCCAGGCGCCGTCCCGGCCGAACAGGGACGCGATCTCGTGGTGGTAGCTGGGCAGGTTGTCCTCGGTGAGCAGATTGACCACCAGGGCGATCTTGCCGATGTCCGTGACCTTGGACTGCTGGGGCACCCAGGCCTCGCCGTCCTCGAAGAGTCCGGGGAAGTTGCGGGCGTCCGACCACGGCACGTACTCGTGCGGCATCCAGTCCTTGGCGACCTTGAGATGCCGGTTGAGCTCCTTCTCGACCACTTCTTCCAGTGCGAACAGCAGTCGGGCGTCGGTCCACGCGTCCGAACTGCCGAGGTGGGGAGAAGTGATCGTCACGGGGTTGCTCCAGGGGGACGGAAAGCGGGGATGGCAGGCTTACCTACGCATTCGTAGGTTACGAGACCGTAGGTTAAGGCGGCAGTAAGCCCCCGGCCAAGCCCGCCTTCCCCTTCGTCCGGTTACGTTCTGTTATATGTGCAGGTCGTCACCGTCGATGGAGAGGCAAGTCACTCGGTTCGGCAGTGGGCCACCGCCCCCTCCCGTACCGCCTCGGCCGTGGTGTCGGTCAGCTCGCCGTCGAGCAGCAGCCAGCGGGTGACCCCGATGGCCTCCAGGAACGGCACATCGTGACTGGCCACGATCAGAGCGCCCTCGTAGGCGTCGAGCGCGGCCGTGAGGGCGCGCACGCTCGCCATGTCCAGATTGTTCGTCGGCTCGTCCAGCATCAGGAGCTGCGGCGCGGGATCCGCGAGCAGCAGCGCCGCCAGCGCGGCCCGGAACCGCTCACCGCCCGAGAGGGTCCCGGCCGGCCGACCGGCCCGCGCCCCCTTGAACAGGAAGCGCGCCAGACGTGCCCGGATGGCGTTGTCCGTCGCGCCCGGTGCGTACCGGGCCACGTTCTCCACCACGCTCAGCGCGTCGTCGAGCACGTCGAGGCGCTGCGGCAGGAACCGCAGCGGAACATGCGCCACCGCCTCACCGGTCACCGGCTCCAGCTGCCCGGCGAGCGTCCTGAGCAGCGTCGTCTTGCCGGACCCGTTGCGTCCGACCAGTGCGATCCGCTCGGGTCCGCGCACTTCGAGCTCACCCTTCACCCGGGCCCCGTAAGGGAGTTGGAGCTCCCGCAGGGTCAGCACCGCGCGCCCCGGATGCACCTTGGTGTACGGCAGCTCGATCCGGATCTCCTCGTCGTCGCGCACCGCCTCCACCGCCTGGTCGAGCCGCTCGCGCGCCTGGTCGAGGCGCTCGGTGTGCAGGATGCGGTGCTTGCCCGCCGACACCTGCGCCTCGCTCTTGCGGCCATTGGCGACGATCTTCGGCACCACCTTGTTCTCGAAGCTCTTCTGCGCGTACCTCTTGCGCCGCGCCAACTTCACGTGGGCGTCGGCCAGTTCGCGCTTCTGGCGCTGTACGTCCGCCTCGGCGACCCGCACCATCCGCTCGGCCGCCTCCTGCTCGGCCCGCAGCGCCGCCTCGTACGCCGTGAAGTTGCCTCCGTACCAGGCGAGTTGGCCCTCGCGCAGGTCGGCGATGCGGTCCACCCGGTCGAGGAGCTCCCGGTCGTGGCTGACCACCAGGAGCACCCCGCTCCAGGCGTCGACCGCGCCGTACAGCCGTTGCCGCGCGTGCAGGTCCAGATTGTTCGTCGGCTCGTCGAGCAGCAGGACGTCCGGGCGCCGCAGGAGCAGTGCGGCAAGCCGCAGCAGCACCGACTCGCCGCCCGAGACCTCGCCGATCGTGCGGTCCAGGCCGATGCCGCCGAGGCCGAGCTGGTCGAGGGTGGCGCGGGCCCGCTCCTCGACGTCCCAGTCGTCGCCGACCGTCTCGAAGTGCCGCTCGTCCGCGTCGCCGCCCTCGATGGCGTGCAGCGCCGCGCGGACCGCGTCGATGCCGAGGGCCTGGTCCACCCGCAGGGCGGTGTCGAGGACCAGATTCTGCGGCAGGTATCCGATCTCGCCGGCCGTCCTGATCTGGCCGTCGGTCGGAGTGAGTTCACCCGCGATGAGCTTCAACAGGGTTGACTTTCCAGAGCCGTTGAGGCCGACGAGGCCGGTCCGGCCGGGGCCGACCGCGAGCTGGAAGTCCTCGAATACGGGGGTTCCGTCCGGCCACGCGAAGGAGAGCGCGGCCGAGCCGATCTGAAGGGGGAAGGTTGACATACGGGTCTCCCGGTTGCAGGGAAGGAGGGGAGCCGGGGCGCGAAGGGCCGGGGCTCCGAGGGCAACGGGGGTTCTGAGACACCGCTCAGGGCAGGAAAAAGGCCCTGGTCGTGGAGGACATGGCTCGGAGGCAGAGGTCACACCGGGCGCGCGACACGGAAGGGAGCGCGCGAAACGGTGTCTCAGGGCCTCAGACGAGCAACGTCCTTCTCCGTTCGACGACAACAGGGCCAGTCACGAAGGTACGCCGGTCCCGCGCGGACCGGCAAACGAATTGAATCCGGAACGCGGGTCCGCCGACACGGCGGAGCTGTGCACCGTCGCGACCGGGCAGGAGCGGAGACGGTGAGGGAGGCGGTCAGGGGCATCGGCCCCCGGAACGCCTCCGCGGGAGGGCGGACTCAGCAGGCGTCGCGCAGCAGCGCCGCGAGGTCCCCGTCCATGTCGAGGTACTGGTGTTCGTGGCCGGCCGGCACCATGAGCTGCGTGTTCTTGAGGAAGCGACGCACCTCGGACGTGCGGATGTGCACCATGGCGACACCCTCGCGGGCGTGGAACTCCAGCACCGTGCGGTCGTAGCCGTACGGCCGAACCCGCACGTCACCGACCCCGGCGGGCGCCTCGATCCCCACTTCGAGCAGCTCGCGGGCGAACTCCCAGGCGACTTCGGCGCCTTCGAGGGTGGCCGGAGCGGGGAACGCCATCCGGACGGCGAAGGGGTCGTCGCGGTCGTAGCGCAGCGTCGCGGGCACGGTCTCCATGCGGGGCGCGGACGCGATCAGGCGTACCTGGACGGGCTGCTCGATGACGGTGGACAAAGCCCTGCTCCCTCAGCCTCGGTGGTTCTCTCCTGCCGCCCGGAAAGACGGCGGAAGTCAGCATTCCGTGCACCGGCGGTTCACGTGACCTGTATCACTACCGCTATTCGCGGCCTTCATTCGGCCATACGGAGAAATTGCCTCGCAGCACTTGGCGGTGCCCGGTGTCGCGGGCGCACTCTGGACGGGCCCGGCCCGCTGGGCTAGCTTCCGACGCCATGAGGCCCATGGGGAAGACGAGACGGATGCTGTCGGTGGGACTGGGCGTGGTGGCGCTGGCGGTCGCGATGACCGCGTCGGCCCAGGCGCACGGGCACGGGCATGGCGCACCGAAGTGGGAGGTCAAGGCCACCGGAACCGACGCCCGCTTCCGCGGGCTCGCCGCCGTGAGCCGGTCGACCGCGTGGGTCGCGGGCTCGAAGGGCACGGTGCTTCGGACGGCCGACGGCGGCCGCAGCTGGAAGAACGTGTCGCCGCCCGGCGCGGCCGGACTGGAGTTCCGGGACGTGGAGGCCTTCGACGGGCGACGTGCCGTCGTGCTGGCCATCGGCGAGGGCGAGGCGTCCCGGGTCTACCGCACCGAGGACGGCGGGACCACCTGGAGCGAGTCGTTCCGCAACACCGACCCGAAGGCGTTCTACGACTGCCTGACCTTCCTGGACGCGCGGCATGGTCTGGCGGTGAGCGACCCCGTCGAGGGCAAGTACCGCATCCTGTCCACCGCGGACGGCGGCCGCTCGTGGAACGTGCTGCCGAACACCGGCATGCCGGCCGCCCAGCCCGGCGAGGCGGGCTTCGCCGCGAGCGGCCAGTGCCTGGTGAGCTCCGGGCCGCGCGACGTCTGGCTCGCCACCGGCGGCGGCGCCACCGGCCGCGTCCTGCACTCCTCGGACCGCGGGCTCACCTGGACGGCCGCCGACACGGCCATCCCGGCCGGCGACCCGGCGCGCGGAGTCTTCGGCCTCGCCTTCCGCGACCGTACGCACGGACTCGCGGTCGGCGGGGACTACCGGGCGGGCCAGGCGTCACCGTCGGCCGCGGCCGTCACCGGTGACGGCGGCCGCACCTGGCGACAGGCCGCGACGCCGGTCGCCGCCTACCGCTCGGGCGTCGCCTGGCTGCCGCACTCCCGCTCGGCCGCGCTCGCCGTCGGGCCCACCGGCACCGATCTGACCCGCGACGGCGGCCGCACCTGGCGGACCGTCGACACCGGCTCGTACGACACCGTCGACTGCACCCCGGACGGCGGCTGCTGGGCGTCCGGCGAGCAGGGCCGGGTGGCGAGGCTCGCCGACTAGGGGGTGTCCGGCCCTTTCCTAGTTCGGCAACTCCTGCCGGTACGCGGCGAGTTCGGGCGCCACCTTGGTGGCGAGGAACTCGGTGATCCGGTACGCGCAGACGTCGTTGACGACGAAGGGGTCGGTCGCCGCGAGCCGCTCGATCGCCGCGCGGTCGTCCCCGACGGCGAGGATGATCCCGCCGTCGCGGGGCTCCTTGCGCCCCGACGCGATGAAGGTGCCCGCCGCGTAGTGCGCGGTGAGCCAGGCGACATGGGCGTCGAGCAGCTCGTCCACGCGGGCGAGCGGGGCGGTGTAGGTCAACTCCAGTACGAACATGATCACCAGGCTACTCCGGACCCGTCCGGCGCCCCCGGCCCGCCGCTGCCGGGCACCCTCTAGGGTTGGCGGCATGGAGATGATCACGGGGATTCCGGACGGCTGGCCCGCCGATGAGGCGGCCGCCCTCGCCACACAGGACGAGCTGCGCGGCCGCGTCGTGCTCGACCGGCCGGGGCCGCCGCCCGGCGAGGGGCTCGTCACCGGGGTGGACGTGGCGTACGACGACGAGCGGGACCTGGTCGTCGCCGCCGCCGTCGTGCTGGACGCCGCGACCCTGGAGGTGGTCGAGGAAGCCACCGCGGTGGGCCGGGTGGCCTTCCCCTACGTTCCCGGACTGCTGGCCTTCCGCGAGATCCCCACCGTGCTCGCCGCGCTGGAAGCGCTCAACTCGGGCCCGGGGACGGTCATTTGCGATGGCTACGGCCTCGCGCACCCGCGCCGCTTCGGGCTCGCCAGCCACCTCGGCGTGCTCACCGGGCTGCCCGTCATCGGCGTCGCCAAGAACCCGTTCACCTTCACCTACGAGCAGCCCGGCCCCCGCCGCGGCGACAGCTCCCCGCTGCTCGCCGACGACGGGACCGAGGTCGGCCGCGCCCTGCGCACCCAGGACGCGGTCAAGCCCGTCTTCGTCTCGGTCGGCCACAAGGTGAGCCTCGACAACGCCTGCGCGCACACCCTCCAACTGGCCGGGCGCTACCGCCTCCCCGAGTCCACCCGGCTCGCCGACTCACTGTGCCGCCGGGCCCTGAAGGCGGCGGTCGACACCGCCCGCTGACGCAGGGCTCCGCCTCAGGGTCGGATCAGCGGGTGCCGGCCACCCGGAAGCGCATTCCGGCGGCCCGCAGCCGCTCGATCAGGGTCTCGCCCATCGCCGTGGCAGGGGTCAACTGGCCTGCGAGTTCGGGGAGTTCGTCGAAGGCGAGGCTCAGTGCGGCCTCGGCGAGGATCTTCGCCGTCTCGTCGTAGCCGGGATCGCCCCCGGACACCTCGGTGAAGACCCGCCGACCGCCGCCCTCGCCGACGAACCGGACCGTGAACCAGCTGCGCCGGCGCCGGGCTTCGTCCGGACCCCGTCCCGATTCATAGCGGCTCATCAACCAGTCGCGCGCGGGCGGGAGTTGGGTGGCGGCGGCGACGGCGCCCGCCGCGGCCACCCCGCCGATGGCCACCGGGAGGTGCTTCACCGCGGCGAAGTGCCGGTAGCGGAAGTCGGGACCGTACCGCTCGTCGGCCGCCGCGGAACGGGCGATCACCTGCGGGTCGATGGTGGGCAGCGGCACCGCCCAGGCGTCGGTCTCCCTGCTGAAGTGCGGTGCGCCGATCGGGGCGCGGGCCCGGCGCCCCACCAGGCGCGGCTCGTGCAGCCGGCGCTCCCGGGCGGCCCGCGCGGTCTGCGCACCACGGCCGAGCGCGGTCAGCACCGAGGCCAGGGTCCCGCCGGAGAAGGTCGCGTTCGACCGTACGAAGCCGTCGATGCGCAGCGGCACCCCCGACGGCAGCTGCCGCACGGTGAAGAGCACCCCGAGGTCGTGCGGCGCCGAGTCGAAACCGCAGGAGTGCACCAGACGGGCCCCCGTCTCGCGGGCCCGCGCGTCGTGGCGCACGTACATCGTGTCCACGAATTCCGGCTCGCCGGTCAGGTCGAGGTAGTCGGTGCCCGCCTCGGCGCAGGCCGCGACCAGGCCCTCGCCGTACCAGACGTAGGGGCCGACCGTGGTGGCGACGACCCGCGCCGATCCGGCGAGCGCGCGCAGCGAGGCGGGGTCGGTCGAGTCGGCGGTGACGAGCGGGAGCGTGGCGCACGCCGGGTCGATCTTCGCGAGCCGCTCGCGCAGCCGCTCCAGCTTGGCGCGGCTGCGGCCGGCGATCGCCCACCGGCAGTCCGCGGGTGCGTGGGCCGCGAGGTATTCGGCGGTCAGCGACCCGACGAAACCCGTCGCGCCGAACAGCACGATGTCGTAATCCCGCTTCGACCGTTCCACCCTTGTGCCTCCGCACTTCTGCTGCCTGGTGCCGCTGTCGGCTGATGCCGGTTGCAGAGGCTAGCGTGCGTCCGCGCTGCGGGCAGCCCGGGAGCGTGCCACTGCCGTGGTCACAGGCGGGGAAGGTGCTGGGCAAGCCCGGCGTATCGGGGCAACCGGCGCCCGAACGCCACTCCATCGCACTAAGCGCTTGCTCGCTGGGGCTTGTGCGGAGTGGAACGTGTTCTTAGCATCACTGATGTTACATCAGTTGTGTCACAGTGCTGGGGGCTTGATGACAGCGACAGGAACCGGCCCGCTGGCCGGGGTGCGCGTGGTCGAGCTGGCGGGCATCGGGCCGGGCCCGTTCGCCGCCATGCTCCTCGCCGACCTCGGCGCCGACGTGGTGCGCGTGGACCGCCCCGGCGGCGCCGGACTCGCCATCGATCCGGCGTACGACCTCACCAACCGCAACAAGCGCTCCGTGATCATCGACCTGAAGGCGGCGGAGGGACCGGCCCGCGTCCTCGACCTGGTCGAGCGCGCGGACATCCTCATCGAGGGCTACCGGCCCGGCGTCGCCGAGCGCCTCGGCGTCGGCCCCGAGGACTGCCTCGCCCGCAACCCCCGGCTGGTCTACGGGCGGATGACCGGCTGGGGCCAGGACGGGCCGCTCGCCCAGCGGGCCGGACACGACATCGCGTACATCGCCATCACCGGCACCCTCAACATGATCGGCAAGCCGGACGAGGGCCCCACCGTCCCCGCCAACCTCGTCGGCGACTACGCGGGCGGCTCGCTCTACCTCGTCATCGGCGTGCTCGCCGCCCTCCAGCACGTCCGGACCGGGGGAGCGGGGCAGGTCGTGGACGCCGCGATCGTCGACGGGAGCGCGCACCTCGCCACGATGATCCACGGCATGCTCGCGGCCGGCGGCTGGCAGGACCGGCGCGGCGCCAACCTCCTCGACGGCGGCTGCCCCTTCTACGGCACGTACGAGACCTCCGACGGCCAGTACATGGCGGTCGGCTCCCTGGAGCAGCAGTTCTACGACGAGTTCATCCGGCTCCTCGGCATCGAGGACGCCGCCCCGGCCCGCAAGGACCTCGCGCGCTGGGCCGAGCTGCGCACCACCATCGCCGCACGCTTCCGCACCCGCACCCGCGCCCAGTGGACGGCCGTCTTCGAGGGCTCGGACGCCTGTGTCGCGCCCGTCCTGTCCCTGACGGAAGCGCCCCGCCACCCGCACCTGGCGGCCCGGGGCACCTTCACCTACCACGGCGGCATGACCCAGCCCGCGCCCGCGCCGCGCTTCTCCGCCACCCCCGGATCGATCCACCGGCCCCCCGCGCTGCCCGGCGCCCACACGGCGGAGGTCGCCCGCGACTGGGACCTGCCGGAGCTCATCGACCATCCGGCAACTCCCGTACAGGAGGCTTGAGTTGAAACGGCAGATCTTCACCGCCGAGCACGAGGCGTTCCGCGAGACCGTACGCACCTTCCTCGCCAAGGAGGTCCTGCCGCACTACGAGCAGTGGGAGAAGGACGGCATCGTCTCGCGCGAGGCCTGGCTCGCGGCCGGCCGGCAGGGGCTCCTCGGGCTCGCCGTGCCCGAGGAGTACGGCGGCGGCGGCAACGCCGACTTCCGCTACAGCGCGGTGCTCGCCGAGGAGTTCACCCGGGCCGGGGCCGCCGGACTCGCGCTCGGCCTGCACAACGACATCATCGGCCCCTATCTGACCGGGCTCGCCACCGAGGAGCAGAAGCGGCGCTGGCTGCCCGGATTCTGCGACGGCTCCCTGATCACCGCCATCGCCATGACGGAACCCGGCGCCGGCTCCGACCTCCAGGGCATCCGCACCACCGCCGAGGACAAGGGTGACCACTGGCTCCTCAACGGCTCCAAGACGTTCATCTCCAACGGCATCCTCGCCGACCTGGTCGTCGTGGTCGCCAAGACCACTCCCGAGGGCGGCGCGAAGGGCCTGTCACTCCTGGTCGTCGAGCGCGGCGCCGAAGGCTTCGAGCGCGGCCGCAACCTCGACAAGATCGGGCAGAAGTCGCAGGACACGGCCGAGCTGTTCTTCCACGACGTACGCGTCCCGAAGGACAACCTCCTCGGCGAGCTCAACGGCGCCTTCATCCACCTCATGACCAACCTCGCCCAGGAGCGGATGGGCATCGCGGTCGCCGGAATCGCCGCCGCCGAACACCTCCTGGAGATCACCACGAGTTACGTCAAGGAGCGCGAGGCCTTCGGCCGGCCGCTGGCCAAGCTCCAGCACATCAGGTTCGAGATCGCCGAGATGGCCACCGAGTGCGCCGTCACCCGCACCTTCCTCGACCGCTGCATCGTGGACCACTCCAACGGCGAACTCGACGCCGTGCACGCCTCGATGGCCAAGTGGTGGGCCACCGAACTGCAAAAGCGCGTCGCCGACCGCTGCCTCCAACTGCACGGCGGCTACGGCTACATGACCGAGTACCGGGTCGCCAAGGCCTTCACGGACGGCCGGATCCAGACGATCTACGGTGGCACGACCGAGATCATGAAGGAGATCATCGGCCGCTCCCTGCTCGGCTGATACCGCTCTCAAGAACCACCCTCATCGGAAAGGCTGCTGACGTTGAGCACCGAAGCGTATGTGTACGACGCGATCCGCACCCCGCGCGGACGCGGCAAGGCCAATGGAGCCCTGCACGGCACCAAGCCGATCGACCTCGTGGTCGGCCTGATCCACGAGATCCAGGCGCGCTTCCCGGGCCTGGACCCGGCCGCCATCGACGACATCGTGCTGGGCGTCGTCGGCCCGGTCGGCGACCAGGGCTCCGACATCGCCCGCATCGCGGCGATCGCCGCCGGGCTGCCCGACACGGTCGCCGGCGTACAGGAGAACCGCTTCTGTGCCTCCGGCCTCGAAGCGGTCAACATGGCTGCCATGAAGGTCCGTTCGGGCTGGGAGGACCTGGTGCTCGCGGGCGGCGTCGAGTCCATGTCGCGCGTCCCGATGGCCTCCGACGGCGGCGCCTGGTTCGCCGACCCGATGACCAACTTCGACACCAACTTCGCCCCGCAGGGCATCGGTGCCGACCTCATCGCCACCATCGAGGGCTACTCGCGGCGCGACGTGGACGAGTTCGCCGCGCTCTCCCAGGAGCGGGCCGCCGAGGCGTGGAAGGCCGGCCGGTTCGCGCGCTCCGTCGTCCCCGTCAAGGACCGCAACGGCCTCGTCGTCCTCGACCACGACGAGCACATGCGTCCGGGCACCACGGCGGACTCCCTGGCGGGCCTCAATCCCTCGTTCGCCGCGATCGGTGACATGGGCGGCTTCGACGCCGTGGCCCTGCAGAAGTACCACTGGGTCGAGCAGATCGACCACGTCCACCACGCGGGCAACTCCTCCGGAATCGTGGACGGTTCGGCCCTCGTGGCCATCGGCTCCAAGGAGGTCGGCGAGCGCTACGGCATGACCCCGCGGGCCCGCATCGTCTCCGCGGCCGTCTCCGGATCCGAGCCCACCATCATGCTCACCGGCCCCGCGCCCGCCACCCGCAAGGCGCTCGCCAAGGCCGGACTGACCATCGACGACATCGACCTCGTGGAGATCAACGAGGCCTTCGCCGCGGTCGTGCTCCGCTTCGTCAAGGACATGGGCCTCAGCCTCGACAAGGTCAACGTCAACGGCGGCGCCATCGCCATGGGCCACCCCCTCGGCGCTACCGGCGCGATGATCCTCGGCACCCTCGTGGACGAGCTGGAGCGCCGCGACCTGCGCTACGGCCTCGCCACGCTCTGCGTCGGCGGCGGCATGGGCATCGCCACCGTCATCGAGCGTCTCTGACCGTCCTTCCCGGCACCCTCATACGGAGAATCCGAGCCATGACCGAGAGCACCACCATCCGCTGGGAACAGGACGAGACCGGTGTCGTCACCCTCGTACTGGACGACCCCAACCAGTCCGCCAACACCATGAACCAGGCCTTCAAGGACTCCATCGCGGCCGTCGCGGAGCGCGCCGTGGCCGAGAAGGACTCCATTCGCGGCATCATCTACACCTCCGCCAAGAAGACCTTCTTCGCGGGCGGCGACCTGAAGGACATGATCCGGGTCGGCCCCGAGCTCGCCCAGCAGGCCTTCGACACCGGCACCGCCATCAAGAACTCGCTGCGCCGCATCGAAACCCTGGGCAAGCCGGTCGTCGCCGCCATCAACGGCGCGGCCCTGGGCGGGGGTTACGAGATCGCGCTCGCCTCGCACCACCGCGTCGCGCTCGACGCGCCCGGCTCCAAGATCGGCCTCCCCGAGGTCACGCTCGGCCTGCTCCCGGCCGGCGGCGGAGTGACCCGTACCGTGCGCCTCATGGGTATCACGGACGCCCTGCTCAAGGTGCTGCTCCAGGGCACCCAGTACTCCCCGCAGCGCGCCCTGGAGAACGGCCTCGTCCACGAAGTCGCCGCCACGCCCGAGGAGATGCTGGCCAAGGCGCGCGCGTTCATCGACGCCCACCCGGAGTCCCAGCAGCCCTGGGACGTCAAGGGCTACAAGATCCCCGGCGGTACGCCGTCCAACCCCCGCTTCGCCGCCAACCTGCCCGCGTTCCCCGCCAACTTGAAGAAGCAGTTGCAGGGCGCGCCCTACCCGGCGCCGCGCAACATCCTCGCGGCCGCCGTGGAGGGCTCGCAGGTCGACTTCGAGACCGCACTGACCATCGAGGCCCGCTACTTCACCGAGCTGGTCACCGGGCAGACCTCGAAGAACATGATCCAGGCGTTCTTCTTCGACCTCCAGGCAGTCAACTCCGGTGTCAGCCGCCCCAAGGGCATCGAGGCGCGCCCGGTCCGCAAGGTCGCGGTCCTCGGCGCCGGGATGATGGGCGCGGGCATCGCGTACTCCTGCGCGCGGGCCGGCCTCGACGTGGTACTGAAGGACGTGTCGCTCGAAGCCGCCCAGAAGGGCAAGGCGTACTCCGAGAAGCTCCTCGCGAAGGCGCTCTCCCGGGGCCGTACGACCGAGGCCAAGCGCGACGAGCTGCTCGCCCGCATCACGCCGACCGCCGACCCGCAGGCGGTGGCGGGCTGCGACGCCGTCATCGAAGCGGTCTTCGAGGACCCCTCGCTCAAGCACAAGGTGTTCCAGGAGATCCAGGACATCGTGGAGCCCGATGCGCTGCTGTGCTCCAACACCTCGACGCTGCCCATCACTTCACTGGCCGAGGGCGTCTCCCGGCTGGTCGACTTCATCGGCCTGCACTTCTTCTCGCCCGTCGACAAGATGCCGCTGGTCGAGATCATCAAGGGCGAGCGCACCGGCGACGAGGCCCTGGCCCGCGCGTTCGACCTCGTACGCCAGATCAAGAAGACGCCGATCGTCGTGAACGACTCGCGCGGATTCTTCACCTCGCGGGTGATCGGGCACTTCATCAACGAGGGCGTCGCCATGGTCGGCGAGGGCATCGAGCCCGCGTCCGTCGAGCAGGCGGCGGGGCAGGCCGGCTACCCGGCCAAGGTCCTGTCCCTGATGGACGAGCTGACCCTGACCCTGCCGCGCAAGATCCGCAACGAGACGAAGCGCGCCATCGAGGAAGCGGGCGGCGTCTGGCCCGGCCACCCCTCGGACGCGGTCATCGACAAGATGGTGGACGAGTTCGGCCGGACCGGCCGCAGCGGTGGCGCCGGGTTCTACGAGTACGGCGAGGACGGCAAGCGGGGCCGGCTGTGGCCGGGCCTGCGCGAGCACTTCACGAAGCCCGGGTACGAGATCCCGTTCGAGGACATGAAGGAGCGGATGCTCTTCTCCGAGTCCCTGGACACGGTGCGCCTCTTCGAGGAGGGCGTCCTCACCTCGGTCGCCGACGCCAACATCGGCTCGATCATGGGCATCGGCTTCCCGGCCTGGACCGGCGGCGTCATCCAGTACATCAACGGGTACGAGGGCGGACTGCCGGGCTTCGTGGCCCGCGCCCGCGAACTGGCGGAACGCTACGGAGAGCGCTTCCTGCCGCCGGCGCTGCTCGTGGAGAAGGCGGAGAAGGGGGAGAGGTTCGGGGACGCGTGAGGTGAGGGGGCGCCGGCCGGGAGGTACTCGGCCGGCGCCGCCCCTCCGGTTCGCGCGGGGAGGCTCGGCAGGCGCCCGCCCGCTCAGGGCTCGTCCGCGTACCGGGCGCGCAGTTCCTCCTTGAGGGAGCGCTGGAACGCGGTCACCAGGGCCTGGACCACCATGGGCTGCATGTGGGCCGAGAGCGACTTCATCGCCTCCACGGCCTCCGGGTCGCGCTCGCGCTCCCGGTACGGCCCCCACACCTCGTCCTGGAACAGCCGGGTGAGCTCCTTCGCCGCCGCCCGGGTGTGTTCGAGGACCACCGTGCGCGCCGCCAGGATCGTCTCGTGTGCGATCGGTACGTCCAGGAGCTGGACGCCCAGCGCGAGGAGCCCCGGGTCCACGCGGAAGGCGTCGGGCGAACCGGGCACCCGCTCCAGGACGTTCATCGCCGCGAGGCGGTCGATGTCGTCGGCCGAGAGCGCCCTGCCCGCCCGCCGTTCCAGTTCGGCGCGGGTCGCGTCGTCGGCGGAGTCCGGGGCCCAGGAGGCCACCACGGCGCGGTGGATGGCGAGGTCGTGCGCGCTCAGGTCGTGCGGAAGCTGCTGGAGGTAGCGCTCGATCGCCGCCAGCGTCATCCCGTGGTGCTGCAACTCCTCGATGAGGGCGAGCCGGGACAGGTGCGCGGGACCGTAGTGACCGACGCGGCGCGGCCCGATCACGGGCGGCGGCAGCAGCCCGCGCGTGCTGTAGAAGCGAATGGTGCGCACGGTGACGCCGGCCCGCGCGGCCAGTTCGTCGACCGTGAGGGTCGGCTCCCCGGTCTCCGTCGCCATGGCACTGCCTCGCTTCCCCGGTGTCCCCGGCCGCCGGTGTGCGCGGCCGATCCGGTGCAACAGTATTGCTGTCTCACCACAGTTGTGAAAGTGCCCGGGGGCCTGGTCGGTGGCGGGGGAGGTCGCTGTGACCGTTCGCGATGGTTGGCGGATGGTCACGAGAGTCGGCGAACTGGCGGCAGCGACCGATCAACTTACGCAGAGTTGAGAACAACTGCGGTGACCGGTGCCGGCCGCCGGGAAACGTCGTGCTGCTTTGCAGGTTGTGCAACAGGTCGAGGTGCACCTGGAAGTCGAGTGCGCGCAGGGGCTGCGGTGATGCGTCGGAGCCGGGCTGCGAGGCCACCAGGTTGGAACCGAAGCCGATCAGTGCCCAGACCCGGTAAAGGCGGCCCGTCTCGACCGCGGTGCAGAGGTCGCCCGCGCTGACGTGGCCGGAGGCAGGCGGTTCCCGCGGCCCGGACGGCCAGGCTTCCCCATCCGTGGCCGGTCCGGTCAGGCATCCGTTGTACCGAGTAATTGGCCCAGTTCTCCGGTGCCGGAATGGCCTGGTGTGTGGAGCACTTCGGACCGTAGAGTCATGATCATGACTGAGGAAACCAACCCCGCTACCACGCTCGATACCGCTCTCCCGGCAGTGCTGACCCGCCACGTGGACGCCGAGACCTGTGCCGACCCGAGCAGCGTGATGACCCTGCTGGCCGACTCGGACGCCGCTGGTGCCGGCGGGTTCACGAGCTACCGGTCCACCTTCAGCAAAGGGGCCGTCGGGGCGCCGGCGCACTTCCATGCCAAGGCGACGGAGCTGTTCTTCGTGATCAGCGGGTCCCTGCAGGTGCTGGTGGGGGACGAGGTCACCGTCCTGAACGCGGGCGACTTCCTGGCGGTGCCGCCGCACACCCCGCACGCCTTCGCCGCGGCGCCCGGTGCCGAGGCGGACGTCCTGTTCGTGTTCACCCCCGGCATGGGCCGGTTCGACTACCTGCGTCTGCTCGGCCGGGTGATGCGCGGCGAGGCCGACCCGAAGGAGATCGCCGAGTCGGCGGAGCGCTTCGACAACCACTACGTCGACAGCCCCGCATGGCGTGCAGCCCTGGAGCGCTCGGCCTGATCGACTGCGCCGTTCACGTCCGGGTGGGCCCGCCCCTCGCGGGACCTCACCGCCGCGGAACGCTTCTACGTGGACGGCCTCGGGCTCGAAGTCCTGTGGCGCACCACCGAGCGCATCCCGGGCGAGCACGGCCTCCTCACGGTCGGCCCGCCCGGCGGGTCCTGGCACTTCAAGTTGACGCACGACCCCGAGCGTCCGCTGGAACCCACCCCGACCGTGGACGACCTGTTCGTGGTCTTACCTGGGGACCCCGGTGGGCGAGGCCCTGATCACCCGACCGGTCGCCGCCGGCGGCACCCGGGTCCCCGCGCGCAACACGTACCGGGACGAGCACGGCGCGACGATCACCGACCCGGACGGCTACCGCCTCGTCCTGTGCGCCCGTACCTGGGGCCAGTTCACCTGAGAGGCGCGACATCTCCCCACGGGGCCCTGAGCCCTTTCATGGCCCGGCCCGGTCGGCAACTGCCGTTGGGCCGGGCAGAGTTGGTTCAGACGCAGGAGGTGAAGGTGGTGCTGGTGTTCGCGATGTACATCGTCGCGCCACCACTCGGGTCGTCCTTCAGCGGGACGGTGACGGTGTCGTCGGCGGTCCAGGGGAACCCGTGCGCGTCGAAGGTCCAGGTGCCGGTGACCTTCCGCGCCAGCACCGACAGGGTCACCCAGCCGTAGTTCTTGGACGGCACGGGCACGGTGACGCTGTTGTTGACGCTGGTCGATCCGCTCCAGGTGCTCTGGAAGGAGAGCTCGGAGGTGACGTTCGCGGACACTCCGGGCAGGTTGCCGGTGCCGAAGTTGGCCGACATGGTGTTGCCGATCTGGTTGGACCAGCCGGTCTCATTGGTCACCGAGAAGGCCTGCGAGATGGTGCCGCTGGTGTTGTTGAACCAGACCGAGGAGGCGCACGTCGTCGGCAGGGGAGCGGCGGGGGCCTCGTTCTTCACGGCCCAGGAGCAGGAGGAGGTGTCCTTCTGGCACCGGGTGGCGGCGTGGTCGACGGCCAGGTTCCGGGCCCCGTCGGGCGCGCTCCACTGCTGGTTCTGCCCGCCGTGGCAGACGGACAGACCGGTCCAGGCGTCGTCGTACTGCGCGCTGGCGGTGAGGTCCAGGCACTGGTCGTCGTCCTCGTGGCGGATCAGGTACGAGTTGGCGGTCCCCGCGACCGGCTGGAGGTACCACCGCTGGCTCGACTGGCCCTTGCAGGTCTGCTGGCGCAGGGCCGGCCAGCCGGTGTCGATGCACTTGCCCGTCGCGTTGTTCACGATGGTGAACGAGGAGTCCTTCGCGTTGACGTTCAGCCGCCAGGACTCGTGGTAGCCGGGCGCCGAGTTGGTCACGATGAAGGCCCCGTCATTGAGCGAGCCGTTCTGCACGTCGAGCGCGCGGCCGTTGCTCAACGACGTGAAGTTCGCGCACTGGACCGGGTTGCCGCAGGTCCCGTCCGCGTGAGCGGTGCCCGTCATGGACGGGGACAGTGCGATCCCCAGAGCCACGCAGCAGGTCGCCACTAAGACGGCGATCATCCGCAGGCAGGGGACCGGGTGTCTCGGGGGGTGGTTCGTGGCCAATGACATGGGTGTGTCCTTGTCTCTCGGGGTCCCTTGGAGGGTGAGGCTGAAACGAACGACGACGGGCGGGTCAGGGTGAGGCGAACGCCGCTTCCAGACGCGGTACGTAGTCCACGAGGTCCTGGGCCCAACAGCCGCCCTCGTGGCCGCCGTTGCAGTGGGAGCCCCAGCCGGCACCGTTGCCGTAGTCCACGTAGTGGTACGGGTGGGCGAGGGCGTCGAGGTGGTCCTTGGCGTGCTGTGCCGCCGACTGGGCCCAGAACTCCATGTTCGAGGGATCGCCGTTGCCGTTGCCGGTGTAGATCGCGATGCCCAGGCCGGCCAGCGCGCCCATGTGTGTGGACGGGTCGGCCTCGTTCCAGCGCCAGTCGGCGTTGAAGACGGGATACGGCGAGCCGAAGATCGCGTCACTGGACACCGTGGGGCCGAAGTTGAGGGAACAGGTCGGGGAACTGGAGCCGCAGAGCGGGGCACCGGCATTGGTGAGCGTGGCGACGACCGCGCCCCGCATCACCATGTGGTCCACCGAGAGGTCGTCGGCGCCGGAGAACGTGGCGACCTGACTGAACAGGTCCGGATGGCGCTGGGCGTAGTGCAGGGCGCCGAAGCCGCCCATGGAGAGCCCGGCGACGGCCCGCCCCTGCTTGGTCGCGAGGGTGCGCAGGTTGGCGTCGACGAAGGGGATCACCTGGTTGATGTGGAAGCTCTCCCAGTTCTGCGCGCCCGCGGCGGTGTTCTGGTCGAGCCAGTCGGCGTACCAGCCACGGAGGCCGCCGTCCGGGATCACCGTGATCATCGAGGTGGCCGCGGTGAGGGCGGGATAGGCCAAGTACGGGTTGGCCGGATCGTCGGAGGCGCCGTGCAGGAAGTAGAACACCGGGTAGCGCTTGGCCGGGTTCGCCGCGTAGTCGGCGGGCAGCAGGATCCGGATGTGGTGCTCCCCGGCGACCTGGGCCGTCTTCACGGTGATCACGAAGTTGGTGGCGGTGCCGGTGGCCGCGCCTGTCTGGGTCAGCCCGAACCCGTCGGCCATCGTCGGCGGGGCCGGGGCGTCGGCGTGTGCGGGAGGCGCGCCCAGCAGGAGGAGCGCGGCGCCCACCGCGGCGACCGCCGCCTTCAGGCGCAAGAACCCCGGCCGAGGTCTGCCCCCGCCCCGCCCGGCCTTCACGGCGTACCCCCGCCGTCGAGGATCCGTCTCTGGTCGGTACGGAGCGTCATCGGAGATCTCCCCCCCTGCGGAACTGGTTACTGGACTGCGGTCGGCCACACCCGGACGGGAGCGCCGCGGCGCCTGCCGCGCACGATAGCCAGATCTAGAACGCCTTTCTATAAGAACGTTCTAATCCAGCCACCGCTGAACCCCGGCCGTGAACTCCCCTTCGCGCGCTGGGGGATTGGACCGTCGGGCACCGAACGGCAGCCGCATCCGACCGGAGGCAACCTCCCCGCACTCGCTGTCGTACCCCTGTCGTACGATCTGGAGAACGACAGCTCAGGCCGCATGAGCCCCGGGCGCGTGTGAGAGAGAAGGTGCCAGGCGTGAATCTCCTCCCCATCGATGTGGGCCCGCTCAATCCCACGGTGCCGGATCTCCTGATCGGCCTGGTGCTGTTCGCGCTCTGCTTCTGGGTGATGGCCGGCGTCCTGCTGCCCCGCATCAAGCGGACGCTGGAGGAGCGGGAGGCGCTCACCACGGGCCGTACGCACGAGGCCGAAGCCGTGCTCGCGGAGGCGGCCGAGGTGCGCGCGCAGTACGAGGCCGAGCTCGCCGACGCGCGCCATGAGGCGGCCCGCATCAGGCAGCAGGCCAAGGAGGACGGCACCGCCGCGATAGCCGAGGCCCGCGCCGAGGGCGTCCGGGAGCGGGACGAGATCCTCGCCGCCGGCACCGCGGACATCGCCGCGGCCCGCACCGCCGCCGAGGCGGAGCTGCGCCCGTACGTGAACGTCCTGGCCACCGAGCTGGCCGGCCGAATCCTCGGCGAGGCCCTCCCGGCCCCGGCCGAGCGCTGAGCCGGACCGCAGGAACATCCCCCGGCGAGCCGACCGCGCCGGGGGCGTCGCTGCGGGCAGCCCGGACGGGCTCGGGCGGCGTGTAATTCGGAGTCGCTCCGTCTGTGACCTGGGCCCCGTGTGCTCTGTGAGCTGGGTCCCGCATGCTCTGTGACCTGGGCGGCGTGCCGTCGTGCCCTGGGTGATCGCATACTGGAACACCTATAGACCCGGCAGCACCACAGACCCCGTCAGCCCCAGGAAGCCCACCCATGAACCGCCGCGACGCCGCACCCGTGCCGCCGCCGCCCGGCGGCGTGCTGTGGAGCCTCGCCGGGGACATCCGAATGCTCCTCACGCTGCCCGCCGCGCTCACCATGCAGGTCGCGCACCCCGCGGTCGGTGCGGGCGTCGACGAGCACTCGGTGTTCCGCACCGACCCGTGGGGCCGCGGAGAGCGCTCCCTGCGTTCGTTGCAGCTCTGGGTGTACGGAGGCGACCGGGCCGCCGAGGAAGGGCGCCGACTCCGTCAGCTGCACAAGACCATCCAGGGCACGGACGCCACCGGCCGGCGCTACCACGCGCTCACGCCCGCCTACTACGCGTGGGTGCACGCCACCGGATACCCCGTCTACGCGCACGCCCAGCAGTACCTCGGCCGTCCGTTCACCGACGCCCAGCACCGCAAGCTGTACGCGGAGTGGCTCCAGGTCGGCCGGATCCTCGGCATCCACGACCGGGACATGCCGCAGACCATCGAGGAGTTCTGGCCCTACTACCGCAAGGTCCTCGCCGACGAGATCCGCAGCAACGTCGTGGTCGAGGAGCTGGTCGCCACCGACCGGCCCCTCCCGCCCCCCGACCGCGGTCCGCTGCTCCTGCGGCTGCTCCTGAGAGCGCTCTGGCCGGTGCTGCTTCCGCCCTTCGCGCGCTTCAGGCGGTTCGTCACCATCGGATTCATGCCGCCGGACGCACGCGAGGCGATAGGGCTCGACTGGACGGACGAGCAGGAGCGGAAGCTGCGCCGCTTCGGCCGGGTGGTGCGGGCCGTGGTCCCCGTACTGCCGGAGCGGCTGCGCTTTCTGCCGCTCGCCCGCAGGGCCAGGGCGGAGTTCCGGCGTTCGGCGGGCGGCCGGGTGCGATCCCGCTGACCGCTGACCGCTGACCACCGACCTCACGCCGAAGCGCGTCGGATCAGTGTCGTCGGGGTGATCACCGGGGCGGGCGGGGCCGCCTCGGTGCCGCCCTGGTCGAGTCCGCGCAGCAGCAGGCGCGCCATCAGCCGGCCCATCTCCTCGATCTCCTGGCGCACGGTCGTCAGCGGCGGGTCGGTCGCCTCCGCCACCGAGGCCATGTCGTCGAAGCCGACCAGTGCGACATCCTCGGGCACTCGCCTGCCGCGCTCCCGCAGCACCCGCAGCGCACCCGAAGCCATCAGGTCGTTGGCGGCGAACACGGCGTCCAAGTCCGGGCGGCGCGCCAGCAGTTCGGCCATCGCGCGGGCCCCGCTCTCCGGCGTGAACGCCCCCTCGGCCACCAGCGTCGGATCGGCCTCCGGAAGGACGTCCCGGTAACCGTCGAGGCGGTCCGTCGAAGCCGTCTGGTCGAGCGGGCCCGCGATGTGGGCGATGCGCCCGCGGCCGATCGAGAGCAGATGGCGTACGGCCTGGCGCGCCCCGCCCCGGTTGTCGGCATCGACGTAGGGAACATCCGTGGGCCAGCCCGGCCGGCCGCCGTAGACCGTCAGCATCCCGGCGTCCCGGGTGATCGCGGGCAGCGGGTCCTCGTCGTGCAGTGAGAAGGCGAGCGCCCCGTCGACATGACCACCCGTCAGATAGCGGGACACCCGCCCGTAGTCCTCGGGGCCCTCGACCAGGAGGAGCACCAACTGGGTGTCGTGCGCGGTGAGTTCCCTGCTGATGCCGCGGATCTGCTGGGAGAAGAAGGGGTCGGAGAAGAACCTGGTCTCCGGCTCCGCGACGATCACGGCGACCGCGCCGGTGCGGCGCGTGACGAGCGAACGGGCCGCAGGGTTGGGGACGTAGCCCAGTTCCTCGACCGCTTGGCGCACCTTGTCGACGAGGGGCGGGCGCACCCCGGTACCGCCGTTGACGACCCGGGACGCGGTGGCCCGGGAGACACCGGCGCGCGCCGCGACGGCTTCGAGGGTGGGACGCGTGCCGAAGTACTGCTCGGTCAAGGCGAGTTCTCCTCATCGGCGGATCCGGGCCAGCGTATCGGGTGCCGGACCCGCGGGGGAGGCGGGCGGAAGAGCCCTGCCCGCTGCGGGGAGAGCGCGCCCGCTCTCCCCGCTCACCTCCCCCGCGCCGCTCCCCTCAGTGCCCCGCGTGCCCCGAACGCGTCGCGGCGATCTGCTTCCACGACTTCGGCTCGACGGGCTTCACCGTGTGGGCCGACCTGCCCGGCTGTGCTCCGCTGACGCCCGAGAAGGCCGTGAACTTCGCCTTCGCCGCAGCCGAGTTGGAAGGCCTGGTGGGCTGGAAGAGCCAGGTGTCGAAGAGCTCCGCGAGCGGCTTGCCCGAGACCTTCTCGGCGTACTTCACGAAGTCGCCCACCGCCGCGTTGCCGTAGGCGTGCTCGGTCGGCCAGCCCTTGAGGATCTTGAAGAAGGACGCGTCGCCGACCGTGTTGCGGAGCGCCTGGATGGCGAGCGCGCCCCGGTCGTAGACGGCGGCGTCGAACTGGTTGTCCGGCCCCGGGTCGCCCGGCTTCACCTTCCAGAACGGGTCGTCGGCCGGGTGCTGCGCGTACACCCAGTCCGCCAGCTCCTGCGCGGTGCCCTCGCCCTCCTTCTCCGACCAGAGCCACTGGGCGTAGGACGCGAAGCCCTCGTTGTCCCAGATGTCCTTCCAGCCCTTGACCGAGACGCTGTCGCCGTACCACTGGTGCGCCAGCTCGTGCACGACCACCGAGACGTTGGCGCCCTTGGCGAACTGCGCGGGGCTGTAGAACGGGCGGGTCTGCGTCTCCAGGGCGAAGTGGCTCGGCACGTTCGGGACGTACCCGCCGAGCGCGTTGAACGGGTACGTGCCGAAGACGCTCTCCAGCCACTCGGCGACGTCCTTGGTGCGCTCGACGCTGGCGCGCGCCGCCCCGTCGTTGTCGCCGAGATCCTTGCTGTACGCGTTGAGGACCGGCAGTCCGCTCGCGGTCTTGTCGGTCGTGATGTCGAACTTGCCGACGGCGAGCGTGGCGAGGTAGGACGCCTGCGGCTTGTTGGAGCGCCAGTTGTACGTCGTCCAGCCGAGCTTCGAACTCTGGCCCTGCAGCACGCCGTTGCTGATGGCCTGGGTGCCGTCCGGGACCTTGACCGACACGTCGTAGGTGGCCTTGTCCAGCGGGTGGTCGTTGGACGGGAACCACCACACGGCGGAGTCCGGCTCCTGGGCGGCGACGCCGCCGTCCGGGGTGCGCTGCCAGGCCGTCCAGCCGTCGACCTTCAGCTCGGAGGGCTTGCCCGCGTACTTCACCACCACGGTGATGGACCGGCCCTTCGGCAGCGGGGTGGCCGGAGTGATCTCCAGCTCATGGCTGCCGGACTTGGCGAAGGTCGCCTTGGCGCCGTTCACCCGCACTTCGCTGACGGCGAGCCCGAAGTCCAGGTTGAAGCGGGACAGGTCCTGCTGGGTGGTGGCGAGCAGTGTCGCCGTGCCTTCCAACAGGTCGGTCTTCGGCTGGTACTTGAGCCTCAGGTCGTAGTGCGAGACGTTGTAGCCGCCGTTGCCGCTGGTCGGGTAGTAGGGGTCGCCGATGCCCGGGGCGCCCGGAGTGAAGTCCGCGGCCGATGCCGGGATCACCAGCAGCAGGGAGGCGGCGAGCACGCTCGGGGCGATGATTTTGCGGTGCACAAAAGCTCCAAGTCGTAAGGGTCGTCGTGGGGTGAACGATCTCTTCGGACCCTATTCAGCCCTTCCCGCTCCGGTCATGTCCATGGCCCCTGCTGTCACACGATCGCCATTCGGCCGACATGTTGACTTGTACGGCTTCGGTCGCTTTGGTTTCTCGACTACCCTCTTTTGCGCGGGAGTTGACCGGAGTACCGTCCGCCCATGTCGATACGCACGCGGGGCACCCGCCTCAGGACACGATCCAACAGGTCGCGCCCCCTCAGATCCTTCGTCTTCGCGGCCGTGGCCGCCCTGGCCGCGGTGCTGATCGCCCCGGCGGGCGCCCAGGCGGCCCATGTCCGGGAGAGCCAGCCGGTCTATTCGTACGAGAACGCCATCCGTGAGGCCGTCTGGGTGGACACCGGTCTGGACGGTGACGGGGACGGCAAGAGCGACCGGGTCGCGGTCGACATCGTCCGGCCGCGCGAGCCCGCTCAGCAGGGCCGCAAGATACCGGTCATCATGGACGCCAGCCCCTACTACTCGTGCTGCGGACGCGGCAACGAGAGCCAGCTCAAGACGTACGACGCGAACGGCGACGTCGTCCAGATGCCGCTCTTTTACGACAACTACTTCGTGCCGCGCGGCTACGCCTTCGTCGGCGTGGACCTGGCCGGAACCAACCGCTCGGACGGCTGCGTCGACGTCGGCGGCCGCTCCGACATCCAGTCCGCCAAGGCCGTGATCGACTGGCTGAACGGCCGCGCCCGCGCCTACACCACGCGGACGGGCAGCGAGCGCGCCACCGCCGGGTGGACCAACGGCCGCACCGGCATGATCGGCAAGAGCTGGGACGGCACCATAGCCAACGGGGTGGCCGCCACCGGCGTCGAGGGCCTCAAGACGATCGTGCCGATCAGCGCCATCTCGTCCTGGTACGACTACTACTTCGCCAAGGGCGCCCAGCTCTACGACGGGGGCCCCGCCGACCTCGCCGGCTACGTCGAAAGCCCGGACGCGCAGGCGCACTGCGCCGCGGTGCAGAAGAAGCTCGTCGACGGCTCCCCGCGCAGCGGCGACTGGACGAATCTCTGGACCGAACGCGACTACGTCCGCCAGGCCGACAACGTCAAGGCCAGTGTCTTCGTTGTGCACGGCATGCAGGATCTCAACGTCCGTACGAAGAACTTCGGCCAGTGGTGGGACGCGCTCGCCGCGAACGGGGTCGAGCGGAAGATCTGGCTGTCGCAGACCAGCCACGTCGACCCGTTCGACTACCGGCGCAGCGACTGGGTGGCCACCCTCCACCAGTGGTTCGACCACTACCTGCTCGGCTACGACAACGGCATCGAACGCCGCCCCATGGCCGACATCGAGCGCCACCCCGACCAGTGGAGCACCGACCGCGTGTGGCCGCCGGCCGGCACCGCGGCGACCACGGTGCATCCGGTGAGCGGCCCCGCCGCCGGGGTCGGCGGGCTCGCGCTGAGCCCCGCGCCCGCCGGAACCACCTCGACGTTCACCGACAACCCGGCCCTCGACGAGACGAGTTGGGCCGCCCAGATCGACAAGTCGACGCCCGACAAGGCGGGTTTCACCACCCAGCCGCTCACCAAGGACCTGCGAGTGTCCGGCTCGTCCAAGGTGACCGTCACCGCGACGCCGACGACCAGCAGCGCCTACCTGTCGGCGGTCCTCGTGGACCTGGGGCCCGACACGATCCGCAACTACGCAGGGGCGGGCGAGGGCATCGTCACCGGCACCGACCGCACCTGCTGGGGCGCGAGCACGGCCGGTGACAGCTCCTGCTTCCTGACGACCTCGGCCGACAAGAAGGACGTCGGCTACACCGTCTTCAGCCGCGGCTGGGCCGACCTCGGTCACTACGCCTCCGCCACCAAGGGCGTCCCGCTGACCCCCGGAAAGCCGTACACCATCACGCTCGACCTGGCCGCCACCGACCACGTCGTCCCGGCCGGACACCGGCTCGCGCTGATCGTCGCGGGCACCGACAACGGCCTCATCAATGCGCCGGCGAGCAGGCCGACCCTCACGGTGGACCTGGCGCGCACGGCGGCGAAGGTGCCGTTCGTGGGCGGCCCCTGGGCGTTCGTGCGGGCCACTTCCGGTACGCGTCCGCAGCTCGGGGCGGGCAACTTCGTGGCGCCCAAGGGCGTTCCGGTTCCGCGCATGACGCAGCGGCTGCCGGGGGACGTCCGCCGGTGAAAGCACGTCTGGTGCTGCTGGGGGTGACGGCGGCCGCGCTCGCCGTCCCCCTGGTCACCGCGCCCGCCGCGGCGAGTTCCACCGTGCCCCGGACCGGCTTCGAGAACAGCGACGGGGCGCGCTGGACCAGCCAGCCGGAGGAGCAGGCGTTCCTCGCCGCGGTCGACCGGCTCAGCGAGCGGACCTCGGTGTACCGGATCGGCACCACCCGGCAGGGCCGTCCGCTGCAAGAGGTGCGCATCGGCGGCGGGCACACCACGGACACCGTGCTTCTCGTGTGCAGTCAGCACGGTGACGAACCGGCAGGACGCGAGGCGTGTCTCACCACGATCCGCGACCTCGCGCTGGCCAAGGACCGGACGACGCTGCGCTTCCTGGAGCGCACCACCGTCCTGGTCATCCCGACCGCCAACCCCGACGGCCGGGCCGCCGACACCCGGGAGAACTCCCAAGGCGCCGACATCAACCGCGACCACATCGCCCTGAAGACCGCGGAGGCGCGGGCCACGGCCACGGTGATGCGTGACCAACACCCCGATGTCGTCTACGACTTGCACGAGTACCGGGCCACCCCCAAGTACTACGACAAGGACCTCTTCGACCTTTGGCCGCGCAACCTCAACACCTCTCGCAAGGTGCACCAGGAGGCGCAGAACCTGTCCGGCGACTACGTCCGCGCGGCCGCGCGGGAGGCGGGCTACCGTACCGGCACCTACGGCATCTGGACCGACCCGGCCACCGGCGCCCCCGTCAAGCAGGTCGCAGGCGACGGCCAGGAACGGATCCTGCGCAACACGGCGGGCATCAAACACGCCGTCGCCCTGCTCATCGAGAGCCGCTCGGATGCGATGACCGACGCGGAGAAGGCCGATCCGGCGGTAAACAACCGACGCCGCGTCGACTCCCAACTGACTGGTCTCGACGGACTGTTCACGTTTGTGGCGGAGCGTCGGGGAGCCGTCGAGGCGGCCACGGGCGCGGCCCGCGTCGCCGGATACCGCGACCAAGGGCCGGTCTACCTCGCAGGCGCCGACAACGCGCCCCCGACACCCGCGGAGATCCTCCGCGATCCACCGTGCGGCTACCGCCTGAGCCCCGCCCAGTACCAACAGGTCAAGGAGCAACTCACCCTGCACGGCGTCCAGTTGAAGCGGACGCCCGACGGGGGAGCCCTCGTTCCGCTGCGCCAGTCGCTGCGCGCCCTGGTGCCGCTGCTGCTCGACGCGCGGGCCCAGTACGCGCTGACCGAGGCCGAGCCCGTCGAGCGCTGCTGAGTCAGCCGGAAGAAGGGGGCGCGGAGGAGGAGGCGGCCAGCGCCGCCGCCTCCTCCGCGCAGCCCCAGGCCACCGTCACCCCGGCGCCACCGTGTCCGTAGTTGTGCACCAACACCCCACGGTCCGGAGCCGGTTCGCGCTCGACGCGCACCCCAGAGTCCCGTACCGGGCGCAGCCCCACCCGGTGGGCGAGCACGCGCGCCCCGGCGATCTCGGGGCGCACCAGCGCACAGCGCGCGATGATCCGCTCGGCCGTCGCCGGATCGGGCGCCGGGTTCCAGTCGTCCTCCTCGGCGGTGCCGCCCAGGAGCAGCCCGTACGGCTGGGGGAAGAAGTAGGTCGTCTCCGAGCCGCCGTGCTCCACCGCGGTGTACCAGTCCCGGATCCCCGGATTCTCGACCACCACCAACTGACCCCGTACCGGCCGCACTTCGGGATCCGGTACGAGATTCCGGGCGCCCAGGCCCGTGCAGTTGACCACGACCGGCGCATCCGGAAGGCGCTCGATCTCCCGCGTCTCCACCGTGCCCCCGGCGTCCGCCAGCCGCCGCTCCAGCCACTGGAGATGGACCGGCATGTCGATCAGCGGGAGCCTGGCCCGCAGCCCCTGCGGGCACGGGCGCAGTCCGGCCACCTCGGCCGCCCACGGCCCGAGACCGTCTAGCCCGGTCCCGGCGTGCAGCCCCTCGACCAGCCGCACCCCGGTCGCCTCCGGCGTCCGGGCGAGCTCCTCGTACACCCGGAGCGAGGCCAACGCCCAGGCGCCGACGCGGATTTCCGGCTCGATGCGGTACGGCCACCACAGCCCCCCGGCCGTCGCGGAGGCCGTGCCCCGCGCCTGCTCCCCGCGCCACACCCGCACCCGGCGCCCCGATTCGGCCAGGACGATCGCCGTCGTCAGCCCGATGACCCCGCCGCCCACCACGATCACTTCGCTGCTCATGGCGGGACGGTACCCACAGCGCCGCCCGTTCGGCGAGGACGGCGACGCGAGCGCCGCCCGGCGCGACCGGGGCGGTCGGCCGTCAGGAGCGGTCCGAGTGCGGTGGCCGACCGCCGTCCGGTGAGCCGACCCTCTCCAGCGCTTCGGTCAGTGCCCTCAGCACCGGGGCGGGATCGGCGTGCAAGTAGAAGTGGCCACCGGGGAAGTGACGTACCGTCACCTCACCCGTGGTGTGCTCGCGCCAGGCGTCGAGCCGCTCGGCCGCGATCGAGTCGTCCCGGCCGCCGAACACCGTGATCGGCACGGGCAGCGGCTCCGCCTCCCGCCAGGAGTACGTCTCCAGAACGCGGTAGTCGTCCCGCAGCGGGCCGACCACCAGCTCCCGCAGCTCCGCCGAGTCCAGTACCTCCTGCGGGATGCCGCCGTGGATCCTCGCCACCCGCTCGATCAGCTCGTCGTCGGACAGCCGGTGCAGCGGGTCCGAGGCCCGTTCATGGCGGTGGTGCGGCGCGGGGAAGCCGGAGACGATCAAGCGGGCGGGCAGTGGGCGGCCGGCGGCCCGCAGGGCGCGGGTGATCTCGTACGAGATGAGCGCCCCCAGGCTGTGCCCGAAGAAAGCGTACGGCGCCCGGCTCAGCGGCACCTCGGCGAGGAACGCCGCGACCAGCGCCTCCATCGAGGCGAACCCCGGCTCGCCGAACCGCGAACCGCGGCCGGGCAGTTGCACGGCCTGGACCTCGACGCCCGGCAGGTCGGCGGCCCAGCGGAGGTATTCCGTGGCCGAACCGCCCCCGTGCGCGAAGCAGTAGAGCTTGGGGGCGGCGGGACGCGGCGGCACCCCGCCGACGAGCCAGCGGGGCGACACGGCAGTGTTCATGGTGCGGAGACCTCCAGGAAGGAGCTGGTGCGGTCGGACGGTGGGCCAGGGAGTCGGCCGTCCCTGGGGCGTGCGTCACGGCCGATCCTGACGGAGGTGGGGACCCGTCGCCAAGGGGGTCGGCGGGCCGCGGCGGCATCTTCCGGAGCGGCGGTGCGAGCCGAGGCGTGGTGGGGCCGCCGGCACCTGGCCCGACGGGGGCTCGGCGCGTGCCCGGCGACCGCTTAGGATCGGTCACCTCATGACTGCAACCCTCGTCGCCAAGGACCTCGCCGCCGGCCACGGCGACCGCACCCTCTTCGCCGGGCTCGACCTGGTGGTCGCCCCCGGCGACGTCATCGGCCTCGTCGGACCCAACGGCGCGGGCAAGTCCTCCCTGCTCCGCCTGCTCGCCGGGCTCGACACCCCTGAACAGGGCGAGCTGCGGCTCTCCCCGCCCGGCGCGACCGTCGGCCACCTCCCGCAGGAGCCCGACCGGCGGCCCGGCGAGACGATCCGCGCGTTCCTGGCCCGCCGCACCGGGGTCGCCGCCGCCCAGGACACGATGGACGCCGCCACCCAGGCCCTGGTCGACGGGGCGCCCGGCGCCGACGACGCGTACGCCGACAGCCTGGAGCGCTGGCTCGCGCTCGGCGGCGCCGACCTGGACGAGCGGGCCGAGGAGGTCGCCGCGTCGCTCGGCCTGACCACCGGCCTCGACCAGCCGATGACCGCGCTCTCCGGCGGCCAGGCCGCCCGCGCGGGCCTCGCCTCGCTGCTCCTGTCCCGGTACGACGTCTTCCTCCTCGACGAGCCGACCAACGACCTCGACCTGGACGGCCTGGAGCGGCTCGAAGCGTTCGTGAAGGGGCTGCGGGCCGGCACGGTCGTCGTCAGCCACGACCGCGAGTTCCTCGCCCGCACCGTCACCAAGGTGCTCGAACTCGATCTCGCGCAGCAGCAGATCAACCTCTACGGCGGCGGCTACGAGGCCTACCTGGAAGAGCGCGAGACCGCGCGCCGCCACGCGCGCGAGGACTACGAGGAGTACGCCGACAAGCGCTCCGCCCTCGAAGGCCGCGCCCAGATGCAGCGCTCTTGGATGGACAAGGGCGTCAAGAACGCCCGCCGCAAGGCCACCGACAGCGACAAGCTCGGAAAGAAGTTCCGCAGCGAAGCCAGCGAGAAGCAGGCCTCGAAGGCCCGCCAGACGCAGCGCATGATCGAGCGCCTCGACGTCGTGGACGAGCCCCGTAAGGAGTGGGAGCTGCGGATGGAGATCGCGGCCGCACCCCGCTCGGGCGCGGTCGTCGCGACCCTGCGCGACGCCGAGGTG
Organism: Streptomyces sp. NPDC094147; assembly: GCF_044764265.1. NCBI lineage: Bacteria > Bacillati > Actinomycetota > Actinomycetes > Kitasatosporales > Streptomycetaceae > Streptomyces > Streptomyces sp. NPDC094147. The sequence goes on along the minus strand of NZ_JBIWHT010000013.1, from coordinate 31,118 downwards.
CACCGCGACGGCTTCACCTTCGGTCCCGTCTCGCTCCAGATCGACTGGGCCGACCGTGTCGCCATCACCGGCGCCAATGGCTCCGGCAAGTCGACCCTGCTCGCCGCCCTCCTCGGCCGGCTCCCGCTGGACGCGGGCCACGCCTCGCTCGGCTCGGGCGTCGTCGTCGGCGAGGTCGACCAGGCGCGCGGCCTGTTCCTGGGTACGGAGAGTCTGCTCGACGCGTTCTGCGCCGCGGTCCCCGACACGGAACCGGCGGAGGTCCGCACCCTGCTCGCCAAGTTCGGCCTCAAGGCGCACCACGTGCTGCGCACCGCGGCCTCGCTGTCCCCGGGCGAGCGCACCCGAGCGGCGCTCGCCCTGCTCCAGGGCCGCGGAGTCAACCTCCTGGTCCTGGACGAGCCGACCAACCACCTGGACCTCCCCGCCATCGAGCAGCTGGAGTCCGCCCTCGACTCGTACACCGGCACCCTGCTCCTGGTCACCCACGACCGGCGGATGCTCGACGCGGTCCACACGACGCGGCGCCTGGAAGTCGCGGACGGAAAGGTCACCGAGCACTGACACCGCCCGGACCTGGCCCTCGGCGTCGACAAGTGCCTTCGCGTCAGCAATATCCGATGGCCCGAGCGTACGGTGGTCGGGTGCACCGCGACCGACTTCAGGCCGTCCTGGACGCGCTGCCCAGGGCGGCCATCGTTCAAGGAGGCGACGAGATCGTGATCGCCGTCAACCGGCGATTCACCGACATGTTCGCCCTCGAAGGCCGCGTCGACCACACCCCGGGCGCACCGCTCGGACCGGTGGTCGACGCCGTGTGCGACACCTTCGCCGAACGGCCCTCCTGGATCGTCGACACCACCCACGCCATCGCCGCCCGGCACATCCACCGGGCCGCCGAGATCCCGCTCACCGACGGGCGCGTGATCCGGCGCGACGTGGAGCCGCTCTACGGCGCGGACGGCGTGCCCTTCGGCTCGCTGTGGACCGCCGAGGACATCACCGAGGACAAGCGCCGCGAGCACGCGCTCCAGCGCGACAACGCGGCGCTCAGCGAGCTCGCCGGGCAGCGCAACGAATTCCTCGCCCTCGCCTCGCACAGCCTGCGCACCCCGCTCACCTCCATCCTCAGCTTCTGCGAGCTCCTCGCCGACCCGGCATCGGGCCCGCTGGAGGCCGACCAGCGCGACTTCCTGGCCGCGATCCGGCGCAACGCCGAACGCATGGAACGCGTCATGACCACCCTCATGAACACCGCCCGGCTGCGCAGCCCGCAGCTCAAGCTGGAGTTCGGCCGGGTGGACATCGCGCGGATGCTCCAGCACGCGGTCCTCGACCGGATGTCCACCACCTCGCAGGCCGGTGTGTTCGTGGTGCTGCGCTGCGCCGAGGGACCGCTGCTCCACGGCGACGAGCACCGCCTGGAGCACGTTCTGGCCAACCTCCTTGAGAACGCAGCCAAGTTCACCCCTCCCGGCGGCCGCATCGACATCGACGCGGCCCCGGACGGCGAGCAGTGGCACATCGACGTCGCCGACACCGGCATCGGCGTGCCCGAGCAGTACCGCGAAGAGATCTTCTCCGGCTTCGTACGCGCCCCGAACGCCCGGACCGGCGGCTTCCCCGGCACCGGCCTCGGCCTCACCATCAGCCGCGAGATCGTGCGCCGGCACGGCGGCGAACTCACCGTCTCGGAAGCGGACGGCGGGGGAGCGGTCTTCAGCATCCGGCTCCCGGTGGCAGGGCCGCCCGCCGAAGGAGCAGGGCGGTGACGCGGATCCTGGTGGTCGAGGACGACCCCGACGTGGCGATGGCCCTGCGCATCCTGTTCACCCGGGCCGGGTACGAGGTGGTGCCCGCCGCGGACGGCCGCGAGGGGCTGCGGCGGCTCTTCGCGGACGGCCCCGACCTGATGGTCCTCGACATCGGCCTGCCGGGACTCGACGGCTGGCAGGTGCTGGAACGCACCCGCGACATGACCGATCTTCCGGTGCTGCTGCTCACCGCGCGCGGCGCCGAGAGCGACCGGGTGCGCGGCCTGCGCGCCGGAGCCGACGACTACCTGCCCAAACCGTTCGGCAACGAGGAGCTGCTCGCCCGGGTCGAGGCGCTCCTGCGCCGCGCCGCGCCCGCGCGCTGGGCGGGCGCCACCCACGACGAGGCCCTGCGGCTCGTGCCCGAGCGGCGCTCCGCGGTCTGGCGCGGCGAGGAGGTCCGGCTCAGCGACATCGAGTACCGGCTGCTCCAGGTGCTGGTACGCAACCGGGGCCGCGTCGTCACCACCGACCAGCTGCTCGACCAGGTCTGGGACGATCCCCAGGGCATCGGCCGCGAGCGGGTGAAATTCGCGGTGCTGCGCGTACGCCGCAAGCTCCAGCAGGCCGCGGGCAGCCTCGAATCGGACCCCCTCGAAGCGGTGCGCGGCCTCGGCTACCGCTACCGCGGCGACCGGGAATCCTGACGCGAGGAGCCCCGCACGGGCTGAAGGGCCCGGCGCCCAGAGGGCCAAGGTCCCGGCCGGAGCCGGTCGAAAGGCCCGGGAATGTCCGGTTGCCGCCATCGCAACCGTCGGGCAACCGAAGGCCATCCGGGGGCGCAACGGACAGCGGACACCCTCATGGGCGTCCCGCCGGTCCGTTCCTGGAGTTCGTGTGCCCGCCCTGCCGCCCCGCAGCATCGCCGTCGTCCTCGGCACCCGCCCCGAGCTGGTCAAGCTGACCGAGCTGATCCGCCTCCTCGGGCCCGCCGCACACGTCGTGCACACCGGGCAGCACTACGACGAGGAGCTCTCCGGCCGCTTCCTCACCGACCTCGGCATCCCCGAGCCGACCTACCTCACCGGCATCGGCGGCGAGCCCCGCGCGGTCCAGATCTCCGCCGCCCTGGCCCAGCTGGACGCGGTGTTCACCGCCGAGCCGCCGCGCGCCGTCGTCGTCCAGGGCGACACCAACGCGGCACTGGCCGGCGCGCTCGCCGCCAACGCGCGGGCCATCGCACTCGTGCACGTCGAGGCGGGCCTGCGCAGCCACGACTGGAACATGCCCGAGGAGCACAACCGGGTGCTGATCGACCGGATCGCGGACGTGCTGTGCGCGGCGACCCCCGAGAACCGCGCCAACCTGCTGGCCGAAGGCATCCCCGCGGGCCGCATCGAAGTCACCGGCAACACCGTCGTCGAGGCCGTACGCGGCCAACTCCCCACCAGCGCCCAGCGGTTCGCCGAGCTGGAGCGACACGGACTCACCAGCGACGAGTACGTCCTGGCCACCGTCCACCGGCCCGAGAACACCGACGACCCGGCCGCGCTGCGCGCCGTCCTCAGCGAACTCGCCGCCCTCGCCGCCGAACTGCCGGTGGTCCTTCCCCTGCACCCCCGCACCCGGGCCCGCATCGACGCCGCGGACCTGGCCGGACTCCTCGAACCCCTCCTCGTCACCCCGCCGCTGGGCTACCGCGCCTTCCTCGCCCTCGCCCAGCACGCGGCCCTGCTGGTGTCCGACTCCGGAGGCGTCCAGGAGGAGGTCACGGTCCTCGGGCGCCCCCTCGTCGTCGTACGCAACTCCACCGAGCGCCCCGAGGCGATGGCCGACTTCGCCGAACTGGCGCGTCCTGGGCCACAGTTGGGGCGGGCGGCCCGCCGGATACTGGCCGAAGGCGCGCCCGGCCGGGCCCGGCTCGCGGCACTGCCCAGCCCCTTCGGCGACGGCCTCGCCTCGCGGCGCATCATCGCGCTGCTGGCCGGGCTCGCGGCGCGGGAGGCATACGCGGCCGTTGCCTGAGGGGGCCATCGACCGGCCGCGGGCTGTCCGTGGCCGGTCGCGCAGTTCCCCGCGCCCCAAGGGGCGCTTCACCGCCCGGCAAACGACCGCCAAGGACCCCGCCATGCCCAACAGCCTCCTGCTCTTCCTCTTCCCCTTCTTCCTCCTCGGCTGCTTCCTGCTCTACTGGGCCGGCGCCCGCCGCGCCTACCTCGGCCGTCCGCGCACCGAGCCCGGCGACCCCGGCGCCCTGGACTGGCACTTCTTCGTGCCCTGCCGGGACGAGGAGGCCGTCGTCGCCACCACCGTCGCCCAGCTGCGCGCCGACTTTCCCGGCGCGCACGTGTGGGTGATCGACGACGACAGCGAGGACCGGACCGGCCTCATCGTCGCCGCCCTCGCCGAGGACGACCGGCGCGTCCACCTCGTACGCCGGGTGCGGCCCGACGCGCGCACCGGCAAGGGCGACGCCCTGAACGCCGCCTACGAGCAGCTCGGCGACTTCCTGCCGGCCGGGGCGGACCGCGACCGGACCGTGGTGTGCGTGGTCGACGCCGACGGGAGGCTCGACCCGCGCGCCCTCGAACTCGTCTCGGGACCGGCCGCGTTCGCCGACCCGGAGGTGGGCGGGGTCCAGGTCGGCGTACGGATGCGCAATGTCGACGACGAGCGCCCGCTGCCCGGCCGGGGCCGCCTGGCCAACGCCTTCGCACGGCTCCTGGTCCGCGTCCAGGACATGGAGTTCTCGGTGTCCAACGCGGGCATGCAGCTGCTCCGCGGCCGTACCGGCTCCGTGGGGCTCGGCGGCAACGGCCAGTTCACCCGGCTCTCCGCGCTCGACCGGATCGCCGCCGCCGAGCGGCGCCCCTGGCAGCGGGGCGCGCTCCTGGAGGACTACGAGCTGGGCCTCCAGATGATCCTCGCCGGCTACCGCATCACGCACATCGCCGACACCTGGGTCTCCCAGGAGGGCCTCCCGCACATCCGACGCCTGCTCACCCAGCGCACCCGCTGGGCCCAGGGCAACCTCCAGTGCGTGCGCTACGCGAGCCGCATCGTCTCCTCGCGCCAGTACACCGGCGCGGGCGTCCTGGAGACGCTGTACACCTTCTTCCAGCCCGTCGCGCACCTGCTCACGCTCGTGCTGTGCGCCGCGATGCTGGTCCTCGGCGGACTCGGCTCGCTCGCGGTCTGGCCGCTCACGCTGGTCCTGGCGGCGCTCTCCATCGGCCCGTTCGTCCTGTGGGGCCCGGTCTACCGGCGCGACCACGCCCCCGAGGCCTCCCGGCTCACGGCGCTCCTCTGGGGCCTCGCGCTGTGGCTGTACGCGTACCACCTGTTCGTGGTCTCGGCGCGCGGATTCGCGCGCAGTCTGCGCGGCCGCACCGGCTGGGCCAAGACTCGGCGCAACGCCGAGCCGGTCACGACGGGCCCGGTTGCCCTGGAGGCCTGACACCCCCCCCGTAACAGGCCAACGAGGGGCGGGCGCACGCCGGTTGACGCGGCGCCCGCCCCTCGTCGCAGGCCCGTGCTCAGCGGCCGCCGCGGCCCTTCGGGTCGAGCAGGCCCGCCTTGCGCAGGGCGTCCGCCATCGCGCTGTTGGCGGGAGCCGGGGCCGAGGCGCGGCCCTGGCCGCCCTGCCGACTGCCGCCACGGGCCTCGCCGTCGCCGTTTCCACGGCGCTGCTGCTGACCCTGACCCTGACTCTGCCCTTGGCGCTGCTGCGGAGGCCGGCCGCCCTGGCTCCGGCCCTGGCCGCCCCGCTCGCCGCGTTCCCGCTTGGGCGCGCCGCCCGGCGCCGCCGCGTCGTCGTCCAGCCGCAGGGTCAGCGAGATCCGCTTGCGCGGCACATCGACGTCGAGGACCTTCACCTTGACGATGTCGCCCGGCTTGACCACATCGCGCGGGTCCTTCACGAACGTCTTCGACAGCGCCGAGACATGTGCGAGCCCGTCCTGGTGCACACCGATGTCGATGAACGCGCCGAACGCCGCCACGTTCGTGACGACCCCCTCAAGCACCATCCCGGACGCCAGGTCGCCGATCTTCTCGACGCCCTCCTTGAAGACGGCCGTCTTGAACGCCGGACGCGGATCGCGCCCCGGCTTCTCCAGCTCGCGCAGGATGTCCGTGACCGTGGGCAGACCGAAGGACTCGTCCACGAAGTCATCGGGCCGCAGCGAGCGCAGCACCCCGGTGTTGCCGATCAGCGATGCGACCTCGCTGCCCACCGTCTTCACCATCCGCCGCACCACCGGATACGCCTCGGGGTGCACGCTGGACGCGTCCAGCGGGTCCTCGCCGTCGCGGATCCGCAGGAAGCCCGCGCACTGCTCGTACGCCTTCGGGCCGAGCCGCGCCACGTCCTTGAGGGCCCTGCGCGAACGGAAGGGGCCGTTCGCGTCGCGGTGCGCCACGATGTTCTCGGCGAGACCCGACCCGATGCCCGAGACCCGCGAAAGCAGCGGCGCGGACGCGGTGTTGACGTCCACACCCACGCCGTTCACACAGTCCTCGACCACCGCGTCGAGCGAGCGCGACAGCTTCACCTCGGACAGGTCGTGCTGGTACTGGCCGACGCCGATGGACTTCGGGTCGATCTTCACCAGCTCGGCCAGCGGGTCCTGGAGGCGCCGGGCGATGGAGACCGCGCCGCGCAGCGACACGTCCATGTCCGGGAACTCCTGCGAGGCGAACGCCGAAGCCGAGTACACCGAAGCGCCCGCCTCCGACACCATCACCTTGGAGAGCTTCAACTCCGGGTGTTTCGCGATGAGTTCACCGGCGAGCTTGTCCGTCTCGCGGGACGCCGTGCCGTTGCCGATGGCGATCAGCTCGACCGCGTGCTCCTGGGCGAGCCGGGCCAGCTTCGCCAGCGACTCGTCCCACTTGTTCGCCGGGACGTGCGGATAGATCACGTCCGTCGCCACGGCCTTGCCCGTCGCGTCGATCACTGCCACCTTCACGCCGGTACGGAAACCGGGGTCCAGACCGAGGGTGGCGCGTGTGCCGGCCGGGGCGGCCAGCAGCAGGTCCCGCAGGTTCGACGCGAAGACGCGCACCGCCTCGTCCTCCGCGGCGGTACGCAGCCGCAGCCGCAGGTCGATGCCGAGGTGCACCAGAATGCGGGTGCGCCAGGCCCACCGCACCGTGTCCGCGAGCCACTTGTCACCGGGACGGCCGCGATCGGCGACACCGAAACGGCGCGCCACCATGTTCTCGTACGTCGAGGGGCCCGGCTCCGCCGAAGGCTCCTCGGGCTCCAGGACGAGGTCGAGGACCTCTTCCTTCTCGCCGCGCAGCATGGCGAGCACCCGGTGCGAGGGCAGCGCGGTGAACGGCTCGGTGAAGTCGAAGTAGTCGGCGAACTTGGCGCCCGCCTCCTCCTTGCCCTCGCGCACCTTCGCCGCGAGGCGGCCCTTGGACCACATGCGCTCGCGCACCTCGCCGATCAGGTCGGCGTCCTCCGAGAAGCGCTCGGCGAGGATGGCGCGGGCGCCCTCCAGGGCGGCCGCCGGATCGGCGACGCCCTTGTCGGCGTCCACGAACGCGGCCGCCGCGGCGAGCGGCTCCACCGACGGATCACCGAGCAGGCCGTCGGCGAGCGGCTCCAGGCCCGCCTCGCGCGCGATCTGCGCCTTGGTGCGCCGCTTCGGCTTGAACGGCAGGTAGATGTCCTCCAGGCGGGCCTTGGTGTCGGCGGCCCGGATCTGCGCCTCCAGAGCCTCGGTGAGCTTGCCCTGCTCCCGTACGGACTCCAGGACCGCCGTGCGCCGATCCTCCAGCTCCCGCAGGTAGCGCAGCCGCTCCTCCAGCGTGCGCAGCTGCGCGTCGTCGAGCATCTCGGTCGCTTCCTTGCGGTAGCGCGCGATGAACGGGACGGTGGACCCGCCGTCGAGCAGCTCGACGGCGGCCTTCACCTGCCGCTCCCGTACGCCGAGTTCCTCGGCGATCCTGCCTTCGATGGACGTCGTCACGTTGCCGTACCGCCTTCTCGCTGAGCCTGGGGCGCCATTGTGGCAGGAGGCACCGACAATCGACGATCAGCCCTTGCCGATGAGGTCCGCGGGGAAGCCGCCCGCCAGGGCCGCCGTCACGAGGAACCCCTTGGCGAGCTCGGTGAGCCGGGTCACGCCCTGCTCGCCGAGGAGTTCGTACGGGGCAAGGTCGAGGCGGTCGGTGCGGTCCTCCAGCTCGGCGCGGAGCGTCACCCCGGCCTCCGTCAACTCGCCCTCGGCGTCGAGCAGTCCGCGCTCCCGCAGCCGCCCGGCGGCCGCGTCCCAGTCCGACCGCTGCCAGCCGCGCGTGGCGAGGATCCAGCGGGGCGCCATGCCCTTGCCGGTCGCGGTGTGGCTGACCAGGGCCTCCAGCGGGTCCAGGCCCAGGTCGAGCAGGACGGTGAGGTGGCCGTCGCCCCGGTGCTCGCGCAGCAGGGTCGTCGCGTGCCAGAACGCGAGGTGCGGTTGCTCCGGCACGGGCAGATCGGCGTGCGCGGCGTACAGCGGCCGGGCGTGCCGGGTGCAGCCCTCGGCGGCGCGCAGCGCGAGGCGGGCGGACTCGGCCATCTCGTCCGAGGCCACGGCCTCCTCGCCGAGCAGCCGGCGCAGCGTGTTGTCGACGGCCCGCAGGCGCGCGGCCAGGACGGCCTCGGGGGAGGCGGTCCGCCACACCGCGGGCAGGTGCCGGGCGATCAGCTCGTGGCGGAAGTTGTAGAACGTGGCCGCCACAACACCGGGGCCCACGGCGCCCATCGCGGCCGCGCGCCCCGCGAAGTAGGCGGCGCTGGGGTCCTCGACGCCGAGCCCGGCGAGCTCCTTGGTGAAGTCCGGCGAGAAGTAGACCGTGGCGTGCAGCGAGTTGAGGGGGCTGTGGCAGTGGCGTCCGGCGCGCGGCGGGAGAGAACTCATACCCGGCACGTTACCGACTGGTCGGTACGCCGTGAAGAGGCGGGGCGGCACGATGTGGCGATGGCAGGATAGGTGGGATTCTCGTCATTGCGGCCATCGCGGCGCAGGCCAAGGATGGAGGGCATGAAGAAGCGCTCCGTGCTCGTCGTCCTCTTCGACGGCGTCCAGAGTCTCGATGTGACCGGCCCCGCCGAGGTGTTCGCCGGGGCGGGCCACTTCCTCGGGGACCCCACGGCCTACCGGCTGCGCTTCGCCTCGCTCGACGGAGCCCCGGTCTCCTCGCACTGCGGGCTGCGCCTCATGGCCGACTCCGCGCTCGCGGACGCCGAGCCGCCGGACATCCTGCTCGTCCCCGGCGGCGAGGGCACCCGCCGCCCCGACCCCCGGCTGATCGACTGGCTGCGGGTGCACGGCCCGCGCGCCGCAAGCCTCGTCTCGGTCTGTACGGGCGCGCTGCTGCTCGCCGAGACCGGGCTGCTCGACGGGCGCCGGGCCACCACGCACTGGGTGGCCTGCGACCACATGGCGCGCCGCTACCCGGCGGTGCGCGTCGACCCGGACCCGATCTTCGTACGGGACGGCAGCATCGCCACCTCCGCCGGGGTGACGGCGGGGATCGACCTCGCACTCGCCCTGGTGGAGGAGGACCACGGCCGGGAAGCGGCCCTGGCCATCGCCCGCAATCTGGTCGTGTTCCTGCGCCGCCCCGGCAATCAGGCCCAGTTCAGCGCGCAACTCGCCGCGCAGACGGCCAGGCGCGAGCCGCTGCGCGAGCTCCAGCAGTGGATCACCGAGCATCCGGACGGCGATCTGTCCGTCGAGGCGCTCGCCGGGCGGGCCAGGCTCTCACCGCGCCACTTCGCCCGCGCCTTCCACGCCGAGACCGGCACGACACCCGGCCGCTACGTCGAGCGCGTCCGCCTCGAACATGCCCGGCGCCTCCTCGAAGAGACCCCGGACGGCGTGCGGGAGGTCTCCCGCGCGTCCGGCTACGGCACCCCTGAGGCGATGCGGCGCGCCTTCGTCAAGAGCCTCGGTACGGCCCCCGCCGAATACCGCCGCCGCTTCCGCCCCACCTCCGTATAGCCCCCGTCACGTCTGCCCAGCCCGTCGAAAGGCAGCCCATGCAGATCGCCATCCTGCTGTACGACCGTTTCACCGCCCTGGACGCCGTCGGACCGTACGAGATCCTGGGGCGCACGCCCGGTGCCGAGACGGTGTTCGTCGCCGAGCAGGCCGGACCCGTGCGCAACGACAACCGGGGCAGCCTCGGCATCCTGGCGGACCGCACGCTCGGCGAAGTCCCGCGGCCGGACATCGTGGTGGTGCCCGGCGGCCCCGGACAGGACGCGCAGATGGACAACGCGGCCGTCCTGGACTGGCTGCGCGCCGTGGACGCCGGATCGACCTGGACCACCTCGGTGTGCACCGGCTCCCTGCTGCTCGCCGCGGCAGGGCTCCTGGAGGGCCGCCGGGCCACCTCGCACTGGCTCGCCCTCGACCACCTCGCGACGTTCGGTGCGCGGCCCACGAGCGAGCGCGTCGTGACCGACGGCAAGTACGTCACGGCCGCCGGTGTCTCCTCCGGCATCGACATGGGGCTCACCCTGCTCGGCCGGATCGCAGGCGACGAGCGGGCCCAGGCCGTGCAGCTCCTCATCGAGTACGACCCCCAGCCGCCCTACGACGCGGGTTCGCCCGACAGGGCCCCGGCCCATCTGGTCGAGGAGCTCCGCGGCACGAGCCGCTTTCGCACCAAAGCCGGCCGCTGACCGCGGCAAGGACTCCGGCCCGTCAGTCAACTCTCCTGTCCCGAAAGGCAGTTCATGCAGATAGCCATCGTCCTCTACCCCGGCTTCACCGCGCTCGACGCGGTGGGCCCCTATGACACCCTCAGCCGGCTCCCCGGTGCCGAGACGGTGTTCGTCGCCGAGCAGGCCGGACCCGTACGCAACGACAGCGGGAGTCTCACGCTCGTCGCCGAGAAGTCCCTGGCCGAGGTGGCCCGGCCCGACATCGTGATCGTGCCGGGCGCCCCGCCCGAGGCCGTCGAACCGCACCTTGCGGGCGGGCCGCTCATCGACTGGCTGCGCGCCGCCGACGTCACGTCGACGTGGACCACCTCGGTGTGCACGGGCTCGCTGCTGCTCGCCGCCGCCGGGCTCCTGAACGGGCGCCGAGCCACCTCGCACTGGCTCGCCCTCGACGGGCTGCGCGGCCTCGGCGCCACGCCGACCGGCGAGCGGGTCGTGCTCGACCACAAGTACGTGACCGCGGCCGGTGTCTCCTCCGGCATCGACATGGGGCTCACGCTGCTCGGCCTGATCGCCGGGGACCGGTACGCGCAGGCCGTACAGCTCCTCATCGAGTACGACCCGCAGCCGCCCTACGACGCGGGTTCGCCCGACAAGGCGCCCGCCGAGCTCGTGGAGCAGTTCAGGACGAAGGGCTTCCCTCAGGACTGACCCGCCAGGTGAAGCGCGGAGCCCGGCGCTCCAGGAAGGCGGCGACCCCCTCCGCGGCGTCGCCGCTGCCGCGCGCCTGCTCCGCCCAGTGGGCCTCCCGGCCGGTCCCGCCGTCCGCGAACTCCTTCGCCGCCGCCTGGGTGAGCTGCGAACGCGACGCCAGTACGCGGGTGAACTCGGCCACCCGCCCGGCCAGTTCGCCCGCAGGCAGCACCTCGTCCACGAACCCGGTCCGCAGCGCCCGCCCGGTGTCCATCAACTCGCCCGAGAACAACAGGTACTTGGCGGTCGCGGGTCCCACCAGGGCGGCCAACCGCCGGGTGGAGGAGGCCGGGTAGACGATGCCGAGCTTCGCGGGAGTGATACCGAACGACGCGCCCTCCTCCGCGAACCGCAGATCGCACGCCGCCGCGAGCTGGCTGCCGCCGCCCACGCAGTAGCCGCGCACCGCGGCCAGCGTCGGCTTCGGAAAGGCCGCCAGGGCCTCCTCGGCCCGTACCGCGAGGGACTTGGGGTCTTCGCCGGGCTCCCGCAGCGAGGAGATGTCCGCCCCGGCGCAGAAGGTGTCCCCGGCCCCGGTCAGTACCAGCGCCCGTACGTCCGGGTCGGCCGCCAGGCGCGCCAGGAGCGGCGGCAGCGCCCGCCACATCGCGGACGTCATCGCGTTGCGCTTGGCGGGGTTGCTGATGACGACGGTGGCGACGCCCTGGTCAAGGCTCTGCTCCAGCTGCGGCTGCATGCGCCGGATGCTATCCGGGGACCCGGAACCTATGATCGTCAGGGGGCCGCACGCGGATCTGTGAGGAGACGCCGATGGCCGAACGGACTCAGCACGTCGGGCATGAAGGCAGAAAACTGAGCCGCAGCTTCGGACGGCTCGCCCTGCTCGGTGTGATCCTGGTCGTGGCCGGTCTCGTGGGCCTCGCCTATACGGAATTCGCGACCCTCACCACCATGCTGCTCTTCGGCTGGCTGCTGCTCGTCGGCGGCGTCGTCGGTCTGGCGCACGCGATCCAGTCGCGCGGGTCCAGCTTCTTCTGGCTCGGTGTCGTCGTCGCCGCGCTGAACCTCGCCGCGGGCGTGGTGGTGATCCGCCGGCCCGAGGGCAGCGCGGAGGCGCTCACCATGTTCGCCGCCCTGCTGTTCCTGACCGGCGGAGTGTTCCGCCTGGTGGGCAGTGCGGTGGTGCGCGGGCCGCAGTTCGGCTGGACGCTGGTGCAGGGCGCGTTCGGGTTGCTGCTCGGCGTGCTGGTGCTCGGGAGCTGGCCGAGCAACAGCCGCTACGTCATCGGCTTCTTCTTCTCGCTCGCCCTGCTCTTCGACGGACTCGGTCTGATCGCCATCGGAGTGGGCGGACGCAGAATCGTCACGCTGGTGAATGAAGCGGCGGCCCCCGCGGAGGCCGGGGAACGCACACCTCCGATGTCTCCGACACCCCCGCAAGCCATGCCAAAGCCCTCAGGCGAGGATCAGAACCCCATGGAGAAGTGACTTTCCCTGGCATCGGGGAGCAAAAAGCGGCGATTGGTGCTGACTTCTGTTCAGTCGGCCGGTCCGGACCAACGCACTCCCGACACTCTTCACTAGACGGGTGTGCAGTCGAGCCGCGAGGGTGGGTGCCGGAACATGGAGATCCGCGGGAGCCTGCCGCCCGACCCCGCCGCTCTGGCCGGTCCCCGGTCGTACGAGGGGGTGTGGCGGTTCACCGCCCCCGCCGTCGACGCCTCCGTCCCGCAGGCCCGGCACGCGGTGCGCGACCTGCTGGCCCGCCAGGGCGTACCGGCGCACGACGAGCTCGTGCAGGGGCTGCTCCTCATCGTCTCCGAGCTGGTCACCAACGCGGTCAGACACGCGGCGCTGCTCTCTCCGCAGGTCGCCGTCGAGGTGGCGATCGGCGCCGAGTGGATCCGGGTCGCCGTCGAGGACAACCACCCCTACCGCCCCAAGGCCCTGGAGGCCGACTACGCCCAGACCGGCGGCAGGGGCCTGCTCCTGGTGCGGGAGATCACCGAGGAGACCGGGGGGGTGTGCGACGTCGAGCAGACCGCGAACGGCGGAAAGATCGTCTGGGCCGCACTCCCGCTGGCCCCACTGCCGGGGATCACCAGCCCGCGTCGGGCCCCGTGAGCTCCTTGACCGCGGGCCGCGCCGCGTCGAGCACCGTCATGAACCACGCCGAGAACGTGGCGCGGGCGTGCCGCTCGGCGAGCTCCTCGGGCGTCACGAACGCCGTCTCGCCGACCTCCTCGGGGTCCGGCCGCAGCGGCGACTGCACGAGGCCCACGAAGAGGTGGTTGTACTCCTGCTCCACCAGGCCCGACTCCGGGTCCGGGTGGTTGTAGCGGACCGTGCCCGCCTCGGCGAGCAGCGTCGGCGAAATGCCCAGCTCCTCATAGGTCCGCCGAGCGGCCGCGGCGAACGGGGACTCGCCGGGGTAGGGGTGGCCGCAGCAGGTGTTGGACCAGACGCCGGGGGAGTGGTACTTGCCGAGCGCCCGTCGCTGGAGCAGCAGCCGGCCCGCCGGATCGAAGAGGAAGACGGAGAACGCCCGGTGCAGCTGACCTGGCGCCTGGTGGGCGGAGAGCTTCTCCGCCGTTCCGATGGTGTTGCCGCTCTCGTCGACCAGTTCGAGCATGATCTCTTCCGCGGCTGCGCCCGTGGTCCCGTTCGACGAGTTGTTCGCCGTGGTGGCTGGTGTGCTCGGCATAACCATCCTTAGCTTCGGTCCTCGGCTGCCCAGTCTGCCGTACAAAAGCGGCGTGTCCGCACTTCCACGGGCACCCGCATGTCCCTGCCCCGCGAAGGGCGCCGGGAACCGCGGAGGGTCAGTGGCAGAGCTTGGCCTCGTGCTCGGCGTGGCCGCCGGGCTCCAGCTGGAAGGTGCAGTGCTCGACATCGAAGTGATCGCCCAGGCACCCCTGCAACTCGTGCAGCAGCTTCTCGTGCCCCACCGTGTCGAGGACCTCCTGGCTGACCACCACGTGCGCCGAGAGCACCGGCATCCCGGACGTGATCGTCCACGCGTGCAGATCGTGTACGTCCTCGACGCCGGGCAGCTCCACGATGTGCGCCCGCACCTCGCCCATGTCGACCCCCTTGGGAGCCGATTCAAGGAGCACGTTGAGGGTCTCGCGGAGCAGCTTGACGGTACGGGGCACGATCATCAGGCCGATCGCCAGCGAGGCGATCGGGTCGGCCGCCTGCCACCCGGTGGTCATGATCACCAGACCGGCGACCACGACGGCCGCCGAGCCGAGCGCGTCGGAGAGCACCTCCAGGAAGGCGCCGCGCACATTGAGGCTGTCCTGCTGACCCTTCATGAGGAGGGACAGCGACACCGAGTTGGCGACCAGGCCGATCAGACCGAAGACGACGGCCGTGCCGCCCGCGGTGTCGGCGGGCTCCACGAACCGGGAGACCGCCTCGAACAGGACGTAGCCGCCCACCCCGAGCAGCAGCAGGCAGTTGGCGAGCGCGGCGAGGATCTCGGCGCGGGCGTATCCGTAGGTGCGGTTCCCGCCGGCCGGCCGGTTGGCGAAGTGGATGGCGAGCAGCGCCATCGCGAGCCCGAGGCCGTCCGTCGCCATGTGCGCGGCGTCCGCGACGAGCGCGAGCGAGTCCGCGAGCAGACCGCCGACTATCTCCACGACCATCACGGTCAGTGTGATGCCGAGCGCGATCCGCAGCCGCCCCTGGTACGCGGCGGCGGCGGTGCCGGTCGGCGGCGGCCCGCCGTGTGTGTGTCCGTGGTCGTGCCCAGCCCCCATGAAGGCCCTCCCGGATTCGGTCTCGTTCGATGGTGACATCTGTGTACGAGGGGTCAGTGAACTACGGGTAGGGGGTATCTGCAACACGGGACTGAACACCGTTGTCATGTGCTCTGACCTGCGGAAATGCTCGCAGGTCAGAGCGCCGCAGAGATCATCGCGGGCCCGGCCGCACGGTCGGGCCCACAGCGCGCGCGGTACGCGGTTTGTGGGCTGCGGCCTTGATCGACAATGATGGTCACGGCGCCCCGCGGCGGGCGCCGCCGGGCCCGTTCGGGCGCGAACGGCCAGTGAATTCCCGGTTCCGTGCATCCGATAGCCTCTGCCGACGTGCCGCCCGCCCCGTGCCGGGCCAGCCGCCGCGCATCCGTACTGCCCGTCCAAGGAGTGAGTTCGACTGTCGACCGCCATCCTGACCGGTCTGCCGGTCCCCGGGTCGCAGCTCGGACCCGAGCTGGGCTCCTTGGGCTTCGACGTCCGCTCCGCCCAGCGGCCCGAGGACGTGTCCGCCCTGCTCGCCCAGGTGCCGGCCGGTGAACGGGTCGCGCTGGTCGACCCGCGCTTCCTCGGTCACCTCCACTCCCTGCGCCTCGCGCTGACCGACCCCCGCTTCCCGGCGGCCGCCGTGCCCGGCGCGCTGACGGTCCAGGCCGAGGCACGCCCGGCGCTCGACCGCGCCCTGGCCGGCGCGCCGGTGGGGCCCGACGACCGGGTCCGTACGGCCTCCGTGCTCGCCGACGACATCGCCGCGGCCATCGAGGCCGACGGCGTCGCGGTGCACCGCCCCGAGCTCGGCTCGCTGGTCGCGACCGTCCCCGCCGACGCGGCCGCCGCGGCCGCCGCGAGCCGGGCCGTCGCCGCCGTGGACGACGAGGCCGTACGCCTGCGCAACGCGGTCAAGTCCCGCGACGGCTTCTTCACCACCCACTTCATCAGCCCGTACTCCCGTTACATCGCCCGCTGGTGCGCCCGCCGGGGACTCACCCCCAACCAGGTCACCACCGCCTCGCTGATCACCGCGCTGATCGCGGCCGGCTGCGCGGCGACCGGGACCCGCGGCGGCTATGTCGCGGCCGGACTGCTGCTGATCTTCTCCTTCGTCCTGG
This sequence comes from Streptomyces sp. NPDC094147, assembly GCF_044764265.1. Taxonomy (NCBI): domain Bacteria; kingdom Bacillati; phylum Actinomycetota; class Actinomycetes; order Kitasatosporales; family Streptomycetaceae; genus Streptomyces; species Streptomyces sp. NPDC094147. Next base: position 15,115 of record NZ_JBIWHT010000013.1, on the reverse strand, counting down.
ACTGCACCGACGGGCAGCTCGCCCGTTACTCGCTCCAGTACTCGACGATGGGCGCCTGGCTCGACGCCACCTTCGACCGCGCCAAGGAGTACGCCTACTACGCGGGGCTCGCGCTCGGCGCGGCCCGGGGCGGCGATGACGTGTGGGCCCTCGCGCTCGGCGCCATGGTGCTCCAGACCTGCCGCCACGTCGTGGACTTCTCCTTCAACGAAGCGCACGTCGTGGGCACTGACGCCACCGCGAACACCAGCCCCACCGCCGCCCTCTCCGACAAGCTCGACTCGGTGGGCTGGACGGTCTGGGTGCGCCGCATGATCGTGCTGCCGATCGGCGAGCGCTGGGCGATGATCGCCGTGCTGACCGCCGTCAGCACGCCCCGCATCGTCTTCTACGCGCTGCTCATCGGCTGCGCGTTCGCCGCCTGCTACACCACCGCCGGCCGGGTGCTGCGCTCGCTGACCCGCCGGGCCACCTGCACCGACCGGGCAGCTCAAGCACTCGCCGACCTCGCGGACAGCGGGCCGCTCGCGCAGCTGGTCGCCGCGAAGGCGCCCCGGGTGCCGGGAGCCCCCGTGGTGGCCGCCGTCGGCGCCGTGGCCCTCATCACCACCGCGCTCACGCAGCCGGTCGGCAGCCGCCAGATGATCGTCGCCGCCGTCTTTTACGCGATCCTGTCGGGCATCTCCGTCGCCCGGCCCCTCAAGGGCGCCCTCGACTGGCTCGTTCCGCCGCTGTTCAGAGTGGCCGAATACTGCACGGTCCTGGTCCTGGCGGCCCGCTCCGGGGTGGACGGGGCGCTGCCCGCGGCCTTCGGGCTGGTGGCCGCAGTCGCCTACCATCACTACGACACGGTCTACCGCATCAAGGGCGGCTCCGGCGCGCCGCCCCTGTGGCTGGTGCGGCTGATCGGCGGCCACGAGGGCCGCACGCTCGTGGTGGCGGTGCTCGCCGCCGTCCTCGCCACGCGAGACACAGACTTCACCCTGGCGCTCACCGCCCTCGCGGCGGCCATCGCGCTCGTGGTGCTCGTGGAGTCCATCCGCTTCTGGGTGTCCTCCGGAGCACCTGCCGTACATGACGAAGGAGAAACAGCATGATTGGCCTCGTACTGGCAGCCGGTGCCGGACGGCGTCTGCGCCCCTACACCGACACGCTCCCGAAGGCCCTCGTGCCTGTCGACGGTGACACCACCGTCCTGGACATCGCGCTGAAGAACTTCGCCGAGGTCGGCCTCACCGAGGTCGCGATCGTCGTCGGCTACCGCAAGGAGGCCGTGTACGCGCGCAAGGAGGCCCTGGAGGCCAAGTACGGCGTCGCGATCACGCTGATCGACAACGACAAGGCCGAGGAGTGGAACAACGCCTACTCCCTGTGGTGCGCCCGTGAGGTCCTCAAGCGCGGTGTGATCCTCGCCAACGGCGACACCGTCCACCCGGTCTCCGTCGAGAAGACGCTGCTCGCCGCGCGCGGCGACGGCCAGAAGATCATCCTCGCCCTCGACACGGTGAAGCACCTCGCCGACGAGGAGATGAAGGTCATCACCGCCGACGGCAAGGGTGTCCAGCACATCACCAAGCTGATGGACCCGGCGACCGCGACCGGCGAGTACATCGGCGTCACGCTCATCGAGGCCGAGGCCGCCGAGGAGCTCGCCGACGCCCTGAAGACCACCTTCGAGCGCGACCCCGACCTCTACTACGAGGACGGCTACCAGGAGCTCGTCAACCGCGGCTTCACCGTCGACGTGGCGCCCATCGGCGAGGTCTCGTGGGTCGAGATCGACAACCACGACGACCTGGCGAAGGGCCGTGAGATCGCGTGCCAGTACTGACTCGGCTCATCCCCTCGCCGGTTGTCGTGGACATCCGGCGGGGGGCACTGGACGACCTGGCGGTCGTCCTCGCCGACCAGCGCATCTCGGCCAACGGCAAGCTGGCGATCGCGATCAGCGGCGGCTCCGGCCTGAAGCTGCGTGAGCAGTTCGCCCCGCTGCTGCCCGGCGCCGAGTGGTACCCCGTCGACGGCGGCACCATCGACGCGGCGGTCAAGCTCGCCGACGCGATGCGGGGCAAGCGCTACGACGCCGTGGTGGCGCTCGGCGGCGGGAAGATCATCGACGTGACGAAGTACGCGGCGGCCCGGGTCGGGCTGCCCATGGTCGCGGTCGCGACGAACCTCTCGCACGACGGCATCTGCTCGCCGGTCTCCACCCTGGACAACGACAACGGCCGCGGTTCCTACGGGGTGCCCACCCCGATCGCCATCCTGATCGACCTGGACGTGATCCGGGACGCGCCCGCGCGTTTCGTGCGCTCGGGCATCGGCGACGCGATCTCCAACCTCTCCGCGATCGCGGACTGGGAGCTGTCGCACCGCGAGACCGGCGAGCCCGTCGACGGCCTGGCAGCGGCGATGGCGCGCAGCGCCGGCGAAGCGGTGCTGCGCCACCCCGGCAGCGTCGGCGACGACGACTTCCTGGTCACCCTCTCCGAGGGCCTGGTCATGTCCGGCATCGCCATGTCGATCAGCGGCGACACCCGGCCCTCCTCCGGCGCCTGCCACGAGATCAGCCACGCCTTCGATCTGCTCTTCCCGACGCGGGCCGCCAGCCACGGCGAGCAGTGCGGCCTCGGCGCGGCCTTCGCGATGCACCTGCGCGGCGCGCCCGAGCAGTCCGCGCTGATGGCCGAGGTGCTGCGCCGGCACGCGCTGCCGGTCCTCGCGAGTGAAATCGGCTTCACGGACGACGAGTTCGTGCGCGCCGTCGAGTTCGCGCCGCAGACCCGCCCCGGCCGCTACACCATCCTCGAGCACCTCGACCTGTCCACCGACCAGATCAGGGACGCGTACGCCGACTATGCCAAGACCATCCGTAGCTGAGCTCCGCCCGGTCGTGCACCCGGCGGGTGTGAAGGACCGGGTCAGCGGAGAACACTGGGGCGGCCGCCTGTACATGCGCGAGATCTCCCTGCGCATCACCCGCCGCCTGGTCACCACCAAGGTCACGCCGAACCAGCTGACCTACCTGATGACCCTCTGCGGTGTCCTCGCCGCCCCGGCCCTGCTCGTCCCGGGCATCTGGGGTGCCGTCCTCGGCGTCGTGGCCGTCCAGCTCTACCTGCTGCTCGACTGCGTCGACGGCGAGGTCGCCCGCTGGAAGAAGCAGTTCTCGCTCTCCGGGGTGTACCTGGACCGCGTCGGCGCCTATCTGTGCGACGCGGCGGTCCTGGTCGGCTTCGGCCTGCGCGCCGCCGACCTGTGGGGCTCCGGCCGGATCGACTGGCTGTGGGCCTTCCTCGGTACGCTCGCCGCCCTCGGCGCGATCCTGATCAAGGCCGAGACCGACCTGGTCGGCGTCGCCCGGCACCAGGGCGGGCTGCCGCTGGTCAAGGACGCGGCGGCCGAGCCGCGCTCCTCCGGCATGGCGCTCGCCCGCAGGGCCGCCGCCGCGCTGAAGTTCCACCGGCTGGTCCTCGGCATCGAGGCGTCCCTGCTGATCCTGGTCCTCGCGGTCGTGGACCAGATCCGCGGCGACCTGTACTTCTCGCGCCTGGGCGTCGCGGTGCTCGCCGGCATCGCGCTCCTTCAGACGCTGCTGCACCTCGTGTCGATCCTCGCTTCGAGCAGGCTGAAGTGAGCGCCCCCATGAAGGTCGGCGCGGTCGTCATCACGATGGGCAACCGCCCCGCCGAGCTGCGGGCCCTGCTCGACTCGGTCGCCAAGCAGGACGGCGACCGGATCGAGGTCGTCGTGGTCGGCAACGGCGCCCCGGTTCCGGACGTCCCCGAGGGCGTACGCACCGTGGAACTGCCGGAGAACCTGGGCATTCCGGGCGGCCGCAACGTCGGCATCGAGGCGTTCGGCCCGTCGGGCGCGCAGGCCGATGTGCTGCTCTTCCTCGACGACGACGGGCTGCTCGCCAACCCGGACACCGCCGAGCTGTGCCGGCAGGCCTTCGCGGCCGACCCGGAGCTCGGCATCATCAGCTTCCGCATCGCCGACCCGGAGACCGGGGTCACCCAGCGCCGCCACGTCCCGAGGCTGCGCGCCGCCGACCCGATGCGCTCCTCGCGCGTGACGACGTTCCTCGGCGGCGCCAACGCCGTGCGCACCAAGGTGTTCGCGGAGGTCGGCGGGCTGCCCGACGACTTCTTCTACGCCCACGAGGAGACCGATCTGGCCTGGCGGGCGCTGGACGCCGGCTGGATGATCGACTACCGCGCGGACATGGTCCTGCACCACCCGGCGACCGCGCCGTCCCGGCACGCGGTCTACCACCGGATGGTGGCCCGCAACCGGGTCTGGCTCGCCCGGCGCAACCTGCCCGCGCCGCTGGTCCCCGTCTACCTCGGGGTCTGGCTGCTGCTCACCCTCGCCCGCAAGCCGTCGGGGCCCGCGCTGAAGGCGTGGTTCGGCGGTTTCAAGGAGGGCTGGACGACGCCCTGCGGACCGCGCCGCCCCATGAAGTGGCGTACGGTCTTCAGGCTCACCCGGCTGGGCCGTCCTCCCGTCATCTGAGAGGCTCGGCTCTGAGAAGTCTCGGCTCCGAGACCATCGGGCGTACTTCATGAACACGAAAGTTTTCACTTGTGAGTGACACAACCCTGTCCCCGGCGGACCTCGCCGCACAGCACGGGCTGTCGGTGAGCGGGGCGCGGCCCCAGCTCATCGCCTACATCAAGCAGCTGTGGGGTCGGCGCCACTTCATCCTGTCCTTCTCGTCGGCCAAGCTGACCGCCCAGTACAGCGAGGCGAAGCTCGGCCAGATCTGGCAGGTGGCGACGCCCCTGCTGAACGCGCTCGTCTACTACTTCATCTTCGGTGTTCTGATGAACGCGAAGCGGGGCATCGACGCGAACGCGTACATCCCCTTCCTGGTGACCGGCGTGTTCCTGTTCACCTTCACGCAGAACTCGCTGATGGCGGGCGTACGCGCGATCTCGGGCAACCTGGGCCTGGTGCGGGCCCTGCACTTCCCGCGCGCCTCGCTGCCGGTCTCCTTCGCACTCCAGCAGCTCCAGCAGCTGCTGTTCTCCATGATCGTCCTGATGATCGTGGTGGTCTCGTCCGGCTTCATGCCGGGCATGACCTGGCCCCTGATCATCCCGGTGCTCGCGCTGCAGTTCGTCTTCAACACCGGCCTGGCGCTGATCTTCGCGCGCCTGGGCGCCAGGACGCCGGACCTCGCGCAGCTCATGCCGTTCATCATGCGTACGTGGATGTACTCGTCCGGCGTGATGTTCAGCCTCAGCACCGTGCTCAAGGGCAAGCCGCACTGGCTGAAGGACATCCTTCAGTGCAACCCCGCCGCGGTCTACATGGACCTGGCGCGCTACGCCCTGATGGACGGCTACGGCGGCCACGGGCTGCCCCCGCACGTGTGGGCCCTCGCGGTCGGCTGGGCGGTCGTCGTCGGGGGACTGGGATTCGTGTACTTCTGGAAGGCTGAAGAGCGGTATGGCCGTGGCTGAGGACATCAACGACCGCGATGCGGCGGTCGACGCGCGCATTCCCACCGTCATCTGCGACGACGTGCACATCGTGTACACCGTCAACGGAGGCGGCGGCGGAAGGGGCAGCGCCACCGCCGCCCTGAGCCGCATAGTCAAGCGGGACAAGACCGGCGGCGCCTCCCGGGGCATGCGCCGGGTGCACGCCGTACGGGGCGTCTCGTTCACCGCGTACCGTGGCGAGGCGATCGGTCTGATCGGCAGCAACGGCTCCGGCAAGTCGACGCTGCTGCGGGCCATCGCGGGTCTGCTGCCGCCGGAGAGCGGGCGGGTCTACACCGACGGCCAGCCCTCGCTGCTCGGCGTGAACGCGGCGCTCATGAACGACCTGACCGGCGAGCGCAACGTGATCCTCGGCGGCCTGGCCATGGGCATGTCGCGCGAGGAGGTCAAGGAGCGCTACGAGGAGATCGTCGACTTCTCCGGCATCAACGACAAGGGCGACTTCATCTCGCTCCCGATGCGGACGTACTCCTCCGGCATGGCGGCCCGGCTGCGGTTCTCCATCGCCGCGGCCAAGGACCACGACGTCCTGATGATCGACGAGGCGCTGGCCACCGGTGACCGGCAGTTCCAGATCCGTTCCGAGGAGCGGATCCGGGAGCTGCGCAAGCACGCCGGTACCGTCTTCCTGGTGAGCCACAGCATCGGCTCCATCCGCGACACCTGCGACCGGGTGCTCTGGCTGGAGCGCGGCGAGCTCCTCATGGACGGGCCGACCGACGAGGTCGTCAAGGCGTACCAGAAGGAATCCGGCCGCTGACGCACAGTCATTTTCCGGACCGCACAACCGGAGCCCCTGTCGATCAACCCCGGCGGGGGCTTTCGCGTCCTAGGGTGTGGCCCGAGGGTCAAGATCCCGTCAAGTTGCCAGTGTGCGGGGAAGGTTGGGCCGGATTGGAGTGTTCTTGTAATGCTCTCAACACCCCGGCGTGTTGTCGGCCGTTGTACAACGTAAGCTGTACCGGTGCTGATTCGCGGCAAGTGGGGTAATACGCCCCGGGCGCCCCGCGAGACGGGTCACCCCGTCCGGGGAGGTCAGGCGGCGTGTCCGAAATAGGATGTTTTGGGTCGGCGGTGTAGAACGGGAGATGTGACGGCCATGGCTACGGAAGATCTCCGGCTCAAAGGGACGGCCGCCGTTCCCGTGCCGGGCGGTACCCGGTGACCCGAGTCCGGGACGTGCGCACCGGATCCTCCTCGCGCACCACGCTCGACAAGGCCACGGAAGAGAACTTCCCGGTGGCCCCCTTCTTTCTGCCGCGTGCCTGGCGCGACGACCTGATGGCCGTCTACGGCTACGCCCGCCTCGTCGACGACATCGGTGACGGCGACCTCGCCCCCGGCGGCGCCGACGCCCGCCACCTCGGCGTGGACCCCGCCGACGCGGACGACCGGCTGCTGCTGCTCGACGCCTTCGAGACGGATCTGCGCCGCGTCTTCGACGGCACCCCGCACCACCCGCTGCTCAAGGCCCTCCAGCCCACCGTGCGCCGCCGCGCACTGACCCCCGAGCCGTTCCTCGGGCTGATCGCGGCCAACCGCCAGGACCAGCAGGTCCGGCGCTACGAGACGTACGGGGAACTGCTCGCCTACTGCGAGCTTTCGGCCAACCCCGTGGGCCGGCTCGTGCTGGCCATCACCGGCACCACGAGCCCGGAGCGCGTCCGGCGCTCCGACGAGGTCTGCACGGCGCTGCAGATCGTCGAACACCTCCAGGACGTGAAGGAGGACCTCGGCCGGGACCGGATCTATCTCCCCGCCGAGGACATGGCGCGGTTCCGCGTCACGGAGGCCGATCTGGCCGCCCCCCGAGGGAGCGCCTCGGTGCGTGCCCTGGTCGCGTTCGAAGCGGAACGCGCCGGGTCGCTGCTGAATGAAGGCACCCCCCTGGTGGGTAGCGTCCACGGCAGACTCAAGCTGCTGCTGGCCGGATTCGTGGCCGGAGGACGCGCCGCGCTCGACGCGGTCGCTGCCGCCGGCCACGACGTACTCCCGGGACCGCCCAAGCCCACCAAGCCCAGCCTGCTGCGCGAGGTGGGAGCCGTCTTGCGAGAAGCGCGTAGAGAGGGGTGAGCCGGACCGTGGAGGCACAGGCACCCGTGTCCGCACCGGTACAGGCCGCATACAGCTACTGCGAGGCGGTGACCGGGCAGCAGGCGCGCAATTTCGCCTACGGCATCAGGCTGCTGCCCGCCGACAAACGGCAGGCGATGTCGGCGCTGTACGCGTTCTCGCGCCGGGTCGACGACATCGGCGACGGGACGCTGGCGGCGGACGCCAAGAAGACGCGCCTGGAGGAGACCCGGGCGCTGCTCGGGCGCATCCGGGACGGCGAGGTCGACGAGGACGACACCGACCCGGTGGCGGTGGCGCTCGCGGACACGGCGCGCCGCTTTCCGGTGCCGCTCGGCGGGCTCGACGAGCTCATCGACGGCGTCCTGATGGACGTGCACGGCGAGAGCTACGAGACCTGGGACGACCTGAAGGCCTACTGCCGGTGTGTCGCGGGCGCCATCGGCCGGCTCTCCCTGGGCGTTTTCGGTACGCAGCAGGGCGCACCGGGCACCGAACGCGCCGCAGAGTACGCCGATACGCTGGGGCTCGCCCTCCAACTCACCAATATCCTGAGGGATGTTCGGGAGGACGCGGGCAATGGACGAACCTATCTCCCCTCCGACGACCTCGCCAAGTTCGGCTGCTCGGCGGGCTTCCACGGCCCGGTGCCGCCGGCCGGCTCCGACTTCGCGGGCCTCGTCCACTTCGAAGTACGGCGTGCCCGAGCCCTGTTCGCCGAGGGCTACCGGCTGCTGCCGATGCTGGACCGGCGCAGCGGCGCCTGCGTCGCCGCCATGGCCGGAATCTACCGGCGCCTCCTCGACCGCATCGAGCGCGACCCGGAGGCGGTTCTGCGCGGGCGGGTCTCGCTGCCCGGACGGGAGAAGGCGTACGTCGCGGTACGCGGCCTTTCGGGTCTCGACACCCGGTATGTCTCCCGGCAGACCGCCAGGAGGCGCGCCTGATGCCCGACGCACCCCTGGACGATGGGCTGAGCGCGATTACGCAGGCCCGGCGTGCAACTTCGAGGCGGCCTGACGCGTCCCTGACTGCATCGGCCTGCCGCGCGCCCCGCGCCGGCGCGGCCGGAGGGGAGGGCGCGTGAGCGGGATGCAGCCCGGACGCGCGGTGGTCGTCGGCGGCGGACTCGCCGGAATCACCGCGGCGCTCGAACTGGCCGACGCGGGGCTGAGCGTGACCCTGATCGAGGGCCGGCCGCGCCTCGGCGGCCTCGCGTTCTCCTTCCGGCGCGGCGACCTCACCGTCGACAACGGCCAGCACGTCTACCTGCGCTGCTGCACCGGCTACCGGTGGTTCCTCGACCGGGTCGGCGGAGCCGAACTGGCCCCGGTCCAGGCCCGGTTGGACGTCCCCGTCCTCGACGTGGCACACCCCAGGGGCCCCCGGCTCGGCCGACTGCGCCGCACCGCCCTGCCCGTGCCGCTGCACCTCGCCAGGAGCCTCGCGACCTACCCGCACCTCTCGCTCGCCGAGCGGGCCTCCGTCGGGCGCGCCGCACTCGCGCTCAAGCGGCTCGACCCCACCGACCCGGCCCTGGACGGCGTGGACTTCGCGACCTGGCTGGGGCGGCACGGCCAGTCCCCGCGCACCATCGAGGCGCTGTGGGACCTGGTGGGCGTGGCGACCCTGAACGCCACCGCGCCGCACGCCTCGCTGGGCCTCGCCGCCATGGTCTTCAAGACCGGACTGCTCTCCGAGCCGGGCGCCGCCGACATCGGCTGGGCCCGTGTGCCGCTCGGCGAACTCCACGACACGCTGGCCCGCAAGGCCCTCGACTCGGCGGGCGTACGCACCGAGACGCGCACCAAGGCCGAGTCCATCTCCCGTACGGAGAGCGGGAGTTGGCAGGTGCGGGTGGCCGGCGAGACGCTGGACGCCGAGGTCGTCGTGCTCGCCGTACCGCAGAGGGAGACGTACGACCTGCTGCCCGACGGCGCGCTGGACGATCCGGGCAGGCTGCTCGACATCGGCACCGCCCCGATCCTCAACGTCCATGTCGTGTACGACCGCAAGGTCCTGCGGCAGCCGTTCTTCGCCGCGCTCGGCTCCCCGGTGCAGTGGGTCTTCGACCGGACCGACTCCTCGGGGCTCCGGGGCGGCGGTCAGTATCTGGCCATTTCCCAGTCGGCCGCGCAGGACGAGATCGAGCTGCCGGTGGCCGAACTGCGCGCACGCTATCTCCCCGAGCTGGAAAAGCTGTTGCCCGCGGCGCGCGGCGCGGAGATCCTCGACTTCTTCGTCACCCGGGAGCGGACAGCGACGTTCGCCCCCACCCCCGGCGTCGGACGGCTGCGGCCGTCGGCGCGGACCCGCGCGGACGGCCTGTACCTGGCCGGCGCGTGGACCGCGACCGGCTGGCCCGCGACCATGGAGAGCGCTGTGCGCAGCGGATTCAGCGCCGCCGGCGCCGCTCTCTCCGCCCTCGGCCGCCCCCATGTTCATCCGCTTCAGGAGGCGGCATGACTGTTAGCAGTACTGGAACAAGAGGAGAGACTGTGCCGACTGTGCCTTCGGCTTCGGCGAATCCGGCTGTGGACACCGTGGACGTCACCGCCCTGCTGGAGCGGGGGCGCGCGCTGTCGACGCCGGAGCTGCGCGCGGCCGTCGACCGGCTCGCGGCTCCCATGGACACCGTCGCCGCCTACCACTTCGGCTGGATCGACGCCCAGGGCCGCCCGGCGGACGGCGACGGCGGCAAGGCCGTACGGCCCGCGCTTGCCCTGCTCTCCGCGGAGGCGGCGGGCGCCGCCGCCGAGGTCGGCGTCCCCGGCGCGGTCGCGGTGGAACTCGTACACAACTTCTCGCTCCTGCACGACGACCTGATGGACGGCGACGAGCAGCGCCGCCACCGCGACACGGTGTGGAAGGTGCACGGCCCGGCGCAGGCGATCCTCGTCGGCGACGCCCTGTTCGCCCTCGCCAACGAGGTCCTGCTCGAACTCGGCACGGTCGAGGCCGGCCGTGCCACCCGCCGACTCACCACCGCCACGCGGAAGTTGATCGACGGTCAGGCCCAGGACATCTCCTACGAGCACCGCGAGCGGGTCACCGTCGAGGAGTGCCTGGAGATGGAGGGCAACAAGACGGGCGCGCTGCTCGCCTGCGCCGTCTCCATCGGTGCGGTCCTCGGCGGCGCCGACGACCGGACCGCCGACACCCTGGAGGCGTACGGCTACCACCTCGGCCTCGCCTTCCAGGCCGTCGACGACCTGCTCGGCATCTGGGGCGACCCGGACGCCACGGGCAAGCAGACCTGGAGCGACCTGCGCCAGCGCAAGAAGTCGCTGCCGGTCGTCGCGGCCCTCGCCGCGGGCGGCCCGGCCTCCGAACGGCTCGGCCAGCTGCTCGCCGCCGACGCCAAGAGCAACGACTTCGACAGTTTCTCCGAGGCGGAGTTCGCCACCCGGGCGGCCCTGATCGAGGAGGCCGGCGGCCGCGAGTGGACCTCTCAGGAGGCCCGCAGGCAGCACGCCATCGCGATCGAGGCGCTCGGCGCTGTCGACATGCCGGAAAGGATCCGCGCGCAGCTCACCGCGCTGGCGGACTTCGTCGTCGTACGAAAGAGATGATCACTATTCCCATATGACTCGCAGTCGCCGGAAGGGCCCGGGAGACCGGGCCCCTTCCGACGGAGACCCCAGCACAGCAGAAGTAGCTACTGCACGAAGGGGAAGCCATGACAGCGACGACCGACGGAAGCACCGGGGCCCCGCGGCCCCGGGCCGCCGCGGCCAGTGCACCAACCGGGACGACACCCGGCGCGGACGCGGTGCTCGAAGCCGCCCGGCAGGCCGCCGAACGCGGCATCGAGCACCTGCTCGACAGGCAGGACGCCCAGGGCTGGTGGAAGGGCGACCTGGAGACCAACGTCACCATGGACGCCGAGGACCTGCTGCTGCGTCAGTTCCTCGGGGTGCAGGACGAGAAGACCGTCCAGGCGGCCGCCCTGTTCATCCGGGGCGAGCAGCGGGACGACGGAACCTGGGCCACGTTCTTCGGCGGGCCGGGGGAGCTCTCCACCACCATCGAGGCGTACGTCGCCCTCAGGCTCGCCGGAGACCTGCCCGAGGCCCCGCACATGGCGCGCGCCTCCGCCTGGATCAGAGCGAAGGGCGGAATCGCCGAGGCCCGGGTCTTCACCCGGATCTGGCTGGCGCTGTTCGGCTGGTGGAAGTGGGACGACCTGCCCGAACTGCCGCCCGAGCTGATCTTCCTGCCCAAGTGGGTCCCGCTCAACATCTACGACTTCGGCTGCTGGGCCCGGCAGACCATCGTGCCGCTGACCGTGGTCTCCGCGAAGCGCCCGGTACGGCCCGCACCCTTCGCGCTGGATGAGCTGCACACCGACGCCCGCACCCCCAATCCGGCCAAACCCCTTGCACCGGTGGCGAGTTGGAACGGTGCCTTCCAGCGGCTCGACACGGTGCTGCACGCCTACCGCAAGGTGGCCCCCCGCAAGCTGCGCCGGGCCGCGATGCGCAGCGCCGCCCGCTGGATCGTCGAGCGCCAGGAGAACGACGGCTGCTGGGGTGGCATCCAGCCGCCAGCCGTGTACTCCGTGATCGCCCTCCACCTGCTGGGCTACGACCTCCAACACCCGGTGATGCGGGCCGGGTTGGACTCTCTCGACCGGTTCGCGGTGTGGCGCGAGGACGGCGCCCGGATGATCGAGGCCTGCCAGTCGCCGGTGTGGGACACCTGCCTGGCCACCATCGCGCTCGCCGACGCGGGCGTACCCGCCGACCATCCGGCCCTCGTCAAGGCGGCCGACTGGATGCTCGGCGAGGAGATCACCCGGCCCGGCGACTGGGCCGTGCGCAGGCCCCAACTCGCCCCCGGTGGCTGGGCGTTCGAGTTCCACAACGACAACTACCCGGACATCGACGACACGGCCGAAGTGATCCTGGCGCTGCGCCGGGTCCAGCACCCCCAGCCGGAGCAGGCCGAGGCAGCCATCGCCCGCGGGGTGCGCTGGAGCCTCGGCATGCAGTCGAAGAACGGCGCCTGGGGCGCGTTCGACGCCGACAACACCAGCGCCTTCCCCAACCGGCTGCCGTTCTGCGACTTCGGCGAGGTCATCGACCCGCCCTCGGCCGATGTCACCGCCCACGTCGTGGAGATGCTCGCCTTCGAGGGCAGGTCCCATGATCCGCGCACCCGGCGCGGCATCGAGTGGCTGCTCGCCGAACAGGAGGCCAACGGCGCCTGGTTCGGCCGCTGGGGCGTCAACTACGTATACGGAACAGGGTCGGTGGTGCCGGCGCTCACCGCCGCCGGGATCCCCGCCTCGCACCCGGCGATCCGCCGCGCGGTGGGCTGGCTGGAATCCGTGCAGAACGACGACGGCGGCTGGGGCGAGGACCTGCGCTCGTACGGCGAGACCGAGTGGATGGGCCGCGGCCCCTCGACGGCCTCGCAGACCGCCTGGGCGCTGCTCGCGCTGCTGGCCGCGGGGGAGCGGGACGGCAAGGCGGCCGAGCGCGGCATCGCCTGGCTCGCCGAGAACCAGCGCGCGGACGGCTCCTGGGACGAGCCGTACTTCACCGGTACCGGATTCCCCTGGGACTTCTCGATCAACTACCACCTCTACCGGCAGGTGTTCCCGCTGACCGCGCTGGGGCGCTACGTCCATGGAGAACCGTTCTCCCTCAACAGCACCAAGGGGAGTTGATGGAGACACCCCAGGCCCCGCAGCCCGTGCCGCTGGTGATCGCCTGTGCGCTCACCATCGAGCGGCTCGCGCTGCGCGGCGCCGCCCGCGCCGGCGCGGAGGCCCCGGTGACCGTGCTGCGCAGCGGCATGGGACCCCGGGCCGCCGAGCGGGCCGTCGCGCGCACGCTGGGCGCGCCCGCGAACCGCGACGCGGTGGTCATCGCCTCAGGCTTCTGCGCCGGCCTCGCCCCCGGGATGCACCCCGGGGACCTGGTCGTCGCCGAGGAAACCCGCGACCCGCGGGGCACCACTCTGTGCACCGACACCGAGGTGCTCGCCAAGGCGCTCGCCGAGGCACTGCCGGGCCGCACCGTCCACACCGGCCCGCTCACCGGCTCCGACCACGTCGTACGCGGCCCCGAGCGGGCCGATCTGAGGGCGACCGGGGCCATCGCGGTGGACATGGAGTCCGCCGCCACGCTGTGGGCCGCCCAGCGGGCCGGACCGCGCCCGGTTGCGGCCGTACGGGTGGTCGTGGACGCTCCAGAACATGAACTCGTCCGGATTGGCACGGTTCGCGGTGGAATATCAGCCTTCCGCGTTCTTCGTGCCGTCCTTCCCGCTTTCTTTGAATGGCACCGTTCTTTGCTGCTCCCCAGGAGGTGAGCCAGATGGCCATGCCGCTTCGCCAGTCCATCAGGGTCGGGACCTATCTCTTTGAACAGAAGCTGCGCAAGCGTGAGAAGTTCCCGCTCATCGTCGAGCTGGAACCGCTCTTCGCCTGCAATCTGAAATGCGAGGGCTGCGGAAAGATCCAGCATCCGGCCGGGATCCTGAAGCAGCGCATGCCAGTGGCGCAGGCCGTCGGAGCGGTCCTTGAGTCCGGTGCGCCGATGGTCTCCATCGCGGGCGGCGAGCCACTGATGCACCCTCAGATCGATGAGATCGTGCGGCAGTTGGTGGCGAAGAGGAAGTACGTCTTCCTGTGCACCAACGCCCTGCTGATGCGCAAGAAGCTCAAGGATTTCAAGCCGTCGCCGTACTTCGCCTTCGCCGTGCACATCGACGGGCTGCGCGAGCGCCACGACGAGTCGGTGGCGAAGGAGGGTGTGTTCGACGAGGCGGTGGCGGCGATCAAGGAGGCCAAGCGGCAGGGTTTCCGGGTCACCACCAACTCGACGTTCTTCAACACCGACACCCCGCAGACGATCATCGAGGTGCTCAACTTCCTCAATGACGACCTCAAGGTGGACGAGATGATGATCTCGCCCGCCTACGCCTACGAGAAGGCACCCGACCAGGAGCACTTCCTGGGTGTCGAGCAGACCCGGGAGCTCTTCAAGAAGGCGTTCGCCGGCGGCAACCGCGGGCGCTGGCGGCTCAACCACTCGCCGCTCTTCCTGGACTTCCTGGAGGGCAAGGCGGACTTCCCGTGCACGGCGTGGGCGATCCCCAACTACTCGCTCTTCGGCTGGCAGCGACCCTGCTACCTGATGAGCGACGGGTACGTGCCGACGTACCGGCAGCTGGTCGAGGAGACCGACTGGGACAAGTACGGCCGCGGCAAGGACGACCGGTGCGCGAACTGCATGGCGCACTGCGGCTACGAGCCGACCGCCGTGCTCGTGACCATGGGGTCGCTGAAGGAGTCGCTCCGGGCGGTCCGCGAGACCGTCCAGGGAAACCGCGGGTGACGTGATGGGCCTCGGAGAGCCGGTCTCCCTGGGGCTCCCCGCGCTGCCGGCCCGGCCGCTGGCGGTGCGCCGCACCTCGCGGCGCATCCAGGTCGGGTCGGTGGCGGTCGGCGGGGACGCACCCGTCTCGGTGCAGTCCATGACGACGACGCGGACGTCGGACATCGGGGCGACGTTGCA
>NZ_JBIWHT010000012.1:0-213380 GCF_044764265.1 Streptomyces sp. NPDC094147 | reverse complement strand
CACGATCCACGGCCGCGACTGTCTCTTCCCCACACCCACACCAACGAACAGCCAAGCCGACGGTCACACCAACAACCACTTCTGTTAGGACCTCTAAGGGCGTATGAGTGTGTCCTGCGGTTGTGGTGTGGGAGTGCGGTGGGGGTCGGATTGTCAGTGGTGGCGGGTAGGTTCGGGGTGTTGGTCGCGGAGGGAGGTGAGCGGTGCGGCGGAGCGCGAAACGGCAACTGCGGGTGATCGAGGCGCCGTTCATTGCCTTGGGGCCGTCCGGTGTGGCGATCCGCGATCGGCTCAAGAACCTCACGGCCGAGGACGATGAAGTGTTGTGCATGGTCGGCGAGCACCTAGGGCGCCTGGCATCGCGTGATCTGGCAGCGCGATGCGCAGACGGCAACGACCACGACACGGACCGATGGGCGGCTCGTAAGCAGAGCCTGACCGCCGAGTCCTCCTCGCGGTGGGCCGGGTCCATCACGAAAGCCACCCACGATCAGTGGGCGCTCTCCCGTCGCTGCCAGCTGGCACATATCGAGTGTCTTGAGGCCGGTGTGCGCACGCTGATGCACCGTCTGTCCCAGCCGGTCGGCGAGCGCGGCACGAAGCGTGCTCCGGGCGGATACCGCAGCAAGGGCGAGTGGTTCCAGAAGTCGCGTCGTCTGCACACCCTGGAACACCGTCTCGATGTCGCCCGCGCCGACCGGGAGAACGGGGTCGTGCACATCGTGCGCGGCGGCCGCAAGCTGCTCAGCCATCGGCACCACCTCCAAGCCGCACAGCTCACCGACGCCGAATGGCGTGAGCGCTGGGAAGCCGGGCGCTGGTTCCTGGCCACTGACGGCGAGTCCGGGAAGCGGTACGGCAACGAGACGATCCCGGTCCCGCTGGAGACCGCCCGCGCGAACGGCATGGTCGGTGTTGATACCAACGCCGACCACTTCGCCGCCTACCGGCTCGACCGGCACGGCAACCCGGTCGGGGACCCGCGCAGGTTCTTCTTCGGCCTGTCCGGGTCGGCCGGTCACCGTGACGCGCAGATCCGGCACGCCATCACCCAACTGTTGCACTGGGCCAAACGCTGCGGCGTCAACGCGATCGGCATCGAGGACCTGGACTTCACCGCCGAGAAGACCCGCGAGAAACACGGCCGCAGGAAGCGGTTCCGCCAGCTCATCTCCGGCATGCCCACCGGCAAGCTCAAGGCCCGGCTGATCTCGATGGCCGCCGAGATAGACCTGTCCATCGTGGCCGTCGATCCGGCCTACACCTCTCAGTGGGGAGGCCAGCACTGGCGTAAGCCACTGGTCACCCCGCGCCGCACCATGTCCCGTCACGATGCCGCCGGTATCGCGATCGGGCGACGCGCCCTCGGGCACCCGATCCGGCGACGGACGGCACCGCCCCACGACGACCAGAGCGATCGTCGCGGGCATCGGACCGTCCAGGCCGGACCGGACATCCGAGGGCGTGAGGGAACCCGCCCACCCGCCACGGAACGCGCACACGATGCACGTGCCCGAGCGGGGACCACTGGAACGCGGGAGACCAGTCGGATATCCAAAACCGTTCGGGATATCCGCAGTGACCAGGTATGGGTACAAGACTCACTTCTGGTCACTTAATTGGAACGGTAGCGGCATGCGGTGAAGGAGTGGCGGATGAACGGGCCGAGCCGTCCCGGAGACGTCCTCGTCGTCGATGACGACGACGCGGTGCGCCGTTCGCTCGACCGGGGCTGTGACACCGTGCGGCTCCGCCGCGATGAGGGTCTCCCCTGTTCGAGCGAAGCCGAGAACTTGGGGGAGCGACCAGCCAGGGACGGCCCGCAGTCGAACAACCGCAACCCAGCGGAGCGCTACCGCTCCCCGCCCGGCACCCACAGCACGTCTCCGACCTCCTTGTTGGCGGTACGCGCCAGGATGAACAGGAGGTCGGAGAGGCGGTTGAGGTAGGTCGCCGTCAGCGCGTTCATACTGCCTTTGTTTCCTTGGGCGCCGTGCACCTCCAGGGCCGCCCACGTCGAGCGTTCCGCGCGCCGCACCACCGTGCACGCCTGGTGCAGCAGGGCCGCGCCCGGGGTGCCGCCCGGCAGGATGAAGCTGCGGAGCTTGTCGAGCTCCTCCAGGAAGCGGTCGCAGTCCGCCTCCAGCTTGTCGACGTAGGACTGCTCCACCCGCAGCGGCGGGTACTCCGGGTTCTCGGCGACCGGCGTGGCGAGGTCCGCGCCCACGTCGAACAGGTCGTTCTGGACCCGGACGAGCACCTTCACGACGTCCTCGGGAAGCTGCCCGAGCGCGATGGCCGTGCCGATGACGGCATTGGCCTCATTGGCGTCGGCGTACGCCGAGATCCGCAGATCGGTCTTGGCGGTCCGGCTCATGTCGCCGAGGGCGGTCGTGCCCTGGTCGCCGGTGCGGGTGTAGATGCGCGTCAGATTGACCATGCGGCCAGAGTAGTTACGCTCCGGCCGTCCGGAAGACGCGTGTGCCCACCGTCACGGCGAGCACCGCGAAGCCGACCGCCACCAGGGCCCCGTACAGCATGGCCGTCGTGGCGTACGCGCCGAGATACGCGTCCCGCACCGCGTCCACCAGATAGCGCAGCGGCATGAAGTGGGACAGCACGTTCAGCCAGCCCGGCGCGAGCGTCATGGGCAGCATCAGCCCGGACAGCAGCATCGACGGCATGGTGATCGCGTTGACCGCCGGGCCGAACCCCTGCGGGGTGGTCACCTTCATGGCGAGCGCGTACGAGAGCGACGCGAGGGACAGCGTGAGCAGCGCCACGAACGCGAAGCCGATGAGGATGCCGCCGAGCGGCGCGCGCAGGCCCATCACGAGCGCGGCGAGCACGAGCAGCACCGCCTGGAAGACGAAGAGCGCGGAGTCCCGCAGGACCCGGCCGAGCAGCAGGGCGAGGCGCGGGACGGGGGTGACGCGCATGCGCTCCACGACGCCCCAGCCGTTCTCGATGATGATCGAGAAACCGGCGAACGAGGCGCCGAACAGGGCGAGTTGGAGCAGCAGCCCCGGCACCAGGACCTGCCAGGAGCTGCCGCGGGAGGCCAGCGGCATGCCCGTGAGGAGCGGTCCGAAGAAGACCAGGTAGAGCAGTGGCATCAGTACGCCGAAGAGGACCTGGAACTTCGAGCGCAGGGTCGCACGGGCGTACCGGCCGAAGATCAGGGCGATGTCGGAGAGCAGTGGTGAGGCGGTCATGGGGGAGTCCTAGACGGCTACGGGGGTGGATTCCTGCGGCGCGGCGGTGCGCCCGGTGATGGCGAGGAAGGCGTCCTGGAGGGATGCGTCGGGGCCGCCCGCGTACCGGGTCTTGAGCTCGGCCGGGGTGCCCTCGGCCACGATCACGCCCCGGTCGACGATGACGAGCCGGTCGGCGAGCGCGTCGGCCTCGTCCAGGTAGTGGGAGGTGAGCAGCACGGTGGTGCCGTGCTCCGTGCGGATCCGGCGGACCAGGTCCCACAGATCGGCCCGGCTGCCCGGGTCGAGGCCGGTGGTCGGCTCGTCCAGGAAGAGCACCGCCGGCCGGTGCATCAGGCCCATCGCGATGTCGAGCCGCCGCCGCTGGCCGCCGGAGAGCGCCGCCGTCGTGCGCTCCAGGAGTTCGCTCAGACCCAGGTCGTCCGCCAACTCCTCGGCGCGCAGGGCGGCTTGGGCCTTGGGGAGGCGGTAGAGGCGGCCCTGGGTGACCAGCTCCTCGCGTACGGAGATGTGCGGGTCGACGCCGCCGGACTGGGCCACGTAGCCGCAGGCCCGGCGGACTCCGGCGGGGTCCCGGAGCAGATCGCAGCCGGCCACGGTCGCGGCGCCGCCAGTCGGCGGGAGCAGGGTGGTGAGCATCCGCAGGGTGGTGGTCTTGCCCGCGCCGTTGGGGCCGAGGAGGCCGAGGATCTCGCCGGGCCGCACGGTCAGGTCGATGCCGCGCACCGCCTCGACGGGGCCGCCCTTGCTCTGGAAGGTCCGGGCGAGCCCGGCGGTACTGATGATTGCCATGGCCCCAGAAAAACAGAGTCTCTTAAATTTTGCAATGGCCCCAAAATTTAGGGGGGTGCAGATCATCGCCTAGGCTTCGGTCCATGACAGAGGGGCGCAGGGAGCGGAAGAAGCGCGAGACCAGGCAGCGGATCTCGGACCTGGCCACCGGGCTCTTCCTGGAGCGCGGCTTCGAGGCGGTGACGATCGCCGAGATCGCCGAGGTGGCCGACGTGTCGGTCAACACCGTCTACAACTACTTCCCCGCCAAGGAGGACCTGTTCCTCGACCGCACCGAGGGCGTCGTGGACCGGCTCTCGCGCTGGGTGCGGGGCCGCGACGCGGGGGAGTCGGCCGCCGAGGCCGTCCTGCGCGAGCTGCGCGCCGAGGTCGAGGCGGTCTCGCCGCGGGTCGGGCTGATGGAGGGCTACAGCCGGTTCATGGCCGTCATCCACGAATCGCCCGCGCTCAAGGCCCGGCTGTGGGCGGTGGGCCAGGAGGTCCTGGAGAACCTGGACGCGGCCCTGCGCGAGGAGGTCGGCGCCCGCCCCGAGGAACCGCTGCCCTCCCTGGTCGCGGGCCAGATCAACTGGGTCCACCAGACGGCGATGGCCGCCATCAGCCGCGAGATGATGGCCGGCCGCGACCCCCGGGCGGTCTCCCGCGAGGTGCTCGTCCTGATCGACGAGATGGAGGGACTGCTGGGGGAGAAGGTGCTCAACTACGCCGTACGGGGCGCACGCTGAGAGCCACCTCACGCGGTCCGGTGTGATGTCCGTCATCTGAGACGTGACGCGCATCTCTTAGCGGTCCCAGAAGGCCGCCCGGCCGATAGCCTCCGCCAAGAAGGCTTGGGTGGAAACCTGTTGGAGGGAAGTGTCGTGGCCAGGAAGCTCGCCGTCATCGGAGCCGGACTCATGGGGTCCGGTATCGCGCAGGTCTCCGCTCAGGCGGGCTGGGACGTGGTGCTGCGCGACGTCACCGACGAGGCCCTCACCCGGGGCACCGACGGCATCAAGGCCTCGTACGACAAGTTCGTGAGCAAGGGGAAGCTGGCGGCCGAGGACGCCGAGGCCGCGCTCGCCCGCATCACCACGACCACCGACCTGGACGCCGCCGCCGACGCCGACATCGTGGTCGAGGCCGTCTTCGAGAAGCTGGAGGTCAAGCACGAGATCTTCCGCACGCTCGACAAGATCGTGCGCGCGGACACCGTGCTCGCCTCCAACACCTCCGCCATCCCGATCACCAAGATCGCGGCGGCCACCGAGCACCCCGAGCGGGTCGTCGGCGTCCACTTCTTCTCGCCGGTGCCGATGATGCAGCTGTGCGAACTGGTCCGCGGCTACAAGACCAGCGACGAAACCCTCGCCGCGGCACGGGAGTTCGCCGAGTCGGTCGGCAAGACCTGCATCGTGGTCAACCGCGACGTGGCCGGCTTCGTCACCACCCGCCTCATCTCGGCGCTCGTCGTCGAGGCGGCCAAGCTGTACGAGTCGGGCGTGGCCAGCGCCGAGGACATCGACCTCGCCTGCAAGCTGGGCTTCGGCCACGCGATGGGCCCGCTCGCCACCGCCGACCTCACCGGCGTCGACATCCTGCTGCACGCCACCAGCAACATCTACACGGAGTCCCAGGACGAGAAGTTCGCCCCGCCGGAGCTGATGCGCCGGATGGTGGACGCGGGTGACATCGGCCGCAAGAGCGGGCAGGGCTTCTACAAGCACTGAGAACCGTCCGTCTTCCGGGGTGTTCACCCCAAGGGGTGAATTAGGTCTCGGTTCGCTCACGGGCGGCAACTTCTGTGGCCGTGGGGCAGTCAGTTGATGAGTCGGTTGTCGTAAATCCAGCAGCCAGTAGCACTCCCGGGAGCGCATATGCACATCAGGGGCGACCACGTCGAGCTGGTCGTCGGGGGCCGCCTCGACGTCCGCAGCGCGGCGGACGCCCGTACGGCCCTGCACACGGCGGTTGACGACGGGGTCGGCGACCTCGTGCTCGACCTCACCGAACTGGACTCGTGGGACGCCACCGGACTCGGCGTGATCATGGGGGCGCACCGCCGGGCCGGGCGGTGCGGCCGGCGCCTCGTACTGCGCGGCGTACCGCCCCAGATGCAGCGCCTCCTGGTCGCGACGCGGCTGCACCGGATCCTGGCGATCGAGGGCGGCATCGTGGCGGAGGCCCTGCCGCGCGTGTAGCCGCGGGGGTGTCGTAGGGACCGCGAGCGGGAAGGAATCGGACTCCGCGCGCAATCCTCACGAGACCGTGACGTCTTGGGCGGGGCGGCACCCCGCCTGTTCAGAGATACTGTGCGGAGTCTAGGGTTCGGCTTCCCGCCGATCGACGAACCCACACGGCGGGCACCGGACCAGAAGCGACAGCGAAGAGCGAAGTGCGTAAGGGCCGGGAGGGGCCAATCCTTACGCACCACGCATCTGGGGGGCTTTCACCATGGACCCGATGAACCGGGGACCGGAAGAGTTCAACCATGCCGACGAGACGGTCGGCGGTGCGGGCGCACACGCGGAGCCGGGTGCCGGGCCGCAGCGTCCGCCGCGCGACAGAGATTCCGCCACGCCCGACTTCGCGGGGCGCGCGGCCGGACTCGCCCGCACCGTCCAGCTCGTCTCGGGAGACTTCCTCCTCACCGTCAATCCGGTGGACGGCAGCGAGATCGAGAACTGCCCGCCGAGCGAGACACCCGCTCGGCCCGTGCGGCACAGCGCCGCCGAGCGTGCCGAGGCCGAGCGCGCCGCCCGGCCCCCGCTCCCGCCGGGCCCCCTGGCACTGACACCCCCGCTCCTGGAACGGCAGGAGGAGCGCGCCCGGCTCGTACGCCTCCTCGGCCGCGGCCGCTCCGTGCGGCTCACCGGCCCCGCGGGCTCCGGGCGCAGCGCCCTGCTCGACGCCGTCGCCGCGGACTGCGCGGAGCTCGCGCCCGACGGCGTCGTACGCCTCTCCGGCCACCGGCGCAGCCCCGCTGAGCTGCTGTACGAGCTGTACGCCACGGTGTTCCGCGCACCCCTGCACCGGCCCGACCGGGCCACGCTGCTCGAACGGGTCCGCCAGATCGGCGCCATCGTCGTCCTCGACGACCTCGAATTCGGCGGTGCCACCCTCGAAGAGCTGCTCATGGCCACCCCCGAGTGCGCCTATCTGCTCGCCGCCACCCCCGACGTACCGGCGCCGCACTCCGAATCGCACGTCGAAGAGGTCTTCCTGTCCGGCCTCGGCCGCGGCGCCTCCCTCGAACTCCTGGAGCAGGCGGTCGACCGGGCGCTGACCGACGAGGAGGCCAACTGGGCGGGCGACCTGTGGTTCGAGTCCGAGGGCCTGCCGCTGCGCTTCGTCCAGGCCGGAGCCCTGCTGCGCCAGCGCGACCGGCTGCGCGGCGAGGTCAACTCCCTTGACCCGTACGGCTTTCCGTCGGAGGAACCCGCCGAGGCCTCGGTGTTCTCGGGCGAGGGACGCGAGATACCGCTGCCCACGCTCGGCGAGGGCGCGGCCCCCGCGGCGCTGCTCGCCTCCCGGCTGAGCGAGGCCGCTCGGGCCACCCTGCGCTTCGCCGTGGCGCTCGGCGGCGAGGTGCCGCACCAGGCGCACCTGCCCGCCCTGGTCGGCGACACCCACGCGGACGCCGCCCTCGGCGAACTCCTCGACGGCGGGCTGCTGTCACCGGTCGGCGCCCGCTACCGCCTCGCGGCCGGCGTACTCACCCAGCTGGAAGGCGCCGGTTACGCAGCCGACGCGGCCGAGCAGGCCTACGCCGCAGCCCAGCACTACGCCTGGTGGACCGGGCACCCCTCGGTCACCCCCGAGCGGGCCGCCGCCGAGGCGGACGCGGTGCTCGCCGCGATGGGCGCCCTGGTGCCCGGCGCGGCTCCCGAACACCCCGCCACCGTGGTCAAGCTGGCCCGCAGCTCGGCGCCCGCCTTCGCGGCCGGACTGCACTGGACGGCCTGGGAGCGCGCCCTGCGGGTCGGCTCCGAGGCGGCCCGGCTGACCGGGGAGGTGGCCGAAGAGGCGTACTTCCACCACGAGTTGGGCGTCCTCGCGCTCTGCGGCGGCAGCCCGGACCGGGCCCGCGCCGAGCTGGAGGCGTCCATCGCGCTGCGCGGCGCGCTCGCCGACAAGCGCGGCACCGTCGCCGGACGCCGGGCGCTCGCCCTGGTCGAGGACCGCTCGGGCGGGCTGCTGCCGGGCGGCCGCACCCCCGCCGGGGAAGAGGTGCCCGCGGCCCGCTACGAGGAGTCCCAGTCGCCGCCCCGGGGCGTCCCGGCAGCGGCCGTGACGGCCCAACTCCCGGATGTCGGCGCCACGTTGATCACCCGGCGGGAGACCCCGGTCGGCGGCGCCATGCCCAAGGCGCGGCGCACCCTGCTCGGCGGCGCCCGGCGCAACCTCGTCGCGGCCGGGGCCGGCGCACTGCTCGCCGCGGTGCTCGGCACGGTCGTCACGCTCGGCGCGACCTCCAACAACAACGACGGCGGCCAGGGCGACAAGGTGAAGCAGCAGCAGTCGGCCAACGAGGGCGACAGCGGCGGCGGCCTGAACGCCGACCCGAACGACCCGGGCAGCACCTCCAAGCCCGGCCACACCAAGAGCGGCGGCCCGGCCAGTCCGAGCAAGTCGGGATCCGCCAAGCCCGGCACCTCCGGCCGGCCGGAGCCCGGCACCAGCGGCAGCCCGGACAGCCCGAGCGGCCAGCCGTCCACGCCGGGCTCGACGAAGCCCTCCAATTCGGGCAAGCCGTCCGGCTCGGGCAAGCCGTCGCACTCGCCGTCGCACATCCCGGACCCGAGCCCGAGCAGCCACACCCCGACGGGCACGCCGTCGTCGCCGTCCAGCCCGCCGGCGAGCCCCGGGGGCAGCAGTCCGCCAGCCACGAAGCCGCCGCCTTCGAGCCCCGCGGTCTCCAAGTCCCCGACGTCCAGCACCCCGGCAGGCTCCAAGCCGACGGCGACGTCCACCGGTCCCACCACCAGCGCCCAGGCCACCTCGCAACCGACGGCCGCCGGCGCCCCCGCGTAAGCGGGTCCCCGTAGTAATCGCCGGAAAAACAACGGATATCGCTGACCTGCACGGATGCGACCTAGCTCGTTGATCAGCCTTCATGTCCAACGGGCTCGGCAGTGGCGCTTTCGCGGTGCTTGCGCAGTTCTCGGTAGAGCGTGGAGCGGCTGACGCCGAGTTCGACGGCTACTTGTTCGGGGATCGCACCGTCCTTGATCCGTTGGGCGGCTCCAGCTCGGGTGGTGGCGTTGAGCTTCGCCGGGCGGCCGGTCGGTAGGCCGCGGGCTTCCTTGGCCGCGCGGGCGCCGGCGGCGCGCTCCAGCATGTAGATCCGTTCCATCTGCGCGAACATCGCCAGCAGCGCGATGGCCATGTCTGTTCCGGGCCCCGGCTCGCTGGTGTCCACGGCGAGCTTGTCGCCGAGCGTGCGCAGGAAGATGCCGCGCTGGGTGAGGTCGTGTACGAGGTTCAGGGTCTCGCGCATGTTGCGGCCCAGCCGGTCCAGGGTGAGCACGTTGATCCGGTCGCCGGGACGGGCGAAGCCGAGCAGGGCGGTCAGGCCCTCGCGGTCCATGTTCGCGCCGGTGCGCTTGTCGACGTAGATATGCTCCTCGGCGACTCCGGCGGCGCGTATCGCGTCGATCTGCCGGGCGAGGTCCTGTGCGGTCGTACTTACTCTGCAATACGCGAGATCCATGCGCGCTACAGTCTCACAAGTTGACCCCGCGGCACGGCTTCTGACACACACTTGTGGCACCAGCTTTTGACACCGGTCGACCTGCGGGGACGTGATCACCGCGGCGCCAGTGGTCGCCTGTGTCACAACCATGCTTGTGACACAGGCGAAAACTGACTCTCCGGCCGGCTATGCGCTGATGCTGAGAAAGTCGCGTACTGTCCGTACGTCCCGGTGCGGGGCCAGCTGGCCGCGGAGGTCGTCGAGTGCGCCGGACGGGCGGGAGGAGTTGACGTTGCCGTTCTGGGTGAAGGCTTCCGTCGCGGTGGCCCAGGCTGTCGAGCCAGGTGATGAAGGCGAGGGCGGAAAAGTGGGGCACCGGTTCATACTCCGCCCGTCAGGGCCGCCTGGGCCATAGACGCAAGTCACAGCACACCTCGGGCGATGGTGGACCGAGTAGCGCTCGGAGAGAGCTGCTCACAGCCGGGGGCCGAAGGGCACCACGCCGATCAAGATCATGCAACGCTCACCGGGACCAGGTCCCTGACCGCGTCGCACGGGAGCGACATAGTGTGTAACCCGGGGATCGTAGACGGCGTAGGACTCCAGCGGCTCATCGAGGGTGAAGGTGGAGTGGACGTGGTTCGGCACCACCTCGTCGGGCTGCCGCCCGGCACACTCTGGCCGGGCGATGAAGTTCTCGCCGCCAGCGACGTTGCTGCGGCTGATGAGATGCGCGAAGGTGAAAGTGCCGTCACCGTCCTGATGGAAGCAGTTGGGCGAGGCGACTGCCGCGTCGCCCGCCTTGTGCGCGATCAGCTTCATCAGGTGGACCGCAAGGTACAGCGGGGAGCGCTGGTGATCCTCCCGATACAGGGTCTGGTGTACGTCGAAGCGCATCAAGTGCCGCAACAGTGCATTGTCGCGGGCCTCGTCTGGGATAGCGGGCCAGTACCGTGCGTCTTCGTAATCGGGGTGGCGTGCCTGCGGGTACTCAGCGAGAGAGCCGTGATCGGTGTCGGGCTTGCCCGGGATCCAGGACAACGTGTCGTCCCAGGGTAGATAGACGGCGGCGGCATAGCGCCGCAGACGGTTCTCCTCCGGTGCGTACTGATCGTGAGGCAGGTTACAGAAGGCTCGTGACAGCCGTGCGAGCTCATCGCGCCACGAGCCGCCGAGCGCGTTGAGGTCCAGGTCTTGCGGACTGTAGCGTGCGTATCCCCGTGTCGGCAGGTCACCGAGGTCGGTGGCGGGGCTCGGCGATGCAGGCGCCGACGCGGCCGCCATGGTGCGGGGGATGGTGCTGTCGGTCATCGTTCCTCCGGCGCCGGCCCGTGACGGCGGGGTAGTGGAGACTAGTGCTGGGCTGCTTTTCTCCTGCAGGCGTGCATGGAACGCGGCTTTGGCGGCCGGCCATTCGCTACGGATCATCGAATACCGGACGCAGTCGCTCCAGGTGCCGTCGACGCGTCGGTGATGACGACGAAACAGTCCTTCGCGGACCGCACCGTAACGCTCCACGGCGCGCCAGGACCGCACGTTGAGGGCATCAATTTCCCAGGACACCCGCCCGATGCCCAATTCCTCGAAGGCATGCGTGAGCGTGAGCAAGGCTGCCTCGGTATTGACCGCGCTACCGCGATAGGACTGGCCGTACCAGGTCCATTCCATCGCCAGACGCTCATGCTCCTCGGTTGTCGCGTCGAATTCGTAACACGTCCAGCCGGCGGCCCGCCCGCTCTCCTTGTGAAACACCGTGAATATGATCAGATGGTCGTGCAGCATGGCCGCGACAACCTTCCGCAGGTCCTCCTCCGTGTGTGGAGTGGGCGCCAGCATCCAACGCCACAGCTCGTCATCCCCGCCACCTGCGGCCAGCAGCTCGGGAATATGGGCTTCGGAAAACGGCGTCAGGCAGACGTGTGAACCGTCGAGGACGGTGGGATACGGCCTTCGCGCAGTCATGCAGAAACCGTATGGACAGACGCAGAGGTCACGCCACGGCTGGTGCACCGATCGAGTGAACGAAAGGGCCGCAGCAGCCTGAGGTGTGCGACCTGTGCGGCGCCGTGGTTTCGGACGATTCGGAGATGTATGCGCTGGTCAAGGACTCGTCGGGCCATTCGTGCCGTCGACCGACAGTTCGACGGGGCCCGCATGGTCGTCACGTGTTCGCGCGCTCCGGCCGCCGTGACCGCAGTGGCCGGTAGCCGGCCGGGTCGAGCTTGGCGAGTTCGGTGTCGACCTCGACGTTGATCGTGCCGTGGTAGTTGACGTTCTCGCTGTGCGCTGGGGAGATGTGCGCGAGCAGTTCGTCGTCCACCGCCCGGCCCTCGGCGCGCATCTGCGCGACGGCCAGGCCGTAGTACTCCGTGGTCCAGGTCACCACCGAGTTGGTCAGCACTGTCAGGCACCACGCCTGCTCGGTCTGCCCGGCCAG
The DNA here is from genome assembly GCF_044764265.1 of Streptomyces sp. NPDC094147. Classification (NCBI taxonomy): domain Bacteria; kingdom Bacillati; phylum Actinomycetota; class Actinomycetes; order Kitasatosporales; family Streptomycetaceae; genus Streptomyces; species Streptomyces sp. NPDC094147. The sequence continues at coordinate 201,262 of NZ_JBIWHT010000012.1, read as the reverse complement.
GAACCGCTCACGGATCTTCCCCTGGTGGGCGTAGTGCAGGTCCCGGCGCAGGGAGTGCAGCGACTCACCCTTGTTGAGCTGCCGGGCGATCTTGCGGCGATAGGTCTCGTCCGCCAGATAGCGGGCGGCGTAGATCGTGCGCCGCAGCGCCCCGTACTCCTTGAGCGCGGCAGCCAGGGTGTTCTGCCGCGAGGACGCGGAGAGCTTGCCGACAATCAGAGAAGCGGTGGCGTGCCCGAACTTGATCGAGGCCGCCAGACGGAGCAGATCGTCCCAGTTCTCCTCGATCAACCCCATGTTGATCTTCTGGGTCAGCAGCGGTCCCGCGACCGGCCAGAGCCTGCCGACGTCGCGCTGCGGGTCCATCCGGTAAAGGGTGATCTTCCCCAGGTCCCTAATCCGCGGCGAGAGCTGCATCCCCACCAGGTCGAACAAGGCGAAGTTGACCAGCGTCACCCCGTGCGTGTCGGTGGCATGCTCGGTGATCGGCAGATCGGTCTTGTTGCCCATGATCTCGTCCAGCACGTACTGGGCCTCACGCCGGGTGACCACGATGACCTTCGTACCGAACGTCGAGTGCTGGTCCGAGACGTGGGTGTAGGTGGACAGCCCTTGCCCGGCGAAGTACTTCTTCATCACCCGCGCGGTCGTCGACTTGCCCTGGACCGGAAACCGCTGCCCGTCCGAGGAGGACAGCGTGCCGCCGCCGAACGCCTGGGTCATCGGCAGGCGGTGGTGGTAGTTCACGATCGCGGCGTTCGCCGCGGCCAGCGTCTCCTCCCGGATGTACCACTCCTGGGTCCAGGCCAGGATGTCGTAGGAGATCCCGCACGCCTCCGCCATCCGCACCAGCCCCAGATTCGTGGCGTTGGCGATGAGCACGGCCAGCAGATTGCGCTTGAGCTCCGGGGAACGCGACTGCTTCCCGCCGGCGTGAGTGATGCAGTCCAGGAACCCGGTGCGGCGGTCCAGCTCCACCAGCAGCGAGGCAATCGGCGCCAGCGGCAAAAGCTCCGACAACTCGTCGCGCAGCGCGGCGGCCTCGGCCGGGACGTCCTCGGCCGACAGCGGAGGGATGATCAACTCTCCCTTGTCCGACAGCCGTACTTCCCCGGTGCTCGCCTGGCGGTTGCCCAGGACCTTCTCCAGGTCCCCCATCGCCACCTCAAGCTCCTCCTTGCACCCGTCCAGCGCGGCCCTGGCCGACGCGGGCTTGCCGACCAGATGGCAGAACTGGTCCCGCTGCACCGTCCACTGCTCGGGCGTGAACAGGTACGAGGCCGGATCGGCGTACCGGCGAGACGAAGGCACGTACACATCGCCCGACCGCAGCCCGTCGCGCAGACCGAGCAGCACCGTAAGCTCCCAGAAGTGCCGGTACGCCGTGACGTCCCTGGACTTCGCGGCCTGCTCCAGGTAGCCCACCCAGCGCACCGGCACGAAGTCCGAGGGCGCGCCGTCGGGGACCTTCCGCGCCCCGGTCGCGTTCAACTCCTTGAGGATCTTCACGGCTTCCATCAGCGACTCCGCGCCCGTGCCGCCCTTGAAGGAGATGGCCCGCAGCACGTCCGGGGTGAACTGCCGCAGGTAGGCGTAGGAGTCGTCCAGCATCGCCAGGTGCCCGTGATCGCGCGGCAGCCGAGGTGAGGACCCCGCCGCCGCGGCCCGCAGACGCTCCATGCCGATGGTGTCCCGCAGCAGGCCGCCGACTTGCTCGTCCTCGATTCCCAAATCCAGCAGTACCGGCAGGATCTCGTCCAGCAGCGCCTGGCGGCCCTCCCCGGCCGCGGCCCGTGCCGCCAGTGCGTCGCGCATCTTGGTCCGCGCTCGGCTCTCCCGGGCCGAGACGGCCTGGTCGAACAGGCCGATGACCTCGTCCAGCACGTCGGCCGCCGACTGCGCGAGGACCGTCAGCAGGATCGGGTGGCGGCGCTGGGGTTCGCGCCGGTCCAGCGACTGCGGGGTCAGCCGGCGCCCCACCTGGGCCAGAAACCGGCGCCGCTCGGCGGGCAGCGCGGTCAGATCCAGCGCGTGGGCATCCAGGCCGCGCAGGAACCCCAGCTTCTCCAGCTCCCCCTTGACCGCGTTCGCCGAGTCCCCGGTCGCGCCCGTCGACAGCCAGTTCAGCCTCGTCGCCCCGATCAACGGATCCATGCTCAGCAGGCCGTCGAGCTCACCCATCAGCTTGGGCGTCAGCAGGTGCCTGACCCGCTGGTAGGTCTCCCGGCCCGCCTCCGCCCGCGCGGCGGCCACCCGCTCCAGCAGACTGACCACCCCGGGCCGCACCACCCGCGAGGCCACCAGATGTTCGCATGCCAGACGGAACAGTAGCGAGGGCGAGTCGTGCTCCATCGCCCGAGCGAGCAGGAACTCGTCCAGCTCCTTCAGCTGTATCGCCTTGGCGGGCTTCCAGTTCAGGTACCCGGACACCTCCCGCAGGTGGTCAGTCCGGGTCTGTTTTCGCTCGCCGTAGAAACGCAGTTCGCCGATGGGTATCCGCAGGCGTTCCGAGAGCCGGGCCACCGCCGCCGGCGGGGCCGAGGCGACGTCATCCGGTACGAACCCGAGCCAGGGCAGTGTGCACAGCTGGACGGCCAGCCCGATCCGGTCCTTGGCGCTACGACCGCGTCCCGGGTCGATGAACCCCACGTCCGCCGGGGTCAGCGTGAAGAACCGGATCAGCTCTTCCTTGTTGATCTCCGGGAAGTCCCGCAGCCGTTCCAGCTCGTCATCCGCGAACACACGGGTCGCCACCCGGAACCTCCACCGCAACCGCCCACGTCTCGTGGGCACCGTGCGCCACACCGTAGAAGCCATGGCGGGGCACGGTCAGGCAAACGGTCACATCGCGGCGTATCGGATGCCAAGCCGGTCAAGGCCGTTGCCCATCCGCGGTGCCAGACCCGGCCCGGACACCGGCAGAGAAGTGCCCCCAGCGCCCTGGGCGCTCAGTCCGTCGCGTCGAGCAGGTCGGCGATATCCGTTGTTTTTTCGGCGATTACTACGGGGACCCGGTAAGACACGGATCCACGCAAGACACGAGAAGGGGCCCGCAGCACTCTGCGGGCCCCTTCTCGTACGTACCGGACGGACTCAGAACAGGCGGAGCTTGTCGTCCTCGATGCCGCGCAGGGCGTCGTAGTCGAGCACGACGCAGCCGATGCCGCGGTCGGTGGCGAGCACCCGGGCCTGCGGCTTGATCTCCTGGGCCGCGAAGACGCCCTGGACCGGGGCGAGGTGCGGGTCGCGGTTGAGCAGTTCCAGATAGCGGGTCAGCTGCTCGACGCCGTCGATCTCGCCGCGGCGCTTGATCTCGATCGCGACGGTCTTGCCGTCCCCGTCCCGGCACAGGATGTCGACCGGGCCGATCGCCGTCGGGTACTCGCGGCGGATCAGGGTGTAACCCTCGCCGAGGGTCTCGATGCGGTCCGCGAGGAGCTCCTGGAGGTGCGCTTCCACGCCGTCCTTGATCAGGCCAGGGTCCACGCCGAGTTCGTGGGAGGAGTCGTGGATGACCTCCTCCATGGTGATGATGAGCTTCTCGCCCGCTTTGTTGATGACGGTCCAGACGCCCGCGTCGTCCCCCGATCCCTCTTTCAGTGTGCAGGGCGGAGACATCCAGTTGAGGGGCTTGTACGCCCGGTCGTCCGCATGAATGGAGACGCTGCCGTCCGCCTTCACCAGGATGAGGCGGGGAGCGGAGGGGAGGTGGGCGGTGAGCCGGCCCGCATAGTCGACGGAGCAGCGGGCGATGACGAGACGCATGGTGGGCAACGCTACTCGAAGCCCCCCGCCGAACGCGATTCGCCCTGGAGTGCACTGTTCGTTATTGGCCGGTTATGCGCCAAGTGGCTGCCACGGGCCGGACAACGCGCCTACCGTGGAAGCGGGAGGTTGTCGGCCGTGCACGCTGTGTTGTCGGGAGGAGCGGCCGTCATCGTCCCTTTCCCTGCCCGTAAGGCCCCGCACCCCGGGGTCGCGAGAGGAGAAACCATGTCGCTCGACGTCTCACCGGCCCTACTCGAACAGGCCGAGCGAGGCGAGGTCGACGAAGCCGCCTTCGTCGACTGCGTCCGGAGCTCCCTGCCCTACGCGTGGGAGATGATCAGCTCTCTGGTGGCCCAGCTGAAGGTCGACGGCGGAGAGTTCGCCGACAACCAGACGCCACCGCCGGACGAGCAGGCGCGCGGCCAACTGCTGCGCGCCCTCGCGAGTGACGCCATTCGCGGTGCGCTCCAGCGGCACTTCGGTGTCCGCCTGGCGTTCCAGAACTGCCACCGTGTCGCGGTGTTCCCGCTGGACCCCTCGTCCGATGAGCGGCTGGCCCGCTTCACCTCGATCAGGGGTCAGCTTCTCAACCAGTCGCCGGAGCTTCGGGACTGCTGAAGTCTTCGCCGCCGCTCCGCGTCGCGGGAGGTGCAACTGACGTGGGGCGGCGGCCACTTGAGGGTGGCCGAGCCCGACCTGGGGCGGCTGTTGGGCCGCTCGGCGCCTCAGCTCAGCATCGGCAGCACCTCCGTCCCCAGCCTCCGTACGTTCTCCTCCGTGGCCGCCAGGTCGCCCGAGCCCTCGACCAGCAGGGCGAAGCGGGTGATGCCGGTGCGTTCGGCGGTGGCCGCGAGGCGGTCCGCGGCCGTGCGCGCGGTGCCCACCGGGTGCAGGCGGCAGAGGAGTTCGGTGTACGTCACCGGGTCACGCATCGCGCGATGGCGGCCGTCGACCGTCACATGGGCCTCCAGGCCCTGCTTCAGCCAGCCCGGCATCGACTTCAGCAACGTTTCGGCGGCCTCGATGCGGCCGTCCGCGATCTGGGCGACCCCGGCCGACACATGGCCCGCGGCCGCCACCACCTCCGGCCCATGACCCGCCGCGAGCGCCTCCCGGCGCCACAGGGCGACCATCTCGGCCTTCTCCTCGTCGCCGCAGTGCATCCCGAGCAGCATCGGCAGACCGCGCTCGGCGGCCAGCTTCACGCTCGTCGGCGAGGTGCACGCCACGATCACCTCGGGGCTCGCGCCCCCCGGGCCGCCGTCCAGGATCTCGTCGGGCCGCGGCACGACGTTCACCTCCCGGAAGGTGAACCGTTCCCCCAGACCTGCGACGCGGGGTTCGCGCAGCCAGCGCAGCAGCAGATCGAGCGACTCCGGGAAGCCCTCCTCGTACGCCCGCAGGCCCGAGCCGAACACCTCCAGGTCGACCCAGGGCCCGCCGCGCCCCAGGCCCAGCGAGAACCGGCCGCCGGAGGTGAGGTGCAGCAGCGCGGCCTGTTCGCCGAGGGCCACCGGGTGCGCGGTCGGCAGCACGGTGACCGCGGTGCCGACCCTGATCCGGCGCGTACGCCCGAGGAGCAGCGCGGCCAGCGTCACCGCGGACGGGCACACGCCGTACGGTACGAAGTGGTGTTCGGCCAGCCATACCGAGTCGAGACCCGACTCCTCGGCGACCTCGGCGGACCGGACCGCCCGGTGAAGTGTTTCTCCCTGCCCCTGGCCCGGGAACTGCGCTGCCAGTACAAAAGTTCCCACACGCATCGCCTTCTGCCTCCTTGCGGCCGACGCGGTACTCCCCCTCTTACCGGCATTAACGTCTGACAAGTGCCAAAGGCACGGTCCTGCGCCGACTTCTTGCGATTGTCCGCTTGGGGTTCGCCCGAACGAGTGACTCCGCGACCTCCTCCCCAGGGCGGGTACCCGGGCGGCGTGGCCCTAGGCTGGGAGAAACGTCCGACCCGCCCCGTGAGGTGTTCACGTGTCCCCGCGCCGCAACCGCCCCAAGGGTGGCGAGAAGCCGACCGAGTCCGAGAGCCGGACGGGCGGCGAACGTTTCGGCCTCCAGGGCACCGAGTCGTGGCAGGGCGAGGAGTGGTCGGTGCGGCATGTGGCGGGGGCCAGTGCCGCCGGCAAGCGGTACCGCTGCCCCGGTTGCGACCAGGAGATCCCGTCCGGCGCCCCGCACTTGGTCGCCTGGCCCGAGTACGCGGGCGTCGACGAGCGCCGTCACTGGCACAAGGCCTGCTGGAACGCGAAGGACCGCCGCACCACCAGGGTGCAGCGGTCCAGGAACGCGCCCAAATACTGAACGCGCCTACACGTCGCGCGAGTTGAGCGCGAGGAAGGCTCCGCCCAGAGCGACCGCGGTGATCCCGGTCATGATCCACAGCGGCTCCCAGCCGCTCGGCCCCGAGTTCGACATCGAGACCCCGTAGAAGGCGCTCAGCTGGCTGGGGATCGAGTACTGGAGCAGGAACTGCTGCAGGCTCCGCAGTGACTGGTTGAACATGAACAGCGCGAGCACCAGCGGCAGCAGCACCACGCCCATCATGATCGTGATCGAGCCCGCGGAGTGCCTGATGAGCGCTCCGACCGCGAGCGAGAGCAGCCCGATCATCGCGACATAGAGGCCGACCCCGACGGTGGCCCGCAGCCACTGGCCGCCGGTCGGCTGCGTCGCGTCGCGCACCATGGCGGTCTGGACCGCGGCGACCAGGGTCGTCGCCGCCGTCACGGTGACGAACGCGAGCAGGAAGAAGACGATCGACTTGGCCGCCAGGATCCGCCCCCGGCTCGGGCAGGCCGTCAGGGTCGTACGGATCATGCCGGTGCCGTACTCGGACGTGATGGTCAGCACGCCGAGCGCGATCACGCAGATCATGCCGAGCGGCACCCCGTAGAAGCCGAGCACCAGGACCGGGGTTTCGCCCATGCGTGCGCCGCTGTTCCGTGCGAGGTAGGCCGCGAGCACGCCGAGGACGACGACGAGTGCGATCATCGCGCCCAGTGTCCACATGGTGGAACGAACCGACCGGATCTTGGTCCACTCGGAGGCGAGCGCATCACCGAAGGTGGCGCGCCGCACGGCGATCGGCGAGGTGTACGGACCGAGGGGCGCGCCCGGCGCCTGCTGGTACTGCGGCTGCTGCTGGTAGGGGGTGGTCATCGGGCGTCCTCGGGCTTGGTCGGGGCGGCGGGAGCGGCCGGGGCCTGCGGAGCCGGGGGAGCGGCGGGCGGCTGGGGTGCGGCCGCGTACGGGTTCTGGCCGGGCGGCGGCGGGGCGTACCAGCCCTGCTGCGGCACCTCGGGGATCACCGGCGGCGGGGCGTACCCGGGCGGCACCGGCGGCATCAGGCCCGCCTTCTCGTCGGCCGTCGAGCGGTAGTCGACCGCGCCCTGCGTCATCCGCATGTACGCCTCCTCCAGCGAGGCCTGGTGCGGGGACAGCTCCCACAGCCGTACGTCCGCCCCGTGCGCCACCTCGCTGATGCGGGGCAGCGCCAGGCCGGTCACGCGCAGCGCGCCGTCCGGCTCGGGCAGCACCTGGCCGCCCGCCTCGGTCAGCGCGGCGGTCAGCTTCTCGCGCTGCGCGGGCTCCGTCTGCGGCGTCCGCACCCGCGCGAAGTCCGCGGAGTTGTGCGAGATGAAGTCGGTGATGCGCATGTCCGCGAGCAGTTGGCCGCGGCCGATCACGATGAGGTGGTCGGCGGTCAGCGCCATCTCGCTCATCAGGTGCGAGGAGACGAAGACGGTGCGGCCCTCGGCGGCGAGCTGCTTCATCAGATTGCGGACCCACAGGATGCCCTCGGGGTCGAGGCCGTTGACCGGCTCGTCGAAGAGCAGCACCTGAGGGTCGCCGAGCAGCGCGGCGGCGATGCCGAGCCGCTGGCCCATGCCGAGCGAGAACCCGTTGGAGCGGCGCCCCGCGACCTCCTGGAGGCCGACCACGCCGAGCACCTCGTCCACCCGGCGGGCCGGGATGCCGGACAGCTGGGCGAGCGAGAGCAGGTGGTTGCGGGCGCTGCGGCCGCCGTGCACGGCCTTGGCGTCGAGCAGCGCGCCGACCTGCCGGGGCGCGTTGGGGAGGCTGCGGAAGGGGTGGCCGCCGATGGTGACGTGGCCGGCGGTCGGCTGGTCGAGGCCGAGGATCATGCGCATCGTCGTCGACTTGCCGGAGCCGTTGGGCCCCAGGAAGCCGGTGACGGCACCGGGCCGCACCTGGAAGGAAAGGTTGTGCACGGCCGTCTTGGCGCCGTAGCGCTTGGTCAGTCCGACTGCCTCGATCATTCTCCAGCCCCATCGACGGTTTGGGTCGTCGGGGCGGTGTCCGGCCTGCGGCCGGTCTGCCCCCGTATGAGTGAGGAGCTTATCCAGGCCTTGACGGTTCCAGCTAAGTCAAACGGTTCGTTCCGCTTCGGTCGCCGGGCGTAGCAGGGCTCAGGCGTCCCGCTTCTTCAGTACGAGACAGCCGCCCGCCAGCGCCGCGATCACCCACAGCGCCATGATGCCGAGGCCGCCCCAGGGCCCGTACGGCGCCGGATCGCTGTTCATCGCGTCCGGGACCACCTGCATGATCCGCGAGCCGGCCCGGTCGGGGAAGTAGCGGGCCACGTTCTTGGCGCCCGGCACCGCCGACAGGATCTGCGAGATCAGGAAGAAGAACGGCATCAGGATGCCGAGTGACAGCATCGAGCTGCGCAGCATCGTGGCGACGCCCATCGAGAAGAGCGCGATCAGTGCCATGTAGAGCCCGGCGCCGAAGACCGCGCGCAGCACATGGGGCTCGCCGATGGTGGTGCGGTGCGGGCCCAGCAGCGCCTGGCCGAGGAAGAAGGACAGGAAGCTGGTCGCCATGCCCACGACCAGCGCGAGCAGGGTGGCGACGGTGACCTTGGAGAAGAGGAAGGTGGCGCGTTGGGGCACCGCGGCGAGCGAGGAGCGGATCATGCCCGAGCTGTACTCGGTGCCGACGACCAGCACGCCGAAGACGACCATCGCCAGCTGACCGAGGATCATCCCGGAGAAGCTGATGAGGGTCGGGTCGAAGGTGAGCCTCTCGGCCGGTCTGAGGTTGTCGAACTGCGACTTCATCAGCGCGCAGAGCGCCGCGCCGATCGCGACCGTCACGATCAGGGCGCTGGCCAGCGTCCAGGTGGTGGAGGAGACCGTACGGATCTTGGTCCACTCGGACTTCAGGACCGCGGGTACCGACGCCATCGCTCAGACCCCCTTGCCCCGGCCGGGATCGCCCCAGTTCGGCGTCGGCCGCGCACCCCGGTCGGGCGCCGCGGGCGGCCCGCCCGAGGTGGTGGCGCCGTGTGCGTGGTACTCCACCGAAGCCGCCGTCATCTGCATGAACGCCTCTTCGAGGGAGGCCTGCTGACCGGACAGCTCATGCAGTACGAGCTGGTGCTGGGCGGCCAGTTCACCCAGCGCCTCGATCTTGCCGTTGTCGATTTCGATGGCGCCGTCACCGGTCTGGAGGAAGGGGACGCCGGCCCGCTGAAGCACGTCGAGGAGGCGTTCCCACTGCGGTGAACGGAGCCGGACGAAACTCCGCGAGTTCTCCCGGATGAAATCCGCCATCGATGTATCGGCGAGCAGTCGGCCCTGCCCGATAACGATCAAGTGATCCGCCGTGAGCGCCATTTCGCTCATCAGGTGAGACGAAACGAAGATCGTTCGCCCTTCGCCCGCGAGCTGCTTCATCAGATTGCGGATCCAGTGAATTCCCTCGGGGTCCAGACCATTGACGGGTTCGTCGAACATGAGGATCTCGGGGTCGCCGAGCAGCGCGGACGCGATTCCCAGGCGCTGACCCATACCCAGCGAGAAGCCCTTCACCTTCTTCTTCGCCACCGCCGTCAGACCGACCGTGTCCAGGACCTCCGACACCCGCGCCGCCGGGATCCGGTTGGACTCGGCGAGACACAGCAGGTTGTTGTACGCGCTGCGGCCGCCGTGCATCGCCTTGGCGTCGAGCAGCGCCCCGATGTACTTCAGCGGCTCCGAGAGCTCGCGGTAGTGCCTGCCGTCGATGCGTACGGTCCCACTGGTCGGGTTGTCGAGATCGAGGAGCATCCGCATCGTGGTCGACTTGCCGGCCCCGTTGGGTCCCAGGAATCCGGTCACCACCCCTGGCCTGACCTGGAAGGACAGGTGGTCGACCGCCACCTTGCTGCCGTAGTGCTTGGTGAGCCCCGCTAGCTCGATCATGCGGCCACGCTAGATGCGGACGAAGCCCCCCGCCACTGGAGTGGCAGGGGGCTTCGACCGGTGACCGCAGCCCACGGGGGTAGGGCTGCGGAGACTAGCGGGTCTGCTGCGCCGGGACGCCGCGCGAGACGGGCTCGTCGTCGACCGGGGAACCGGCGGCGGCCACGGCCGCACCGGTCAGCGTCGCCAGCATCTCGCGGACGTTGGTCAGCTGCGCGTTGATCGAGTCGCGGCGGTTGGTGAGCGCCGCCAGCTCGCGCTCGGATTCCGAACGGATCCGGTCCGCCTTGGCGTTGGCGTCCGCCACGATGTCCTCTGCCTGGCGCTGCGCGGTCTCCACCGTCTGGCGTGCCCGGCGCTCGGCGTCCGTACGCAGCTTCTCGGCCTCCAGGCGGAGCTGCTCCGCGCGGTGCTCGATCTCCGCGAGGCGCTTCTCGGCCTTGGCCTGACGGGACGCCAGGTCGCGCTCGGACTGCTCGCGGCGCTTGGCGAGGTTCGTCTCGAAGTCCGCGGCGGCCTGGGCGGCCTTGGCGCGGGTCTCCTCGAAGAGCGCGTCCGCCTCCTCGCGCTTGGACTGCGCGTCCTTCTGTGCCTCGGAACGGAGCTGAGAGGCGTCACCCTTCGCCTTCTCAACGATCCGAACGCCCTCGTCCTCGGCCTTCGCCTTGCGCTCGGAGGCGAACGACTCCGCGTCGTTGCGCACCTGCTGGGCGGCGGACTCGGCGAGTTCGCGGTGCTGCTCGGCGGCCCGGCGGGCCTCCTCGCGCAGGTCCTTCGCCTCTTCCTCGGCGAGCCGCAGGATCTTTTCGACCCGCGCACCCAGACCCGCGTACGACGGCTCCGCGTCGTTCACCTGGGCCTGGGCGTTCTGCGTTTCGAGGTGGAGCTCCTCGATGCGCTTTTCCAGAGAAGTGATCCGTGCCAGAGCGCTGTCACGGTCGGCGACGAGCTTGGTAATGCGGTCGTCCACCTGACCGCGGTCGTAACCACGCCGCACGAGCTCGAAGCCGAAGGGGGAGGAAGTGTCGCTCATGGGGTTCCTGTCGAATGAGACCGGTGAGGTGATAAGGGGATCCTAGGGGCCCAAGCGGCGTGTCATCGAGCGGATGACCGTTTGATCTGGAGAATGTCCAGCCTTTTGAGTGGCTAGCCCTCGGAAGACTTGCCACTCGAACGTGTTGCCCCAGCCGTCGCACCTGCCTTGACACCTGCGGAAGAACCGCCGGTGGACGCGGTCTTGCCGCCCGAGGTCGGCGCCTCGAAGGATTCCAACGCCTCAAGTACGTCCTGGACACGGGAGATCTCGGCATTGATGTCCTCCCGCCGCCGTACCAGGACGTCCAGTTCGCGCTTGCCCTCCTCGACCGTGCGACGGGCCTCGTCGGCCGCGTCGTCGCGCAGCTTCGTCGCCTCGCGGACCAGCTCGGCCTTCTTGGTCTCGGCCTCCTTGAGCAGCGCCTCCGCCTTCTTCACCGCGGCGATACGGACCTTGCCCGCCTCCGAGTTGGCGTCTGACACCAGCTCCTTGGCCTTGGCCTCCGCCTCGGCGGCCTGCTCGGTGGCGGCCTTCACCAGATTGTCGACGCGCTCGCCCGCCGTCTTCATCTGCTCGGCGCTCTCCCGCCGGGCCCGATCGTGCAGCGCCTCGACCTCCGCCTCGGTGCGGGCGCGCACCTCCTCCGTACGCTCCCTTATGGCGGTGGCGTCCGCGCGGGCGCCGGCCAGCAGCTCATCTGCGTCCGTACGGGCCTTCTCCACCAGGGAGTTGCCCTCGACGGTCGACTCGGCGACGATCCGCTCGGCCTCCTTGCGGGCCGCGCCGACCATCGTGTCGGCCTGCTCCTCGGCCTCGGTCGCGGCGCGCAGCGCCTCCTCCTGGGCCTTGTTGACGAGCTGGTCGGCCTGCTCGGCCGCGTCCGCGCGCCGCTTGGCCGCCGCGGTGCGGGCCTCGTCGAGCAGCCGGTCCGCCTCCTCGCGCGCCTCGGTACGCGTCTGCTCGGCGGCCTCGTCCGTGCGGGCCCGGTTCTTCTCGGCCTCGGCGCGGATCCGCTCGGCGGCCTGCTGGGCGGAGCCCACCGTGTCGGCGGCCTCGGCGCGCAGCCGCTCGGCCTCGCCGCTCGCCTCCGCGATGAGCTGGTCGGCCTGGGCGGCCGCGTCCGCGCGGCGCTTGTCGGCGGCCTGACGCGCCTCGTCCAGGATCCGGTCGGACTCGGCGCGGGCGTCGGCGAGGGTCTGCTCGGCTTCGGCGGCGGCCGCGCCCAGCGTCGAACCCGCGTCGGCGCGCGCCTCGGTGGTGACCAACTCGGCATACGCGTTGGCCTCGTTGGTGGTGCGCTCGGCGTCCGCCTCGGCCTTGCTGGTGACCCGCTCGGCCTCCTCGCGCGCCTGGGCGCGCAGCGCGTCGGCCTCGGCCTGACCCTCGACCCGTACCTGCCGGGCCTCGGTGGTGAGCCGCTCGGCCTCGGCGGTGGACTCCGCCGCCAGCCGTTCGGCCTCCGCGGTCGCCTCGGTGACCAGGCGGTCGGCCTGGCTCGCGGCGTCGGAGCGGATCCGGTTGGCGTCCTCGCGGGCCTCGGCCCGGGTGCGGGCCGCGTCCTGCTCGGAGGAGGCGAGTGCGTCGGAGGCCTCGGTGCGCATCCGCTGCGCGTACTCGGAAGCGTCCGAACGGGCCTTCTCCGCCTCGGCCATGGCGTCCGTGACGGTCCGCTCGGCCAGCGCCTTGGCGGCCTCGGACTCCTCCTGGGCGCGGGCGCGGATGCGGCCCGCGTCCTCGGTGGCGCGCTCCCGCTCGGCGTGCGCCTCGGCGCGGACCCGGTCCGCCTCCTCCTGCGCCTCGGTCGTGGTGCGCTCCGCCGCGTGCTCGGCCGCGCTGCGCAGCCCCGTGATCTCCTGCTCGGCCTCCTCGCGGAGCCCGGACACCGAATCCCGTACGTCCTTGGCGGTCTGCTCGGCCGCCGACACCAGCTCGGTGGCGCGCCGGTCGGCCTCCTCGCCGAGCCGCTGCGCCTCGGCCTGCGCCTCCTCGACCCGCTTGCGCGCGGAAGCGAGCAGCTCCTCGCTCTGCTCGCGGGCCTGAGCGCGCTCCGAATCGGCCTCGGTGCGCGCCGAGTTGAGGGTCTCCTCGGCCTCCCGGCGGCGCCGGGTGGCCTCCTCCTGGGCGGCGGCCAGCGCCTCGGCGGCCTCGGCGCCGACCCGCTCGGCGGCGGCCGCGGCCTCCGCGCGCATCCGGTCGGCGGTCTCCTGCGCCTCGGACTTGAGCCGCTCGGCCTCCGCGGACGCCTCGCCGCGCAGCCGCTCGGCCGCGCTCTCCGCCTCGGAACGGGCGGTCGAGGCGTCCGCGGCGGCCTCGGTGCGCAGCCGCTCGGTCTCCTGCTCGGCCTGCGCCTGGAGCGTACGGATGCGCTCAGCGGCCTCGGTGCGGATCCGCTCGGTCTCCTCGGCGGCCTCCCGCCGGATCCGCTCGCCCTCGCCGCGGGCGTCGGTGAGGGCCTGCTCGGCGGCGGCGTGGCGCTGCTCGGCCTCGGTGTGCAGCCGGGTCAGCTCTCCGGCGGCCTCGGCCTGACGGGCCGCTATCGCCCGCTCGGTCTCCTCGCGGAGCTCAACTGCCGCCCGGTCGGCGTCCGTTGTGGTCTGCTCGGCCAGCTCCTCGGCCTCGGTACGCATCCGCTCGGCCTCGGCGCGGGTGCGCTCCAGGGTCTCCTCGGCCTGCTTGCGCAGCGTGTTGGCCCGCTCGACCGCTTCATTGCGTACGCGCTCGGACTCGTTGCCCGCGGCCGTGCGCAGCTCGTCGGCGTCGGCCTTCGCCTTGGCGAGCAGCTCCTCGGCGGTGTTCGCCGCCTCCTCGATCTGCTGGACGGCCTCGCGCCGCGCCTCGCCCCTGATCCGCTCGCCCTCGGCGACCGCCTCGGCGCGCAACTGCTCGGCCTCGCCGCGCAGTCGGCGGGCCTCCTCCTGGAGCTCGACCGTCTTGGCCCGGTACTCCTTGGTGTCGTCCTTGGCCGCGCCCTTGAGCTCGTCGGCCTGCTCGGCGGCCTCGCCGCGCAGCCGTTCCGCCTCGGCGTCCGCCTCGCGGCGGATCCGCTCGGCCTCCTCGGAGGCCTTGCGGGTGGTCTCCCGGGCGTCCTCGGACGCCTTGGTCAGGACCTCTTCGGCGGTACGCGCAGCCTTGGCGAGCTGGGCCGCGGTGTCCTCGGCGGCGCTGGTGCGCGCCGACTCGGCGGCCTCCGTGCGCAGCCGCTCGGCCTCCGCCTTCGCGTCCTCAAGAGCCTGCTCGGCCTCGGCCTTGAGAGCCTCGGCCTCCTTGGTGGCCTCCGCGACCAGACGGGCGATCTCGGCCTTCGCGGTCCTGGTGCGCTGCTCGTTGGCGGACTCGGCGCTCGCGAGCTGCTTGGCCGCCGACTCCTTGGCCTCGGTGACGGTCCGCTCGGCCTCGGCGCGCGCCTCGCGCAGCGCGGCCTCCGCCTCCTGCGTCCGCTGCTCGGCGGCCCGGCTCAACTCGGCGGCCTGCTGGCGCGCCTGGTCGGTCTCGGCGGTGGTGGACGTCCGCAGCTGCTCGGCGTGGGAGGTGGCCTCCTGGGCCTGCGTGGACGCGGCGTTCAGGAGCCGCTCGGCGTTCTTGTGGGCACGCAGCAGCGTCGCCTCGGCCTCGGCGCGGGCCGACTCGGCCTCGGAACCGAGCCGTTGGCGGGCCTCCTCGGCGACGCGGGTGGCCTCCGCGCGAGCCGCGGCGAGCGACTGCTCGGCCTCGGCACGGGACTCCTCAAGGAGCCGGCGGGCCTGCGCCTCGGTGCGGGCCCGCAGCTGCTCGGCCCAGGCCACGTTCTCGTTGACGTGCGACTCGACGGTGGCCCGGCGCTCGGACAGCTCCTGGTCGAGGCGCTGGCGGCGGCTGACGGCCTCCGCGTGCAGTTCGGCCTGGAGCCGCGCCTGGTGCTCGGCGTGCTCCTGGAGGATCCGCTGCGTCTGGGCGCGGGCGTCGCGCAGTTCGCGCTCGGCGTCGGTACGCAGCTGCTCGGCCTGCATCTGGGCGTTGCGGAGCAGCTGTTCGGCCTGGTAGCCGACGTTGGCGGCGTCGTAGGCGGGACGGGTCGCGAGATTGCGGCGCGCCTCGTGGAGCTTGGCGCGCAGCACTTCGACCTGGTAGCCGAGATCCTCGGCGTGCTGAACGGCCTTCTCCCGCTCGGTCTTCAGCCGATCCATCTCGGCCTCGAACCGCGAGAGGTGGTCGTCAGGCCGGTGGCTCTGGCTCTCCTGGCGTTCGTAGCCCCGCACTGCGCGGTCCCATCCGTCCCCTGGTCGCGAACACTGCCCGTACGAGCACCGTCCGACCGCACACGACGGACGGGGCCCCCGGTGAATGGTGTCAGATCGAAACAGGGGCGTGGGTCCCAGGCCCCGACCCGACCCCGGCCCGGAACCGCCCACTGTACCGGGCGGAGTATCCGGAGGTCGGGCCTCCACTGTGTGGGCTCAGTGGCCGGCGGTGTCCTGGGGTGCGGAAGTGACGAGTTCGGTGAGCACGCCGTGGCAGTCCTTGGGGTGCAGGAAGGTGATCTGCGAGCCCATCGAACCGGTCCGCGGCTGCTCGTACAGGACGCGTACGCCCTTGTCGCGGATGGCCTCGGAGTCGGCGGTGACGTCCGCGGTGCCGAAGGCGATGTGGTGGACGCCCTCGCCGTTCTTGGCGAGCCACTTGCCGACCGCGGAGTCCTCGCGGGTGGGCTCCAGGAGCTGGAGGTAGGAGGCCCCGCCGTCCGAGGTCTCGTTGATCTTGAGCATGGCCTCGCGCACGCCCTGTTCTTCATTGACCTCGGTGTGGAACACCTCGAAGCCGTACGTCGCACGGTAGAACTCGACGGTCCTGTCGAGGTCGAAACAGGCGATCCCGATGTGGTCGATTCGCGTCAGCATGGGTCCAGTGCAGCGCTCGCAGGGCCGGTTACGCAACGTGCGCGCGATCACACCGGCTGCCCGGTGACGTGGGCAGTACCGCTCAGTACATTCGAAGTAAACCCTCGTTCACACCTCACCTCCCTAGGGGCCGTGCCTCATGTCTGGAACGACCGGTACCACCTCAGTGATCGTCGCGGGCGCCCGTACGCCCATGGGCCGCCTGCTCGGCTCCCTCAAGTCCTTCTCCGGCGCGGACCTCGGCGGCTTCGCCATCAAGGCGGCCCTGGACCGGGCCGGCATCGGCGGCGACCAGGTGCAGTACGTGATCATGGGCCAGGTGCTCCAGGCCGGGGCCGGCCAGATCCCGGCCCGCCAGGCCGCCGTCAAGGCCGGCATCCCGATGAACGTCCCCGCGCTCACCATCAACAAGGTGTGCCTGTCCGGCCTGGACGCGATCGCGCTGGCCGACCAGCTGATCCGCGCGGGCGAGTTCGACATCGTGGTCGCCGGCGGCCAGGAGTCCATGACCAACGCCCCGCACCTGCTGCCGAAGTCCCGCGAGGGCTTCAAGTACGGCGCGATCGAGATGCTCGACGCGATGGCGTACGACGGTCTGACCGACTCCTTCGAGAACATCCCCATGGGCGAGTCGACCGAGAAGCACAACACCCGCCTGGGCATCGCCCGCCCCGAGCAGGACGCGATCGCGGCGGCCTCGCACCAGCGGGCCGCGGCCGCCCAGAAGAACGGCATCTTCGAGGCCGAGATCACCCCGGTCGAGATCCCGCAGCGCAAGGGCGACCCGGTCCTGTTCGCCAAGGACGAGGGCGTACGGGCCGACACGACGGTCGAGTCCCTGGGCAAGCTGCGCCCCGCCTTCGCCAAGGACGGCACCATCACCGCCGGCACCTCCTCGCAGATCTCGGACGGCGCGGCCGCGGTCGTCGTCATGTCCAAGGCCAAGGCCGAGGAGCTGGGCCTGGAGTGGATCGCCGAGATCGGCGCCCACGGCAATGTGGCCGGCCCCGACAACTCGCTCCAGTCGCAGCCCTCGAACGCGATCCGGCACGCGGTCGGCAAGGAGGGCATCACGGTCGAGGACCTCGACCTGATCGAGATCAACGAGGCCTTCGCGGCGGTCGCCGTCCAGTCAATGAAGGACCTCGGGGTGTCCCCGGAAAAGGTGAATGTCAACGGCGGCGCCATCGCGCTCGGCCACCCGATCGGCATGTCCGGCGCCCGCGTCGTGCTCCACCTCGCGCTCGAACTGAAGCGCCGCGGCGGCGGCATCGGGGCCGCGGCCCTGTGCGGCGGCGGCGGCCAGGGCGACGCGCTGATCGTGCGCGTCCCCGGCAAGTGACCCCAACTCCCTGATTCCTGCGGTGCGTACGCGACTGAACGGAGCGGCAATGGTGGACGTCCCCGAACTGGTGGCCCAGGCGCGGGAAGGCCGGCCCCGGGCCGTCGCCCGGCTGATCTCGCTGGTCGAGGGGGCGTCCCCGCAACTGCGCGAGGTCATGGCGGCGCTGGCCCCGCTCGCGGGCGGCGCGTACGTCGTGGGACTCACGGGCTCGCCGGGTGTCGGCAAGTCGACGTCCACCTCCGCGCTGGTCACGGCGTACCGGCGGGCCGGGAAGCGGGTCGGCGTCCTTGCCGTCGACCCGTCCTCGCCGTTCTCGGGCGGCGCGCTGCTCGGCGACCGGGTCCGGATGTCGGAGCACGCCTCCGACCCCGGCGTCTACATCCGCTCGATGGCGACCCGGGGCCACCTGGGTGGACTGGCCTGGTCCGCGCCGCAGGCGATCCGGGTGCTGGACGCGGCGGGCTGTGAGGTGATCCTGGTCGAGACGGTGGGCGTCGGACAGTCCGAGGTCGAGATCGCCTCGCAGGCCGACACCTCGGTCGTGCTGCTCGCCCCGGGCATGGGCGACGGCATCCAGGCGGCGAAGGCGGGCATCCTGGAGATCGGCGACGTGTACGTCGTCAACAAGGCGGACCGGGACGGCGCGGACGCCACCGCCCGCGAGCTCAACCACATGCTGGGCCTGGGCGAATCCCGCGGCCCCGGCGACTGGCGCCCGCCCATCGTCAAGACGGTGGCGGCGCGCGGCGAGGGCATCGACGAGGTCGTGGAGGCGCTGGAGAAGCACCACGCGTGGATGGCCGAACACGGCGTCCTCGCGGAGCGCCGCCGCGCCCGCGCGGCCCGCGAGGTCGAGACGATCGCGGTGACCGCCCTGCGCGAACGCATCGGCTCCCTGCACGGCGACCGCCGCCTGGACGCGCTGGCCGCACGCATCGTGGACGGCGAGCTGGACCCGTACGCGGCGGCGGACGAGTTGGTGGCGGGCCTGACAGAACAGGCCTGACCGCGGCTGCGGCCGTCGGGGCTCCGCCCCAAGCCCCGCTCCCCAAACGCCGGAGGAGCTGGCTTTTGGGCGCGCTGCTGCCTTGGACCGCATGTTCCTTCTGTGTGCGTAACGCGGGCGTCGGTGCCGTGAGTTGAGACGACCTCCTCACGGCGCCGTTTCGCGTTCCCGCTCGTACGCCCACCGTGAGGAATTCCCATGTCTTCGTATGCCGCGGTTCTGCGGACCCCCCACGCCTGCCGCGCCTTCGGCGCCGGACTGCTCGGCAGGCTCTCCTACGGCGTCGTCCCGCTCGCGCTCTGCTTCGTGCTGGCCGGCGTCCCCGTCCTCGGTTCCGCGCTGGCCGTCAGAGCTTCCCGCGGTGGCCGCGCAGGTGTTCCGCGACCGGGGTCAGTGACCCGCGTAGATCCGCGAGAGCCTCGCTCGACAGCAGGTCGATGAAGTGGCGGCGTACGGAGGCCACATGGTGGGGGGCGACCTGCTCCATGGTCTGCGCGCCGTGCTCGGTGAGGACGGCGAAGAGTCCGCGCCGGTCGGACTCGCAGTTCTCGCGCCGGACCAGGCCCGCGTTCTCCATGCGGGTGATCTGGTGCGAGAGCCGGCTCTTGGACTGCAGGGTGGCGGCCGCGAGGTCGCTCATCCGCATCCGCTTGTCGGCCGACTCCGAGAGGTTCACCAGGATCTCGTAGTCGTTGTTGGTCAGGCCGAACGGCTGCAGATCCTTCTCCATCTGGTACGTCAGCATCCTGTTGACGTCCAGATAGGTGCGCCAGGCACACTGCTCGTCATCGCTCAGCCAGTTCGTGGCCGTCTCGGTCTCCATATGTGGATTCTACCTAAGAAGTTGAATTCTGAACCAAGTGTCGGATGTGACGCCTGGCACGCGATGCGGTCGCGCCACTTCGTGCGGGCCCCGACCGGGCCCGCACGGGCTCAGACGTTCGACGTCACACTCCGCAGACTACCGCTCACAGCCCGAAGCGACGCTGCAGGTCCCCGAGCTGGCCGGGAAGACGCGGTACCGCGCCCGCCTGACCCTGCCCGCCCTGACCGCCGCCCGGCACTCCGGGCTCGGCGTCCACCTGCCCGGTCGACTGCTCCGGCATCAGCACCTCGGTGGACTGGAGCAGCACCGTGCCCGCCCCCACGAACTCGAACTGATGCTCCTCGCCGGAGGTTCCCCCGAGCCCGGTAAGTGACCGGATTCCGCCCAGCAGGCCGGTCATGTAGCCGTGGTCGTAGTGGTGGCAGGGCGAGGGACAGTCCGCCCAGCCTACGAGCGCCTGCGGATCCACCCGGACGGGAGGCTCCATGAAGACGACCGGGCCGTTGGAGGCGGCCACGAACTTCCCGGTGCCGATCAGCGTCAGGAAGCCCGGCACGATCGACTGCTTCAGCGCGAGGGACGGCTGGTAGGCGAGGAGGTTGCCGGACCGGATCGTCAGATTGCCGTCGTCCAGGTCGTAACTGTTCACGTCGAAGGCGCGGTCCGCGAGCAGCATCTTGCCGCTGCCGTCCGCCACCACCCAGTCACTGGCGTGCAGCGGAGAGTGGAAGCTGGTGCGCAGCAGCCGGTCGAGCCGGCCGTGGCCGATGCCGTTGAACTCGATGCGCCCGTAATAGGCGATCATCTTGCCCTTCTGCAGGAACCACTGGCTCGATTTGAGCTCCACGCAGAAGGTGTACTTGTTGACGTTGTCGTCCGTCGGCAGCGAGTACGGATCGAAGATCACGGGCGCGCTCACAGCTTCTCCTCCGAGGCCTGCACGTACACCGCGCCATTGCCGGACAGTTCGAGCTGGAAGGCCTCGCCGGAGCCCCGGCCCACCATGTCGCGCCAGCCCAGCGCGGCCGAGAGCTTGTTGCGTACGTCGCCGTGGTGGGCGACATACGCCTGCGGGTCGACGTGGACCGGGCGCTGCGGGGTGATCGGCAGCTCGATCACTCCGCCGTGCGCCATCACCGCAACTGCCCCGTGTCCCTTGAGAGTTGTGGTGAACAGGCCCTGGCCGGTCACCTGGCCGCGCACCATGCCCATGACCCCGCCCTGCGAGCCCATGAACATCGTGCCCTGCTGGAGGGTGCCGTCGAAGGCGAGCAGGCGGTCGGCCTCGACGTACAGGGTGTCGCCCTGGAGGTTGATGACCTGGATGTGGTGGCCGCCGTGGCCGAACATCACCGTGCCGCTGCCCTCTACGGTCATCAGCGGCGTCGCCTCGTTGGCGACCCGGCGGCCGATCATCGACATGAGGCCGCCCTGGCCGCCCTGGATGTTGGGCGTGAAGGACACCTCGCCCTTGTACGCGAGCATCGCGCCGCGCTGGCTGAACATCTTCCGACCGGGGCTCAGCGTCGCCTCGACCATCTTCGAGTTGATCTCGCGGAAGGGCATCAGACGTCCCCGCCGATCGTGTTGCGCTCGCTCGGCTGCACGTACACCAGGCCCTCGCCCTCGAACCGGATCTGGAAGGCCTCGCCCGAGCCCTCGCCGATGAAGGTGCGGAAGGTCACCCCGGACTGGAAGTGCTGCTGGAGGTTGCCCTGGTGCGCGATGTACGCCCCGGGGTCCACCGACAGCGGGTACTGGGCGGTGACCCGGAGCACCACGGCGGGGCCGTCCGACATGATCGCGGCCTGGCCGTGGCCCTCGATCGTCGTGGTGAACAGGCCGTTGCCCTGGCTGGCGCCGCGCAGGCCGGTGAACGTGGTGCCGGTGCGCAGCGCGGCGTCGGTGGCGAGCAGGTTGCTCGCCTCGACGAAGAGCTTGTCCCCGCCGAGGTTCACGAGGTTGATCTCGCTCGCGCGGTCGGCGAAGTAGCACGTGCCGTGCCCCTTCACCTCCATCACGGTCATCTGCTCGCCGGTCAGCCGGCGGGTCACCATGCCGCGCAGGCCCTCACCGCCGCCGGACATCTTCTTGAACGCCATCTGGCCGTCGTAGGCGACCATCGAGCCGTTCTTCGCCTTGACGGCGTCGCCTGTCATGTCTACGGCAAGCATCTTGCTGCCCTGGAGTCGGAACATTGCCACGGCCCGACGTTAGCCGCCGGGGCCCCGCCCCAACAGGGGCAACGGTGCGGTGTCAGAATGGGGAGCCGTTTGTGCATCCGTTCACAAACGATCACAGCCGCCCGCTCCCTCCCAGCGAAGGTGCCCCACACGTGGACATCAAGACAGCCTCCGCCCTGCATCGACTCCGACTGGTCTCGCTCCCCGAGGCCATCTCGTTCCCGATCCTGCTGGTCTGCTCGGTGCTCAAGCGCACCACCTCGTTCGACGGGGTCATGGTGATGGGCATGGTCCACGGCATCCTGTTCACGGTGTACGTGCTCTTCTGGCTGGACGCCTGGAACCGTACGAAGTGGGCGAAGAAGACCGCCGCCGGGTACTTCGTGCTCGCCGTCCTGCCCTTCGGCGGCTTCTTCGCCGAGCGCAGGATCCGCCGCGAGCTGGACGACGCGGTGATCGCCACCCGGGCCCGCAAGGAAGGGGTGGTGAACGCGTGATCGTCGCCTTCTCGGTCAGCCCGCTCGGGGTCGGCGAGGACGTGGGGGAGTACGTCGCCGACGCGGTGCGCGTGGTCCGCGAGTCGGGGCTGCCCAACCGCACGGACGCCATGTTCACGTCCATCGAGGGTGAGTGGGACGAGGTGATGGACGTCGTGAAGCGCGCCGTCGCCGCCGTCGAGGCCCGCTCGAACCGGGTCTCGCTGGTCCTCAAGGCGGACATCCGCCCCGGCGTCACGGACGGCCTGACGTCCAAGGTCGAGACGGTGGAGCGCCACCTGTCCGCGTAACGCGCCCGCACGAGAGCCCCCGGCCGCTTCCTCGGCCGGGGGCTCTTTCGCGTCTGCGGCGTACGAGATGAGGGGCAGCCGGCCTGCCCGCGCGGGAAGCCGTTCAATCTAGAACCGCTCACTCGGAGTACTCCAGTCGACACGCCGGGAAATCTCCACTTTTGTGGGGATATCGAACCAGTTCGAAACCCCTGCTCGATGATCAGCTGGAGGGCACCGTGCGACCGGAGGGCTACGACTACGAGACCCACAGCCGGCTAGCCGGACTGCTCACGGAGCCCGGCGGCTCGCCCTACCGGGTGCAGTACCGGAGCCTGCTCTCCCGGGAGCCGCACCGCATACGAGCCGTCCTCCTGATGACCCTGGCGCCGATACTCACCGGCCTGCTGCTCGTCTATCTGGTCTGGCCCACCCACTGGGTCGAGCGCGAGGGGGGCGACCGCTGGCTGGTGAACCTCGACATCGCGATGCTGATCTCGATCGGGCTCATCGAGCTGTTCATGGTCGTCAACGTCGCCTCGGTCGCCCACGCCACGATGGTCGCCCGCGACCCCGTCCCGGTCACCCCCGAAGACGGCACCCGGGTCGCCTTCCTCACCACGTACGTGCCGGGCAAGGAACCCATGGCCATGGTGCGGGGCACCCTGGAGGCCGCCGCCCGGCTCACCCACGCCGGGCCGCTGGACGTCTGGCTCCTGGACGAGGGCGACGACGAGCAGGCCAGGGCGCTCTGCGCGGAGCTGGGGGTGCGCCACTTCACCCGCAAGGGCGTCCCCGAGTGGAACCGCAAGAAGGGCGTCCACAAGGCCCGTACCAAGCACGGCAATTACAACGCCTGGATCGCGATGCACGGCGGCGGCTACGACTTCTTCGCCTCCGTCGACACCGACCACGCCCCGCTCCCCAACTTCCTGGAGCGGATGATGGGTTACTTCCGCGACCCCGACGTCGCCTTCGTCGTCGGCCCGCAGGTGTACGGGAACTACAGCTCGCCCGTCACCAAGGCCGCGGAGTCCCAGCAGTTCCTCTTCCACGCGCTGATCCAGCGGGCCGGCAACCGCTACCGGGCGCCCATGTTCGTCGGCACCAACAACGTCGTGCGGATCGCGGCGCTGCGGCAGATCGGCGGCCTGTACGACTCGATCACCGAGGACATGGCCACCGGCTTCGAGCTGCACCGGCACAAGAACCCGCGGACCGGCCGCCACTGGCGCTCCGTGTACACCCCCGACGTGCTGGCCGTCGGCGAGGGCCCGGCCTCCTGGACCGACTTCTTCACCCAGCAGATGCGCTGGTCGCGCGGCACCTACGAGACGCTGTTCAAGCAGTACTGGAAGGCGCCCTTCAGCATGCCGCCCGGCCGGCTGCTCTCGTACACCCTGATGCTCGTCTACTACCCGATGACGGCCGTCAACTGGCTGCTCGGCATGGTCAGTTGCGTGCTCTTCCTCTGGTTCGGCGCGTCCGGCACCCAGGTCACCGCCTCCGTCTGGCTGATGCTCTACAGCGACGCGGCGGCCCTGCAGATCGGCCTGTACCTGTGGAACCGGCGGCACAACGTCTCCCCGCACGAACCGGAGGGCTCGGGCGGGCTCGCCGGGATGGGCATGTCGGCGCTCTCGGCGCCCATCTACCTCAAGTCGCTCGGCTCGGCCGTGCTGCGCACCCCCGGCCACTTCGTCGTCACCCCCAAGGGCGGCCAGGCCAGCCCCGACCGGCTGTGGACCTTCCGCATCCACCTGTTCTGGGCGGGCCTCCTGACCGCCTCGCTGATCGCCTCCGTCCACTACCACCACACCCACGCCGCCATGCGCACCTGGGCCGTGCTCGGCCTGTGCATCGCGCTCGCCCCGGCGGCGATCTGGGCCTGGACCTCGGCCCGGGAGCGCGGCGCGGCCCGCACCGCCGCCCGGAGTGCCACGACGAAGCCCGCCGGCGAGGCGGAGCCCGCCATCGCCAGGACGACCGGAGGTAACTGAGCCATGGCCTACCGGCCCTCGAAGCGGACGAAGAAGACCCTGCTCGGCGGCGGCGCCGTCGTGGTCCTGGCGGGACTGAACGCACCCGCCGCGGTCTCCTTCGCCACCGAGCAGTACCACGCGTACGAGATCGCCCAGCCCGAGTACATGGCGAAGTACGGCGCCTGGCACGGCGTCGACATCCCGAAGGAGTACCGGACCAACGCGATCCACGCGGCGCTGCTGCACACCGGCAAGGTGCTGATCATCGCGGGCTCCGGCAACAAGCAGGACCACTTCGACGCGGGCACCTTCGACACCGTGCTGTGGGACCCGAAGGACAACTCCTTCAAGAAGATCCCCACCCCCGAGGACTTCTTCTGCGGCGGCCACGCCCAACTCCCCGACGGCAAGCTCCTGGTGGCCGGCGGCACCGCCCGCTACGAGGTCCTCGACGACGCGGTGAAGCGGGCCGGCGGCGGCATGCGGGTCAAGAACGAGAACCCGGAGAAGGCCGTCACCATCAAGAAGGGCACCAAGTTCCGCTCCGCTTCGGGCATGGAGTACGTGTCCAGGTTCGACGTCACGGTGCCGCGCGCCAAGCGCGAGTTCGAGGTCTCGTACGACGCGACCGGCCAGATGAAGCCCTGGAACACGAAGGTCACCGCCGCCGAGGCGCGGGTCTTCGTGGAGGCCGCCGCCGAGGGCCCCCGCTCGGTCGCCACCGACCGGGCCCAGTACGAGATCGAGGGCCTCACGGGCGCCGACGCCGGCAACGTGTACGGGCTCGCCGAGAAGCTCACCCTGGACAAGCAGGACTTCCAGGGCATCAGGGCGGCGTACGAATTCGACCCGAAGGCCGAGAAGTACATACCCGTGGCCCCGATGAAGGAGGCCCGCTGGTACCCGACGCTCACCACGCTCCAGGACGGCAGGGTCCTCGCGGTCTCCGGACTCGACGACGTGGGCGCCATCCTCGCGGGCGACAACGAGATCTACGACCCGAAGACGAAGAAGTGGTCCCAGGGCCCCTTCCGCTACTTCCCGACCTACCCCTCGCTGTTCCTGACCAAGAGCGGCAAGCTCTTCTACTCGGGGGCCAACGCCGGGTACGGGCCCGCCGACAAGGGCCGCGAGCCGGGGCTTTGGGACGTGGAGAAGAACACCTTCACCAAGATCGGCGGCCTGAGCGCCACCGACCAGCTGGAGACGGCCAGTTCACTCCTGCTGCCCCCGGCCCAGGACCAGCGGTTCATGCTGCTTGGCGGCGGCGGGGTGGGCGAGTCGAAGAAGTCCACGCCGCGCACCGCCGTGGTGGACCTGAAGCAGGACAGCCCCGCCTTCCAGTCCGGACCCGAACTCCCGCAGGGCACCCGGTACTTGAACAGTGTCATCATGCCCGACGACTCGGTCTTCACCAGCGGCGGATCCGAGGACTACCGGGGCCGGGGCAGCTCGAACATCCTGAAGGCGCAGTTCTACGACCCCAAGGCGAACGCCTTCCGGGAGGCGGCGGACCCCATGGTCGGCCGCAACTACCACTCCGAGGCGCTGCTGCTGCCCGACGGCCGGGTCGCCACCTTCGGCTCCGACTCGCTCTTCGGCGACAAGGACAACACCAAGCTCGGCAAGTTCGAGCAGCGCATGGAGGTCTACACCCCGCCGTACCTCTACCGGGACAAGAGCAAGCGCCCGGCGCTCGGCGACGGCCCCGAGGTGGCCGCGGGCGACGGCCGGGCGACGTTCAAGTCCGACCACCCCGAGCGCATCGTGAAGGCCCGCCTGATGCGGCCGAGCGCGGTGACCCACACCACGGACGTGGAGCAGCGCTCGATCGACGTGGGCCTGACGAAGGACAGGAACTCGGTCACGGTCACCGTCCCGAAGGACCGGGCCCTGGTCCCGCCGGGCTGGTACATGCTCTTCGTGACGGACCAGGAGGGCACCCCGTCGGAGGCGAAGTGGCTGCGGATCGACTGAGTACCGGTCAAGAGCCGTGCAGCCCCTGCGGCGGTCGAGGAGCGGAGGGCCGGGGGCGGCGCCCCGGAAGCCTCGCGTCAACCCCGCGCACGCCTGGCAAGACCCAGGGCGTAATCCGGCCACCACGTCCCCGCGGACGGGCCGCCGCGGCAGGGCCCGTCGGAATCCCCCGGCCGCTTGATCCACAGGAACGCGTCGATGAGCGGATCCCCGGTGGTCAGCGACGGCGGGGTGCCGAGCGACCGCCCCGGCGGGTTGCACCAGGACTGGTTGCGGTCGTCCTTCAGCGGCCCCTCGCCGTTGCGGCTGGTGTCCATGACGAAGTGCTTGCCGCCGAGCTCCCGCGACACCCTCATCCCGTACGCCCGTACGGCGGCGTCGGTCTGGAAGTTGGAGACGTTCAGCGCGAAGCCGTCCGCCTTGTCGATGCCGGCCCGCCTGAGGGGCTCGACCAGGCTGTGCGGGTCGGGGATCCAGGAGGGGTTGCCCGCGTCGAGGTAGACCTTGGTGTTCGGCAACTGCTTGAGCTGCGAGATCGCCTCGTTCAGGAGCTGGTAGCGCTCGGCGTGGCGGTCGGGCGTCGTACACCCGTCGATCATGTGGGCCACCGCGTCCGGCTCCAGGACGACGACGGCCTGCGCGTCGCCGATCGCCTCCGCGAACATTCCGTACCAGCTGCGGTAGCCCTCGACGCCCTTCGCCCCGCCTGCCGAGTACATCCCGCAGTCGCGGTGCGGAATGTTGTACGCCACGAACAGCGCGGTCCGCTGCTCCCTGGCGGCGCCGGCGACGGCCTTGCGGATGTCGGGCCCCGGGTTCTGATCGGACGGCCAGGTGGCGACCGGCCGCTCGGCGATCCGGCGCAGCACCTGGGCGTCGGCCTTGCGGCCCTGGCCCTCCCAGATCTTGATCTGCCGGGCGGCATCGCTCTCCGGGTCGACCCAGAACGGCGAGCCGGGCGCCACCACCGGGGCGGCCTCGACCCTGGGGCGGCCCTGGACCACGGCGGCTTCATCGCGCGCGGCGCCCCAGGAGCAGCCGGCGACGGCGGTGAGCAGGGCGGCGGCGAGGAGGGTGCGGTACCGGGACATCCAGTTCCCCTGGGTGGCAAGGATCTCTACGGCCTCTACGGGACCGGGCAATCGTGACATAGCGGTCACTCTGCGTGGGGGAGCGCCATGCCGGGCGGCGTGCGCGGTGGCCGTGCCGCGCACGCCCGGGGACCGAACTGCGAGACGGGGCTGACCGGCATGTGACCAGTGGGTAAGGTCGACGCGTGCCCAAGCCGCTCAGCCTCCCCTTCGATCCCATCGCCCGAGCCGACGAACTCTGGCAGCAGCGCTGGGGTCCCGTGCCCTCGATGGGGGCGATCACCTCGATCATGCGGGCGCACCAGATCCTGCTCGCGGAGGTCGACGCGGTGGTGAAGCCGTACGGACTGACCTTCGCGCGGTACGAGGCGCTGGTCCTGCTCACCTTCTCCAAGGCGGGCGAGCTGCCGATGTCCAAGATCGGCGAGCGGCTGATGGTCCACCCGACGTCGGTCACCAACACGGTGGACCGCCTCGTGAGGTCGGGCCTCGTGGACAAGCGCCCCAACCCGAACGACGGCCGCGGCACGCTGGCGTCCATCACGGACAAGGGCCGCGAGGTGGTGGAGGACGCGACCCGCGACCTGATGGCGATGGACTTCGGCCTCGGGGTGTACGACGCGGAGGAGTGCGGCGAGATCTTCGCGATGCTGCGCCCGCTGCGAGTGGCCGCCGAGGACTTCGAGCAGAGCTAGGGGGTGCCTTTCCCACCCCCACCCTTGTAGGGCCGCCGCAGGCGCCACCCGCGCGAAGATCGCCCCATGCGTCCCGTTACGCTCGACCGCATGAAAAAGAGCGTGCTGACCCGGTACCGCGTGATGGCCTACGTCACCGGCGTGCTGCTGGTCCTGCTGACCCTGGGCGTGATCGCCAAGTACATCCTCGACATGAACGGCGCCGCCGACTTCACGAAGATCGTGGGCATCGCGCACGGCTGGCTGTACGTGATCTACCTCGTCTTCGCCTTCGACCTGGGCTCCAAGGCGAAGTGGCCGGTCGGCAAGCAGCTGTGGGTGCTGATCGCCGGCACGATCCCCACCGCCGCCTTCTTCGTCGAGCGCAAGGTCTCCAAGGAGCTGGAGGCCAAGGTCGCGGACGAGGTCCCGGCCGGCGCCAGCGCGTAGGGCGTGCCCTAGGGGCCTGTGGTCAACCCCACCGCCGCGCAAGCGATGCGCGGCGGTCGCCCATCGACATTTAGTAGGACGTCCAAGTAAATTTGAACCATGGACGCTGACGCGATCGAGGAGGGCCGCCGTCGCTGGCAGGCCCGTTACGACAAGGCCCGCAAGCGCGACGCGGACTTCACCACGCTCTCCGGGGACCCCGTCGACCCCGCGTACGGCCCCCGGCCCGGCGATACGTACGACGGGTTCGAGCGGATCGGCTGGCCCGGGGAGTACCCCTACACCCGCGGCCTGTACCCGACCGGCTACCGGGGCCGCACGTGGACGATCCGGCAGTTCGCCGGGTTCGGCAACGCCGAGCAGACCAACGAGCGCTACAAGATGATCCTGGCCGCCGGCGGCGGCGGGCTCTCCGTCGCCTTCGACATGCCCACCCTCATGGGCCGCGACTCCGACGATCCCCGCTCGCTCGGCGAGGTCGGCCACTGCGGCGTCGCCATCGACTCGGCCGCCGACATGGAGGTCCTCTTCCAGGGCATCCCGCTCGGCGATGTCACCACCTCGATGACGATCAGCGGCCCCGCCGTACCCGTCTTCTGCATGTACCTGGTGGCCGCCGAGCGCCAGGGCGTCGACCCCGGCGTCCTCAACGGCACGCTCCAGACGGACATCTTCAAGGAGTACATCGCGCAGAAGGAGTGGCTGTTCCAGCCGGAGCCCCATCTGCGGCTGATCGGCGACCTGATGGAGCACTGCGCCGCCGGGATCCCCGCGTACAAGCCCCTCTCGGTCTCCGGATACCACATCCGCGAGGCGGGGGCGACGGCCGCGCAGGAGCTGGCGTACACGCTGGCCGACGGCTTCGGCTACGTGGAACTGGGCCTGAGCCGCGGTCTGGACGTGGACGTGTTCGCCCCCGGGCTCTCGTTCTTCTTCGACGCGCACGTCGACTTCTTCGAGGAGATCGCCAAGTTCCGCGCGGCGCGCCGCATTTGGGCCCGCTGGATGAAGGAGGTGTACGGGGCGCAGTCCGACAAGGCGCAGTGGCTGCGCTTCCACACCCAGACCGCCGGGGTCTCGCTGACCGCGCAGCAGCCGTACAACAACGTCGTACGCACGGCTGTCGAGGCGCTCGCCGCGGTGCTCGGCGGCACCAACTCGCTGCACACCAACGCCCTCGACGAGACGCTCGCGCTCCCGTCCGAGCAGGCCGCCGAGATCGCGCTGCGCACCCAGCAGGTCCTGATGGAGGAGACGGGCGTCGCCAACGTGGCGGACCCGCTCGGCGGCTCCTGGTACATCGAGCAGCTCACCGACCGCATCGAGGCCGACGCCGAGAAGATCTTCGACCAGATAAAGGAGCGGGGGACGAGGGCGCATCCGGACGGGCAGCACCCGATCGGGCCGATCACCTCCGGCATCCTGCGCGGCATCGAGGACGGCTGGTTCACCGGCGAGATCGCCGAGTCGGCCTTCCGTTACCAGCAGTCCCTGGAGAAGGGCGACAAGCGGGTCGTCGGCGTCAACTGCCACCACGGCTCGGTCACCGGCGACCTGGAGATACTCCGGGTGAGCCACGAGGTGGAGCGCGAGCAGGTGCGCATCCTCGCCGACCGCAAGGCGCGCCGCGACGACACCGCGGTGCGCGCAGCCCTGGACGCGATGCTGGCCGCGGCCCGCGACGGCTCGAACATGATCGCGCCGATGCTGGACGCGGTGCGCGCGGAGGCCACGCTGGGCGAGATCTGCGGGGTGCTGCGCGAGGAATGGGGCACGTACACGGAGCCGCCCGGTTTCTGAGCGCTCGGTTCGAAGAGGGGCGGCTTCCCCCGCGCCCCTTCAGGCCGCCCCCGTAGGCAGGGCCAGGCGGAACAGGGCGCCGCCGCCCGCGGCCCGTTCCGCCGTCAGTTCCGCCCCGTGCGCGCGGGCGATCTGGCGGGCCATCGCGAGGCCCAGGCCCGAGCCGGGCAGCGCGCGGGCCTGTTCGGCGCGGTAGAAGCGGTCGAAGACATGCGGCAGATCGGCCTCCGCGATGCCGGGCCCGTGGTCCCGTACCGTCAACTCGCCCGAGGACAGGGCGACTTCGACGGGAGCGCCGGGCGGGCTGAACTTGGCGGCGTTGTCCAGGAGGTTGGAGATGAGGCGGGCCAGGCGCGCCGGGACGCCGGGCAGGGTCGCCGACGCGTCGCTCAGGTCCAGCTGGAACGGGGTCGCGGGCCAGTGCGCGCGGGCCGTGTCCACGGTGTGCGCGAGCAGCGGGGCGAGCCGGACCTCCTCCAGGAGCGGGGTCGGCTCCTCGTCCCTGGCCAGGTCGATCAGATCGTTGACCATCACGGACACCTCTCTGATCTGGCGGCCGAGCGCGGTGGCAGCCCGGTTGCGCTGGGTCTCCGTCAACCGGTCCGCGCGGGCGAGCAGTTCGGCGTTGGTACGCAGGGCGGTGAGCGGGGTGCGCAGCTCGTGGGAGGCGTCGGCGACCAGCCGGCGCTGGGCGGTCACGGACTGCTCCAGCTCGGCCAGCATGGTGTTGAAGGACGCCGCGAGCCGCGTCACCTCGTCCTCCTTGTCGGGCGGACCCGGGGGCAGCTCGATGCGGTGGCTCGGGTCGCGGGTGGCCGCGATGTGCTCGGCCGTCGCGGTGAGCCGGGCCACGGGGGCGAGCCCCGTGCGCGACACCCAGTAGCCAAGGGCGGCGGCGAGCAGCACGCCGGTCGCACCGACCCCGCTCAGCAGCCAGGCCGCCTGGCCCACCCCCTTGCGTACGGCGTCCGAACGCAGCGCCACCTGGAGCGACTTGCCGCCGCCGAAGGTGGTGGTCAGCATCCGCGCGGGCTCCCCGTCGGGCAGCGTGATGTTGGTGAAGTACGGGTTGCGCCCGCCGGAGGCGACCGCGCGCACCGGCGGGCTCACCGGCAGGAGGTAGGCCTTGCCGGGGTCCTTCGCCGGGTCGGCGGGCACGACCTGGGCGCAGGCGGGGGCGGACAGATAGCGGCACTCCCCGGAGAGCACGCCGGGGGCCGCGCCCCGGTTCTGCTGGGTGGCCAGGGTCGCGGACTGGGTCAGGTTCAGATCGAGCTGGTGGTACAGCTCGTAGCGGATCACGAAGAACGCGGCCGTGCACACGCCGACCGCGACCAGCGCCACCGCGGCGGACGCGGCCGCCGTGAGCCGGGTGCGCAGCGGGCGGTGGCGGCGCCAGCGGGCACCGAGCCGGCGCCGGGCGCTCACGCGGCGTCCAGGCGGTAGCCGACGCCGTGCACCGTATGGACCAGGCGCGGCTCGCCCGCCGCCTCCAGTTTGCGGCGCAGGTAACCCACGTACACGGCAAGGGAGTTGGAGTCCGGGCCGAAGTCGCGGCCCCAGACCAGCTCGTGGATCAGCTCCCGGGGCAGTACCTGACCCGGGTTGCGCATCAGCAGTTCAAGCAGGGCGAACTCGGTGCGGGTGAAGTCGATCGGGCGCTCGCCCCGGCGGGCGGTGTGCGCGACCGGGTCCAGGACAAGATCGGCGTACCGCAGCTCCTGCGGCTCGGCGGGATCGGGAGCCGCCCGGCGCAGCAACGCCCGTACGCGCGCGATGAGTTCGTCCAGGGCGAAGGGCTTGACCAGGTAGTCGTCCGCGCCCGCCTCCAGGCCGTCCACCCGCTCGCTCACCGAATCGAGCGCGGTCAGCACGAGCACCGGGGTGCGGTCGCCCATCGCCCGCAGTTGGCGGCACACCCCGAGGCCGTCGAGGACCGGCATCATCACATCCAGGACGATCGCGTCCGGCCGCCAGCCGGCCACCTCGGAGAGCGCCGCGAGCCCGTCGGCGGCGCCCCTGACCTCGTACCCCTCCACCGCGAGGCCGTCCTCGACGGCCGCCCGTACCTCCGGCTCGTCGTCGACGACGAGAATTCTGACCGCGCGCGTGGTGCTCATGGGCAAAGCCTGCCAAACGCGGCTCTTAGAACCCTCTTAGGGCGCCCCGTGACCCTCATGTCCCATGCGCACACCATTGTCAGTAGTGATCGGGGCGGGCGGTACCGGCGGGCACATCTACCCCGGGCTCGCGCTCGCCGAGGCGCTGCGCCGGGCCGTCCCCGACGCGGTGGTCTCCTTCGTCGGTACGACCCGGGGCCTGGAGGGCGAGCTCATACCCGGCGCCGGGTACCGGCTGCACACCGTCGACATGATCCCCTTCGACCCCTCGCTCGGCGCCAGACGGTATCTGCTGCCCGCCGCGTTGCTGAAGTCGGGCGCGCAGTGCCGGGCCATCCTGAAGGCGCAGCGCGCCCAGGTCGCGGTCGGCATGGGCGGCTACCCGAGCGCGCCCGTCATCGTGGGCGCCAAGATGGCCGGGCTGCCCAGCCTCATCCACGAGTCCAACGCCGTGCCGGGCCGCGCCAACCAGTTCGCGGCGCGGCTCACCCCGCACATCGCGGTCGCCTTCGACCGCAGCCGCGCCCATCTGTCGGGCGGCGCCGACGCCCTCACCACCGGCATGCCGATCGCCGCCTCGCTCGCCGCGCTCGACCGGCCGACGATGCGCGCCGAGGCCCGGCGCGCGCTCGGCGTGCCGCCCGGGGCGCGCCTCGTCCTCGTCAACGGCGGCAGCCTGGGCGCGGCCCGGCTCACCGCGGCGGCGATCGGCCTCGCCGGACGGTGGCGGGACCGGCCCGACGTCCACCTGCTCATCAAGACCGGACCGGCCGCACTGGCCGACACCGAGCGGCAGTTGGCCGGCCTGCCGGGCGCGCGGGCCGTGCCCTACCTCGACCGGATGGACCTGGTGTACGCCGCCGCCGACCTGGTCGTGTGCCGGGCCGGATCGGCGACGGTCGCCGAACTCGCCGCCACCGGCGTGCCCGCCGTCCTCGTGCCCTATCCGCACGCGCCCGGCGACCACCAGACGCACAACGCGCGGGTCCTGTCCGACGCGGGCGCCGGACTGCTCGTCCCTGACGCCGAGACCACCGCGTTCCGCCTGGCCGCCCTCATCGAACCGCTCCTCGCCGACCCGGCCCGGCTCGCCGCGATGAGCGGCGCCGCCGACCCCGGCAACCACGCGCGGGCCGCTGACCTGCTGGCCGCCAGGGTCCTCGAACTCGCCTCCCACCCCACCTCGCACGCCAAGGAGTACTACGCCGCATGATCACCTCCCCGTGGAAGAACCGCACCGTCCTCGTCACCGGAGCCGAGGGCTTCATCGGCTCGACGCTGGTCGACCAGCTCGTCGAACTCGGCGCGAACGTCAGGGCGTTCGTGCACTACAAGCCGTACGCGGAGAAGGGCCACCTGGCCCACCTCATCGGGCACCCGGCCGTCGAGATGATCGCCGGGGACGTGCGCGACGCGGGCCGGGTCTCGGACGCCGTGGCCGGCTGCGACACCGTGTTCCACCTCGCGGCCCTCATCGGCATCCCGTACAGCTACGACTCGCCGGGCGCCTACGTCCAGACGAACGTGGTCGGCACGGAGAACGTGGCGGAGGCCTGCCGCCGCCACTCCGTGCGCCGACTCGTCCACACCTCCACGAGCGAGGTGTACGGCACCGCCCTGACCGCCCCGATCAGCGAGGACCACCCGCTCCAGCCGCAGTCGCCGTACTCCGCCTCGAAGATAGGCGCCGACATGATGGCGCTCTCGCACTGGCACGCCTTCGAGCTCCCCGTGACGGTCGTGCGCCCCTTCAACACCTACGGCCCCCGGCAGTCCGCGCGGGCCGTGATCCCCACGATTCTGGCCCAACTGCACGCGGGTGTACGGGAGATCAAGCTTGGCTCGCTCACTCCCACGCGTGATTTCACCTACGTCGCCGACACCGCGCGGGGCTTCCTCGCGGTGGCCGAGTGCGACCGTGCGCTCGGGCAGGTGGTGAACCTGGGGACGGGGCGCGAGATCGCGATCGGGGATCTCGCCGAGGCGCTCATCGCGGCGTCGGGGCGCGAGGCCTCGGTCGTGATCGACCCGGCGCGGCTTCGCCCCTCGGGCAGCGAGGTGGAGCGGCTGCTTTCCGACAACGCGCGGGCGCGCGAGTGGGCGGGCTGGGAGCCGGAAGTCTCCCTGGAGGAAGGCCTGAAGCTGACGTCGCGATGGGTCGAGGAGAACCTGTCGCTGTTCGCGCCGACCCGCTACCAGGTCTGACCGCCCTCCGGTCCGGGCCTCAGGCCGTCGCGGCCAGGCCCGAGCAGATCAGCAGCGTGAAGTCGCGGGCCCACTCCGCGTCCACGGGCTCGGCGCTGACCAGCGCCCGGTGCACCACCGCCCCCGCCACCACGTCGAAGATGAGGTCGGCGTGGCGGGCGGACAGCTCGGGGTCGGCCTCGTAGGGGAGTTCACCACGGACCTGGGCGCGTTCGCGGCCGATCAGAACCAGCCGCTTCTGGCGGTCGACGATGGCCGACCTGATCCGGCCGCGCAGCGCGTCGTCCCGGGTGGACTCGGCCACCACCGCCATGAGCGCGGTCTTCGTCTCGGGGCGCTCCAGGAGCGCCGCGAACTGGAGGACGACACCCTCCACATCGGCCACCAGGCTGCCCAGGTCCGGGAGTTCGAGCTCGTCGAAGAGGACCGCGACCGCGTCCACGACGAGCTCGTTCTTGCCGGCCCAGCGCCGGTAGAGCGTCGTCTTGGCGACCCCGGCCCGGGTCGCCACGTCCCCCATCGTCAGCTTCGACCAGCCGAGGTCCACCAGCGCCTCCCGGGTCGCCAGCAGGATCGCCGCGTCGGCCTCGGCGCTGCGGGGCCGGCCCGTACGACTCGTACAGGACGGTCTCCCGCCACTGGATGAAGAAGGCATGACGGCGACCATACCGGCCGGTAGCAATCGCGCCAGGGGGCCCGTCGTGTGGGCGAGATCACCGTGTGCGCGGGGGTCGCAGCAGTTACGCTACGGCTCGTAGCGAAAGCCTTGAGCGGCCTTCCGCGACAACCACATGTCACAGGCGCCCAGGTGGGGACCCGGGTGCCGCAAGAGAAGATCCGCGGCCTGTCCGGGTTTGTCCATGTCTCGCAATCCGGCGGGAGGCAGGGGGCGGGCCCGGATCCTGCCACCGGTTCACCACAGTCGTGCGCGGAAGGGGGAGGATGTACGCATGCAGCCTAGGAACATGTCCATGAGCGGCGTCGTCGACCTCGCCGCGGTGAAGGCGGCCGGCGAGGCCAAGGCCAAGGCGGAGCAGGCGCGAGCCGAGGCCGCCCGGCACGGGGGAACCCCGGCCGTCGCGCCGTCAGCCCTCGTCTTCGACGCCGACGAGGCCACCTTCGAGCGCGACATCCTGCAGCGCTCCACCGAGGTGCCGGTCGTCATCGACTTCTGGGCCGAGTGGTGCGAGCCCTGCAAGCAGCTCGGTCCGCTGCTCGAACGCCTCGCCGTCGAGTACAACGGCCGCTTCCTCCTCGCGAAGATCGACGTCGACGCCAACCAGATGCTGATGCAGCAGTTCGGGATCCAGGGGATCCCGGCCGTCTTCGCGGTCGTCGCCGGTCAGGCGCTGCCGCTCTTCCAGGGCGCCGCCCCGGAGGCGCAGATCCGCGAGACCCTCGACCAGCTGGTGCAGGTCGCCGAGGAGCGCTTCGGCCTGACCGGCATCCCGGTCGACCAGGACGCCGCGGCCCCGGCCGCCGCCGATGCGCCGACTCCGGTGGGCCCGTACGACGCACTGCTCGAAGCGGCCGTGGTCGCCCTGGACTCGGGCGATCTGCCCGGCGCGGTCCAGGCGTACCGGAACGTACTGAGCGACGACCCGGGCAACCCCGAGGCCAAGCTCGGTCTCGCGCAGGCCGAGCTGCTCCAGCGCGTCCAGGGGCTCGACCCCCAGCAGGTCCGCAGGGACGCCGCCGAGAAGCCCGCCGATGTGGGGGCGCAGATCACGGCGGCCGATCTCGATCTGGTCGGCGGTCATGTCGAGGACGCCTTCGGCCGGCTCATCGAGACCGTGCGGCGCACGTTCGGTGACGACCGCGATGCCGCGCGGGTCCGTCTCCTGGAGCTTTTCGAGGTGATCGGCGGGGACGACCCGCGGGTCACGGCGGCGCGAACCGCGCTGGCGAGGGTGCTCTTCTAGGCGTCCTTCCGGGCACCCCCGGGCGTTCATCGAACTGTCACCAACTGAGTGCCGCGCACGGTGTGCGACGGACGATTTGGCGACAGAGAGACAAGAGGCGGCCGCGTTTTACCAAAACTTGGTAAACGCGGCCGCTGTTACTTCCAGTAAGTTGAGCTGGCTCTTACGTCCGCATTTCAGCGGCGATTTCACCCTCTGTCCGGTCACTCGGCAGCACCCTGCGTGCCCGGTCGATGCCGACCGGTCGCGCTTCGGTTATCGGGCCGTTACTGGCTAGTAACGATCCCCCTTGTGTCGCGGCCCCGAATGCACCACGATCGGCCACGCTCGGTCCAATAACGCACCAGCCCGACAGCCAATCGGTGCTACCGCCCATTTGGGTCCCCACCGGGCCGGCCGGTGGCAGTGGCACCGGCCGTGGACAGGGGGGTCTCTGCTCTCCGGCAGGGCCTGTCCAGGTTGCGCGAACGCGTGGCCAGTGGTTGTCGCTCGGGGGTGATCGCCGGTGTCGGACGAGGTGCGCGAGTCGTACGCGGTCGACCTCCCGTGCGCTCCCCTTCCCGAGGACGTAGCACTTCTCCCATCCCGTGACAGCCCTTGAGGGTCCGTCCCGGAGATGTACGTCCGAGAAGGAGGAAAGTCATGGAGTCCCAAGTACGTGGCGGGACCAGATGGAAGCGGTTCGCGCTGGTCATGGTGCCGAGCGTGGCCGCCACGGCCGCGATAGGCGTCGGCCTCGCGCAGGGCGCGCTGGCGGCCTCGTTCAGTGTGTCCGGTGTCGACTTCAAGGTGACGGCGCAGCAGCTGGAAGGTAACAACCTCCTGCAGTACGGGAGTGTGGCGACCGGCAAGAGCCTCGACGGCAAGAGCGAGGCGCACCCTGTCGTCGTCTCCGGGTTCAGCGATGCCAAGATCACCAAGATGTGCCAGTCGGTCGTCCAGCCGCTGCCGTTCGGCCTCGGCAACGTGACGATGACGCTGAAGGCCGGTGGGAACAAGCAGATCGAGGCGACCAACCTCTATCTCGACGTGTCCGACCTCTCCACCGACGCGACGTTCACCAACCTCGACATCGGTGTCGCGGCGGGCGAGGGCAAGACCGGCCAACACGGCGAGCGGGTCGTCATCCAGCCCGGTGCGGACGGCAAGACGCCGGGCGGCAACCCGTACGGCTTCGCCCAGCGTGCCGACAAAGCGGTCCTGGAGAACGTGGAGCAGCGCGCGTGGGCGACCACCGCGGGTTCCTTCAAGCTCCCGGGCCTCAGCCTGAAGCTGGCCATGAACGGGCCCGAGTGCCCGCCGGCCAGCAAGTTCTAAGCCTGAACCCCGGTGGCCGCTGAGCCTGCTGAGCGGCCACCGGGACCCCCAAATTTTTCTGAGAGCAACAGCGGTACCAGGGAGCTGTTTTCCATGAGCGCCGAGACCACGGGTTCCCGCGACTTCTCCGACTTCCAGCTTCGCGTGCGGGGCATGCGGCTTGGCTTCCGTGCCTGGCGGGGCCGCCGGCCCTTCTGGGCGGGCCTGCTGACCATGGCGGGCGGCGTGCCCATCATGTACTTCCCGTACGCCAACATGCACCTCGGCAACGTCACGCTGGCCATGTCGACCACGGCGGGCGCGGGTTCGCTGATCATCGGCGTACTCCTGGTCACGCTGGGCCTGACCATGTGGTTCCACCACGTGGTGCGGATGTTCGCGGGCATCGCGGCGATTCTGCTGGCGCTGATCTCCCTGCCCATCGCCAACATCGGCGGCTTCGTCATCGGCTTCCTGCTCTCCATGTTCGGCGGCGCGCTCGCCGTGGCCTGGGTGCCCGCCAAGCCCCGGCGACGCGACCAGCGGGCCCGGACCGCCGACGGCGAGCCGGACGGATCCGCGCCCGAGGGGGACACGGCGCCCGGCCCGCGCGCGCAGGAGCCCGGAACGGCCGCCTACGAAACGACAGTTGACGCCAACGGCGGGAGGAACAGTGCGGGGTGACGAGACGCAGCTGGACTCGACCGGAGGCGGCGACCCGCGGGGAAGAGGCGGGCCGCGTCACGCGGCCCCGAGGAAGTCGCTGCTGACCAAGTGGCACATGCCCGCGGGCAAGGCGATGGCCCTTGCGGCGATGCCCACGGCGGTCCTGGTCGGGATGACCCTCACGCCCAAGCTCGCGATGGCCGACGACAAGACGGACATCCCGTTCGCCCCGGGCCCCTGTGTGACCCGCTCGGACAGTCCTCCGGCCTCGCCGAGCCCGTCGAGCAGCGCATCGGGCAAGGCGTCGCCGAGCCCGTCGGCGGCCTCGCCGGACAGCAGGGCGGCCAAGTCGAAGGAGCCGACGCCGTCGGCCTCGGGTTCGGCCGCGGGCTCCGTCGACAAGTTGCTGAAGCCGGTGCAGCCCTCGGACACGCCGTCCTCGGACACGGCATCCTCGGACACGGCCGCGGCCCCGGCTCCGGCGCAGTCCGCGGCGCCGCCCGCCAAGACGACGAACCCGCTGGACCCGCTGGGTCTGGGCGACGCGCTCAAGGGCTTGTTCGGCATTCACGACACGCCGAGTGCGACGCCGAGCGACACGCCGCCGCCGAGCGCGCCGCCCCCGGCCGCGCCGAAGCCCGCACAGAGCGCGTCCAAGCCGGCCAGCACGGCGTCCAAGCCCACGACCAACACGGGGAAGGCGGCCGACCAGCCGCTCGACAAGACCGCGGAGGCCATCAAGAAGGCGGCCGACCAGGCGGGCCAGAAGGTCAGCGAACTCCCGGCCGCCGCGAAGGGGTTGGACCCGAAGAAGGACACCGCCATCCCCAATGGCGCCAAGCAGCCCTTCCCGTGCCCGACCGCCGACCCCAAGGCGCTCGCCGCGGCCAAGCAGGACAGCGGCGTTCCGACGCTGCCCTCGCAGCCGTGGATCCTCAAGAGCTCGATGCTGACCCTGAGCGGCCTGAACTACGCGGGCATCGTCGAGGTCAAGACGGGCGACACGACCAAGAAGGTCCTCAAGTTCACGGCCTCGTCCGTGGACATCAAGGACCTCCACCAGCTGGTGTACGGCCCCGAGGTGGGCGGCACGCCCACCACCACGCATGTGCAGGCCCGCTCCGGCTCGACCTCCACGATCCGCAACGGCACCGTCACGATGTACACGGAAGAGCTGAAGGGCAACCTCTTCGGCCTCATCCCCATCTCGTTCAGCCCGGCCACCCCGCCCCCGCTGAACGTCCCGTTCGCCTTCTTCACGAATGTGACGGTCCGTCAGGCAGGCCAGTTCGGCGGCACCCTGACCGTCCCGGGCCTCCACAACTTCGTCACGAACGGCAACCCGGAGTAGTAGCGCACGGCCCCATGTACCCATCCGGGAGCCGCAGTTGAGCCGTGGCCCGCACTCTCACCGGGGTGCGGGCCACGGCTTGTCACCGACTGGATGCCGGGGGACCGGGCAGCGCCTCAGTCGACCACGTCGGTCCGAGGCTTCGCCTTCTTGCGGCGGCTCAGGACGAGCGCGCCCGCGCCGCCCGCCGCCACCACCGCCGCGCCGATGCCCGTCCAGCCGAGCGCGCCGATGCCCGAGTCCGAGGAACCGGCCGCGGCGCCCGTCGCCGAGCCACCGCTCCCGCCGTCGCCGGAGGCGCTCGACGCGGCCGGGTTCAGGGTGCCGACCGGAGCGGCCTTGCCGACCGCCGAGAAGCCCCAGTCCAGGAGCTGGCGCATCTCCGTGTACACCTTGTCGCGCTTGTTCTCCTGGGGGTTCATCACCGTCACCAGGATGGTGTGGCCGTCGCGCTGAGCCGCCTCGGCCAGGGTGTTACCGGCGTTCGTGGTGTAGCCGTTCTTGCCGCCGATCAGACCCGGGTACTTGGCCACCCCCTCGATGCCCGACAGCATGCGGTTGGTGTTGGAGATCCCGAACGGCTTGCCCTTGGTGTTGGGGCCACCGGGGAAGTCGGCGAAGGCCGTCGAGCAGTAGTCCTTGAAGTCCTTGTTCTTCAGGCCCTGGCGCAGGAACAGCGTCAGGTCGTACGCCGAGGACACCTGGCCGGGTGCGTCGTAGCCGTCGGGGCTCAGTACGTGTGTGTCGCCGGCGCCCAGGTCCTTGGCCCGCTTCTGCATGTCGGTGACGGTCTTGTCGACGCCGCCGTTCATCGTCGCGAGGACGTGCACCGCGTCGTTGCCCGAGCGCAGGAACACCCCGCGCCACAGATCGGGCGCCTGGTACGTCTGGCCGGGCACGATGCCGACCGCGCTGCTGCCGTCGCCCATGCCCTTGAGGTCCTCGTTGCTCACCTTGCGGCTCGCGTCGTGCGGCACCGCGGGCAGCACGGTGTCCGCGAAGAGCATCTTCAGGGTGCTGGCCGGAGGGAGCGGCCAGTGCGCGTTCTTCGCCGCGAGGACCTCGCCGGTGTCGCCGTCCGCCACGACCCAGGAGAGCGCGGAGAGGCCGGGGGGCAGCGCCGGTGCGCCCGCGCCGACTTGGTCGCCCGGCTTGCCCAACTGGGCGCCGCCCGCCTGCGACATGGTCGCGGGCGGCTCCTTCCTGGCCTCGCCGCCGGGTGCCCCGGGCGTCGCCGACTTGGGCGGCTTCGCCCGATGGCCGCTCGCCACGGCCGGACCGACGGCGGTGCCCGCGGTGACCGCGGTGGCGGTGAGAGCCACGAGTGCGCGCCGGACCTGCGGCGATATGGGAAGACGCATGACCGTGAACGTACCCCAGGAGTTGTCACGGAATTGACCCGTCCGCCCGTGGAATTTGCCACGCCTGGTTCATGGAACGGACAAGGGCGCCAACCCGTCCCGTCCGGAACGGGGGGGGACCCGTCGTGGGCGGCGGTCGCCACAACTGGAAGTCCCAGCAGCGGACATGCCGGAGGGCGGCGCCCCGTACGCGACGGGATGCCGCCCTCCACGGCGTAACGGCCGGCTAGTCCTGCTCGCCGCCGCCCAGGTGGTGCACCCGGACCATGTTGGTGGTGCCGGGGATGCCGGGGGGCGAACCGGCCGTGATGACCATGGTGTCGCCCGCGTTGTAGCGCTTGAGCTTGAGGAGCTCGGCGTCGACCAGGTCGACCATCGCGTCGGTGGAGTCCACGTGCGGCACGACGTGGGTCTCGACGCCCCAGCTCAGCGCGAGCTGGTTGCGGGTGCTCGGGTCCGTCGTGAACGCCAGGATCGGCTGGCAGGCGCGGTAGCGGGACAGGCGACGGGCCGTGTCGCCGGACTTGGTGAAGGCGACCAGCGCCTTGCCGTCCAGGAAGTCCGCGATCTCGCAGGCGGCGCGGGCGACCGAACCGCCCTGCGTACGCGGCTTCTTGCCCGGGACGAGCGGCTGGAGGCCCTTGGACAGGAGCTCCTCCTCGGCCGCCTCGACGATCTTCGACATCGTCTTGACCGTCTCGATCGGGTACGCGCCCACCGAGGACTCGGCGGACAGCATGACCGCGTCCGCGCCGTCCAGGATCGCGTTGGCGACGTCGGACGCCTCGGCGCGCGTCGGCCGCGAGTTGGTGATCATCGACTCCATCATCTGGGTCGCGACGATCACCGGCTTGGCGTTGCGGCGGCAGAGCTCCACGAGGCGCTTCTGCACCATCGGGACCTTCTCCAGGGGGTATTCCACCGCGAGGTCGCCACGGGCCACCATCACACCGTCGAAGGCGGCGACGACGCCCTCCATGTTCGCGACCGCCTGCGGCTTCTCCACCTTGGCGATGACCGGCACGCGGCGGCCCACCTCGTCCATGACCTTGTGGACGTCCTTGACGTCGTCGGCGTCCCGCACGAAGGAGAGCGCGACCAGGTCGCAGCCCATCCTCAGGGCGAACCGCAGGTCCTCGATGTCCTTCTCGGACAGCGCGGGGACGTTGACCGCCGCGCCGGGCAGGTTGATGCCCTTGTGGTCGGAGATGACACCGCCCTCGATGACGATGGTCCTGACC
Organism: Streptomyces sp. NPDC094147; assembly: GCF_044764265.1. NCBI lineage: Bacteria > Bacillati > Actinomycetota > Actinomycetes > Kitasatosporales > Streptomycetaceae > Streptomyces > Streptomyces sp. NPDC094147. The sequence goes on along the minus strand of NZ_JBIWHT010000012.1, from coordinate 159,104 downwards.
CGGGGACCCTCGACCGAGATGACCTTGAGCTCGACGTTTCCGTCGTTGATCAGAATCGGGTCGCCCTTGACGACATCGCCCGGCAGGCCCTTGTAGGTGGTGCCGCAGATCGACTTGTCGCCGGGAACGTCCTCCGCGGTGATGGTGAACTCGTCACCGCGGACCAATTCGACCGGCCCCTCCGCGAATTTCGCCAGCCGGATCTTCGGGCCCTGGAGGTCGGCGAGCACGCCCACCGCGCGGCCCGTCTCCTCGGCGGCCTTGCGGACCCGGTCGTAGCGGGCCTGGTGCTCGGCCTGGGAGCCGTGGCTGAAGTTGAAGCGGGCCACGCTCATGCCGGCCTCGATCAGAGCGACGAGCTGCTCATGAGAGTCGACGGCGGGGCCCAGTGTGCAGACGATTTTGGAACGGCGCATAAGGCGGATCCTATCGGTTTGTTTCGCTACGGAATATTCCGTCTGGTGGAATGTACAAATGGGCGGGATGACGCTCAGGTGTCGGCCAGGCAAACCGGAAATCCGGTCAGACCGGGCAGGAATTCAGAGCCGCACCAGGGCATACGTCTGCTGGGCGATTTCCAGCTCCTCGTCCGTCGGCACCACGGCCACCGCGACCCTGGCGTACTCCGGGGAGATCAGCCGGGGGCTGTCGGACCGTACGGCATTGAGCTCGCCGTCCACCGCGAGACCGAGCTCCTCCAGGCCGGCGACCGCGGCCTCGCGGACCGGCGCGGCGTTCTCGCCGACCCCGGCCGTGAACGCGACCGCGTCGACCTTGCCAAGCACGGCGTAATAGGCGCCTATGTACTTCTTCAGCCGGTGGATGTAGATGTCGAAGGCGAGCTGCGCCTGCTCGTCGCCCTCGTCGCAGCGGCGGCGGATCTCCCGCATGTCGTTGTCGCCGCACAGCCCCACCAGGCCGCTCTTCTTGTTGAGCAGGACGTCGACGTCGTCCACCGACATCCCCGCGTTGCGCACCAGGTGGAAGGTGACCGCCGGGTCGATGTCACCGGATCGGGTGCCCATGACCAGGCCTTCCAGAGGGGTGAGCCCCATCGAGGTGTCGACGCACCGGCCGCCCTGGACCGCGGACGCGGAGGCCCCGTTGCCCAGGTGCAGCACGATCACATTGACGTCCTCGGGCGCCTTGCCGAGCAGCTTCGCGGTCTCGCGCGAGACGTAGGCGTGCGAGGTGCCGTGGAAGCCGTAGCGGCGGATGCGGTGCGCGTCGGCCGTCGCCACGTCGATCGCGTAGCGCGCCGCGGACTCCGGCATCGTCGTGTGGAAGGCGGTGTCGAAGACCGCGACCTGCGGCAGGTCGGGGCGCAGCGCCTGGGCGGTGCGGATGCCGGTGATGTTCGCCGGGTTGTGCAGCGGGGCGACCGGGACGAGCCGCTCGATCTCCGCCAGGACCTCGTCGGTGATCACGGTCGGCGCGCTGAACTTCAGACCGCCGTGCACCACCCGGTGCCCGATGGCCGCCAACTCCGGTGAATCCAGGCCGAGTCCATCGGCCGCCAGCTCCTCGGCGACCACCTTGAGCGCCGCGGCGTGGTCGGCGAACGGGCCGTTCTGCTCGCGGGACGCGCCCGCCCGTCGCCCACCGCCACCCTCAACCGAGGCCCTTCGGGCCGCTGTATCAGTTTCGGTCGCCAGCGGGGTGTGCTTGAGCCGCGAGGTCGCCTCGCCGATCCGCTCGACCAGGCCGACCGCGAGCCTGGAGGAGTCGTTCATGTCGAGCAGCTGGTACTTCACCGACGAGGACCCGGAGTTGAGGACGAGGACGCGGGTGCCCTGGTTGGCGGTGGTCATGCGGAGGCCTCCTGCCCCTGCGCCTGGGCCTGGATGGCCGTGATGGCGACGGTGTTGACGATGTCCTGGACGAGCGCGCCGCGCGACAGGTCGTTGACCGGCTTGCGCAGACCCTGGAGCACCGGGCCCACGGCCACGGCGCCGGCCGAGCGCTGCACGGCCTTGTAGGTGTTGTTGCCGGTGTTGAGGTCCGGGAAGATCAGCACGGTCGCCTGCCCGGCCACCTCCGACTCCGGAAGCTTGGTCGCGGCGACCGAGGGCTCCACGGCCGCGTCGTACTGGATCGGGCCCTCGACCCTGAGGTCCGGCCGCGCGTCGCGGACGAGCTTGGTCGCCTCGCGCACCTTGTCGACGTCGGCGCCCGAGCCGGAGGTGCCCGTCGAGTACGACAGCATCGCGATCCGCGGGTCCACGCCGAACTGCTGGGCGGTGGCGGCCGCCTGGACCGCGATGTCCGCGAGCTGCTCGGCGTCCGGGTCCGGGTTGACCGCGCAGTCGCCGTACACGAGCACCTTGTCGGCGAGGCACATGAAGAACACCGAGGAGACGATCGAGGCCTCCGGCTTTGCCCTCCCGTCTCCCACCACCGCCCTATCCGACGCGCTACGCGTGGCTGCTCTTGTCTTGATGATCTCGAAGGCGGGGCGGATGGTCGCGGCGGTGGAGTGCACCGAACCCGACACCATGCCGTCGGCCAGGCCCTCCTGGACCATCAGCGTGCCGAAGTAGTTCACGTCCGCGACCACGTCGTACGCCAGCTCCACGGTGACGCCCTTGTGGGCGCGCAGCTGGGCGTAGCGCTCGGCGAAGCGCTGGCGCAGCTCGGAGGTCTGCGGGTCGATGATCTGGCACTTGATGACGTCGATGCCGAGGTCGGCGGCCTTCTTGCGGATCGCCTCGACATCGCCGAGCAGGGTCAGCTCGCACACGTCGCGGCGCAGCAGCACGTCCGCGGCGCGCAGCACCCGGTCCTCGGTGCCCTCGGGCAGCACGACCCGGCGGCGGTTGGAGCGCGCCTGCTCCAGGAGCTCGTGCTCGAACATCATCGGGGTGACCCGGCTGCTGCGGGCCACCGAGACCCGCCGCAGCAGGTCGGCGGTGTCCACGTGCCGCTCGAAGAGGCCGAGCGCGGTCTCCGCCTTGCGGGGGGTCGCCGCGTTCAACTTGCCTTCCAGGGCGAAGAGTTCCTGCGCGGTGGGGAAGGAGCCATGGCTGACCGCGACCACCGGCGTGCCCGGCGCGAGCCGGTCGGCCAGGGTCAGGATCGCCTCGCCGGGCCGCTCGTCCAGGGTGAGCAGCACGCCCGCGATGGGCGGCGTGCCGGCGCTGTGCGCGGCGAGCGAGCCGACGACCAGGTCGGCGCGGTCGCCGGGGGTCACCACCAGGCAGCCCGGGGTCAGCGCGTTCAGGAAGTTGGGCAGCATCGCGCCGCCGAAGACGAAGTCGAGGGCGTCGCGCGCGAGACCGGAGTCGTCGCCGAGCAGCACCGTGCCGTCGAGGGCCGCGGTGATCTGGGCGACGGTGGGCGCCGAGAGCGCGGGCTCGTCGGGCAGGACGTAGCAGGGCACGGGCAGCCGGGCCGCGAGCCGCTCCTCGATCTCGTGGCGGTCGGCCCTGGCGACCCGGTTCACCACCATCGCCAGCACGTCGCAGCCGAGCCCGTCGTAGGCCCGGTGCGCGTTGCGCGCCTCGGCCCGTACGGACTCGGAGGTCTGGCCCTTGCCGCCGACCACCGGTATCACCGAGGCGCCGAACTCGTTGGCGAGCCGGGCGTTGAGCGCCAGCTCGTCGGGGAGCTGGGTGTCGGCGAAGTCGGTGCCGAGGACCAGGACGACCTCGTAGTCGCGGGCCACGTCGTGGAAGCGGTCGACGAGCCGCGAGACGAGTTCGTCGGTACCCTGCTCCGCCTGGAGCGCGGACGCCTCCTGGTAGTCCATCCCGTACACCGTCGCCGGGTCCTGGGCCAGCCGGTAGCGGGCGCGGAGCAGGTCGAACAGGCGGTCCGGTCCGTCGTGCACCAGGGGGCGGAAGACGCCCACCCGGTCCACCTGACGGGTCAGGAGCTCCATGACTCCCAGCTCGATGACCTGGCGGCCGTCTCCCCGGTCGATCCCGGTCACGTACACGCTGCGCGTCACGCGTGCTCTCCAGTTCTGCGTTGCAGGAATTTGTCCAGATAGGGCGGTCTTGCCCTCTTGACAATACCTCTGCGGATGGATAGGGCGCCCGCCGGACGAAAGGCCCGGCGGCAGGGTCCGAAGACCCCCCGTCCATGATGGTCGGAGTAGCTGGATGGGCGGGTCCGCCGTGGTGCGTGGGACAATCTGAATTGCTCACGTTACGGGGGATTCGGGCGTGACGTCCCAGGACCAGCGAAGCAGGAGATTGAGCACGATGCGCATCGGAGTTCTCACCGCAGGCGGCGACTGCCCCGGCCTGAACGCAGTGATCCGGTCGGTCGTGCACCGAGCCGTGGTCGGCCACGGCGACGAAGTCATCGGGTTCGAGGACGGGTTCAAGGGCCTGCTGGACGGCCACTTCCGCCCGCTGGACCTGAACGCGGTCAGCGGCATCCTGGCGCGCGGCGGCACGATCCTCGGCTCCGCCCGCCTGGAGCGCGCCCGGCTGCGCGAAGCGTCCGAGAACTGCGCCGAGTTGGCGAAGCGTTACGGCATCGACGCGCTGATCCCGATCGGCGGCGAGGGCACGCTCACCGCTGCCCGCATGCTGTCCGACGCCGGGATGCCGGTCGTCGGCGTGCCCAAGACCATCGACAACGACATCTCCGCCACCGACCGCACCTTCGGCTTCGACACCGCCGTGGGTGTGGCGACCGAGGCCATCGACCGCCTGAAGACCACCGCCGAATCGCACCAGCGCGTGATGGTCGTCGAGGTGATGGGCCGGCACGCGGGCTGGATCGCGCTGGAGTCCGGCATGGCCGGCGGCGCCCACGGCATCTGCCTGCCCGAGCGGCCCTTCGAGGTCGCCGACCTGGTGAAGATGGTCGAGGAGCGCTTCGCGCGCGGCAAGAAGTTCGCGGTGGTCTGCGTCGCCGAGGGCGCGCACCCCGCCGAGGGCTCGATGCCGTACGAGAAGGGCGCGATCGACCAGTACGGACACGAGCGCTTCGCCGGCATCGGCAACCGCCTCGCCGTCGAACTGGAGCGGCGCCTGGGCAAGGAGGCCCGCCCGGTCATCCTCGGCCACGTCCAGCGCGGCGGTGTGCCGACCGCGTACGACCGGGTGCTCGCGACCCGCTTCGGCTGGCACGCCGTCGAGGCCGTGCACCGCGGGGACTTCGGCAACATGACCGCGCTGCGCGGCACCGACATCGTGATGGCGCCGCTGGCCCACGCCGTCACCACGCTGAAGACGGTCCCCGAGAGCCGGATGTACGAGGCGGAATCGGTGTTCTGACCGGCCCCGGCGGGACGTACGCCCTGAATCCCGGGGGCCGGAGGTCCTGCCGGCGGCCTCCCGGGGAGGTGTGGCTGCGGCCGAGCGGGCCTGTGCCCCGAAGGGGCGCGGGGAACTGCGCGACCAGCCCCCACCGGCCCGCGGTCGAAAACCGTCACCCCGCGGAGCGTCACCCGTGGGCCAGTTCCCAGAACCGGTCCACGATGCGGTCCAGGAACGCGCGGCCCGTGTCGCTGGTGTCGGTGCTCGCGTTCCAGTTGAGCGTGGTGACCATCTGCGACTGGTACTCCGTGTGCAACTGGTCGAGCACCCCCTCCAGATGCTGCTTCGTCAGCGGAAGCAGCTTCGCCGCGGGCTTCACATACGCCTGCCAGCGCGTGGTCACCGCGCTGCGGAGCAGTTCCCCGAGGTCCTCGTCGAGACCGGTGGCCGTGACGTAGTCGCGCAGCGACAGCTGGAGCAGATCGGCGAGCGCCGCCGACTGGCGTTCGTTGCCGCGCCAGCGGCCCGCGTCCTCCATGCGCCGGTAGGCCCCGGCGTCCAGGCCGACCCGGCGGGCCATGTCCTCGATGGTGAGGCCGCGTGACATCCGGTGCTCGCGCAGCGTCGAGGCGGTCGCCATGAGGTCGCCGGGGGAGCACCACAGGACTCCGGCGAGCGCGGTCAGCTCGCGTGTCCCGGGCGCCGCGAGCCCCCGCTCCCAGGCCATCACGGTGTCCGGTGACACGGGGAGGCCGTACTGGGCGCGCATGCCGTAGGCGACATGGCCGGGAGCCATGCCCAGGGCCTCTCGCAGTCGGCGCGCTGCGAGGGCGTTGAAGGGCGGGGAGGGGTGCACGCGCACACCGTAGGACGGGGAGTCACGTCTGACTACGGTGTGTTCCACCAAAGAAGGCGATTTGTAGGAAAGTACGGTTTTGGTGCTGTCCGGGTTACCTAAGGGTTGGGTAAGCGTGTGCTCGCCAACGCTAACCCTTCACCGCGCCGCCCAGCGCGAAACCTCCGCCGAGCCGCCGCGCGATGAGGACGTACAGCACGAGCACCGGCGCCGAGTACAGGATCGAGAAGGCGGCGAGCTGGCCGTAGACCACCGAGCCGTAGTTCCCGAAGAACGTGAAGATCGATACGGAGGCCGGGAGCTGGTCGGGGGAGAGCAGCAGCATGAAGGGGACGAAGAAGTTTCCCCACAGCATGATGAAGGTGTAGATCGTCACGACGGCCACACCGGGACCCATCAGCGGCAGCACCACCCGCACCAGCGTCTGCGGCATCGAAGCACCGTCCGTCCAGGCGGCCTCCTCCAGGGCGAGCGGCACCCCGTCCATGAAGTTCTTCATCAGCCAGATGGCGAACGGGAGTTGGGAGGTGGCGAGGAAGAGCGCGGTGCCGTACATCGTGTCGATGAGGTCGACCCGCACGAAGAGCCCGTACACCGGGACCATGACCGCCGTGATGGGCAGACACGTCGTGAACAGGATCGTCAGCAGGTACGGGCGGGCCAGGCGCGAGCGGTAGCGGGAGAGCGGGTATGCCGCGAGCGTCGCGCAGACCACCGTGAGCAGGGTCGAACTCCCGCACAGCAGAAGGCTGTTGAGCATCGGCGTGAAGGTGATGTCGGCGGTCAGTACGGCGGAGAAGTTGTCGAGGGTGGCCGAACCCGGGACCCGTACGCGCAGATCGGCCTGCGCGTCGACGGAGGCGAGCAGCAGCCAGAGCAGCGGCACGGCGAAGGCGGCGGCCACCGCGAGCAGGGCCGCGTCGGCGGCCAGCCGCTGCCGGGTGCGGCGCCGCAGGCGGCCGCCGGGCGCGGGCATCAGACCTCCACCCTCATCAGCCGCAGATAGACGACGGAGAACAGCGAGCCGACGAGGAGCAGGAGCAGCGCCACCGCCGTGCCGTAGCCGATCAGGCTCTTCAGGAACGCCTGGTCGTACATGAACACCGGCAGCGTCTGGCTGCGGTCGCCCGGACCGCCCCGGGTCATCGCCCAGATGAGACCGAAGACGGACAGCGTCTGGAGGGTGTTGAGCATGAGGTTGGTGCCGATGGAGCGGCGGATCATCGGCAGCGTGATGTGCCAGAACCGGCGCGCCCCGCTCGCCCCGTCGACCTCGGCCGCCTCCTCGATGTCCCGCGGGATCTCGGCGAGCGCGGCCGAGTAGATGAGCATCGAGAACGCGGTGCCGCGCCACACGTTGGCGAACGACACCGCGAGGATCGGCAGGGTGAACAGCCAGTTCTGGGCGGGGAGATGGAGCCAGCCGAGGATGGCGTTCAAGGTGCCCTCGCGCCGGAAGAAGGCGTACAGGAGGAAGGCCGCCACGATCTCCGGCAGCACCCAGGCCGTGATCACCAGCGCCCCGGTGAACGTCCGCACCGGCCGCGAGGCCCGGCGCATCAGCGCGGCGAGCGCAAGGCCCAGGGTGTTCTGCCCGACCAGCGAGGACAGGACGGTGAAGACGAGGGTCAGCCAGACCGCGTTGCGGAACGCGGGGTCGGCGAACGCCCGCCGGAAGTTGGCGAAGCCGACGAAGTCGACGGACGAGGAGCCGGTCAGCCGCATGTCGGTGAAGGCGATGTAGACGCAGTAACCGATGGGCCCGGCCAGGAACAGCAGCAGGAGCAGGGTGGCGGGCGCGATCGGCAGCCAGCGCACCGCCCGCACCCCGCGCCGCTCGCGGGCCGCGGCCGCCGCGGGCACGGCCGTCACTGGGCGATCGTCTTCAGCTGGTCGTCGTACGCCTTGGCGGCGGAGGCCGCCGAGCCGCCGGTGGTCACCGACTCCATCGCCTCGCCGATCGCCGTCGACACCTGCGGATAGACCGGCAGCGCGGGCCGGTAGTGGGTGTACTGGACCAGTCCGGTGAAGAAGGTGATGCCGGGCATCGAGTGCAGATACGTCGGGTCGGCCGCCACGTCCTTGCGGACCGCGATCTGGGCGTCCGCCACGTCCCACCGCACCGCGTTCTGCTGCGTCTGCATCGTCTTGACGAAGTCGAAGGCGAGATCGGGGTTGCCCGCCTTCGCCGGGATCGCCCAGGTCCAGCCGCCCGACATGGAGACCTTGCCCGGCGCCCGGCCGTCCTGGGTGGGCATCGGCGCCTGGCCGAGCACGGTCGACCAGGCGGGCCACTCCTTGGGGCCCTTGTTGATCCAGTTCTGGCCGAGCCAGGAGCCGTCGAGGGCGATCGCCAGCTTGCCGTTCGGCATCCAGTCCGTCGCCAAGTGCGTGCCCACATTGGGGTCGAGGGCGTCCGAGGGATCCGGGCCGAGCTTGTCCGCGTACACCGTCCGTACGAAGTCGAGGGCGTCCTTGAAGCCCTGCGAACCCGACACCCACTTCTTGGCGCCCGGGTCGTACAGCGGGTTCTCGCCGGTCCCGTACAGCAGCATCTCGAAGCCCTGCATGGCCGCTGCCTCGCCGGCCGCCTTGCCCGTGTAGACGTTGAGCGGGATGACGCCGGGGACCCTCTGCTTCACGGTGCGGGCCGCGTCCAGGACCTCCGCCCAGTTCTTCGGCTGCCAGTCGGCGGGCAGGCCCGCCTTCGCGAAGATCTGCTTGTTGAACCAGAGCCCCCGGGTGTCCGTGCCGTCCGGCACCCCGTACGTCCTGCCGTCCTGTGCCCTGGCCGCCGCCTTCGCCGTGTCGGCGAACTGGCCCCAGGCGTCCCACTTCGTCAAGTAGTCGTCCAGCGGGCGCAGATAGCCCGCGCCGATGTCGGAGTTGATGCGGAACGTGTCCTCGTACACCAGGTCCGGGGCCGTCTTCGGCGAGCGCATCATCTGCTGGACCTTGGCCGCGTAGTCGTTGTCCGCGGCCTGGACCGGCACCAGCTGGGCCTTCTTGCCGGGGTGCTCCTGCTCGAACTGCTTCTTCACCGCGTCCAGATACTCGTCCTTGAAGCGGATCTTGTTGTCGGTGGAGCGGTTGTACACGATCCGCACGGTGTTCGCGTCGCCGCCGGATCCGCCGCCGCAGCCGGTGAGCGCCGCGGCGGCGAGGACGGCGGCGAGGACCAGCGGGAGCCGGACCGGGCGGCGCGGGGCCCGGCGGGGTCGGGAGAGGGACTCTGAGGCTGGGGCGGTGGGGCGCACGGGCACGACCTCCTCTGGCCATGGCTGCGGCCCTGGACCCGGCCGCACGTGGCTGCCCGGTGAACGTAAGGGCGCCCCGTGGCAGGGTCAACCCCACGTCGGACCTCGCCCGACAACCTTGTCAACCGCCGGGCCCGCGCGCGGAGTTGAGCCAGCGGTACTGGAGCTCCGGGCGGCCGATCTGGCCGTACTGCGGGGTGCGCTCGGCGCGTCCGGTGGTGACCAGGTGCTCCAGGTAGCGGCGGGCGGTGATCCGCGAGATGCCCACCGCGAGGCCGGTCTCGGCCGCCGTCACCCCGTCGGGCGCCTCGCGCAGCGTCCGCGTGACCGCCTGAAGGGTCGGCGCACTCAGCCCCTTGGGGAGCGCCGAGGCCTGCGGGGCGCGCAGCGCGGCGAGCGCCCGGTCGACCTCCTCCTGCCCGCTCGCCTCCCCGGCCGTCGCCCGGAACTCGGCGTACCGCACCAGGCGGTCGCGCAGCGTCGGGAACGTGAACGGCTTCAGTACGTACTGCACGACCCCGAGCGAGACGCCCTCGCGCACCATCGTCAGATCGCGGGCCGAGGTCACCGCGATGACATCGGCGCCGTACCCGGCCGCCCGCAGCGACCGTACGAGCTGGAGGCCGTGCCCGTCGGGGAGGTACAGGTCGAGCAGCAGCAGGTCGACCTCGGTCCGCTCAAGGGCGCGCAGCGCCTCGGCCCGCGAGTGCGCGACCCCCACGGCGGTGAAGCCGGGCACCCGGCCGACGTAGAGCCGGTGCGCCTCGGCGGCGACGGGATCGTCCTCGACCACCAGCACTCTGATCATGCGTGCACTCCCTGCTCTATCGGCAGCCGTACGGTGAACTCGGCGCCTCCGTACGGACTTCGGGCCAGTGCGATGGTGCCGCCGTGCCGGGCCGCGGTCAGCCGCACCAGCGCGAGGCCGAGGCCGCGCCCCGGGCTCTTGGTCGACCAGCCCCGTTCGAACACGGCCTCGGCGGCGGCCGGATCGACGCCGGGCCCGCTGTCCGCGACCCGCACCAGGAGCTGACCGTCCTCGGTGGTGAGCGTGACGGCGACCTCGGCGGCCGCGCTGCCCTGCGCCGCGTCCACCGCGTTGTCGATCAGATTGCCGAGCACGGTGACGAGGTCGCGGGCGGGCAGGGTGGCCGGCAGCAGACCGTCCCCGATGGCGCTGCCCTCGGTGAGGACCAGCTCCACGCCGTGCTCGTTGGCCTGCGCCGCCTTGCCGAGCAGCAGCGCGGCGAGCACCGGCTCGCCGACCGCGGTGACCACCTGGTCGGTCAGCGCCTGGGCCAGCTCCAGCTCGGCGGTCGCGAACTCGACGGCCGCCTCGACCCGGCCCAGCTCGATGAGGGAGACCACCGTGTGCAGCCGGTTGGCGGCCTCGTGCGCCTGCGCCCGCAGCGCCTGGGTGAATCCGCGCTCGGAGTCCAACTCCCCCGAGAGCGCCTGGAGTTCGGTGTGGTCGCGCAGGGTCACGACGGTGCCGCGCTGCCCGCCGGACGAGACCGGCCGGCTGTTCAGGACCACGATCCGGTCGGCCGTCATGTGCACCTCGTCCCCCCGTGGCTCGGAGGCGAGCAGCGCCCCGGCGAGCGGGGCGGGCAGGCCGAGCCCGGCCACCCAGCGGCCCACCGCGTCCTCGCCGAGCCCGAGCAGCTCGCGCCCGCCGTCGTTGATGAGCGCGATCCGCCGCTGACCGTCGAGCATCAACAGCCCCTCCCGCACGGCGTGCAGGGTGGCCTGGTGGTAGTCGTGCATGCGGCTCAGCTCGGCGGCGTTCATGCCGTGCGTGTGGCGGCGCAGCCGCGCGTTGATCACGTAGGTGCCGAGCCCGCCGAGCGCGAGCGCGCCGCCCGCCATGCCGGCCAGCGCCACCAGCTGCTTGCGCACCTGCTTGCTGATGTTGTCGATGGTGATGCCCGCGCTGACGAGCGCAGTGATCCGGCCATGATCATTTTGATCCAGGACCGGCGTCACGACCCGTACGGACGGTCCGAGCACCCCCATGTGGGTCTCGGTGAACGTTTTCCCGCGCAGCGCCGGGGCGATGTCCCCGAGGTACTTCTTCCCGATCTCGCCCGGCACCGGATGCGTCCAGCGGATGCCGTCCGGGGCCATGACCACGACGAAGTCGACGCCGGTCGTGCCGCGCAGCGTCTCCGCGTACGGCTGGAGCGCGGCCGTGGGGTCCTTGGTGCGGGCCGCCGCCACCACGGCGGGCGAGGCGGCGACGGAGGTCGCGGTCGCGATGGCCTGACGGCGCGCGGTCTCCGCGGCCTGGGCCCGGTCGGTGACGTACGAGAAGAGCGCGCACCCCGCGACGATCGCCGCGACCAGCACCACCTGCATGGCGAAGAGCTGGCCGGCGAGACTTCGGGGTCCGGGGAGGCGCATGCCGTAAGTGTGCTGGCTGGTTCTGTATGAACGAAATGCACGCAAGGGTGACCGGGGTCACATCGTGCTGGATAGTCGCGGGGATCGTTCCCTCGGCCATCGGGACATGGCCGCAGCCGCAATCGAGGAGGAACCCCCGTGGCAGACGCAGCCGCACGGGTGGACCGCCCCCGGGCCCCCAGGGCCCAGGGCGGTACCCGCACGCACTATCTCTACCTGGCCGTGATCGGCGCGGTGCTGATCGGCATCGCCGTGGGCTTCGCGGCGCCGGGGGTCGCCGTCGAGCTGAAGCCGATCGGCACCGGGTTCGTGAACCTGATCAAGATGCTGATCTCGCCGATCATCTTCTGCACCATCGTGCTCGGCGTCGGCTCGGTCCGGAAGGCCGCCAAGGTCGGCGCCGTCGGCGGTCTGGCGCTCGGCTACTTCCTGGTGATGTCGACGGTGGCGCTCGCCATCGGCCTGCTGGTCGGCAACGTCCTGGAGCCCGGCTCCGGTCTGCACCTGACCGAGGCGGTACGGCACGCGGGGGCCAAGCAGGCCGCGGGTGCGAGCGAGTCGACGGCCGACTTCCTGCTCGGGATCATCCCGAAGACGCTGGTGTCGGCGTTCACCGAGGGGCAGGTCCTCCAGACCCTCCTGATCGCCCTGCTCGCGGGCTTCGCGCTCCAGGCGCTCGGCGCGGCGGGACAGCCGGTGCTGCGCGGCGTCGAGCACATCCAGAAGCTGGTCTTCCGCATCCTGGCGATGGTGATGTGGGTGGCGCCGATCGGCGCCTTCGGCGCGATCGCGGCGGTGGTCGGCGAGACCGGCGTGGACGCCCTGAAGTCCCTCGCGGTCATCATGATCGGCTTCTACATCACCTGCGCGCTGTTCGTCTTCGTCGTCCTCGGCACCATCCTGAAGCTGCTGACCGGCGTGAACATCTTCCGCCTCCTGAAGTACCTGGGCCGGGAGTTCCTGCTGATCCTCGCCACGTCGTCGTCGGAGTCGGCGCTGCCGCGGCTGATCGCGAAGATGGAGCACCTGGGCGTGAGCCGGTCGGTGGCCGGCATCACGGTGCCGACGGGGTACTCGTTCAACCTGGACGGCACCGCCATCTACCTGACGATGTCCTCGCTGTTCATCGCGAACGCGATGGGCAAGCCGCTGGGCGCGGGCGAGCAGATCTCGCTCCTCGTCTTCATGGTCATCGCCTCGAAGGGCGCGGCGGGCGTGACGGGCGCGGGACTCGCCACCCTGGCGGGCGGGCTCCAGTCGCACCGACCCGAGCTGGTGGACGGCGTGGGCCTGATCGTCGGCATCGACCGCTTCATGAGCGAGGCGCGGGCGCTGACCAACTTCGCGGGCAACGCGGTGGCGACGGTGCTTGTCGGCACCTGGACCAAGGAGATCGACAAGGCCCGCGTCGAGGAGGTCCTGGCGGGCCGCCTCCCCTTCGACGAGCAGATGCTGACGCAGGACGACCCGGCCCTGCCGGACCAGCGCGAGCCCGACAAGTCGCCGACTCCGGTGGCTACTTGAGAATATTGACGGCGCGCGCGACCACCAGCACGACAGTCAGCAGCGACACCGCCGACTGAAGCATCATCAGCATCTTCGCCCACCGGTTCAGCGGCATCACATCGGTCGGACTGAACGCGGTGGCGTTGGTGAAGGACAGATACAGATAGTCGGGGAACGCCGGTTCCCAGTGCGGCGGGGCGAGTTCGGGGCTCTGCATCTGCGGGAAGAGGAAGTCGGGGTGGGAGCGGGTGGCCTGCATCCGGGCGATCGGCCCGCCCCGGTCCCACTCCCAGTACCAGAGCGCGAAGGCGATCACATTGGTCAGCCAGATGCCGCCGCCCGTCACGAGCAGCGCCCCGGCATCGCCGCCCTCCACACCCCGTACGAGCCCGACCACGAGCCGCACCGCCGACCAGCCGTTGGCGGCGCTGATACAGGCGATCAGCACGAGCCCGGCCAGCCGGTAGAGCCGCGAGGCGCGCTCGATGCGTACGGGGTTGCCCGCGATCAGCGCCACCACGAGCGCGAGCTCCAGCGCGGGCAGCAGCCAGACGGGATGGATCGACAGCCGCTCGGGCAGCGTCCACTGCAACCCGACGGCGGTCAGCACCGCAACCGTCGAGGCCCATCGCGTTTCCCCCTGAGTCACCCGCAGCCAGGCAGGCAGCGGCCGGTGCTCGGACTCTTCATGCGGTACGTGTGTCACCGGGCCCATGCTGCCGGGCGAGCGGGCGGGGGGCCAACCCGGGGTCCGGACCCGTCGCCCGTCAGCCGAAGGCCTTCACCGCCCGGTAGTACGTCCAGGCCGGCGCGGATGCCCGACGTCTGCTTCGCGCCACCGTACGCCGCGCACACGCGCTTCGGGTCTTCGTGCAGGGCGCCGTCCAGGCGGCTCTTGTGGGCGGGGAAACCGGCCTGCCGCCTTGTAGTTGCGGGAGCCCAAGTCGTGGCGGGCGCAGGGCAGTTTGACGGGGAAGCCGAAGGGGTTGTCGGGGGGCTTGGGGCAGTAGTCCGTCGACCGGTCGGAGTCGTACGCCGCCCAGGCGGACTGCGCGTTGCGGGCTACCCGCGCAGCGCCGCTGCCACTACCTCCGCCGTGCGGTCCGCCGGGACCCCCGCCGAGAGCAGGAGGGTCGTCGCGGCCGCGCGGCCCGCCTCCGAGGCCGGCAGGGCGCCCTCGTTGACCGCTTCCATCAGGCCGAACAGGGCCTGCTCGTGGACGTAGGCGAGGGCGGCCGGGGGGAGGGGAGAGGTGAACGCGCCCTGGCGCACGCCCAGTTGGAGCAGGTCCACGCACTCCTTGCGGACCGGGGCCAGGCGCTGCTTGATGCCCGCCATGGTGACGCTGCGCTGGGCCAGGGCGACCAGGAGCCGGTAGCGGTCGGCGATCGCCCAGACCGCGAGGGTGGCCCGCGCCAGCGCCTCGGCCGGGTCGGTGACGCCCTCGCGCCCCTCGCGGTGCGCGTCGGCGACGGTCTCCGCCGCCTCGTCCACCAGTGCCGCGATCAGCGCGTCCCGGCTCGGGAAGTGCCCGTACACGGTGCGCCGTACGACCCCCGCCGCGCGGGCGATCTGGTCCATCGACGCGTCCGGGTCGCGCAGCAGCTCGGCGAAGGCGACCTCCATGATGCGGCGGCGGTTCGCGTCGGCGCGGCCCCCCGAAGGGGCGGCAGGGGTAGCAGTCACAGGGCCATTTTGCACAGCGGCGTGCAGAGGCGTAAATTGCACAGCAGTGTGTAATTGCACAATGATGTGCAAGTTGATCTCCTGTCGTGGAAGGGTGAGACACCGTGGGTCTCGTCATCAACCAGCCCGTCGAGAAGATGGGACAGCCCTACCGGCGGCGCTGGTGGGCGCTGCTCGTGCTCTGCCTCAGCCTGCTGATCATCGTGATGGCGAACACCGCCCTCACCGTCGCCGCGCCCGACATGACCAAGGACCTCGGGCTCAGCAGCTCCGACCTCCAGTGGGTCATCGACGGCTACACCGTCCCGTACGCGGCGCTGATGCTGCTGCTCGGCGCGATAGGCGACAAGTACAGCCGGCGCGGCGCGCTCGTGCTCGGTCTGCTCGTCTTCGCGGGCGCCTCGGTGGCCGGCTCGCTCGTCGACAGCTCGACGGGCGTCATCGCCTCCCGCGCGGTCATGGGCGTCGGCGCCGCGCTGATCATGCCCGCCACCCTGTCGCTGCTCGCCTCGACGTTCCCGCGCGCGGAACGCGCCAAGGCGATCCTGCTGTGGACCGCCACCGCCGGCATCGCCATCGCCGCCGGCCCCCTGGTCGCCGGGGCGCTCCTGGAGAACCACGGCTGGGCCTCGACGTTCCTCATCAACGTGCCGATCGCGCTCCTCGCGGTCGTCGGCGCGTTCGTCCTCGTACCGCCGTCCAAGGCCGCCCACCACGACCGGATCGACTACGTCGGCGGACTGCTCTCGGTCGTCTCCGTCGGCGCGCTCGTCTACATGATCATCCAGGGGCCGCACTTCGGCTGGGACGCCAAGGCGATCGGCGCCGCCGTCGTCGCGGGCCTCGGCCTGATCGTCTTCGTGCTGTGGGAGCTGCGCCACCCGCGGCCCGTCCTCGACGTGCGCCGCTTCGCGCACCGGATGTTCTCCGGCTCGCTGCTCGCCGTCGCCCTCTTCTTCCTCGCGGTCTTCGGCGCCTTCTACTACCTCACCCAGCACCTCCAGTTCGTGCTCGGCTACACCCCGCTGGAGACCGGCGTCCGCATGCTGCCGCTGGCCGGCGCGGTCTTCGTGGGCTCCGCGCTCACCGGGCTCCTCACGCCCCGGCTCGGCATGAAGGTCACCGTCACGGCCGGCATGGTCGCGGGAACCGTCGCGCTCGCCCTGCTCACCCGGGTCGACGCCGGTTCCGGGTACGGGGACTTCCTCGCCCCGCTGATCATCCTCGGCGTGGCCATCGGGCTCGCCCTGTCGCCCTGCACCGACGCGATCATGGGCGCCTTCCCGGAGGCCGAGCTCGGCGTAGGCGGCGCCGTCAACGACACCTCGCTCGAACTCGGCGGCTCGCTCGGCATCGCCATCCTCGGCTCGGTGCTCGCCAAGTCGTACTCCTCGCACCTCGCGGACGCGACCGCCGGTACGAAGCTGCCCGCATCCGCGCTCGCCACCGCCCAGGACTCGGTCGGCGCCGGATACGCCGTCGCCCAGGGCATCGGCGAACAGGCCAAGCAGCTCGGCGCCCAGGCCCTGCACGCGGCCTCCCCCCAGCAGGCCGCCCAGCTCAAGGCCCAGGCCGAGCAACTCACCACGGGCGCCCAGCAGATGAGCCACGCGGTCGGCTCCGCCTTCTCCGACGCGGTCGCCCACACCAGCCTCATCGGCGCGGTGATCCTGGGCGTCGGAACCGTCCTGGTGGCAGTGCTCCTGCCGCGTCGGGGCACGCCCGCCGCACAGGAGGACGCGGCCGTGCGGGAGCGCGAGCCCGTCGAGGTCTGAGAACCTGACGGCCCATCAGGGCAGCAGGGCCAGCTCCTCCCCGCTCAGTACGAGGTCGGCCGCGCCCGCCGAGTCCCGTACGGACTCGGGGCGGCTGGCCCCCGGGATCGGGATCAGCGACGGGGAGAGCGTCAGCAGCCAGGCCAGAGCGACCTGTTGCGGGCTGACGCCCCGGCCCCTCGCCACCGTGTGGAACGCGGATTCCGGCGCGGGGCCGCCCGGTCCGTCAAGGGCGCTGCGCGAGATCCCGCCCAGCGGGCTCCACGGCAGGAAGGCGAGCCCGAGCTCGGCGCAGAGCCGCAGCTCGGGCTCGCTGTCGCGTACGGCGGGGGAGTAGCGGTTCTGTACGGAGGCGAGCAGGCCGCCCAGGACCGACCTCGCCTCGCGGATCTGGGCGACGGACGCGTTCGAGACGCCGACCGCGCGGATCTTGCCCTCCGCCGCCAACTCCCGCAGTGCGCCGAGGGATTCCGCGAACGGGACGCCGGGATCCGGCTTGTGCAGCTGGTAGAGGCCGATCGCCTCGACGCCGAGCCGCTTCAGCGAGGCCTCGGCGGCCCGCCGCAGATGGCGCGGGTCGCCGTTCATCGTCCAGCCGCCGTCGTCGGTGCGCCCCCGGCCGCCCTTGGTCGCGACCAGGACGTGGTCGGTGGCGCCGCCGTACGAGGCGAGGGCGCGGGCGACGAGGAGCTCGTTGTGGCCGGGCTCGCCGCCGGGCGCGTAGTAGGAGTCGGCGGTGTCGATGAGCGTGATGCCCGCATCCAGCGCGGCGTGCACGGTGGCGAGGGCGCGTGCCTCGTCGGGGCGGCCCTCGATGGACAGCGGCATCGCCCCGTAGCCGATCGCGCCGACCTCGTACGGTCCAAGTGTGCGGTACTGCATGTCAGTTGACCCCTGTCGTCTCGCCGACGGCGCGCGTCAGCCAGTTGTCGGTGTGCGAGAAGGTGAAGCCGAGCGCGGTGGCGCGGGAGGTGTCCATCCCGTACGAGCGGGCGAAGGAGAACGGCGAGACCTCGCCGACCTCGACCGGCTGGTACCGCACGGGGCCGTGCCCGCCGCCCAGTACGGCCGTGATCGCGGACACGATGTCCTCGGTGGTCAGCGGCCCGTGCGAGGCGGCGTTCACCGGCCCGGTGAACTCCTGCCGGGTCACCCAGAACAGGAACTCGGCGATCTCGTCCACGTGGATGTACGTCGCCGGGCGGTTCGCCGCCGCCACCGCGACCGGGGCGCCGGTGCGGATCCGGTCCGCGTAGTGGGCCAGCCGGCCGGTGAAGTCGTCGGCCCCGCCCAGGACATGGGCCACCCGCACCGACACGTACGGGAACTCGGGGCCCGCCGCGAACACCGCCTCGGCCTGGCGCTTGCCCTCGCCGTAGTGGCGCTCGCGGAACTCCGGGTCCTGCCAGGGGAGACCGGGCGTGACGACGACCGTACGCGGATCGAGGCTCGCCTCGCCGACCGGCTCGGCCGAGTCCTCGTACTCGTACACCTCGACCGTCGACGTCATGACGTACCGCGCGGTGCGGCCGGTGAAGACGCGGCGGGCGACGGCCGCCTGGCGCGGGGTGTAGCAGACCTGGTCGACCACCACGTCGAAGGCGCGCTCGCCGAGCGCGGCCACCAGGGACGCCTCGTCGTCGCGGTCGGCGATCAGCTGGACCACGCCGGGCGGCGGTGGCGCCGAGCCGCGGTTGAGGACGGTCACCCGGTCACCGGCCGCGCGCAGCCGCGCGATCAGCCGCTTGCCGAAGTAGCGGTTGCCTCCGATGACCAGCACCTCGCGCATATCGTCAAACCCCTTCCCACCTGCGGTTTCTCCGGGGTACCAGTGTTACGTTGGCGGGCCGAGGACTGAAGGGGGAAACATGGGAGATCTCGCCGCCGTACCGAAAGAACCACGGCATTCGCGCAACGCCGCCCACGATTCGTCGGCGGGCTTCGATCAGGTCGACCGGCAGCTCCTGGACGTCGTCCAGCGGGAGGGCCGGATCAAGCTCAGCGAGCTGGGCCGGCGGGTCCGGCTGAGCCCGGCCGCGGTCACCGAGCGGCTGCGGCGCCTGGAGAGCAGCGGGGCGATCACCGGGTACGCGGCGCGGGTCGACACGGCCCGGCTCGGCTACGGCATCCAGGCCTTCATCCGGGTCAGTCCGCACGGCGGCTACAACCTCAAGCACCCCAGGACCCTGGAGCTGATGGAGCGGCCGGAGATCACCGAGGTGCACCACGTGGTGGGCGAGGACTGCTGGATCATCAAGGTGGCCGTGGCCGACACGATCCACCTGGAGGAGATCCTGGAGCAGACCTCGGCGCTGGGGCGCACCACCACGTCGATCGTGCTCTCCTCACCGGTGGGCGGCCGCGAGGGAAAGCCGCTGCTGCCGCCCACCGCGGGCTGACCGGCCGCAGCGAAGTCCCAGGGAAAGCCGTACGCAAAAGAAGAATGCCCCGGATGAATTGACATCCGGGGCATTCTCTTGAGTATATTGGGTGTTTCGTGTCTTCGGCCATGCGGAAGTCACGAGGAAACCTTATGGGGACACTGTAACGCGTCAGGAGTGGAATTGTCAACCGAGGAATTTCGGAAGGAACAGCAATTCATCACCGGCCTCTACACCCGCCTCGATGAACTGCGGGACCAGGCGGAGGCCGCGACGCGGTCGGCGTTGTCGCAGGCCGGGACCGGTCTTCAGGCGCGACTTGAGCGGGATGTGCTGGTCGCCGAGCAGTCCGGGCTGCTCGCTGCCCTCAATGCGGGCGAGAACGGGCTGTGCTTCGGGCGGCTCGATTTCCGGGACGGGGTGACGCACCATATCGGGCGCATCGGAATCCGCCGGGACGATCGGGAACGTACTCCTGTCGTGATCGACTGGCGGGCCGAAGTCGCCCGGCCCTTCTATCTCGCCACCGGGCATTCACCGATGGGATTGCGGCGCAGGCGGCACATCACCACCCAGGGCCGCACCGTCACCGCGCTCCACGACGAGCTCCTGGACCTGACGGACTCGGAGCGCACCGGGTACGAGGGCGCCAACGCCGACGAGGTGCTGCTCGCCGCGCTGGACGCCGCCCGCACCGGCCGGATGCACGACATCGTGCAGACCATCCAGGCCGAGCAGGACCGCATCATCCGGGCCCCGCACCGGGGCGTGCTCGTGGTCGAGGGCGGGCCGGGCACCGGCAAGACCGTCGTCGCGCTGCACCGGGCGGCGTACCTGCTGTACGAATACCGCGAGCTGCTCGCCCGGCGGGCCGTGCTCATCGTCGGGCCCAACCCGGCGTTCCTCGGCTACATCGGCGATGTGCTGCCCTCGCTCGGCGAGACCGGGGTGCTCCTGTCCACCCTGTCCGAGCTGTTCCCCGGCGTGCACGCGACCGGCACCGACAGCCAGGAGGCGGCCGAGGTCAAAGGCCGCGCCGCCATGGCGGAGGTGCTCGCCCAGGTGGTGCGCGACCGGCAGACCGTGCCCGAGTGGGCCGTCGAGATCGAGCACGAGGGGTACGGCACGATCCAGCTCGACCGGGCGATGGCGGAGGACGCCCGGTGGCGGGCGCGCGAGAGCGGGCTGCCGCACAACCTGGCCCGGCCGCACTTCGCCTTCCACATCATCGACGCGCTCACCGCCCAGCTCGTGGAGCGCATCGGCGCCGACCCCTTCGGCGGGCCGAACCTGCTCGGCCCCGACGACGCCGCCCAGATGGGCAAGGAGATCGCGACCAGCCGCGAGGTGCACGCCGCGATCGAGGAGCTGTGGCCGATGCTGACCCCGCAGCGGCTCGTCGCGGACTTCCTCGCCGATCCGGCCCATCTCCCGGACGGCGACGCCAAGTTGATCCGGCGCGAGGGCGGCGACTGGACGCCGGCCGACGTGCCGCTCCTGGACGAGGCGGCCGAACTGCTCGGCGAGGACGACAGCGCGGCGCGGGCCGCCGCCGAGGCCGAACGCCAGGAGCGGATCGCCTACGCGCAGGGCGTGCTGGACCTCTCGGCGGGCTCGGAGACCTTCGAGTTCGAGGACGAGGAGTCCGAGGTGCTCGCCGCGCACAACATCATCGACGCCGAGCGGATGGCCGAGCGGCACGAGGAGGCCGACCACCGCAGTGCGGCCGAGCGGGCGGCGGCGGACCGGACCTGGGCGTTCGGCCACATCATCGTGGACGAGGCGCAGGAACTGTCCGCCATGGCCTGGCGGCTGCTCATGCGGCGCTGCCCGACCCGCTCCATGACGCTCGTCGGCGACCCCGCGCAGACGGCGGACGCGGCCGGCGTCGGGTCCTGGGAGCGGATCCTGTCGCCGTACGTAGCCGACGGGAACTGGGAACACGTCCGGCTCGGCGTCAACTACCGGACCCCCGCCGAGATCATGGACGTCGCCGCCGAGGTGCTGCGGGACGCCGACCCGTCCTTCGTGCCGCCGCGCTCCGTGCGGTCGACGGGGGTGCGGCCCTGGGCGCGTCGCGTCGCACCCGACGCGCTTGCCTCTGCGGTGGCGGAGTCCGTGGCGGAGTCGGTCGCGGCCACGACGGGGGCCGGGCGGCTCGCGGTGATCGCGCCGGGGGTGCTGCACGGGGCGCTGCTCGCGGCGCTGCCCGGTGCGGAGTGCGGGGCGGCGCCGGATCTCACCCGGGAGGTCGTGCTGCTCGACCCGCGCCAGGCCAAGGGGCTGGAGTTCGACACGGTGCTGGTGGTCGAGCCGGGGGAGTACGGGGTGAGCGACCTGTACGTCGCCCTGACTCGGGCCACGCAGCGGGTGGGGGTGCTGCATACGGGGAGCCTGCCGGGGGCGCTGCGCGGCTTGGAGGCCTGACGCTCCCCACCGCGCCGCACCCGTACAGGCCTTGACCAGGCCCGTACGGGTGCGGAAGGGGCTCGGATCCTGTCCCGAGCAGTCCTGACTTGTTACCGGCCAGAACGCAGAGCGGTGGCGGTTCGAGTTCGCCCGCCCCGGCTCTCCTGCTAGCCGAGCAGGACCTTCAGGAGGATGCCTACGGCGTGGACAAGCCCGACCACGACAGTGCCAAGGACGGAGAGAATTGGGAGCACAGTAATCCCCTTGCTGTGAAATGGAGTTTGGCGCCGACTCGGCGGCTCGTTCGAGCAACCCCTGTAACTGTCTGACCCATTGAATGGACACGCCTGGATTCACCCGAACGGGGAAGACGAAATGATTCCCCCGCCCCTTGGGGGTGATCCCCCCCATGCCCGGACGACCCCGCCTGGGGCTGCACAATGCGTTGGCAGCGCATACGCAAGACGTTCCTGTACCAGCATCCGTGGTGCGTACGGTGTGGTCGCACGGCCGTCAGGGGGGGACTCCCCTGAACTCCCGCTCCAGTTCGGCAGGGAGGTGGAAAACTCGCATGGCTCATTGGGCCATTCCTGTGGGTGTCGCCGGCAACCAGCTGCGGCGCATTTGTATTCACCCGACCCGAAGTGGGAAATTGATCGAGACGCTCGCCATCCTCGGTGGGGATTCCGGCGTCGACATCTTTATCGCGCGGACCCGTGGCAATATCAATGACCAGCGGGCCATTCGGGAGACGCTTAAGGTCAAAAGAGGCGTCCGTTCATTTCTCGGACCGGTTCTTCAACGGCCATGACTTCTTGACGCGTTGGACGCGCTGCGGGCCGTGGGTGGCTTGTCGCGCAGGTCCCCGCGCCCCTGGCAGGGTGCATACCCGGTCCGTCCGTCATGGGGGTCCCCCCTGGCCCTTGAGGCCTTGGGGAGAGTTCGAGGACGAGCGCCCTTCAGGTGCGAGCGGGGTCTGGGGCGGAGCTCCAGGGCCCCGGCGGCGGCGCCGTGCTCTCGCGGGGCTGGAGGCGCGGCAGCGGGTCCTGGACCTGGCGGGGTTCGCCGCCGTCGAGGAGGTCGAGCAACTGCTGCGCGGCGCGGTGGCCGAACTCGTCCGCCTTCCTTACCAGCGCGGTGAGTTGGGGGTGCAGGGTGTGGCAGATCACCGAGTCCTCCCAGGACACCACCGAGACGTCCCGGGGGATCAGCAGTCCGCGCTCGGCGGCCACGCTCACCGCCGCCACCGCCATCACCTCGTTGTCGCAGATGAGGGCGGTGGGCGGGGTCGGCCCCGAGAACAGTCTCCTTGCCGCCTTGGCCCCCTGGCGGTCCGTGAAGTCCGTTGTCACGGACACCGCGTGTTCCAGGTTCAGCCTGCGGGCCGCCGCTCGCAGTGAGGCGATCCTGCGGGCCGTGTGGGCGAAGCCCGGCGTGCCCGCGATGTGGGCGATGCGGCGGTGGCCGAGCGCGTACAGATGACGGACGATCAGGTCCATCGCGCCGGAGTCGTCGGCCCAGATGTTGGACAGCCGTGCCTGGCGCGGGAGTTGAGGCGCGCCCGGGTTCCCGGGTGCCTCCGTGCCGCCGATGATGACGGCGGGCAGGCCGAGGACCGCGAGGGTCTCGGGGCGGGGGTCGGAGACCCTCGGGTCGACCACGATCACCCCGTCGACGCGGCCCTCCGCCCACCAGCGCCGGTACAGCTCGCACTCCGCCTGGACGTCCTCGACCATCTGGAAGACCAGCGCGTGGTCGCGCGGGGCGAGGCTCGCCTGGATGCCCGAGACGAGCTGGAGGAAGAACGACTCCACGCCCAGGCTGTCCGCCGGGCGGGCGAGCACCATGCCGACCGCGCCGGCGTTCTCGCCGGAGAGCGCGCGGGCGGCTGAGCTGGGCCGCCAGCCGAGCCGGTCGGCGACCCGTATCACCCGGCGGCGGGTCGAATCGGACACCCCGGGCCGGTTGTTGAGGGCGAAGGAGACGGCGCTCGTGGAGACGCCGGCCTCTCTGGCCACGTCTTTCATGGTCGGGCGGCGGGGCGGCGACGCATCGTTTTCGATCTCGCTCATGCGCCGATGGTAACGCGGTTTAGCTGATCGGAACTAAAGCGCCTTAGTTGTCCGCTGTTTTTCGGGACTTTAGTCCTATTTAGCTGTGCTGACCTGCGAGTTTAGCCAATGGGCTCACTTATTCGGTATTGACGGCCAATTAATTCGCGCTGCATGGTGTGCGGCAACGTCATCGGGACGAGGCGAAGGAGTCAGCCACTCATGTCCATTCATCGCAGTGTCGCGATCCGGACGGCCGTCGGGCTCGGCGCGGCCCTCTCGCTCACCGTGCTCACCGCGTGCGGTGGCGGCGGGAGCGGCGCGGGTTCCGCCACCGACGGGAAGGTCGAGGGCGAGATCAAGTTCCAGACCTGGAACCTCCGCGCCAACTTCAAGGACTACTTCGACGGCGTCATCCAGGACTTTGAGAAGGCGAACCCCGGCACCAAGGTGAAATGGGTGGACCAGCCCGCCGACAACTACGCCGACAAGCTGAGCGCCGACGCCTCCGCCGGCACCCTGCCCGATGTCGTGAACCTCTCCCCGGATCTCGCCTATCCGCTCGCCAAGGCGGGCACCCTGCTCAACCTGGACAAGGACAAGGTCGCCGCCAAGTTCAAGCCCGAGTACCTCGACGGCGCCTGGCAGGGCTTCGGCATGCCGGGCCTGGACGGCTCGTACGCCCTTCCCTGGTACCTCAACACCGGCCCGCTCTTCTACAACAAGGCCATGTTCAAGGACGCGGGCCTCGATCCGGAGAAGGCGCCCAAGACGTTCGACGAACTCTTCGCGGACGCCGCCCAGTTGGCGAAGAAGGGCAAGGCGACCCTCGCGCAGCCGCCGACCGTCGAGGACTTCGGGCGGTACGGCGTCGACATCATGAGCAAGGACGGGAAGAGCTTCACCTTCAACGACGCCAAGGGTGTCGACTTCCTGGCGAAGTATCAGGACATGTTCAAGGAAGGCGGGCTGCACAAACAGGCGCTGACGCTGACCGCCGAGACGGCCGGGCAGAAGTTCCTCCAGCAGGAGGTCGCCATGAACCCGGGCAGCGCCCACGACCTGGACACCTTCAAGAAGAACGCCCCGACGCTCTACAGCAGCCTCGGCATCACCGACGTACCGACCAACACCGGCAAGCAGAACATGTACTTGCAGGGACTCTCGGTCAACTCGCAGAGCAAGAACGCCGCGACCGCGCTCGCCTTCGCGCACTTCGTAACCGACCAGAAGAACCAGGAGGACTTCGGCCACAAAGTCGCCGTCTTCCCCAGCACCAAGGGGTCGCTCGACAAGGAGTACTGGACCAGGGCCGACGGTACGGAGGAGGGCAAGATCCGGGTCGCCTCGGCCAAGATGCTGCCGACCGCCGTCAACTACACCCCGGTCCTGTTCAGCGACGAGATGAAGACGATCCTGCGCAACGAGATCGCCAAGTGCCTCCAGGGCAAGGAGTCCCCGAAGGAGGCCCTGGACAGCGCGGCGGGCCAGATGACCAAGCTGCTTGAGCAGAAGTGACCCGGCGGGCCCCTCGATGAGCACCTCGACCCGGCATGTCACCGTCCAGGGGGCCATGGGCCGCCCGCGCGCCGCCGCCACCGGCGAGCGCGCGGGCCGCGCCGCCGCCCGCACCCACAAGCCGTTCAGCCCCTGGCTGTTCCTGGCGCCGGCCCTCCTGGTCACCCTGGCGTTCAACCTCTACCCGTTCCTCGCCACCGTGTGGAAGTCGTTCACCGACGCCCGCACCCTCACCACCGGCAGCTTCGTCGGCTTCGACAACTTCACCGCGCTCCTGGACGACGAGCAGTTCTGGGTGGCGCTGCGCAACAGCGCGCTGTACGTGGTCCTGGTCGTGCCCTGCCTGGTCTTCCTGCCGCTGCTGCTCGCGCTCCTGGTGCAGCGGCACATCCCCGGCATCGCCTTCTTCCGGTCCGCGTACTACACACCGGTCGTGGCGTCCGTGGTGGTCGTCTCCCTGATGTGGGTGTGGATGCTGGACGACCGGGGCCTGGTCAACGGCGTCCTGCGCCTGGTGGGCGTGGACCCGGTGCCGTTCCTGTCCAACCAGTGGCTGCTGCTGCTCAGTTCGATGGCGCTGACCGTGTGGAAGGGCCTCGGTTACTACATGATCATTTACTTGGCGGCGCTCGCGAACGTACCCAGGGAGCTGCACGAGGCCGCCGAGGTCGACGGCGCGGGCCCCGTCCGCCGCTTCGTCTCCATCACCATGCCGTCCGTGCGCTCCACCATGGTCCTGGTCGCCGCCCTCTCCTCGGTCTCCGCCTTCAAGGTCTTCACCGAGGTCTTCATGATCGCCGGGCAGACCGGCGGACCCGGCGGCGCCGACACCACCCTCGTCATGCTCATCCAGCGGGTCGGCACCGGACTCCAGGGCCGCACCGGCTACGCCTCGGCCATGTCGATCGTGCTGTTCCTGCTGACCCTGGTCCTGATGCTCCTCGTGCTGCGGGCCGACCGGAAGGACAAGGACTGATGGCCGCCGTCACCCGCACCCCCGCCCCGCCGCGCCGGGGAGGCGTACCCCGCTGGCGCAAGGCGCTGCGGTACGCGGCCCTCCTGATCGTGCTGCTGATCATGATCGGGCCGTTCCTGTGGCAGCTGTCCACCTCGCTCAAGGGCACCACCGAGGACATCTACACCTCGCCGCCCGGACTGCTGCCCGAGCATCCGACCTTCGCCAACTACCGGGGCGTCGCCGACATCATCCCGGTCTGGGACTTCGTCCTGAACTCCGTGAAGGTCGCCGTCAGCAACGTGGCGACCAATGTGGCCGGCGCCGCGATGGCCGGATACGCGCTCTCCCGGCTCCGGTTCAAGGGCCGGGGCGCCGCCGGGATCGTCTTCGTGCTGGCCCTCCTGGTGCCGATGGAAGCGACCATGCTGGCCCAGTTCGCGACCATGCGCACCCTCGAACTCAACAACACCCTGGTCGCCGTCGTGCTGCCCGGCTGCATCGGCGCGATGAACGTGCTGCTGATGCGGAACGCCTTCGACAACCTTCCGTACGAGATCGAAGAGGCGGCCGTCGTGGACGGCGCCAACGTCTGGCAGCGGTTCACCCGCATCGCGCTGCCCGCCGTCAAGGGCACCCTCGCGGTCGTCGCGATCTTCGCCTTCATGGGCGCCTGGGACGACTTCCTGTGGCCCCTGATCGTGCTGTCCGACTCCGACCACTTCACGCTCACCGTCGGCCTGAACTTCCTGCACGGCACGTTCTCCAACAACCAGCGGGTCGTCGCGGCGGGCACCGTCATCGCCGTCGCGCCGCTGATCGTGATGTTCGCCTGCCTGCAGCGGTTCTTCTTCAAGGGCGTCGGCGAGGGCGCCGTCAAGGGCTGAACACCAACTCCCCTTCCGCAGAACTAGCTTGGAGCACACCCCATGACGGCCCCCCGCTTCGGCGTCAACTACACGCCCAGCCAAGGCTGGTTCCACCACTGGCTCGACTACGACCCGGACGCGGTGCGCGCCGACCTCGACTCGATCGCGGCCCTCGGCCTCGACCACGTACGCGTCTTCCCGCTCTGGCCCTACTTCCAGCCCAACCGCACCCTGATCCGGCCCCGCGCGGTCGAACACCTCGTGAAGCTCGCGGACGCCGCCGCCGAACGCGGCCTGGACGTCAACGTCGACGGTCTCCAGGGCCATCTATCCAGCTTCGACTTCCTGCCCGCCTGGACCCGAACCTGGCACCGCCGCAACCTCTTCACCGACCCCGAGATCGCCGACGGGCAGGCCGCCTATCTGCGCACCCTGGCCGCCGCCCTCGCCGACCGGCCCAACTTCATCGGCATGACCCTGGGCAACGAGGTCAACCAGTTCTCGGCGGGCCCGCACCCCGACCCCGACCGGGCCACCCCGGCCGAGATCGACACCTGGCTGGAGCGGATGCTGGCGGCCTGCGAACAGGGCGCGCCGGGCCGGCTCCATCTGCACGCCGAGTACGACGCGTGCTGGTACCAGGACGACATGCCGTTCACCCCGGCCCAGGCCGCCCGGCGCGGTGCGCTGACCGCCGTCCACTCCTGGGTGTTCAACGGCACCGCGCAGCTCCACGGGCGCCTCTCCGTGGCGACCGAGCACCACGCCGCCTATCTGATCGAGCTGTCCAAGGCCTGGGCCGACGACCCGCACCGCCCGGTCTGGCTCCAGGAGGTCGGCGCGCCCGCCCCGCTGGTGCCGCCCGTGCACGCCGCCCGCTTCACCGAGTCGACCGTCGAGAACGCCCTGGACTGCCCGGACCTGTGGGGCATCACCTGGTGGTGCTCCCACGACGTCTCGCGCGAACTCGCCGACTTCCCCGAACTCGAATACGGGCTCGGCCTGTTGACCAACGACCGCCGCCCGAAGGACACCGCCCAGGTGCTGGCGCGGACCGCCGCCGCGTTCCGTGACGGCGTACGCACCCACGCCCCCGCACCCCGCACCACCGCGCTGGTCGTCCCCGAGGAGCCGTCGCGCCGCTCCGCGTGCGCCCCCGGCGAACCCGTCTTCGAGGCGTTCTTCCGGCTGACCGCCGACGGCGCCCGCCCCACCACCGTCCTCGACTCGCGCGCACAGGACCACGACCACCTCGCCGCACGCGGCATCACCGAAGTCGTCACCCCCGACCAGGTCCGGTAACGCTCCCGCCAGGAGGCACCCCGTGAACCCCACCAGACGCACCGTCCTGCTCGCCGCCGGAGCCGGCGCAACGGCCGCCGTGCTGCCGTCAACTCCCGCGACGGCCAAGGCGGTTGGCGCCGATCTCGCCACATTCGAGGGGGACACCGCCGCCTCCCTCCAGCCGTACGCCTCCTACTGGTATCCGGACTCGCTGCCCTCGGGCAGCCCGGGTACCGGCATCACCTGGCGCAGCCTCAAGGCCTGGCGCGCGGCGAGCGACGCCGATCTGGCGTTCAACGCGGCGTCCGTGCCGCTCGCCGCGCGCTTCACGCCCACCGCGGTGAACCCGACCGCCCGCAGCGGCCAGGCCCGCATCCAGTCCCTCGTCTCGTTCGGCCCCACCGCCGGCAACCCGTCGCAGGGCGCCGCCACCGCCGACTACTACGCCCTCACGCACTGGGCGTACATCGACGAACTGGTCTTCTGGGGCGGCTCCTCGGGCGAGGGGCTGATCCTCGCGCCGAACGCGCCGATCGTGGACGCCGCCCACCGCCACGGCGTGCCCGTGCTCGGAAACGTCTTCCTGCCGCCCGTCGCCTACGGGGGACAGCTCCAGTGGACCCGCGACCTGGTCCAGAAGGACGCCTCCGGGCGCTACCCGCTGGCGGCCCAGCTCGTCGCGGTCGCCGCCGCGTACGGCTTCGACGGCTGGTTCATCAACGCCGAGACCGACGGCGGCAACACCGCACTCGCCGCGGACATGCTCGGCTTCCTCAAGGAGCTGACGTCGCTCGGCGCGGCCAAGGGGCAGCGCGTCACCTGGTACGACTCGATGACCGCGAACGGCTCGGTGAGCTGGCAGGGCGCGCTCAACAGCCAGAACCAGGCGTTCTACCAGGCAGCCGACGACATGTTCCTCGACTTCCGCTGGACGGCGAACACGCTGGCCTCCTCCGGGCGCAAGGCCGACCAACTGGGCCGCAGCCGCTACGAGTTGAGGGCGGGCGTGGACGTGGAGTCCAACGGCTGGGACACGCCCGTGGACTGGGACGCCATCGTCCCGAGCGGCAGGGCGCACATCGTCTCCTACGGCTTCTACCGGCCCGAGTGGACGCTGGGCCACCTCCCCGCGAACCGCACCCCTGGCGACTTCCACGCGGCCGACGACCGCTTCTGGACCGGCCCCTCCCTCGACCCCTCGCGGCCCGACACCGGCGCGTCCTGGCGCGCCCCGGCCCTCGCCGTCGCCGACCGCTCGACGGTGAGCGCGCTGCCCTTCGCGACGACGTTCAACACCGGGCACGGACCGCGCTGGTACGACGGCGGCAAGGTGACCTCCACCGCCGCCTGGAACCACCTGGGCCTCCAGGACCGGCTGCCGTCGCGCCGCTGGGTCACCCGCACCACCGGCCGGCACCCCGCCGTCACCTTCGACTTCGCGGACGCCTGGCGCGGCGGCAGCAGCGTCCTGGTCGACGGAGCGCCGGGCGCGCCCGTCACCCTCGACCTCTACGCGACGCGCCTTCCGCTCACCGGCCGTACGGTGGTCGAGCTCACCCACCGCGCGGACCGGGGAGACATCACGGTCGAGCTGGCCGTGGCGACGGCCGAGCCCGCGAAGGCGGGTGCCCCCTACCCGTACACCTACCTCCCCGCCGGGACCCTGCGCACGGGCGGCGGCTGGGCGACGACGACCCTGAGCCTCAAGGGCCTGTCCGGGACGGCGAAGGCTCTGGGCGTACGCCTCACCGCGAGCGGCCCGCTGAAGTACCGGATCGGCGCGCTGGCCGTGCGGGAGGACGTACAAGTACCGGGCGCACCCGCCGAGTTGAAGGTGGCTGCCGGGTCGGACGGCCTGCGCTTCAGCTGGCGGCCCGCCCCAGGTCCCGTACGCCACTACGAGCTGCACCGGATCCTGCCCGACGGCACCCGGCGCTTCCTCGGCGGCACCTGCCAGAAGGCGTACTTCGTGCCCGGCCCGGTACCCGAACAGGGCGAGAGGCAAGCACACTTCGAGGTGCGCGCCATAGGCGAGCTGTACACCGCGTCCGGCGCGGCCCCGGCCGTCCACTCCTGGTAACCCGCACTCATCGCAAGCGAAAGGGACACCCCTCATGCATGACGACCGCGGCCTGGTCGAAGCCCGCCTCAAGCGCGTTCTGGACGAGCGCGTCCGCCCCGCCGTCCACCCCGAGTCGGTGCCGCTGGAGGTCGCCGTCTGGAACGCGCCCGGTGAGCCGGTACCGGTGGAGGAGGGACTGGCCGCCGAGCCGCACCCGATCGCGGTCGGCGACCTGTGGGGCCCGCCCTGGGGCACCAGCTGGTTCCGGGTGAGCGGGCGGGTGCCCGAGGAATGGGCGGGCCGGTCCGTCGAGGCGATCCTCGACCTCGGCTTCGACGAGAACATGCCGGGCTTCCAGTGCGAGGGCCTGGTCTACCGGCCCGACGGCACTCCGGTGAAGGGCCTCAACCCGCGCAACCAGTGGGTACGCATCGGAGCCCCGGTCGACGGGGGCGAAGAGGTGCGGCTGCACATCGAGGCGGCGTCCAACCCGGTGATCCTGGACTACCACCCCTTCCTGCCCACCCAGCTGGGCGACCAGGAGACCGCGGGGACCGAGCCGCAGTACAAGCTGACCCGGATGGACCTCGCCGTCTTCGACGAGACGGTGTGGCGGCTGGTCATCGACCTGGAGGTGCTCGGCGAGCTGATGCAGGAGCTTCCCGTCGAATCGGCCCGGCGCTGGGACATCCTGCGGGCAGTGGACCGCGCGCTGGACGCTCTGGACCTCCAGGACATCAACGGCTCGGCGGGGAAGGCCCGTTCACTGCTCGCCGACGTACTGGCCTCGCCCGCCGAACCCTCCGCCCACCGCATCAGCGCGGTCGGCCACGCGCACATCGACTCGGCGTGGCTGTGGCCGCTGCGCGAGACGGTGCGCAAGGTGGCCCGTACGACGTCCAACATGACGGCGCTCCTGGACGACGAGCCCGAGTTCGTCTTCTCCATGTCGCAGGCCCAGCAGTGGGCGTGGATCAAGGAGCACCGGCCGGAGGTGTGGGCGAAGGTCGTCAAGGCGGTCGCCGCCGGCCGATTCGTACCGGCCGGCGGCATGTGGGTCGAGGCGGACACCAACATGCCCGGATCGGAGGCGATGGCCCGCCAGTTCGTGCACGGCAAGCGCTTCTTCCTGGACGAGTTCGGCGTCGAGAACGACGAGGCGTGGCTGCCGGACACCTTCGGCTTCGCGGCCGGCCTTCCGCAGATCATCAAGGCGGCAGGCTCGAAGTGGCTCCTGACCCAGAAGATCTCCTGGTCCCAGACCAACAAGTTTCCGCACCACACCTTCCAGTGGGAGGGCATCGACGGCACCCGGATCTTCACCCACTTCCCGCCCGTCGACACGTACAACTGCGCCATGAAGGGCAGCGAGATCGCCCACGCGGCCAGGAACTTCAAGGACAAGGGCGTCGCCCGGCACTCGCTCGCGCCGACCGGCTGGGGCGACGGGGGCGGCGGCACCACCCGCGAGATGATCGCCAAGGCGGCCCGGCTGCGGAACCTGGAGGGCAGCGCGCAGGTTGTCTGGGAGACACCCGCGGAGTTCTTCGAGAAGGCGGAGGCCGAGTACCCGAACCCGCCGGTGTGGGTCGGCGAGCTCTACCTGGAACTGCACCGGGCCACGCTCACCAGCCAGGCCAGGACGAAGCAGGGCAACCGCCGCAGCGAGCACCTGCTGCGGGAGGCGGAGCTGTGGTCGGCGACGGCGGCGGTACGGGACGCCGAATTCGCCTATCCCCACGCGGAGTTGGACCGGATCTGGAAGACGGTCCTCCTCCACCAGTTCCACGACATCCTGCCGGGGTCGTCGATCGCCTGGGTGCACCGGGAGGCGGAGAAGACGTACGCGGCCGTGGCCGCCGAGCTGACCGGCCTCATCGAATCCGCCCAGCGCGCGCTGGCGGGCGAGGGCGGCGAGAGCCTGGTCTTCAACGCGGCGCCGCACGCGCGGCACGGAGTGGCGGCGGGCGGCGCGGCGGCCCCGGCGGCTCAGGCGCCCGCCGAGCGGTCCGTCGCCCCGAACGGGGGCTTCGTCCTCGACAACGGACGGCTGCGGGTGGTGATCGACGGGCGGGGCCTGGTGGTCTCGGCGTACGACATCGAGGCGGACCGGGAGGCGATCGCGCCGGACCGCCCCGCGAACCTGCTCCAGATCCACCCCGACTTCCCGAACATGTGGGACGCGTGGGACGTCGACGCGTTCTACCGCAACACGGTGACGGATCTGGTCGAGGCGGACGAGGTGGTGGCGGGGGAGGGCACGTCGGTGCGGGTGGTCCGCACCTTCGGGGCGTCGAAGGTCACCCAGCTCCTGACGCTGGCCCCTCTCTCTCCCCGCCTGGACATCGACACCGAGGTGGACTGGCACGAGACGGAGAAGTTCCTGAAGCTGGCCTTCCCGCTGGATGTGCATGCCGAGCGGTACGCGTCCGAGACCCAGTTCGGGCACTTCCACCGGGCCACGCACACCAACACCAGCTGGGAGGCGGCCAAGTTCGAGGCGTGCAACCACCGGTTCGTCCACCTGGAGGAGCCGGGGTGGGGGGTGGCGCTGGTCACCGACTCGACGTACGGCCACGACGTGACGCGCACGGTACGTCCCTCCGACTCGGGTACGACGACGACCCTGCGGGTCTCCCTCCTCCGCGCCCCGCGCTTCCCCGACCCCGAGACCGACCAGGGCCTGCACCGCTTCCGCCACGCGCTGGTGCCGGGCGCGACGATCGGCGACGCGGTGCGGGAGGGCTACCGGCTGAACCTGCCCGAGCGGACGGTTCGCGGGTCCGCTCCGGTCGCGCCCCTGGTCGAGGTCGACAACGACGCGGTTGTCGTCACGGCGGTGAAGCTGGCGGACGACGGGAGCGGGGATGTGGTGGTCCGCTTCCACGAGGCGCGGGGTGGCCGGGCGCGGGCGACCGTGACGCCGGGATTCCCCGTGCGGGGGGTGACCGTGACCGACCTGCTGGAACGCCCGCTCGGGGAGGGCGAGTTGGCGGAGGGGGCCGTGCCGGTGACCTTGCGCCCGTTCGAACTGCGCACACTGCGGTTCACGAGGCGTTAGCGCTTGCCCTGGGTGCTCCGCCCCCAGCCCGCCCCCGGGCCCCGGCACGGGGGCTGGGGGCGCAGCTCCCCGTGCCGGGGCCCGGCGGGCGGTGTCAGTTGGCCGTTTCGATGGCCTGGAAGATGTCGGCGTCTGTCTCGCGCTGCCACTCGGGCAGCTGCGCCCAATCGGCTGCATAGCCGGGCTTGGGGCTCTCAAAGTGCTTGTAAATTTGGGCAATCCAGCAGATGGCGACGAATCGCCCCTTCTGCTCGCGGGACAGCCTTGCTGTGCTTCCGCTGCTTGCTCGAATGAAGTCCCGTACCTGCGCGCAGACCGCGGCGGCGGCATCACGCTCCCACTCGGGGGTCTCTTCCCATGGCGTGACATACCCGGGTTTCGGCTCACCGGGATAGTGCTTCACCACGCCGGAGATCCATGCCTCGCGGAAGATTCGGCCGTTTTCGTTCTGCAACGTAGCGTCCCCACTCACTAGGCGGTCATCTCGAATGCCGAGATCTGATCACTGAGGTTTGATACGCGTCCGTCAGACATCAGGGGCTGAATGTGCCCCTGGAGTCCTTGCAGCTTGCGGACGACGTACCCGGACTTGGTCTGCGAGGCGAGGTGTATCGCCTGTGATGCGTAGCTGACGAGCTGGTCGATGTCGCGCCTTTGAACTCCGAGGGCAGCAAGGTCCGTTAGGACGCTGGCACGGCGCCGGAGAGACAACGGCTGGTCAAGCGCTACGGAGAGTGCTTGCTCTGCCAGGTCTGGTCTGCCGAGCGCGACGTAACAGGTACCGCGTTCCTCGGCGAGGCGGGACCCGTCGAATCGAAGCCAACCACCGTTATGAATCGCGCCGTTGAGGAAATGAACTTCCTCTGCTTGATCCAGAGCTCGTTTGCAGGAGTTCAGGTCGCCGAGGGTCGCGAACACCTCTGCTTGAATGGCGGCCACCCAATGACGTGTTGACAGCTGCGTGTCACCGCGCTTGGCGGCATCGGCAGCCACGGCCAGCAGAGACGCGGCATCCCGGGAATTCCGGTCGTAGATGCTGACAAAGGCATGTCGTGTCAGTGCGCAAGCCAGCAGATCCGGGTTTCTGGCTTCGCGGCTGGCGCTCGCCGCAAGGGTGTAGCACTGTGCGGCATCTGTGTATCGGTTGTCGTCAAAGTGGACTTCACCCGCGAGCTGGAAGAGATCGCCCGCCACGGAGCACAGGCCTTGGCGCTCGCGTTCGGTCCGTACGTCGGCGAAGCTATCCGCAATAGCTCGCGCGTGACTATGCACCATGGGCAGAGCGGTGCGCTTGGACTTGGCGAGAGCGAAGATCTGCCACAAGTGCGAGTTCATCGCGGTGTACCCCGCGATGTCGTCACTTGTCGATGCGAACGAGGGGGGTTCGACGGGGACCGCGTCGCCGGCGGCAGGGAGCGTGGCGAGCGTGCCCGTTACGGTGACCAGTCGTAGGAACTCACGCCGAATCATTTCGTCAAGATCACCCGTACCCAAGTAGTTGTCAACTGCTCCGTACGTGGCGAGGAACGCCCGCCTTTCCTGCGCGGTTGATCGCTCCTTGGGCGTTGGTGTCCCTGGCTCCAGAAGTACCCCCAACTCCTCAAGCTTGACGTGCAACAGCCTGGCCAGCTTGGCGCGGACGTAGCCGCGCGGCTCGATCTCCCCCCGTTCCCATCGGCCGACCGTCGATGTGGCGACGCCGAGGGCATCGGCCAACCTCTCTTGACTGTAGCCGAGCACCTTGCGGCGTTCCGCGAGCTTGAGCCGTGGTCCCATGCTTGCCCCTTTGTGCTGTTGAGAGACAACTTCCCAGGCCAGAGCGGTCAATGCGCTGATTATGACGGACATCTGCGCTGCTTCCGCTCTGGTTCAGCTCAACGGACCCGAGTTGTCTAAAGGCACGACGCAGCCACGGACGACCCGCACGGAAAGCCCCATAGGGGGAGAGGTCCAAACACCGAGAGAACGGAATCCCCATGGCACATAACGACGTTGACCCTGCCATGCCGCCCCGGTGGTACATCGGGGCCGTGGTCCTGATGCGCAACCTGCACGGAGACGTACTGATGGTGAAGCCTGCGGACAGGAACGCCGACGAGAAGCGGGGTTGGCAGCTTCCGGGCGGGAGCGTCGAGAGGAACGAGGCCGTAACCAAGGTCGGCCGTCGCGAGCTGAGAGAAGAGACCGGTGTTGAACGGCACATCGCGCACCTGCTGATGGTCGACCAGGTAACGCTGGACGGCGACGGCGCATCGGCCGAGGGCATCACGTTCGTGCTGGACGGCGGGACGCTGGACAACCACGTAGCTGCCGCGGTGAGTCTCCCTGAGAGCGCAGTGGGCCGCCTTTCCGCCGTGAAGTGGGTGCCGTCTGGCCAGCTGGATGACCACGCGATTCCCCACCATGCGGCGCGAGTTCGAGCCGCAGCGAGAGCGCATGACTTCGGAATGCGGCTCCCGCTCCACCAGCTCGGCGAGATCGCCGAGGTGTAGCCCCCTGAGCCGCTCGCCAGACGACGAGCTGCGGACGGGACCGGCAATCCCCCCTGAACTCCAGCGCCCTACCGCAGTAGGAGGCGCCGGTGCACCATCACTTACGACCAGAGGAGACCATCGTGACCGTACCCGGCGAGCCCTGGCCCGGACCCGAAGAGCCCCCGTCCCCCGACGACGGCCCCCGCACCATGACCCTGACCGCAGGCGGCGGCGGTGAAGGCGACAGCCTCCCCGGCCAGCCGTGGCCCGGCCCCACCGAGGAGCCGCACCCCGACGGCGGCAGCCCCGAGGGCGACGGGGACCACCGCAAGTGACCGCCACCATCGAGCAGCGCCCCAGCCGCACCACGCTGGGGCGCTCCCTGGCTGCCAGTGGTGCACTCGCCTCCGACTGGGCACCCACCTTCGCGGCCGTCGACCGGGCCGCGTTCCTGCCCTCGCTGATGTGGCCCTACGACATGGACACCCGTACAAGCGTTCCCGTCGGCAAGGCTGACGACCCCGGCCGGTGGTACGCCTGCGCCGACCAGGACATCCCCATCGTCACTCAGTGGGACGACGGCAACCACGAGGGCCGCGAGCCCGGGAAGGTGTCCACCAGCTCCTCGTCGATGCCCTCGGTCGTCTACCGGCTGCTGCAAGACCTCGATATCGGCGACGGCATGACAGTGCTGGACGTCGGCACCGGGACCGGCGAAACCGCCGGGGCTCTGACACACCGCCTCACAGACCGCCACACGGTCACCATCGACGTTGACGCGGCCGTGGCACGCAGCGCTCGTACCGCGCTGCACCACGCCGGATTCCACCCCACCGCCGTCGCTGGCGACGGCTTCGAGGGCTACGCACCCCGGGCGCCCTATGACCGGATCCTCGCCACCTGCGGACTGCGGCACATCCCCGGCGCCTGGATCGATCAGACGCGCCCCGGGGGGCTGATCGTCGCACCGTGGGGGACGCACTACTCCAACGCGGACGCCGTCGCCCGCCTGGTCGTCAAGGATGGTGCTGCCGAGGGGAAGTTCGCGCATCCCGTGGAGTTCATGAAACTCCGCTCCCAGCGCTTCTCGTTCGCCGGCCACGACTCCTACGTCCCCCGCGACATGTCCGGCGCGGATACCTCCACCACCGACGTCACCGAGGAGGAGTTCGTCACAGGCCAGTACACGGCGCTGCCATTCGCCATCGGCCTACGCGTGCCCCGTTGCCGGCACAGCGTCGCAGACAAACGCGACGGCGCCCGCCCCGCCTGGTTCTACGAGCTGGGCGATACGTCGTGGGCGTGCGCCATGTTCCGCGACGGCGCCCCGGCGAAAGTGTGGCAGCACGGGGAGCGGCGGTTGTGGGACGAGGTGGAAGCCGCGTTCCGCTGGTGGCAGAAGCAAGGGCGACCAGCGCATGACCGGTTCGGACTCACCATCACCCCGGACGGGCACACCGCGTGGCTCGACGAGCCCGGCAATGCTTTGACCGCCACACTCTGACGTCCCCGACGCCCCCGCTCCAGCACGACCGGAGCGGGGGCGCTGGCGTGTCCGGTCAGTCCTGCCGGACCTGGCAGCGCGGCCGGTGACACGCAGCCCCAGGACGGCCTCAACCCGCCCGCCCCCGGAGGGATGGGCGGGGTGGGGGGGAGAGCCATCTACGCCGGGCGGAGCCAGACCGTTGCCAAGGGTGGCAGGGTCAGGCGGATGGAGACCGGGCGGCCGTGGGACGGGGTCGGGGCGGGTTTGATGGGGTCGGGGTTGGCCACGCCGCCGCCTCCGTACCGCGCCGCGTCCGTGTTCAGGAGTTCCTGCCAGGCCAGCACTCCCTCCGGCACCCCGAGGCGGTACTCCGCCCGGACCACCGGCGAGAAGTTCGACACCGACAGGAGCGGCGAGCCCCACGCATCGTGGCGGAGGAAGGAGAAGACGTTGTCCTCGGCCGCGTCGCCGTCCACCCACGCGAAGCCCGCAGGGTCGGTGTCGCGCTCCCAGAGGGCGGGCTGGGCCGCGTAGATGCGGTTCAGGTCGCGTACGAGGTCACGTACGCCGCGGTGGTCCGGCTCGGCGCCGTACGACGGGTCGAGCAGCCACCAGTCCGGCCCGTGTCCCTCCGACCACTCCGCGCCCTGCGCGAACTCCTGGCCCATGAACAGGAGTTGCTTGCCGGGGTGGGCCCACATGAAGCCCAGATAGGCGCGGTGGGTGGCGCGCTGCTGCCACCAGTCGCCGGGCATCTTCGACACGAGGGAGCGCTTGCCGTGGACCACCTCGTCGTGGGAGATCGGCAGCACGTAGTTCTCGCTGTAGGCGTACACCATCGAGAACGTCATCTCGCTGTGGTGGTACTTGCGGTGCACCGGCTCGTGCTGGACGTAGCCGAGCGAGTCGTGCATCCAGCCCATGTTCCACTTCAGGCCGAAGCCGAGACCGCCGAAGCCGCCCGGCCCCACATGGTGGGTGGCCCGGGTCACGCCGTCCCACGCGGTGGACTCCTCCGCGATGGTCACGACCCCGGGGCAGCGCCGGTACACCGT
Source organism: Streptomyces sp. NPDC094147 (assembly GCF_044764265.1). Classification (NCBI taxonomy): domain Bacteria; kingdom Bacillati; phylum Actinomycetota; class Actinomycetes; order Kitasatosporales; family Streptomycetaceae; genus Streptomyces; species Streptomyces sp. NPDC094147. The sequence continues at coordinate 120,803 of NZ_JBIWHT010000012.1, read as the reverse complement.
CGCGTTCATCTCCTGGAGGAAGGCGACCGCGTCCAGGTTCTCCCGGCCGCCGTGCTCGTTCGGGCTCCACTCGCCGTCCTCGCGCGAGTAGTCCAGGTAGAGCATGGAGGCCACCGCGTCGACCCGGAGCCCGTCGACGTGGAACTCCTCGCACCAGTAAGCGGCGTTCGCCACCAGGAAGTTGCGTACCTCCTTGCGGCCGTAGTCGAATTCGAGAGTGCCCCAGTCGGGGTGCTCGGCCCGTGCGGGATCCTCGTGCTCGTAGAGCTTGCGCCCGTCGAACTCCGCGAGCGCCCAGTCGTCCTTCGGGAAGTGCGCCGGCACCCAGTCCACGATCACGCCGATCCCCGCCCGGTGCAGCGCGTCGACCAGGAAGCGGAAGTCGTCGGGCGTGCCCATCCGGGACGTCGGGGCGTAGAAGCCGGTGACCTGGTAGCCCCAGGAGCCGCCGAAGGGATGCTCGGCCACCGGCAGGAACTCGACGTGGGTGAATCCCAAGTCCTTGACGTATGACGGGAGTTGATCCGCCAGTTGACGGTACGTCAGGCGGGGGCGCCAGGATGCCAGGTGTACCTCGTACACCGAGAACGGCGACTCGTGCACCGGGTGGATGCCCCGCCGCGCCATCCACTCCTCGTCCCGCCACACGTGGTGCGACTCGGTGACGATCGAGGCGTTCGCGGGCGGCACCTCGGTGTGCCGCGCCATCGGGTCGGCCCGCAGGGTGTGGCTGCCGTCGGGGCGCATGATGTCGAACTTGTACAGCGCGCCGTCGCCGACCCCGGGCAGGAACAGCTCCCACACCCCCGTGGAGCCGAGCGAGCGCATGGGGTACGCCGCGCCGTCCCAGTAGCTGAAGTCGCCCGCCACCCGCACCCCTTGGGCGTTGGGCGCCCACACCGTGAAGCGGGTTCCGGTGGCGCCCTGGTGGGTCATCGGTCGGGCGCCGAGCGCCGTCCACAGCTCCTCGTGCCGGCCCTCGCCGATCAGATGCAGATCGAGGTCGCCGAGCGAGGGCAGGAAGCGGTACGGGTCCTGCACCTCGATCTCGCTGTCCTCGTAGCTGACCAGCAGCGTGTACTCGGGGATCGCGCGCAGCGGGAGCACCCCGGAGAACAGCCCGTCGCCGTCGTCGTGCAGCTCCGCCCGCAGCCCCTTGGCGAGCACGGCCACGGCCTGCGCGTGCGGCCGGAGCACCCGGAACGCCACCCCGCCCCGCACCGGGTGCGCGCCAAGCAGGGCGTGCGGATCGTGGTGCCCGCCCGCGAGCAGGCGGCCTCGGTCCGTGTCCGTGAGGGCGGGAGCGGGCCGTACGCCGTGACTCGCGGACCGGCGCGGCGCGGGCGGGGCCGGGGCGGCCTTCTTCGCCGCGGGCACCGGGCGGACGGTGCGGGCGGCGGGTTCGGACGGGTTGCGGGCGGAGCGGGGGGTCACGGGGTCGGCCTCCTCAAGTTGCTTCTCGGGCACGGGCGTTCAGGACCCGGCCAGACGGCGGATCGCCGCCATCGGCACGGGCAGCCAGTCGGGGCGGTGCCGGGCCTCGTAGAGCACCTCGTACACCGCCTTGTCGGTCTCGTACGCGCGCAGCAGCTCGGGCGACTCGCGCGGGTCCGAGCCCGCGCGCGCCGCATAGCCCGCGCAGTACGCTGCCCGGCACTCCTCGGCCCACCGGGGGTCGGCCGGGCCCGCCGAACGGGACGCGTAGTCGAAGGAGCGCAGCATGCCCGCCACATCGCGGACCGGGGGCTGCGGGCGGCGCCGTTCGGCGAGCGGGCGGGCCGGCTCGCCCTCGAAGTCGATCACCGACCAGGGCCCTTCGGCGGGCCGCAGGGCCTGACCCAGATGGAGATCGCCGTGGACGCGCTGGGCGGCGCCCGCCGAGTCAAGGGTGGCGACCGCATCGAACGCGGCCCGCAGTCCCGGCACGTACGGCGCGAGCGCGGGCACCGCGCGGGCGGTGGCGGCCAGGCGCTCGGTCATCGCGGTGGCGAGCAGCGCGGTCTGCGGCCGGCCGAGGGTGATGCGGGGGAACGCCTCGGCGAGGGAGAGGTGCACTTCGGCGGTGGCCCGGCCGAGGTCGTACGCCTCCTGCGTGAAGGCGCGCCCGGCGGCGAGCGAGGCGAGGGCCAGGGTCCAGCCGTCGTCGGCGCCGCGCAGGAACGGCTGGAGCACCCCGAGTGTCGCCTCCTGGGGCTGTGAGGTGCGGAACCAGGCGGCCGGGGCGGGCACCCGGGCGCAGCCCCGGCGGGCCAGCGCCCACGGAAGTTCCAGGTCCGGATTGACGCCCGGCTGCACCCGGCGGAACACCTTGAGGATGAACGTATCTCCGTACACCAGGGAGGAGTTGGACTGCTCCACCCCGAGCAGGCGCGGTGCGAGCCCCGGCGGAACGTCGACGTCCGGGTCGCGTTCGAAGCGGAGCGGGCCCACCGCGCCGGCGGAGCGCAGCCGTTCCAGGAGCAGGCCCGCGGACTGGGGGTCCTGGAGGGCGTCGTACACCGTGTGCCCGGCCAGCGGGCCCCCGGTGGCCCGGCCGATCAGCGCGGGGGCGAGGCGGGGCGGGAGCTGGTCGCGCACCCCGATCAGGAGCTGGTAGCAGTCGGCGGACGGCGGCCCGGCGGCCTCGCCGGGCGGGGGGAGGGCGGACTGTTCGGTGCGGACGAGCAGGTGCAGGACGCCGGGCAGCAGTTCGGTCGCGGTGAGCAGGGCGAAGTCGGTGACGGGCCGGCCCTTGCCCGCGAACCAGCGCTGCCGGGGCAGCCATTCGTGCAGCAGCGGGGCGAGCGAGGTCAGCAGCCGGGCAGGTTCGAGGCGGGTGGTACGGGGCGGTGCGGCCTTCGGCATGGCGGCGCATCCTTTCCCCGGGCACACAATCGAGTTGCGCAGAGTGTCCCGGATTGCAACAGAAGCTGTCCGGCGGCGCGCGGGGTACGGGGTGGAGAGTGCCCCGGGCGGAGCGGTGGAAACCGCCCGCCCGGGACGCGGGGTCAGGCGACGGCGGGGTCCTTCCGCAGCCGGAACCAGTAGAAGCCGTGCCCGGCCAGGGTCAGCAGATACGGCCATTCGCCGATCGCCGGGAAGCGCACCCCGCCGATCAGCTCGACCGGGTGCCGGCCGTTGAACGCCTGGAGGTCCAGCTCGGTGGGCTGGGGGAAGCGCGAGAAGTTGTGCACGCACAGCACCAGGTCGTCACCCGCCTCCCGCAGGAACGCGAGGACGGCCGGGTTCGAGGAGGTCAGCTCGGTGTAGGAGCCGAGTCCGAAGGCGGGGTTCTGCTTGCGGATCTCGATCATCCGGCGGGTCCAGTGCAGCAGCGAGGAGGGCGAGGCCATGGCCGCCTCGACGTTCGTCACCTGGTAGCCGTAGACCGGGTCCATGATCGTGGGGAGGTAGAGCCGTCCCGGGTCGCAGGAGGAGAAGCCCGCGTTGCGGTCCGGGGTCCACTGCATCGGGGTGCGCACCGCGTCGCGGTCGCCGAGCCAGATGTTGTCGCCCATCCCGATCTCGTCGCCGTAGTACAGGATCGGCGAGCCGGGCAGCGAGAGCAGCAGCGCGGTGAACAGCTCGATCTGGTTGCGGTCGTTGTCGAGCAGCGGGGCGAGCCGCCGCCGGATGCCGATGTTGGCCCGCATCCGGGGATCCTTGGCGTACTCGGCGTACATGTAGTCGCGCTCTTCGTCCGTGACCATTTCGAGGGTGAGCTCGTCGTGGTTGCGCAGGAAGATGCCCCACTGGGCGTTCTTCGGGATCGCCGGGGTCTTGGCGAGGATTTCCGAGACCGGGTAGCGCGATTCGCGCCGTACGGCCATGAAGATGCGCGGCATCACCGGGAAGTGGAAGGCCATGTGGCACTCGTCGCCGCCCACGGCGAAGTCGCCGAAGTAGTCCACGACGTCCTCGGGCCACTGGTTGGCCTCGGCGAGCAGCACCGTGTCCGGGTAGCTCGCGTCGATCTCGGCCCGTACCCGCTTGAGGAACTCGTGCGTGGCCGGGAGGTTTTCGCAGTTGGTCCCCTCCTCCTGGTACAGGTACGGCACGGCGTCCAGGCGGAAGCCGTCGATGCCGAGGTCGAGCCAGAAGCGCAGTGCCGAGACGATCTCCTCCTGCACGGCCGGGTTCTGGTAGTTGAGGTCGGGCTGGTGGGAGAAGAAGCGGTGCCAGTAGTACTGCTTGCGGACCGGGTCGAAGGTCCAGTTGGACGTCTCGGTGTCCACGAAGATGATCCGGGCGTCCTGGAACTGCTTGTCGTCGTCGGCCCAGACGTAGTAGTCGCCGTACGGGCCCTCGGCGTCCTTGCGCGACTCCTGGAACCACGGGTGCTGGTCGCTGGTGTGGTTCATCACGAAGTCGATGATCACGCGCATGCCGCGCTGGTGGGCGGCGTCCACGAACTCCACGAAGTCGGCGAGGTCGCCGAACTCCGGCAGGACGGCGGTGTAGTCCGAGACGTCGTAACCACCGTCCCGCAGGGGCGACTTGAAGAACGGCGGCAGCCAGAGGCAGTCGACGCCCAGCCACTGGAGGTAGTCCAGCTTGGCGGTGATGCCCTTGAGATCCCCTACGCCGTCGCCGTTGCTGTCCTGGAAGGACCGCACGAGCACCTCGTAGAACACCGCTCGCTTGAACCACTCGGGATCGCGGTCCTTGGCGGGGGTGTCCTCGAAGGTGTCGTGGACAGGCTCGTTGACGATCATGGTGTGGGTGACCCTCCGATCGGCGGGGACGGTCGCAGGACCAGGATGTGCGCGGGCGCTCGGCCCGGCTCCAGACGCACGTAGTTGGCCCTGCCCCAGTGGTAGGTCTCGCCGGTGAGCTCGTCGCGCACCGGGACGGACTCGTGCCACGCGAGGCCGAGTGCCGGCATGTCCAACGAGACCGTGGCCTCCTGGGTGTGGTGGGGGTCGAGGTTGGCGACCACCAGTACGGTGTTCGATCCGGCGCGCTTGCTGTACGCGATCACCGCGTCGTTGCCGGTGTCGTGGAAGTGGACCGAACGCAGCTGCCGCAGCGCCGGGTGGCGCCGCCGGATGCGGTTGAGCGCGGTGATCAGCGGGGCGATGGAACGGCCCGCCCGCTCGGCCGCCTCCCAGTCGCGTGGTCGCAGCTGGTACTTCTCGGAGTCCAGATACTCCTCGCTGCCGTCCTTGACCGGGGTGTTCTCGCACAGCTCGTACCCGGCGTAGAGGCCCCAGGACGGGGAGAGGGTGGCGGCGAGCACGGCCCGCACCTCGAAGGCGGGACGGCCGCCGTGCTGGAGGTGGCCGGGCAGGATGTCCGGGGTGTTCACGAAGAAGTTGGGCCGCATGTAGGAGGCGGGCTCGCCCGCCAGCTCGGTGACGTACTCGGTGAGCTCCCGGCGGGTGTTGCGCCAGGTGAAGTAGGTGTACGACTGCTGGAAGCCGATCTTGCCGAGCGTGTGCATCATCGCGGGCCGGGTGAACGCCTCGGCCAGGAAGATCACGTCCGGGTCGGTGCCGTTGACCTGCGCGATGACCTTCTCCCAGAAGACCACCGGCTTGGTGTGCGGATTGTCGACGCGGAAGATCCGTACGCCGCGCGCCATCCAGAACCGCAGGATCCGCACCGTCTCCCCGATGAGGCCGGGCATGTCCTGGTCGAAGGCGATCGGGTAGATGTCCTGGTACTTCTTGGGCGGGTTCTCGGCGTACGCGATCGTCCCGTCGGCCCGGTGGTGGAACCACTCGGGGTGTTTGTCGACCCAGGGGTGGTCGGGGGAGCACTGCAGGGCGAAGTCCAGCGCGACCTCCAGACGCAGGTCGCGGGCGGTGGCCACGAACGCGTCGAAGTCGTCGAGGGTGCCGAGATCGGGGTGGACCGCGTCGTGGCCGCCGGCCGGGGAGCCGATCGCCCACGGCACGCCGACGTCCCAACTCCCAGCCGACAGGCTGTTGTTGGGGCCCTTGCGACAGGTCGTGCCGATGGGGTGGACGGGGGGCAGATAGACCACGTCGAAGCCCATCGCGGCGATGGCGGGCAGCCGCTCGGCGGCGGTGCGGAAGGTGCCGGAGACCGGTGGCCCCCCGCCGGTGACGACGGCGCCCTCCGAGCGCGGGAACAGCTCGTACCAGGACCCGAACAGCGCGCGCTCGCGCTCGACCAGCAGGGGCAGCGGGGGCGAGGACGTGACGAGCTCGCGCAGCGGATGCGCCGCGAGGGCCGCGTCGGCCTCCGGGGCGAGGGCGGCGGCGAGCCGGGCCGCGGGGGTGCGGCGCTCGTCGCGCAGGGCGTCCACCGCGGCCAGCACGGCCTCGCGCCCCTCGGCCTTGGGGACGCCGGCCGCGGCCCGCTCGTACAGCGCGGCGCCCTCCGCGAGCACGAGCTCGGTGTCCAGGCCGGCCGGGATCTTGATGCCGGCGTGTCGGCGCCAGGTCGCGACCGGATCGCTCCAGGCCTCGACGGTGTACGTCCAGGGGCCCTCCGCGTCGGCGGTGACCTGGGCGCCCCAGCGGTCGGTGCCGGGCGAGAGTTCGTGCATCGGGGTCCACGGGCCGCTCCGGCCGCCGGGGTCGCGCAGCACGACATTGGCGGCCACGGCGTCGTGGCCCTCGCGGAAGACGGTGGCGGTGACCTGGAAGCTCTCCCCGGTCACCGCCTTCGCGGGCCTCTTGCCGCACTCGACGGCGGGGCGTACGTCCAGAATGGGGATACGGCCGATTGACGGGTTCGGGTTCACGGGCTCACCTGTAGGCGATAGGTAGGATTTGCCGCGTTTGCGGGAATCTGTCCTTTTTAGCTGCTCCATTGACGGCTGACCGGCTGCGGGCATGGCCGCTCCTGTCCGCGTTCACTCGAATGGGGTGCGGGGGCGAATGCGGGAATGCGTTACCGGGGGAGCCTTCCACGGCGTACGCGTGGGCATTCCGGCAGTTTGTTAACTACCTGCGCGTAACGGTTCAGACAAGGAAGAGGCCGCGGCTTTCGGTGGGAGCGGGGCAAACTTTGCCTACTCGTAAGTCATGTGACGCTGCATCAGCCGAGTGGCGACCGGGAGGGGTGCGGAACCGGAGGTACCGGATCCGCGGGGCGCTGTGGATGGCGGGGGCGCACCGGCACTACCTTCGGGTGTGAGGGAGGGGCGCACATCGCGGTGCGTCACCCCGATACGTACATCCCCTGCAAAGGTGGAAACGTGAAGGCAATCCGTCGATTCACCGTGCGTCCCGTCCTGCCCGACGCTCTCCGGCCGCTCAGCGACCTCGCGCGCAATCTGCGCTGGTCCTGGCACACCGAGACCCGAGAACTCTTCCAGTGCGTGGACCCCGAGGGGTGGCGGGCGGCGGGTGAGGACCCCGTGCGGCTGCTGGGGGCCGTCTCCGCCGCCCGGCTCGACTCGCTCGCCCAGGACCGCCGCTTCCTGCGCAGACTCACCGCCGCCGCCGACGACCTCGACGACTACCTGCGCGGCCGCCGCTGGTATCAGGAGCAGACCGGCGAACTCCCGTCCGCCGTAGGCTACTTCTCACCCGAGTTCGGCATCACCGCCGCCCTGCCGCAGTACTCCGGCGGCCTCGGCATCCTCGCCGGCGACCACCTGAAATCCGCCAGTGACCTCGGCGTACCGCTCATCGGGGTCGGCCTCCTGTACCGGCACGGCTACTTCCGCCAGTCGCTCTCGCGCGACGGCTGGCAGCAGGAGCACTACCCCGTGCTCGACCCCAACGAGCTGCCCGTCTCACTGCTGAGGGAGCAGAACGGCACCCCGGCCAGGGTCTGCCTCGCGCTGCCCGGCAGCCGCTGTCTGCACGCCACGATCTGGCAGGCCCGGGTCGGCCGGGTGCCGCTGCTCCTGCTCGACTCGGACGTCGAGGAGAACGCGCCGGGCGAACGCGACGTCACCGACCGGCTGTACGGCGGCGGCAGCGAACACCGGCTGCTCCAGGAGATGCTGCTCGGCATCGGCGGAGTGCGCGCGGTCCGGACGTACTGCCGCCTCACCGGCCACCCGGCACCCGAGGTGTTCCACACCAACGAGGGGCACGCCGGCTTCCTCGGCCTGGAGCGCATCCGCGAACTGGCCGGTGAGGGCGTTGAGTTCGACGCCGCGCTGGAAGCGGTGCGGGCCGGGACGGTGTTCACCACCCACACCCCCGTACCCGCCGGGATCGACCGCTTCGACCGCGAGCTGGTGGCCCGCCACTTCGGCGACGACGGGGAGCTGCCCGGCGTGGACGTCGGCAAGATCCTCCAGCTCGGCATGGAGGCCTACCCCGGCGGCGAGCCGAACCTGTTCAACATGGCCGTGATGGGGCTGCGGCTCGCCCAGCGCGCCAACGGGGTCTCCACCCTGCACGGCGCGGTCAGCCGGCAGATGTTCGCGGGCCTGTGGCCCGGCTTCGACGCGGAGGAGGTGCCGATCACCTCCGTCACCAACGGCGTGCACGCCCCGACCTGGGTGGCACCCGAGGTCTTCCGGCTCGGCGCCCGGCAGGTCGGCGCGGGCCGCACCGAGGACGCGCTGGCCGTCGGCGGCTCCGAGCGCTGGGACGCGGTCGCCGAGATCCCGGACGCCGAGATCTGGGAACTGCGCAGGGAGCTGCGCGAACAGCTCGTCACCGAGGTACGGGACCGGCTGCGGACCTCGTGGCGCCAGCGCGGCGCCGGTTCGGCCGAACTGGGCTGGATCGACGGGGTGTTGAACCCGGACGTCCTCACCATCGGCTTCGCCCGCCGGGTGCCCTCGTACAAGCGGCTCACGCTGATGCTGCGCGACCGGGACCGGCTGATGGAGCTGCTGCTGCATCCGACCCGGCCGGTGCAGATCGTCGTCGCGGGAAAGGCGCACCCCGCCGACGACGGCGGGAAGCGGCTGGTCCAGGAGCTGGTGAAGTTCGCCGACGACCCGAGGGTCCGCCACCGGATCGTGTTCCTGCCCGACTACGGCATGGCGATGGCGCAGAAGCTGTACCCGGGCTGCGACGTGTGGCTCAACAACCCGCTGCGCCCGCTGGAGGCCTGCGGGACCAGCGGCATGAAGGCGGCCCTGAACGGCTGCCTCAACCTGTCCGTCCTCGACGGCTGGTGGGACGAGTGGTTCGAGCCGGACTTCGGCTGGGCCATCCCGACGGCGGACGGCGCGGCCACGGACGAGGACCGGCGCGACGAGCTGGAGGCGAACGCGCTGTACGACCTCATCGAGGACCGGGTCGCCCCGCGCTTCTACGACCGGGGGCCCGGCGGGCTGCCCGACCGCTGGATCGAGATGGTCCGCCGGACGCTGACGACCCTGGGGCCGAAGGTGCTCGCGGGACGGATGGTGCGGGAGTATGTGACCCGGCTGTACGCGCCCGCCGCCGCGGCCCACCGTGCCCTCGAACCGTCCACGGCACGGGAGTTGGCCCACTGGAAGGCGCGGGTGCGGGCCGCCTGGCCGCGGGTCGCGGTCGACCACGTCGAGGCGCTGGCCCCGGCGGCCGCGGCCCCCAACGGCACCGCGGAGCTCGGCTCCACGCTGACGCTGCGGGTACGGGTCGGGCTCGGTGACCTCCAGCCCGACGACGTGGAGGTGCAGGCGGTGGCCGGCCGGGTGGACGCGGCCGACGCCATCGCGGACGCGGCCGCCTTCCCGCTGAAACCGGCGATCGGCCCCGACCTGGAGGGCCGCTGGACCTACGAGGGCCCCCTGGCCCTGGACCGCACGGGCCCGTTCGGCTACACGGTCCGGGTCCTGCCGGCCCACCGCCACCTGGCCACGCACGCGGAGCTGGGCCTGGTGGCCGGTCCGACGGAGGCCACGGGGGAGGGCGCGGGCGTACTGCTGCGCTGAGCGGCACCCCGGACATGGGCGGTGCCCGGAGCCTGGTGGGCTCCGGGCACCTTCACTTTCCGGCCAGCCGCCTGGTCAGAAGGTGAGCCTTCGGGGGCGAGCTGTCACCGGTGGGCTCAGAAGCTGAGCTTGAAGCCGGTGATCGTGCCGATGTCCTGCGGACTCTTGTCCTGGACCTTCAGCTTCCACGTGCCGTTGGCGGCGACGGTGGAGGCGTTGACGGTGAACGTCTTGTCCAGGTTCGCCGTCGAGTCCGAGGACGAGTTCTGCAGGCGGAACGACTTCCCGTTCGGGGCCACCAGGTCGATCTGGAGGTCACCGATGTAGGTGTGGGTGATCTTCACACCGACCTTGAGGGCGCTCGGCGCGTTGCCGGTGATCCCGGTGACGTTGACCGCCGAGGTGACCGCGGGTCCGGGCGAGTCCGGGATGGCAACGCTGGCCGAGTTCTCGAAGACCTTGCCGGCGCCCGGGGTGCCGCCGCCCGCGCGGGCGCCGACGTTGATGGCCGCCCAGGCGTTGGTGACGTTGGCGACCTCGACGCTGTCCGCGCCGTACAGCTCGGTCGCGGCCGCGATGGTGCCCGCGCGGGCTCCCGCGTAGTCCGTGCTGGAGTTGAACTTGGTGGTGAGCGCCTTGTACCAGATCAGCTGGGCCTTGTCCCGGCCGATGCCGGTGACGGGCTGGCCGTCGGAGGTCGGCGAGTCGTAGTTGAAGCCGTTGATGCTCTTGGCGCCGCTGCCCTCGGAGGCCAGGTAGAACCAGTGGTTCGCGGGTCCCGAGGAGTAGTGGACGTCGAGGTTGCCGACGCCGGCGTACCAGCTGTCCGCGGAGTTGCCGTCCTTGCTCGGCTTGTCCATGTAGCGCAGCGGGGTGCCGTCACCGTTGATGTTGATCTGCTCACCGATGAGGTAGTTGCCCGGGGCCGCAGGGTTGTTGGCGTAGAACTCCACCGACGTGCCCATGATGTCGGAGGTCGCCTCATTCAGACCGCCGGACTCGTCGGCGTAGTTGAGGCCCGCGGTGGCCGCGGTGACGCCGTGCGTCATCTCGTGGCCGGCCACGTCCAGCGAGGTCAGCGGGTCGTTGTCGCCCGTGCCGTCGCCGTACGTCATGCAGAAGCAGCTGTCGTCCCAGAACGCGTTCACGTACGCGTTGCCGTAGTGGACGCGGGAGTAGGCGGCGACGCCGTCGCCGCGTATGCCGCTGCGGCCGAAGACGTTCTTGTAGAAGTCCCAGGTGACCCCGGCGCCGTAGGCGGCGTCGGCGCCCGCGGTGGCGGCGTTGGAGTTGGTCCCGTCGCCCCAGGTGTCGTTGTTCTGCGTGAACAGCGAACCCGTGCCGGACGAACCGTGGTTGAGGTCGTACGTCTTGTGGCCGCCGCGGCCGGCGTCGTTCAGCGTGTAGCTCGACCCGGACTGCGAGCTGCCGAGGGTGACCTGGCCGCTGTAGTGGGTGTTGCCTATGCCGGTCTCGATGCCCTGCCACTGGTGCAGCTTCGCGCCCGTCTTGGCGTCCGTGATGACGTGGAGCTGGTTCGGGGTGCCGTCGTCCTGCACTCCGCCCACGACCGTCTCGTACGCGAGGGTCGGCGTGCCCGAGACCATCCAGATGACCTTGCGCGGCGCGCTGTCGGCCTTGTCGGCCTTGGAGCCGGCGGCCTTGGCGGCCTTGAGGGCCTGGTTGGTGGCGGTGGCCGGGGCGTTCGAGGGGGCGCTGGTGGCTATGCCCTTCAGCTCCGCGCGGTTCGCCTTGATGACGTTCTGGGTGTGGCCGGCCGACGAGTTGTCGACGATCAGGTCGCCGCCGAGGACGGGCAGGCCGTCGTAGGTCCGCTCGTACCGGGTGTGCGTGGTGCCGTTCTGGTCCTTGGCCACATCGCGGACGACCAGCTTCTCCTGCGGGGAGAGGCCGAGGTTCTTGGCGGTGGCCGCCGTGGTGGAGTTGGCCTTGCGTATGAGCTCGGCACGCTGGGACGGGGAGAGGCTCGCGGGCAGGGCGCCCGGGTTGCGTACCGCTTGGGCCTTGAGGGCCGTGGTGGCCGCGGAGTCCTCGGGGCTTGCGTTGGCGTTGCCTGCCTGGACGCCGACACTGATCAGGGCGGCCGCGGCGAACAGGGCGCCGGTGGCGGTGGCACGACGACGGTGCGTGGATCTCACGCGAACTCCTTCTGCGAGGGGGGTACCGGTCGACTGGGTGGGCCGGCCGGACAGAGCAAAGGGGAGCGGGTGCGGCAAAAAAGTGGTGCGTGGAACGGGGAGAGAGTGCCAGCAGTTGAGAACTTGTGTCAGGAGCGCGTCAACAAGTTGGCCGAAAAACGTCCGTTGTCCGAAGGTCGTCGTTCGTTAACCGGACGTTTCGGCAATGATGACGGCGATGCCGTCCAGGAGTCGTCGAGCCCGGAACCAAAGAGCGAGTCCAAGTCGAGCTCGAACGGCTCATGTTCGAAGATGGTGGACATTAGGGGGCATCCGCGGCTCGACATGATGGCCACAAACCGACCCCCGTTCCGGACCGTCCATTCGTCGTCGGAGACCCCGGTGTCCTGGAGGGCGTGGCTTCCAACTCCATGGCCATGCCCAGGCCTTGGACGCAGGCGATCGGCATCAGGTGCGCATCGGTAATCTGATGCACCGTCAGTCCGTGGCGGCGCGGCGCCCGCAGTGCCCACTCCGTGTGCGTCATCGCCTCCGGCCGCACAAACGAGGTCCCCGGGACGGACGCCCCAACTCGTCATCACCGTACGGGCGTTGCTCGGCGTCGGCGGGTCGGCCCTCATGCCGTCGACGCTCGCCCTGATCCGCAACCTCTTCCACGGTGAGAAGCAGCACACCAAGGCCGTCACGGCCTGGACCGGAGTGAAGGCCGCCGGCATCTCCTTCGGCCCGGTCGTCAACGGCGCCCTGCTCGACCACTTCTGGTGGGGCTAGGTGTTCCCCATCAACCTCCCCGCCGTGCTCTCCTGCTGATCCTGGCGCCGCCGCTGCCCGAGGTGAAGCAGCACGCACCCGGCCGCTTCGACTGGCCGAGCGTCGTGCTGCCCCTGGCCGGACCGCTCCCCGTGATCCGGGGTGTGAAGGAACTCGCCCGCAACGGGACCGAGTTGCCGCCCCTGCTCACCCTGGCGGCCGGACTCGTCCTGCTGTACGTCTTCGTGCGGCCTCGCCTCCTTCACCCGCGGCCTCGACTTCGCGGCCCTGGTCGCGGCCGCCCTGATGGCGTCGGCAGCGGTCCTCGCACTGATGCTGCTGAGGGCGCGCCGAGGCAGTCCCTCCTTCGCGAAGGCCCGCCCGCGGAGGTGAGCGTCGGAATTCGGGAGGGCGCACCGGGGCCGGCCGTCAGCGCGGATCGACCCACAACGACGAGGCGACGGCGCGGAGTTCGCCCGAGGCCGAGGCGAGCGCCACGCCCATCCGGTGCTTGCGGCCCTCCTCGCCGAGCATCCAGGCGTACGTGACGAGCTCCTCGCCCACCCGTACCGGCCGCAGCAGGGACGCGGTGAGCGAGGCCGTCACGGCGCCGGGCCGCTGGCTGCCGAGCAGCCGGCCCGCCGCGAACCCGGGACAGTCCAGCGCGCCCCACACCAGCGCGGGCGGCAACATCCCGTCGGTGTCGGCCAGTTGGGGCCCGGGGATCCACGCGGTCGCCACCAGGTCGCGCCCCTGGACCCGGCCGCAGTGCTGGCGCAGCCCGGTGTCGGGGGTGCGGTCGAGCCCGCAGCCGAAGCAGTCGACCACGCCCTCCGGCGGGGCCGCCCGGTACGCCTTCGCCGCCGCCGACGCCTCCTCCCAGGAAGGGGTATCGGGCACCTCGGTGCTCTGCTCGGCGGGCCCGGCGACGGCCAGCAGCGTCTCGCCGTCGGTCAGTTCGCTGCCCCCGTCCGCGGTCTGGGCGAGGCGGACCGGCGCCCCGGTCGGCACCGGCCGCCGGAAATCGACCCGTACCGCCGGACGGGGCCTCCCCTGCTCGAACGCGGTTGAGAGCTCGGGGAGAGCCGCCCGCCCGGCGAGCACCCCCGCCACATAGCCCCCGAAGGCCACCCCCGGATACCCCTGGAGGAGGGCCGGAACCGTGATCATCTGCATGTCGGTCATGCCGCCACCCCATCACACCGGGCCTCGCGCGGGCGCTCCGAGGCCCGGCCCTCGCCCGGGGACGACCGCCGGAGGTATGTTCGGCCCGCCTGATCAGAAACCACGAGGGAGCACCACCCATGACCGACGACCACCGCACGGGCCCGCCCCACTTCGGCGACGAGCGCGAGACGCTGCGCGCCTTCCTCGACTACCACCGGGCGACGCTGGCCATGAAGTGCGAGGGGCTCGGCGACGAGGAGCTGCGCCGCCAGTCGATGCCGCCCTCCACGCTCTCGCTGCTCGGCCTGGTGCGGCACATGGCCGAGGTCGAACGGACCTGGTTCCGCCGGGTGTTCGAGGACCAGGACGTCCCGATGGTGTGGTCGGACAAGACCGACTTCCAGGCGGCGTACGACGCGAGCCGCTCGACCCGGGCCGAGGCGTTCGCGGCCTGGGAGGCCGAGGTCGAGCACTCCCGGCGGATCGAGCGCGCGGCCGGATCCCTCGACCTCGCCGGCCATCAGCCGCGCTGGGGCGAGGACGTGTCGCTGCGCATGGTGATGCTGCACATGATCCTGGAGTACGGCCGCCACAACGGCCACGCGGACCTGCTGCGCGAGGGCATCGACGGAACGGTGGGCGCCTGAGCCGGGGGGCGATGGGTCAGCGCCAGGGGATGTTCCGCCACGGGCTGGCCTCGTTCTCGGTCAGGAGCCGGTGCGCGACGACGTTCTGCTGGTAGTAGCGGCCGTACGACTCCTCGTCGAAGCGGAGCACCCGGCCCAGCGCGTACGCCGCGGAGAAGTCCTCCCACGAGCGGTAGGCCGACTTGCTCAGGGCCCCCGCGTACACGATCGCCTGCTCGGCCTCGTGCGGCGTGCAGAACCTGGCCTCAAGACCCCAGCGGGCCAGGTTCACCGCACGCCCGTAGTCGTAGGCGACGGTGGTGGTGACCCGGCCGTCCGGCGGCAGCAGCCCGTCGGCGCGGAACCGGGCCTCGTACCGCAGGATGCGCCGGACCAGCTCCTCGATGTCCTTGACGGTGCCGTGGCCCGCCCCGATGTCCTGGGCGTGCCCGGCGGCCGTCTCGCGCCACAGCTCGGCCGGCGGCGGCTCGCCGAGACCGGACCGCAGCTCCTCGCGCACGCGGAGCACGAAATCGGGCTCCGGCGGGCTGTTGCGCGCATCGAGGAGGAAGTCCAACTGCCGCCTCCAGCCCGTGCGTTCGGTGATGTCCCAGGAGTCGCGGAGCGACCGGAGCTGCCGGGCGTACCCGTGGTAGACGGTGCCGACCTCGTTCCACGGCACGTCGTTCACGACCGCCAGATGCGCGCCGCAGGCCAGACCGTAGGCGAGCGGGCCGTGCAGCGCGCCGTGCCGCAGCGCGGTCAGCCGGTCGCCGTCGGGGCGCTCGGTCTCCTCGTGGATGCGGCGCCACACCGCGCGGTGCTCGGGCGTGGTCGGCAGGAAGAGCTGGGCGGGGGTCGCGGCGTTGACCGCGAGCAGGCGCGGCGGGTCGGGCCAGGAGGCGTCGGCGATCCACTTCAGGGACACGTCGTGGAACACCCAGTCGGGATGCCACGGCGGCAGCATCCCGCGGGTCAGCACCGGCTTGCACAGCCACCCCGACGCGTCCCGGTAGGTGCGCCAGGTGACCAGATCGGGCCGCGCGTCGACCTCCGCCTTCGGCACCGCGATGTACAGCTCCTCGCGGGCCAGGACCCGCAACTGCGCCTCCACGTCGCCGCGCAGGCCCGCGGTGTGCAGCAGCCACTCCGTCTCCGTCGGCGCCGCCCAGTTGGTACCCGTCCCCGTTGCCACGCCCCGATCCTACGAAACCGGCCCCCGGAGCCCGCGCGGCAGGTACCGGGAAACCCGCAGGCCGGGGCGGTGGCGGCCGCGTTCATGGGACCGGCCGGCCGTGACTGGCCGGCCCGCGGCAAGAGGCGGCGCGACGATCCGGAGAGTCCGGGAAAGGCGCGCATGACCCACCGGACACCCCCTGGGGCTCACGCCAGGCTGTCCCGCCAGGCTCGGTGCAGGTCGGCGAAGCGGCCGGTGCCCGCGATCAGGTCGGCGGGGGAGCCGTCCTCGACGATGCGGCCCCGCTCCATCACCAGGACCCGGTCCGCGACCTCCACCGTGGACAGGCGGTGCGCGATCACCATCGCGGTACGGCCGTTGAGGACCGTGCGCATGGCGCGCTGCACCGCCCGCTCGCCCGGGATGTCGAGCGAGCTGGTCGCCTCGTCGAGGATCAGGACGGCCGGGTCGGCCAGCAACGCCCGTGCGAAGGCGACCAGTTGGCGCTGGCCCGCCGAGATGCGGCCGCCCCGCTTGCGCACGTCCGTGTCGTAGCCGTCCGGCAGACCCGCGATGAAGTCGTGCGCGCCGATCGCCTTCGCGGCCCGCTCGATGTCCTCCCGGGTGGCGTCGGGGCGGCCGATCGCGATGTTCTCGGCGACCGTGCCGGAGAACAGGAACGCCTCCTGGGTGACCATGACGACCCCCCGCCGCAGATCCCGTACGGACAGCTCGCGCAGATCCGTACCGTCCAGCAGGACGCGGCCTTCCGCGGGGTCGTAGAAACGGGCCAGGAGCTTGGCGAGGGTGGACTTGCCGGCGCCCGTCGCGCCGACCACGGCGACGGTCTGGCCCGCCTCGATGGTCAGGTCGAAGTGGGGGAGCACCTCGCCGCCGGTCCGGTAGCCGAAGCTGACCTGCTCGAAGTCGACGCGGCGGCCCGGCAGTTCACGGGCCGTCTCCGGCAGCACAACGGGGTGTGCCGCTTCGGGTACGGACGGGACCTGGGCGAGCAGCCCGGCGACCTTCACCAGGGAGGCGGCCGCCGACTGGTAGGAGTTGAGGAACATGCCGAGGCGGTCGATCGGGTCGTACAGGCGGCGCAGATACAGCACCGCCGCGGCCAGCACACCCAGCGCCAGGCCGCCGTCGGCGACCCGCGTCGCACCCCACAGCACCATCGCGGCGACCGCCGTGTTGGCGACGAACCGGGAGCCGGCCACATAGCGCGCCATCTCCAGGAGCGCGTCGCCGTTGCTCCGCTCGTGCCGCCGGTTGAGCTCCCTGAACTCGGCGTCATTGGCGCCCTCGCGCCGGAACGCCTGCACCGGCCGGATCCCGTTCAGCGTCTCCGCGAACTTGACGATCACCGCGGCGATGGCGGTGGACCGGGCGCCGTACACGGCCCCGGCCCGGCGCTGGTAGAGCCGGATCAGGAAGTGCAGCGGGAGGTAGGACGCGATCGCGAGCGCGCCGATGCCCCAGTCCAGCCACAGCAGCATCGCGCAGATGTAGACCGAGGAGAGCACCACCCCGATGAGCTCCTGGAGCCCCTCGCTGAGCAGCTCGCGCAGCGACTCGACGTCCGTGGTGGAGCGCGAGATCAGCCGCCCCGAGGTGTACCGCTCGTGGAAGTCCACGCTCAGCGCCTGCGCGTGCCGGAAGATCCGCCCGCGCAGATCGAGCAGCACGTCCTGGTTGACCCGCGCCGAGGTCCGGACGAACGCGTACTGGAAGAACCCGGAGGCCAGCGCGCACCCCAGATACCCGGCCCCGACGGCCACCAGCGGACCGTAGTCGTGCGCCCGGAACGCGGGCACGCCCCGGTCGATGGCGTACGCGACGAGCAGCGGTCCCGCCTGCACCGCGGCCTGCTGCACCACGAGCAGCAGCGCGGCAAGCACCACCTGACGGCGCAGCGGATGCAGCAGGGACCGCAGCAGCGCCCCGGTCGACCCGGCGGGCGCGGGCAGCTCGTCCCTGTCGAACGCGTCGACGTGACCGGCGGGCTCCGCCGGTTCCTCGTCCCCGGTGGCGGTCTCCTGCCCGACCGTCGCGGTCATCGCCCCTCCCCTTCCTCGTCGCCGAGTTCATCGGCGCCCGACATCAGCCAGGCGTATTCGGCATTGCCGCGCAGCAGTTCCTGATGCGTGCCGACCGCCGCGATCCGGCCGCCGGACAGCAGCGCCACCCGGTCGGCGAGCATCACCGTCGACGGGCGGTGCGCGACGACCAGCGCGGTGGTGTCCTGAAGCACCCTCCGCAGCGCGGCCTCCACCAGCGCCTCGGTGTGGACGTCCAGTGCCGACAGGGGGTCGTCCAGGATCAGGAACCTCGGCCGCCCCATCACCGCCCGAGCCAGCGCGAGCCGCTGCCGCTGCCCGCCGGACAGACTCAGCCCCTGCTCACCGACCTGCGTGTCCACCCCCTGCGGAAGCCGGTGCACGAAGCCGGCCTGCGCGATGTCCAGCGCCCGCCCCAGATCCCCCGAACTCCCGCCGCCCATCCGGACGTTCTCCCCGACGGAGGCCGAGAACAGCGTGGGCTCCTCGAAGGCCACGGCCACCAGACCGCGCAGCCGCTCCCGCGACATGCGGGCGATGTCCTCCCCGTCGAGCGTGATCCGCCCCCCGCCGACCTCGTACAACCGCGGCACGAGCGCGGTGAGCGTGGTCTTCCCCGCCCCGGTCCCGCCGACCAACGCCATGGTCTCGCCGGCCCGTATGTGCAGATCGATCCGGGCGAGTACGGGTGAGGACGCGGGTTCGGCATCGGGGTACCGGAACAACACCCCTTCAAACCGAATCCCGTCCGGCGAAGAGCCAGCCTCTCGGGCCCCGGTCAGCGAAGAGTCATCCCCTCCGGCGATTGCCGGACGCCCAGCCTTTCCGGCGGCGGCCGGCGAAAGCTCAGCTCCTTCCGCTCCGGTCAGCGAAAAATCAGCCTCTCCGGCGTTTGAGGAGCGGGGGTCCGGGGGCAGAGCCCCCGGTGCACGGTCCGCGGACGAAGACGGCGGCACACCCCCCAGGGCGTGGGAGGAGACACCCCGCTCCCCTTCCTCCTCAGCCGCATCCATGACCTCAAAGAACCGCGCCGTCGCCGTAGCCGACTCCTGACTCATCGCCAGCAGGAACCCGATCGACTCCACCGGCCACCGCAGCGCCAGCGCCGTCGACAGGAACGCCACCAGCGTCCCGGCCGACAGCTCCCCGTCGGCCACCTGCACCGTGCCGAGCACCAGCGCCGCGCCGATGGCGAGTTCGGGGAACGTGGTGATCAGGCCCCACAGCCCGGCGAGCAGCCGCGCCTTGGCGAGCTCGGTGCCGCGCAGCCGCTGGGAGAGTTCGCGGAAGGCGAGTGCCTGGCTGCGGTGCTGCCCGAACCCCTTGATGATCCGGATGCCGAGCACGCTCTCCTCGACCACCGTCGTCAGATCGCCCACCTGGTCCTGCGCGCGCCGGGCGACGAGTGAGTACCGGGGCTCGAAGACCGAGCAGAGGACCACCAGCGGGATCACGGGTAGGAGCAGCACGAGCCCGAGGCTCCACTGCTGCGAGAGCAGGATCGCGAACCCGGCGAGGATCGTGACGCTGTTGACGAGGAGGAAGGTCAGCGGGAACGACAGGAACATCCGCAGCAGCATCAGATCCGTGGTGCCGCGCGACAGGAGCTGGCCCGAGGCCCAGCGGTCGTGGAAGGAGACGGGCAGCCGCTGCACATGCCGGTACAGGTCCGCCCGCATGGCCGCCTCGACCGCCGCGAGCGGCCGCGCCACCAGCCAGCGCCGGAAGCCGAAGAGCACCGCCTCCGCGACCCCGAGCAGCAGCAGATACAGCGCGCCGAGCCACACCCCGCCGGGGTCGTGGTCGGCGACCGGCCCGTCGACGATCCATTTCAGTACGAGTGGGATCACCAGGCCGAGGCATGACGCGACGATTGCCACAAATGCCGCGCTGAAAAGGTGAGTTCGCACCGGGCGTACGTACGGCCAGAGTCTCAGGAGCGAGCGTGTGGCCGACTGGTCTTGGGTAGCTGCACGGGTCTTGGACATCAGAGCCGAGCCTACGGAGGGGCACTGACAGTGCCCACCGAGTTTCGGCCGGGGCCCACTGGTCCGCTGGTCCTAGGACCAGGCGAGAGACCCGGGAACCGGGAGGTCGTACCGCCCCATCAACCGGTCGGTTGATCCCGGTCGGTTGATCCGGGGTCGAGCGCGATGGGCGATGTGGCGGACCGCCGCCGGGAACCGGGAGATCGCCCGCGCCCTGTTCATCGGCGAGGCCACGGCGAAGACCCATCTGACGCACATCTACGGCAAGTCGGGCGTCAAGGACCGTGCCGCGGCGGTGGCGGTGGCGTACGACCGGAAGATCCTCGGCCGGCCGCCGCCCGCCGCCCCGCCCTCACCAGACCCCGGGTATCAGCCTGCGGGTGACGGCCGCGTACTGGGTGTAGGCGGCGCCGAGCGCCTGGGAGAGGAGCTTCTCCTCCACATGGATGCGGTAGCCGAGGGCCAGCGCGCCGCCCGCCAGGAGGACGAGGAGCGCCGCCGCGTTGTCGAGGGTCACCCCGAGCGCGAGTCCCGCCAGCAGGATGCCGCTGTACGCGGGATGGCGCACCCAGCGGTAGGGCCCCGACCGCACGACCTGGTGGTCCTGCTGGACATGGACCGTGCCGCGGAAGAAACGGCCCAGGGTGACGATCGCCCACAGCCGCAGGCCTATCCCGGCCCAGGCGAAGAGCAGCACGGCCAGGCGGGCGGCGGCCGAGGCCGTCGAATAGTCGAGCGCGGGGGTGGCGCGGGCGACCGGGTGGACCGCCCAGGAGACCGCGCTCGTCATCACGACGAAGAGCAGCAGGCTGCGCCACTCGGTGCGCTCGGTCGGCGCGCTGCTCAGCAACTGGCGTGCCTGCAGGACGAGTTCACAGGCGAGCCAGGCGTACAGGGTGACCCTGATCGCCAGATCGATGTCGCCGCTCATGCCGCACCACTCCCTTCCGTCACCGAAGCCCGTGACCCCGAGCGCGAGGCCCGGGGTCCGATCGCCGATCGCCGATGGCTCCGGCACGATCAACGGTCGCAGGGAGGGCGGGTGGAGCGGATCGGCCGGTGGGTGGAGCGCAGGGTGGACATTTCCGCACCTCCGCCTCCACCCTGCCTCCACCCACCCCCCACCTGCGCAGAGCCCGGCCCTACCCGGCCACCCTCAGCACCAGCACCGCGCGGGCCGGCATCGTCACCGTCTCGCCGCCCCGGTGGGCCCGGCCCGGCGGGGCGCCCTGCTCCTCCTCCGAGGTGTCCACGACCACCTCGTACGACTCGGCCCACGGCGGCCCCGGCAGCACACAGCTCGCCGGGCGGTCCGCCGAGTGCAGCAGGATCAGGAAGCTGTCGTCGGTCACCGGGGCGCCCCGCGCGTCGCGCCCCGGGATGTCGCGGCCGGACAGGTACAGGCCCAGCGTCGAGGCGGGCGCGTACCAGTCCTGCTCGGTCATCTCCTTGCCCCGCGCGGTGAACCAGGCCAGGTCCCGCAGCCCGTCCGCGGCCTGCGGGCGCCCGGAGAAGAAGGCCCGGCGGCGCAGCACCGGATGGCGGTGCCTCAACTGGACGAGCCGGGTGGCCAGTTCGAGCAGCCCGCGCGGCCCCGGCTTCTCCAGGAGCGACCAGTCGACCCAGCTCACCTCCCCGTCCTGGCAGTACGCGTTGTTGTTGCCGCCCTGGGTGCGGCCCATCTCGTCGCCCGCGACCAGCATCGGCACGCCCGTCGACACCAGCAGGGTGGTGAGCAGGTTCCGCAGTTGCCTGCGCCGCAGCGCGTTGACCCGGGGGTCGTCGGTCTCGCCCTCCACCCCGCAGTTCCACGACCGGTTGTCGTGGGTGCCGTCCCGGTTGCCCTCCCCGTTCGCCTCGTTGTGCTTGCGCTCGTACGACACCAGGTCCCGCAGCGTGAAACCGTCGTGCGCGGTGACGAAGTTGATGGACGCGTACGGCCGCCGGCCGCCCCAGGCGTACAGGTCGCTCGACCCGGAGAGCCGGTAGCCGAGGTCGCGCACGTCCGGCAGCGCGCCCCGCCAGAAGTCCCGCACGGCGTCCCGGTAGCGGTCGTTCCACTCGGTCCACAGCGGCGGGAAGGAGCCCACCTGGTAGCCGCCGTTGCCCACGTCCCACGGTTCGGCGATCAGTTTCACCCGCCGCAGCACCGGGTCCTGGGCGATAACGGCGAGGAAGGGGGACAGCATGTCGACGTCGTGCATGGAGCGGGCGAGCGCCGCCGCCAGGTCGAAGCGGAAGCCGTCCACCCCCATCTCGGTCACCCAGTAGCGCAGCGAATCCGTGATGAGCCGCAGCACATGGGGCTGGACCACATGGAGGGTGTTGCCGCAGCCCGTGTAGTCGGCGTACCGGCGCGCGTCGGAGGGCAGGCGGTAGTAGCCGCGGTTGTCGATCCCGCGCAGCGACAGCGTCGGCCCCAACTCGCCCGCCTCGGCCGTGTGGTTGTAGACGACGTCGAGGATGACCTCGATACCGGCCCCGTGCAGGGCCCGCACCATCCGCTTGAACTCGCCGACCTGCTGCCCGGAGGTTCCGGACGCCGAGTAGGCGGCGTGCGGCGCGAAGTACCCGATCGAGTTGTACCCCCAGTAGTTTCGGAGCCCGCGGCGCAGCAGATGGTCCTCGTGCGCGAACTGGTGCACCGGGAGCAGCTCGACCGCCGTCACTCCCAGGCGCACCAGATGCTCCAGCGCCGCCGGATGCGCGAGGCCGGCGTAGGTGCCGCGCAGCGGCTCGGGGATCTCCGGGTGGAGCCGGGTGAAGCCGCGTACGTGCAGCTCGTAGATGACCGAGTCGGACCAGGGGGTCTTGGGGCGGTGGTCGTCCGCCCAGTCGTCGTCGTCCTGCACGACGACGCCCTTGGGGACGTGCGGCGCCGAGTCGCGGTCGTCGCGGACGGTGTCGGCGACCTGCTGCTGCGGCCAGTCGCGGACGTGTCCGTACACCTCGGGCGGCAGCGCGAAGTCGCCGTCCACGGCCCGTGCGTACGGGTCGAGGAGGAGCTTCGCCGGGTTCCAGCGGGCCCCGGTCCACGGGTCCCAGCGGCCGTGCACCCGGAATCCGTACCGCTGACCGGGGTGTACGCCGGGGACGAAGCCGTGCCAGATCTCATGGGTCAACTCGGTGAGGGCGAGCCGGGTTTCGCCGCCCGCCGCATCGAAGAGGCACAGCTCGACCGCTTCGGCGCCGCCCGCCCACAGTGCGAAGTTGGTGCCCGCGACGCCGTCCGGGCCGACCCGGAAGCGCGCCCCCAACGGGGTCGGCGCGCCCGGCCAGACAGGGGGGCGCAGGGCCCCCGGTTCACCCCGGTGGCCGTGCCCTTCCGAGGCGGGCGCGCCCCTCGCGGCACCCCGCACTGCCTCCTGCTCGGCTGGGCTCGACACCTGACGGCCTCCCGCGGCTCGGCGCCCTACGGGAACGCGCGGCGTCCCGGCCGCGGCTCCCCAGGCGTGTCCCTGCACCTGTTCTGCCCGCAACAGCCCTCGTACTCACGTTTCCCCCGGCGGGGGGCGGTCGTTGGGTCGGTCGTGAGAGACGTACTGAAGCGGGCAGGGGCGGGCGCGGCCGCCGCCCTGGCATGGGCAGGACTGACGGCGGTCCTGGTGACCGGCCTTACCGGGTGCTCGGGCGGCACCCTGGACCTCGGCGACATCGGGGGCAAGCCGTTGACGCCGCAGGAGGCCATTCTGGTGACCCCGGACGACGGGGCCAAGGGAGTCAAGGCGGACGGGAAGGTGGAGGTGCGGGTGCCCAGCGGGCGCCTGGAGCGGGTCAAGGTGATGAAGACGGAGGACGCGCAGCCCGAGGAGGTGCAGGGGAAGATCTCCGCGGACGGGCTGACCTGGGCGCCGACCGGCCGTGCGCTCCAACTGGCCGCGCGGTACACGGTGGACACGGTGGCGCTCGACGGCCACGGCCACCGTCAGGCCCGCCACACCAGCTTCACCACCTATGTGCCCGAACACCGTTTCATCGGCTACTTCAAGCCGGAGAACCGCTCCACGGTGGGCGTCGGCATGATCGTTTCCTTCAGCTTCAACCAGGCGATCAAGGACCGGGCGGCCGTCGAGCGCGCCATCAGGATCACCGCCCAGCCTCCGGTGGAGGTGAAGGGGCACTGGTTCGGTCAGGACCGGATCGACTTCCGGCCGCGCGAGTACTGGAAGCCCGGCACCCGGGTCACCGTCGACATGCGCCTGCGCGACGTGGTGGCCGCGCCCGGGGTGTACGGCATCCAGGACAAGACGATCGGCTTCACCATCGGGCGCGCACAGGAGTCCCTCGTGGACGCCGAGGCGCACACCATGGAGGTGCGGCGCGGCGGCGAGCTGGTGTCCACGCTGCCGATCTCCGCGGGGTCGCCGAAGAACATGACGTACAACGGGAAGATGGTCGTCACCGACATGTACGACGTGACCCGGATGAACAGCCGGACCGTCGGCTTCGGCGGCGAGTACGACATTCCGGATGTTCCGCACGCCATCCGGCTGACCGGCTCCGGGACCTTCCTGCACGGCAACTACTGGGCCCCGTCGAACACGTTCGGCAACATCAACACCAGTCACGGGTGCGTCGGTCTGCGCGATGTGAAGGGCGGCAGCTCGGACACTCCGGCGGGCTGGTTCTTCGACCGCACCCTCATCGGGGACGTGGTGCAGGTTGTCAACTCCCGTGAGCGGGAGGTCTCTCCCGACAACGGCCTCGGTGGCTGGAACCTCGACTGGGACAAGTGGAGGGCGGGTTCGGCGATCTCCTGAACACCCCGATTCCCCGGCATCCCTCGAACGCATGGCCCATGACCGTTCCCGGTTAACCAACCGGGAACGGTTCCTGTGTTTCACCTGAGAGTTCCAGGACAAGTTGGGACTGAACGGTGACATTGGCGGGGCGGTCGGAGCCTTTCCGGTGTGATTATCTAGCGCCGTGCGTGCGCGAGGACGTGCGCGGGGGTGATGAGTGCGGGCGGTGGCGGGGCCACGCCGTGCGAGGGGAGAAAAAGTCTTGAACGGGCAGCCAATTTCGGGGGTTCCGGCCGGGGCCGGACGGCGCGGACGTCAGGGCACCGCGCTGCTCGCCCTGGTACTCGGGGCGTTGCTGCTGCTGGTGACCGCGTGCGGCGGGGGCGACGGCTCCAGCAGCAAGGCCAAGTCCGGTGCCGGAAGTGCCGCCGAGGACACCAAGGCCTCCGAGGCCGTGGTCACCATCGCGCCGGCGGACAACGCCAAGGACGTCGCGACCAGCGACGCGCTGAAGATATCCGCCGAGAAGGGCAAGCTCTCCGCCGTCGCGGTCGCCGACAGCAAGGGCAACGCGGTCGCCGGGAAGATATCCGCGGACGGCCTCACCTGGGCCCCGGACCAGCACCTCGCCTCCGCGACGCAGTACAAGGTGCACGCCGTCGCCAAGGACGCAAAGGGCCGCGAGTCCGCCAAGGACACCACCTTCACCACGCTCGTCCCGACGAACACCTTCATCGGCCAGTACGTGCCCGAGGACGGCGACACCGTCGGCGTCGGCATGCCGGTCTCCATCAACTTCAGCCGCGGCATCACCAACCCGGACGCGGTGAAGAAGGCGATCACCGTGACGGCCGAGCCCGCCGTCCCGGTCGAGGGCCACTGGTTCGGCAACGACCGCCTCGACTTCCGACCCGAGAACTACTGGGCCCCCGGCACCAAGGTCACCGTCAAGTTCAACCTCGACGGCGTCGAGGGCCGCCCCGGCGTCTACGGCAAGCAGACCCGCACGGTCCACTTCACCATCGGCCGCTCCCAGGTCAGCACCGTCGACGCCGGCTCCCACACCATGAAGGTGGAGCGCGACGGCAAGCTCCTGAAGACCATCCCGATCAGCGCGGGCTCCCCGGCGAACACCACGTACAACGGGCAGATGGTCATCAGTGAGAAGTACGAGGTGACCCGGATGAACGGCGCCACCGTCGGCTTCGGCGGCGAGTACGACATCAAGGACGTGCCGCACGCGATGCGCCTGTCCAGCTCGGGCACCTTCATCCACGGCAACTACTGGGGCGACCCGTCGGTGTTCGGCTCGGCCAACACCAGCCACGGCTGCGTCGGTCTGCGCGACGCGCGCGGTGCGGGCGACCCCTCCACCCCGGCGGCCTGGTTCTACAACAGCTCGCTGATCGGCGACGTGGTCGTCGTGAAGAACTCCAAGGACAAGGTCATCCAGCCGGACAACGGCCTCAACGGCTGGAACCTGTCCTGGTCGGAGTGGAAGAAGTAGATCCGCCGGCGACTCCCGACGGACCCGGTGCTGCCGCGAGGCTGTGAATTTGGGGGGCGAGCCCCTCAAACCCACCACGCACCGGGTCCGTTGTCGTTAGTGACCGTTAACCTGCCTCCTATGACTGTGAACCTCGAAGTTTCCGAAGGCGTCGGCACCATCCGCCTGGACCGGCCTCCGATGAACGCCCTCGACGTCGCGAGCCAGGACCGGCTGCGCGAACTGGCCGAGGAGGCGGCCCGGCGCGACGACGTGCGGGCGGTGGTCCTGTACGGCGGCGAGAAGCTGTTCGCGGCGGGCGCGGACATCAAGGAGATGCAGGCCATGGACCACGCGGCGATGGTCGTGCGCGGCCGGGCGCTGCAGGACAGTTTCAGCGCCGTCGCCAAGATCCCCAAGCCCGTCGTGGCCGCCGTCACCGGCTACGCGCTGGGCGGCGGCTGCGAGTTGGCGCTCTGCGCCGACTTCCGCATCGCGGGCGACAACGCCAAGCTGGGCCAGCCCGAGATCCTGCTCGGCCTCATCCCGGGTGCGGGCGGCACCCAGCGCCTGGCCCGCCTGGTGGGCCCGTCCAAGGCCAAGGACCTCATCTTCACCGGCCGACAGGTGAAGGCCGACGAGGCGCTCGCCATCGGCCTGGTCGACCAGGTGGTGCCGGCCGCCGAGGTGTACGAGCGGGCCGTCGCCTGGGCCGCGCGGCTCGCACAGGGCCCGGCCATCGCGCTGCGCGCCGCCAAGGAGTCGATCGACGCCGGTCTGGAGACGGACATCGACACCGGGCTCGCCATCGAACGCAACTGGTTCGCGGGCCTGTTCGCGACCGAGGACCGCGAGCGGGGCATGCGCAGCTTCGTGGAGGAGGGTCCGGGCAAGGCCAAGTTCCTCTGACCGCGCCGGAGTTGGACGGCGGGGGTCAACGGGCGGTGTACGTGTGGGGGCGGTGTGTACACCCTGTGGGGGGATTAGCACAGCCTTAAGCACACCTTAAGGAAATCCTCTTCGGAACGCTTGGTGATCAAGCAAACGCATCACGTCACCGCAGGTCAGGGCAGGTGCGCGGGGGCCTCTGCTGCCCCCGTCATATGCCAGACGGGGCCTCCGGAACGTCAGGTTCCGGAGGCTCGATTCCTTCGGAACGGCCCCGGCGGCCGCGCCGGGCCGCCATGATGGTGGCATGGCGGGGCTGGAGGGTGTGGAACAACCGGCGCGGCGCGGCACGGCGGCCGCGGCCCGGTGGATGCCGTCCGCCGACGACGAACTGGCGCTGAAGGCACTGGAGTTGTTCGGCAATCCGACGGACGAAGAGGTACGGCTGCCGTCCCGTCCGGAGTCCGCGGCGACCGCCCGCCGGATCACCCAGTCCGTCGT
The DNA here is from genome assembly GCF_044764265.1 of Streptomyces sp. NPDC094147. Classification (NCBI taxonomy): domain Bacteria; kingdom Bacillati; phylum Actinomycetota; class Actinomycetes; order Kitasatosporales; family Streptomycetaceae; genus Streptomyces; species Streptomyces sp. NPDC094147. Next base: position 93,472 of record NZ_JBIWHT010000012.1, on the reverse strand, counting down.
CCTGCGCCAGTGGGCGCTCTCGCCGACGCTCGCCGAGCACGCGGTGCTGCTCGTCTCCGAACTGGTCGGCAACGCGGTGCGGCACACCGGGGCCCGGGTCTTCGGTCTGCGCATGCTGCGCCGCCGGGGCTGGATCCGGATCGAGGTCCGCGACCCGTCACGCGGGCTGCCCTGTCTGATGCCGGTGCACGAGCTGGACATCAGCGGCCGCGGCCTGTTCCTGGTCGACAAGCTCTCCGACCGCTGGGGCGTGGACCTGCTGCCGCGCGGCAAGACCACCTGGTTCGAAATGCGGGTCGCCGACCGCTGAGGGTCCGGGCGACCGGTACCGGACATCACAGAAGCCCCCTGGCTGCCGGATGCGGCGCCACGGGGGCTTCTGTGGATCGCCGGGGATCTGGGGGGGGTGTGATCCACGGCGACTGAAGACGACCTGGCCCGGGTCAATGGGGGTCGTGTCTCCGACTATGACAGATGGGCGGCCCATCATCAAAAGTCCTCAATGGGGCATACACCACCAAACCATCACAGTTTAGCTATGAATCGTTGGTGAGCTAGGCCACGCACCTTCTAAACTGTGAATAAGTATGGGGGGCACTGAGTGAATCAGTGAATCTGCTGTGTCTGTACAGCTCGGCGTGGTCGCGACCCGCAAAGGTCCTGAATCGGGTCAATCATTATTTTCCGCCCTCTGGCGCACTTAAATGTCCATGTGCTGAATCCATCACCCCGTGCGGTCGACCGTCGCAGCGCGCTGCGGGCCGGGGCTGGCGCGGCCGTCGTGGGGGCGTTCGCGGCAGGCTGTTCGGACGACAAGGGTGGCGACCAGCCGTCCGAATCCCCGAAGCCCACCTCGTCCGCCTCCGCGGCGGCCACCGCCCCCGCCCGACCCGGAACCCACCGACCGGCACCGGCCCCCCGCTCCTTCCCCGGGCAGCCGGTCCAGATCAGCAGCGGACCCCGGGACCGCCCGCAGGTCGCGCTCACCTTCCACGGCCAGGGCGATCCCGAGATCGCCACGGCTCTGCTCACCATGGCCGAGAAGGCCGGTGCCCGCATCACCGTCCTCGCCGTCGGCAGCTGGCTCGACGAGCAGCCCGCGATGGCCCGCCGGATCCTCGACGGCGGCCACGAGCTGGGCAACCACACCCAGCACCACGTCGACATCTCCGCGCTGGCCGAGGCGGAGGCGTATGCCGAGATCACCGGCTGCGCGGACCGGCTGCGCCGGCTCACCGGCTCGATCGGGACCTGGTTCAGGCCGTCCCGCGCCCAGGAGGCGACGCCGCTCGTGCAGAGACTGGCCCGCCGGGCGGGGTACCCGCACGTCCTGTCGTACGACGTCGACTCCCTCGACTTCACCTCGCCCGGCGCCTCGGCCGTGACCCGCAACGTCACCGGGCAGATCCGCAACGGATCGGTGGTGAGCCTGCACTTCGGCTATGCGGACACGGTCGCCGCGCTGCCCGCCCTACTCGCCGAACTGGATCGCCGCCGACTGCGCGCGGTCACGACCACGGAGCTGCTGAGCTGATGCCGACCGTAACGAAGAGGACCACCGCGCTGCTCTCGGCAGTGCTGCTCGCAGCCCTCGTCGGCTGCGGATCGGGTGCCGACAAGAAGGAGGAGGCGCTCGGCACCAAGGCCGCGGTTCCGCCCGCGATCGCCAAGAAGACCGTGCCCGAGGGCCTGCCCGGGATGCCGCCCGTCCTCGACCCCCAGGACGCCTACGCCGCCGACCGCCCGAACGCGCTCCAGCCCGCGGTCAAGAACTTCCTGCCGCGCGTGTACGTGCCCAACACCAACTCCAACACGGTGTCGGTCATCGACCCGGCCTCGTACAAGGTCATCGAGACCATCCGGGTCGGCCACCAGCCCCAGCACGTCGTGCCCTCCTGGGACATGAAGACCCTCTGGGTCAACAACGACCTGGGCGACTCGCTCACCGCCATCGACCCCGCGACGGGCAAGACCGGACGCACCGTCCAGGTCTCGGACCCGTACAACCTCTACTTCACGCCGAACGGCAAGTACGCCGTCGTGATGGCGTCCATGGACCGCGAGCTGGTCTTCCGTGACCCGGTGACGATGAACCGGGTCAAGACCGTGCCGGTGAGCTGCGCGGGCGTCAACCACGCCGACTTCTCCATGGACGGCCGGTACTTCATCGTCTCCTGCGAGTTCTCCGGCGAGCTCCTCAAGGTCGACACGGAGAAGATGGAGGTCGTCGGCCAGCAGAAGCTCCCGTTCGACGGGGCGATGCCGCAGGACGTGAAGATGTCCCCGGACGGCAAGGCCTTCTACGTCGCCGACATGATGGCGCACGGCATGTGGGTCCTGGACGGCGACAAGTTCAGCACGCCCACCCTGCTGCCCACTGGCAAGGGCTGCCACGGCCTCTACATCAGCCGCGACTCCAAGGAGATGTACGTCTCCAACCGCGGCGAGGGCTCGATCTCGATCTTCGACTTCACGAAGAACAAGCTGACGAAGAAGTGGCACCTGCCGGACGGCGGCAGCCCCGACATGGGCGGCGTCTCCGCCGACGGCAAGGTGCTCTGGCTGTCCGGCCGCTACAACTCCGAGGTGTACGCCATCGACACCGCCACCGGCCAGGAGCTGGCCCGCATCCCCGTCGGCTCGGGCCCGCACGGGCTCGCCGTCTACCCGCAGCCGGGCCGGTACTCGCTCGGCCACACCGGCATCTTCCGCTGAGAGCCCGTGTCCAGGACCGGCACCGCGCGCCCGGAACCCAGGTCCCGGGCGCGGCCGGTCAGCTCACCACAGCACCGGCAGCCGTTCCGGCAGGCGCTTGATGAAGCCCGTGCGCCACACCAGCTGTTCGGCCGGGACCGCGAGGCGCAGCCCCGGCAGCCGGTCCACCAGGACCGCGAGCGCCGTCTCGGCGTGCAGCCGGCCCAGGCCCGTGGCCGGGCAGAAGTGCTGCCCGGCGCCGAACGACAGGTGCGGGTTGTGCTCCCGGTCGAGATCGAGGCGCTCGGGATCGGCGAAGACCTCCGGGTCGAAGTTGGCGCCCTCCACCAGGACGAGCACCAACTCTCCCTTTCTGACCAGCGCTTGACCCAGGGGGGCGTCCTCCAGAGCGATCCGGGGCAGCCCGTCGCCGATGGAGAGGTTCCAGCGCAGCAGCTCGTCGACGGCCCGGCCCATGCGCTCCGGATGCTCGCGCAGGTAGCCGATCAGCTCCGGGTGCTGGAGCAGGGCGAGGATCGCGAGGATGAGGAACGCGGAGGTGGAGACCGCGCCCGCACCGAACATCGAGACCGCGACGGTGGCGAGCATCTCGTCGGTGAGGTGGGCGGACTCCTGGTCCTCACGCAGCGCGGCGAGCCTGCCGAGCAGACTGTCGGGAGGGAGCTCGGGCGAGTTGAGCCGGTCCACCATGTACCCGAGGTCCTTGTACCAGTTGAGCCCGGCCCCCTCGAAGGTGTGCGCGCTGGTCATGAAGGCCACGTCCAGGCCCGACATGAGTCTGCGCCAGTCCTCGAACGGTGCCCCGACGACCTTGCAGTGCAGCGCCGCCGAGAAGGGGTCGGCGAACCCCGCCCGAAGGTCTGCGGGCGGGCCCTCGGCGCGCAGCGCGTCGATGAACTCGCCGGCCCGTGCGCGCAGCCAGTCGGCGAGACCGTCCGCGCGCGGGTTGAGGGACTTCATCACGGCGGAGCGCAGCCCCGCGCTGTTGATGTTGCCCATGTTGTTGACGACCTCGGGCGGGATCGTCAGCGCGTACTGGCGCGGGACCCCCTCGGCCGCGGTGTCCTTGAGGCTGAACCGCCCGTCCTCCAGCACCTGTTTGGCCAGCGCGTGACTGCTGACCAGCCAGGCCTCGTCGCCGGTGAGCGTACGCACCCGGGCCACCGGAGCCTTCTCGCGCAGCCAGGCGCACTCCTCGGGCAGCACGTCACCGCGCCGCGAGAGCGGGAAGTCGAGTACGGGCTCCGCGCTCATGCGGCGATTCCTTCCGGGCGCACGACGGCGTGCGCCTGATTGCGGGAGGCGCGCAGTCCGCCGCCCTTCGCGTAGAGCAGCTCGGTCAGCGGGATCGGCGCGTGGTAGCACGACACCGACGAGGGGACGCCGAGGATGCCCGGGGTGTCCAGGAAGAAGGGGAGTTCCGCGGCGATGTAGTCGAGGCAGGCGGCGAGCTGCTCCGCGCTCGCGGCCGGTTCGCCGACCTTGCCGGAGAGGAAGTGCCCGGCCATCCCCTCGCAGCCCGCCCGGAACGCCGGGTCGGTCGCCAGGAAGTGCCGGACCCGGCGGTGCAGCAGCTCGTACACCGGGTTCCCGGCGAACTCCGAGAGCCCGTGCACCTCGACCGGCGCCCCTGGCGGCCCCGCCTCCTCGACGCCGCGCACAATCCTGCGGCGCACCGCCTTCAGCTCCTTGGACGCACGTCGTGCCGCGTGGTCCTGGTCGTAGCCGAGCGCGCTGAACAGCTCGGCGACATGGAGGTCGGCGTACACGATGTCGATGCGGGTGAACCGTGCCGAAGCCCAGCGGACGAGGTCGGTGATGCGGCCGGCGCTGAAATAGCTGTTTCCCGGACTCACACCTATGAGGACGTGATCGCCCTCGTCCCATATGTGGTGGCAACTTCGCGTGAAGGGCTGCACGGTGAATGCTTCAGTTGTGATGGTCACAGCTGTAACGCCCCAGCGCCGCTAGTCCCTGGGTGCCCTGTGCTCCCGGTGTGGCGGCGACAGCATGAAGTTATCCGTCCGTGGCTGAGCGTGAGAAAGCGGCGGCGCCGATTTGGCGCGAACTCCTCTTTGTGAGGCGGGAAACCCTCGTTCGCGTACTTCTAACAGTCAGACCCCGGCGGGCCGCCCGCTCAGTGCGCGAGGAGCAGCGCTTCCGAGCCGACCGGTCTGAATCCCGCGGCCTGGAAGGTCCGTACGCTGCGGGCGTTCCCCGGCGACTGCTGCGCCCACAGTACCGGCTCGGGCGCCAAGTGCCGTGCGGCCAGGGCAAGTTGGACGCCGAGCCGCTGGCCGCGCGCGGACTCGGTCAGCTCGACGGCGGCCTCCCAGCGGCCCGCGACCCCCCGGCCGAGCACCAGCACGCCGCCGTCCGCCGCCCAGACCCTCCCCCAAGCTCTTGAGGAGCAGGGGGACCCCCACCCAAGCTCTTGAGGAGCAGGGGGACCCCCATCTCGTCCTCGTCCAGGAAGATCACCGAGTGCGCGGTGAAGGCCAGGACGCCCGCGTCGCGCGCACTGGGCTGCCCGACGATCGTCGTGCCGCCGTCCGGGGGCGGGAACTGGCCCCGCCCCGCGGCGGCCAGAATGTCCCTGAGCGTGCCATCCATGCGATTCCCCGTTCTTCGTGCCGAGAGGCCTTGAGTCTCCACCTACTGGAAACCAGACACTCAACAACATGATCGACGACGGCCCGGAAACCTTCACCATAGGACAGCTCGCCCGCCGTACCGGACTGGCGGTGCGCACCATTCGCTACTGGTCCGACATCGGCGCCCTGCCGCCCGTCGGCCGCAGCCACGGCGGCTACCGGCTGTACGACGCCGAGTCGGTGGCCCGCCTGGAGCTGGTGCGGACCCTGCGCGAGCTCGGGCTCTGCCTGGACGACGTACGGCGTGTGCTGGCCCGGGAGATCACGGTCGCCGAGGTCGCCGCGGCGCATGTCGCGGCCCTCGACGCCCAGATCCGGGCGCTGAGGCTGAGCCGGGCCGTTCTGTCGACCATCGCCAAGCGGCAGTCCGACACCGAGGAGACGGCACTCATGAACAAGCTGGCACGGCTCTCCGCGCGCGAGCGCAGGCAGATCATCGAGGACTTCACCGACGAGATCTTCGCGGGCATCGAGCCCGACCCGCACTTCCTTCAACGGGTGCGCAACGTCTCGCCCGAGCTGCCCGACGACCCCGCGCCGCAGCAGGTCGACGCCTGGATCGAGCTGGCGGAGCTGGTCGAGGACGAGGGCTTCAGGGCGCAGCTGCGGCGGATCGCCCAGGTCGAATCCGAGGGCTTCAGGGACCGGGCGCGCGAGCCCCTGGCCTACCTCGCCTTCGCCAAGAAGGCGGCCCTGCTGGTGGGCGAGGCCCAGGAGCAGGCGATCGCGCCCGAGAGCCCGGAGGCGGATGCCTTCCTTGAGCGGCTGTTCGGGCCGCACGCCGACCGGGCGGCGGTCCTCGAACAGCTCGGGGTCGGCGGCCCGGACCTGCGTGTCGAGCGCTACTTCCGGCTGCTCGCCGTCGTCAACGGATACGAGCCGCAGCCCAGCTCGGCCGCCGCTTTCCAATGGCTGGCCGCCGCACTGCGCGCACACGTCGGCAGCTAATCTGACCCGCGTCAGAAAAGCACCAGGCAGTAGCACCAACAAAGGGGTGGACCCAGTGGCGGACATCGAAGAGGCGCGCAAGGCGTTCGCGAAGCTCGACATCGACGGTGACGGACGCGTCACGGCGAGCGAGTACAAGGCGGTCATGGCGCAGCTGGGCGACTTCCACGTCACCGAGACGGTGGCCCAGGCCATCATCAAGGCCAAGGACGTCAACGGCGACGGCAAGCTCTCCTTCGAGGAGTTCTGGGCGTCGCTGAACAAGTGACCCCGATCGGTACCGGTGGCGTACTCCCGCTGATGCGGCACGCCACCGGTGCCGGACCGGAATAGGACGGCGGCCCCGCCGGTTGCTGGAACTTGCCAACGCACCATCTCCGGAAGGCCAGTTTCATGAAGATCGGCATCATCGGCGCGGGCAACATCGGCGGCAACCTCACCCGCCGCCTCACCGCGCTCGGCCACCAGGTGTCCGTCGCCAACTCCCGCGGCCCGCACACCCTGACCGCCCTGGCCGAGGAGACCGGCGCCACGCCGGTCACCGTCGCCGAGGCGGCCGACGGCGCCCGGATCGTCGTGGTCACCATCCCGCTCAAGCGCGTCCCCGACCTGCCCAAGGGGTTCCTCGACGGCGCGGCCGACGGCTTCGTCGTCATCGACACGGGGAACTACTACCCCAAGGAGCGCGACGGCAGGATCGCCGCGATCGAGGAGGGGCTCACCGAGAGCCGCTGGACCGAGCAGCACATCGGCCACCCGGTGATCAAGGCCTTCAACGGTACGTACGCGCAGGACCTCCTTGAGCGGCCGCGCCCGCAGGGCGACCCCGAACGGATCGCGCTGCCGGTGGCCGGCGACGACGAGGCCGCCAAGCGACTGGTCCGCGAGCTCATCGACGAGCTGGGCTTCGACACCGTCGACGCCGGCGGCATCGACGACTCCTGGCGCCAGCAGCCCGCCACCCCCGTCTACGGGCTGCGGGGCGGCGTCGCGGAGGTGACCGAGGCGCTGGCGGCGGCGCCCAAGGAGCGCCCCGCCGCGCACAGCTTCTGAGCGGTCTCGCGGAAATCCGGCACGCCACCGCGCCCTGAAGGGGCGCGGGGCTGTCACATCGCGGCGGAGCCGACGAACACCGCTTCCCGCGGAGCGCTCAGCACTCGATGATGTTGACGGCGAGGCCGCCGCGGGCCGTCTCCTTGTACTTGACGCTCATGTCGGCCCCCGTCTCCTTCATCGTCTTGATGACCTTGTCCAGGGACACCTTGTGGCTGCCGTCGCCGCGCATCGCCATCTTGGCGGCGGTGACGGCCTTCACGGCGGCCATGCCGTTGCGCTCGATGCAGGGGATCTGGACCAGGCCGCCGACCGGGTCGCAGGTCAGACCCAGGTTGTGCTCCATGCCGATCTCGGCGGCGTTCTCGACCTGCTCGGGGGTGCCGCCGAGCACCTCGGCGAGCGCGCCCGCCGCCATCGAGCAGGCGGAGCCGACCTCGCCCTGGCAGCCGACCTCGGCGCCGGAGATCGAGGCGTTCTCCTTGAACAGCATGCCGATCGCACCGGCCGCGAGCAGGAAGCGGACGATGCCCTCCTCATCGGCGCCGGGCACGAAGTTCATGTAGTAGTGCAACACGGCCGGGATGATGCCCGCGGCGCCGTTGGTGGGGGCGGTCACGACCCGGCCGCCCGCCGCGTTCTCCTCGTTGACGGCCATCGCGTACAGCGTCGACCACTCCATGGCGTGCGCCTCGGGGTTGCCCTCGGCGCGCAGCTGGCGGGCGGTGGTCGCGGCGCGGCGGCGGACCTTGAGGCCGCCGGGCAGGATGCCCTCGCGCGACATGCCGCGCGACACGCACGCCTGCATGACCCGCCAGATGTCGAGCAGACCGGAGCGGATCTCCTCCTCGGTGCGCCAGGCCTTCTCGTTCTCCAGCATCAGCGCGGAGATCGACAGCCCGGTGTCCGAAGCGAGCCGCAGCAGCTCGTCACCGGTGCGGAAGGGGTACTTGAGGGCGGTGTCGTCGGGCACGATCGGGTTCTCGCCCGCGACCCCCTCTTGAGAAAGCACGGTCTCGTCGACGACGAAGCCGCCGCCCACCGAGTAGTACGTCTTCTCAAGGACCAGCGCGCCGTCGACGTCGTACGCGAAGACCGTCATGCCGTTGGCGTGGTACGGCAGCGCCTTGCGGCGGTGCAGGACCAGGTCCTCGTCGTAGTCGAAGGCGATCTCGTGCATGCCGAGGACGTTGAGCCGCCCGGAGTCCTTGATCCGCTCCACCTGCTCGTCGGCGGTCTCGACGTCGACGGTGCGCGGCGAGTTGCCCTCCAGGCCGAGCAGCACCGCCTTCGGCGTGCCGTGGCCGTGCCCGGTCGCGCCGAGCGAGCCGTACAGCTCGGCCCGTATCCGGGTGGTGTGGGCGATGAGGCCCTCGTTCTTCAGGCGCGCGGCGAACATCCGGGCCGCGCGCATCGGACCGACAGTGTGGGAGCTGGACGGGCCGATGCCGATCGAGAACAGGTCGAAGACCGAGATGGCCACGGGAGACTCCTTGTGGGGGTTGGTAGACGCCGTTGTCTGCCGAGGTGGTGCAGAGCAAAGCTGGCACAGCATGGGATGGGGCACCGCGCACACTTCCAGTGTGCGCGGTGCCCCGGGGCTTCGTCCGGAATGAACCCGAGAACGAAAGCGTACGAAATTACTTCAGGCCGGGGTACAGCGGGTGCTTGTCCGCCAGAGCGGACACCCGGGCCGACAGCGCGGCCTTGTCGAACTCCGGCTTGAGGGCCTCGGCGATGATGTCGGCGACCTCGCGGAAGTCGTCGGCGCCGAAGCCGCGGGTGGCGAGCGCCGGGGTGCCGATCCGCAGACCCGAGGTGACCATCGGCGGCCGCGGGTCGTTCGGGATGGCGTTTCGGTTGACCGTGATACCGATCTCGTGGAGCCGGTCCTCGGCCTGCTGGCCGTCGAGCTCCGAGTTGCGCAGGTCCACCAGGACCAGGTGCACATCGGTGCCGCCGGTCAGCACGGAGACGCCGACCTCGGTGACGTCGTCCTGGACCAGCCGCTCGGCCAGGATCCGGGCGCCGTCCAGGGTGCGCTGCTGGCGCTCCTTGAACTCCTCGGACGCGGCGACCTTGAAGGACACCGCCTTGGCCGCGATCACGTGCTCAAGGGGACCGCCCTGCTGGCCCGGGAAGACCGCGGAGTTGATCTTCTTGGCGAGCTCCTGCGTCGACAGGATGACACCGCCGCGCGGACCGCCGAGGGTCTTGTGCGTGGTGGTGGTCACGACGTGGGCGTGCGGCACCGGGTTGGGGTGCAGACCCGCGGCGACCAGGCCCGCGAAGTGGGCCATGTCGACCATCAGGTACGCGCCGACCTCGTCCGCGATCCGGCGGAAGGCGGCGAAGTCCAGCTGGCGCGGGTAGGCGGACCAGCCCGCCACGATCAGCTGCGGCTTGGACTCCTTGGCGAGGCGCTCGACCTCGGCCATGTCGACCTCTCCGGTCTCGTCCACGTGGTACGGGACCACGTTGTAGAGCTTGCCGGAGAAGTTGATCTTCATGCCGTGGGTCAGGTGGCCGCCGTGGGCCAGGTTGAGACCCATGATCGTGTCGCCCGGCTTGAGCAGCGCGAACATCGCGGCCGCGTTGGCCTGCGCGCCCGAGTGCGGCTGGACGTTGGCGGCCTCGGCGCCGAAGAGCGCCTTGATGCGGTCGATGGCGATCTGCTCGACCACGTCGACGTGCTCGCAGCCGCCGTAGTAGCGGCGGCCCGGGTAGCCCTCGGCGTACTTGTTGGTGAGGACCGAGCCCTGGGCCTCCATGACCGCGACCGGAGCGAAGTTCTCCGAGGCGATCATTTCGAGGGTGGACTGCTGACGGTGGAGCTCGGCGTCGACGGCGGCGGCGACGTCCGGGTCCAGCTCGTGGAGGGGCTGGTTCAGAAGCGACATCAGACGATCCCTGTTTCCCTGTATCCCTGTGGTCCGGGTCAGCCGGCGAAGTCGGTGTACTCGTCGGCGGAGAGCAGGTCGCCCGGCTCCTCGGCGACGCGCACCTTGAACAGCCAACCGCCCTCGAACGGGGCCGAGTTGACCAGGGCCGGGTCGTCCACGACGTCCTGGTTGGCGGCGACGACCTCGCCGGTGACCGGGGAGTACAGATCGCTGACCGACTTGGTGGACTCCAGTTCGCCGCAGGTCTCGCCCGCGGTCACCGTGTCACCGACCTCCGGAAGCTGTACGTACACGACGTCACCGAGCGCGTTGGCCGCGTGCTCCGTGATGCCGACCGTCGACACGCCGTCCTCGGCGGCCGACAGCCACTCGTGCTCCTTGCTGTAGCGCAGCTGCTGCGGGTTGCTCATGAGCTGAATTCTCCTGTACGCGGGGGAGTGCTGGTGACGGGGGAGGGGGGAGCGTCCCGGACGCCGGGACGAGAAGGGTTGCGCCGATGGGACCCGAGGGTCACTTCTGGCGCTTGTAGAAGGGGAGCGCGACGACCTCGTACGGCTCGTGCGTTCCGCGGATGTCGATGCCGACGCCGGCGGTGCCGGGCGTGGCGTGTGCTGCGTCCACGTAGGCGATGGCGATCGGCCTGCCCAGCGTCGGCGACGGGGAGCCGGAGGTGACCTCGCCGATCACTTGGCCGTCGGCAACAACAGCGAACCCGGCGCGCGGCACCCGGCGGCCCTCGGCGATCAGCCCGACCAGCTTGCGCGGCGGGTTCGCGGCGGCCTTCTCGGCGGCGGCCTCCAGAGCCCTGCGGCCCACGAAGTCGCCCTCCTTCTCGAACTTCACGACCCGGCCGAGACCGGCGTCGAAGGGAGTGAGCGCGGTGGTCAGCTCGTGCCCGTACAGCGGCATGCCGGCCTCCAGGCGCAGCGTGTCGCGGCAGGACAGGCCGCACGGCACCAGGCCCGCGTCCTTGCCCGCCTCGGTCAGGGCGCGCCACAGCTGCTCGGCGTGCTCGGGGGCGACGAACAGCTCGAAGCCGTCCTCGCCGGTGTAGCCGGTGCGGGCGATCAGGGCGGGGACGCTGGCGACGGTGCCGGGCAGACCGGCGTAGTACTTCAGCCCGTCGAGGTCGGCGTCGGTGACGGACTTCAGGATGCCGGGGGACTCGGGGCCCTGCACGGCGATCAGCGCGTACGCGTCGCGGTCGTCGCGGACCTCGGCGTCGAAGCCGGCGGCGCGCTCGGTGATCGCGTCGAGCACGATCTGCGCGTTGCCCGCGTTGGCGACCACCATGTACTCGGTCTCGCCCAGGCGGTAGACGATCAGGTCGTCGACGATCCCGCCGTCCTCCTGGCAGATCATCGTGTACCGGGCGCGGCCGAGGCCGACCGTGCCGATGTTGCCGACCAGGGCGAAGTCGAGCAGCGCGCACGCCTGCGGACCGGTCACCGTGATCTCGCCCATGTGGGACAGGTCGAAGAGGCCGGCGCGGGTGCGCACGGCGTTGTGCTCGTCGCGCTCGCTCCCGTACCGCAGCGGCATGTCCCAGCCCGCGAAGTCGGTCATGGTGGCGCCCAGCGATCGATGCAGGGCATCGAGGGCGGTGAGGCGGGGGGCGTTGCTCATGGATGTTGCTCCAAGGTCCCGGGGCATGACGGTCGAGGACATCCTCCCCATCTGTCATCGGAACCTGAGAGGTTCACCGGCGCGCTGGGCGCGGCACGGCTTGCACCTTGGGTGGGACCGCCCGCAAGGAGACGGCCCGCTTTTCAGATCTGCCTCGTCCGCGCGGTACGGGGCCTGAGAGATTCAAGGGAGGAACTTGCTCCTTCGGCGCCCCAGCTCACAGCTGCTGGGAACTCTCCCGCGCGGATTCGAACGGCCGGTATGCAGTTGGCGCGCACATCATTGCACGCATCCCGGAAGCGGCAAATCGCTTGAGCCCTATTACCGTCTCTTTACACTTCGTGGGGAGGGGTCGCGGGACCCGAACAGGGGGGAGTGCCATGACGGTTGGACGGGACACGGCTCAGGTACGGGAGGCGTACGCGCCGGACCGTGCGGCGGCGCGGGGCGCGCGGCCGGTGCCGGGCGGGGCGGTGCGGGATCTGCGCGGCAGGCCCGAGCGCACCCCGCCGGAACTGCTCTTCGCCGCGGGCGACGTGGTCGTCGTCTCCGGGCTGCCCGGCAGCGGCAAGACGACGCTGATGCGCAGAACCGTCAAGGACCGCCGCATCGACTCGCAGGACACCCGGCTCGCCTGGCAGCGCCGGCTGCCGGGAATCCCGTACGCGCTCTACCGTCCGCTGACCAGGACCGCGCACTTCGTCAGGACCTGGTGGGCGCTGCGGTCCGGCGAGAGCATCGTCGTGCACGACTGCGGAACGCAGGCCTGGGTGCGGCACTGGCTGGGCCGCGGGGCGCGGCGCAGGGGACGCGCGCTGCGGCTGATCGTCCTCGACGTGCCGCCCGGCACGGCCCTGGAGGGCCAGGCCAGCCGGGGCCGCTGGGTCTCGCGGTACGCCTTCGCCCGGCATCGCGGGGCGGCCCGCCGGCTGATCTCCCAGGTGGAGTCCGGGCGGCTGCCGACCGGCTGCGCGACGGCGGTGGTGCTCGACCGGGATTCGGCCTCGGTGGTGCGGCGGATCGGCTTCGCCGAGTAGCGACGCGGACCCGGCCGTCGCGGCGCTAGGGTTTTGGGGCACGGCCGTGGAGGGCCGGCAGGCAGTCGGGGGAGAAGGACGGCACATGAACTTTCCGGAGCAGGCGTTCGCGCATCCGCACGGCGGCGGGGGCTGGCCGGGCAACGAACTCGAAGAGACGCTGGCCGCGGCCCTCGGCCAACCGAACGCGGGCCCCCGGCTGATAGAGGTGCTCGGCCGCAGCGTGGTCTGGGTACCGCTGCCCAACGGCGGCAGCCAGGACAGCGCCGATCTCGACCTGCCCACCATGGAGCTCGGCGGCGCCCCCTACGTCCCCGTCTACAGCTCCGAGCAGCAGTTCCTCCAGTGCGTCGGCTCCCACATCCCGTTCGCGGTGGCGCCCGCCGTCGAGTTCGCCCGCGGTCTTCCGCCGCAGCTCGGCATCGCGGTCAACCCCCAGGGCGCCGTCGGGATGCCGCTGCCGCCGGCCGCCGTGGCCGAGCTGTGCCGTACCGGGCGTACCGCGCTCGACGGACCCGCGTCCGGAGCCCGGGTACGCCTCTTCGAGCCCGACTGGCAGGAGGACCCGGTGGACTTCCTGACCGCCGCCGCCGACGAGTTCGAGGCGACCGGGGTGGTGCGCACCGCCCGCCGCGCGCTCGCCTCCATCGAGGGCGAGGCGCCCACGCTCTTCGTCGGCGTGGAGTTCGCCACCTGGGACGGGGCCGGCCGCAACGCCCCCATGGAGGCGCTCGGCCGGGCGCTCGGCCGGGTCCCGGTGGGCTGGCCGGTCAACCTGGTCCTGCTTGACGTGACACAGGATCCGGTCGCCGAATGGATGCGCGAGCGGGTGCGCCCCTTTTACGCGCGGGCCCAGTAGCCCGTACCGGGTGTGCCGCCCAGGTCATCGCCGGGCGATGGCGGTGTCTGCACGGCGGCTTAACCTGGTTTCATGACCCTTGCAACCCTGCGGCCGCACGCGTGTGCGCGGGGTGGCGGGGCGGCGCAGGCGTCGGCACGGTGGATCTAAGAGGGGCGGGACCCAGGGTGAGCGCGTCAGGCACCGCGGCGGCCGGGCAGGTCGAGCACATGCTGCGCCAGGTGACGCCCGGACGCTACGACGCGTACGAGGGCCTGCTGCACGCCCTGGCGGACTCCGGCCGGCTCTGGATGCTGCTGTGGAACGGCCGGCCGGGCTCGCCGGACGCCCAGTACGGAAACATGGAGGTCGACGGCGTCGCGTACGCGCCCTGTGTGACCTCCGCCCAGGAGCTCGCCGCCAGCGGCTGGAACCGGGCCCACGACGTGGTCGGCGCGCTCGACGTCGCCCGCTCCCTCTACCCCGACCGCTACGGGATCTGGCTCAATCCGCACGCCCCCGGCGGCGGGGTCGGCATCCCCTGGACGGATCTGCGGCGGATCGCCACCGGCCTGGACCGGATGCCCGCCGGACCGCTGAGGCTCTCCGAACCGGCCGTCGAGATCCCGCAGTTCTACGCGCTGCTCACCCAGCACGCGCACCGCACCCCCGCCGTGCGTTCGCTGCGCCGCGCCTGGGTGCAGCCCGCGCTCGGCACCCCCTATCTCGCCATCGGCCTCGACCTCTACGACACGGGCCCGCAGTCCGTCGAGGCGGTGCGCACGATGATGCAGCAGTCCGTCGCCGCGGTGCCCGAGGGGCTCGCGGTCTCCACGGTCGCGATGTCCGACGAGTACGACCCGGTCGGCATGTGGCTGAAAGCCACTGCCCGCCCCTTCTACGACCGCGAGGCGCACGCCGCCCCGGCCGCTCCGGCACCCGGCTACGGCTACCCGCCGGCCGCGCCGCGCCCGTACTGAGGCCACCCGGCTCAGCTGCCGAACCGGTACAGACCCCATCAACTTCCCCTGCGTACAAGGGGAATGTCCGTTCTGGTGGGGCGAAGGCCGCAATAGTCCCGGGCGTCGCATGCGCCCCAACTTCCCCGTGTCCGCCCCTGGTTCACCCGCGTCCGGATAACGGAACCCTCCTTGCTGCATCACGTTTGCGCATACATTCGCCGTCAGGTCTGGCGGGTGATCGCGAGGCCGATGAAGACTCCCCGACTAATAAGGCTGGTCGGCCCCGGGCCCCCGGTCTCGCGCGTTGAGCGAACAGGGCTTTCGTGCCCTGCGCAGATTCACCGCACCACTGATGAAACAAGCCGCCACAGCGGCTCGTACGGGCCGGCCACCGCCGGCCGGGAGGGGTCAGAGGCACTGTGACCGCACCGATCGAGACCACCGGTTCGGCTGCCGAAGCGCAGCCGGAGGCAGTACTCACGGGGGCCAAGCAGAGCCAGATCGAGGGCCGTTCACTCGGACAGATCGCCTGGGCACGCTTCAAGCGCGACAAGCTGGCCGTCGCGGGCGGAGTCGTAGTGATCCTGCTGATCCTCCTCGCAGTTCTGGCCAAGCCCATCCAGTCGGTGTTCGGGCTGGACCCGAACGCCTTCCACCAGGATCTGATCGATCCCGCGCTGCTCGCGCCCAAGGGCGGCTGGGGCGGCATGAGTTGGGCGCATCCGCTCGGTGTCGACCCGCAGTACGGGCGCGACATCATGACCCGGATCATCGAGGGCTCCTGGGTCTCGCTCCTCGTGGCGGGCGGCGCGACACTGCTCTCCGTCGTCATCGGCGTGGTCATGGGTGTCACGGCCGGCTTCTACGGGGGCTGGGCCGACTCCCTCATCAGCCGCACGATGGACGTCTTCCTGGCGTTCCCGCTGCTGCTCTTCGCCATCTCCATCTCGGCGTCCCTGCAGGACGGCGCGTTCGGCCTCTCCGGACTGCCGCTGCGCATCAGCGTGTTGATCTTCGTGATCGGCTTCTTCGGCTGGCCGTACATGGGCCGGATCGTCCGTGCGCAGACGCTGAGCCTGCGCGAGCGCGAGTTCGTGGAGGCGTCCCGGAGCCTGGGTGCGCGCGGCTGGTTCATCCTCTTCCGGGAGCTGCTGCCGAACCTGCTGGCGCCGATCCTGGTCTACTCGACCCTGCTGATCCCCACCAACATCCTCTTCGAGGCGGCGCTCAGCTTCCTCGGCGTCGGTATCGCCCCGCCGCAGGCTTCCTGGGGCGGCATGCTCTCCAACGCGACGGAGATCTACCAGGCCGACCCCCAGTACATGATCGTGCCGGGTCTCGCCATCTTCATCACGGTCCTGGCGTTCAACCTGCTCGGCGACGGGCTGCGTGATGCCCTCGACCCGCGCACCAAGTAAGCACGCGGCGCTCGCCACATCACCACCACCCGCCGCACCATCCACAGAGGGGGCATTCCTCAGGTGAAGACAAGAAAAGCGACCCTAGTGATCGCGGCCACCGTTGCGCTGGCGCTCGGCGCGTCCGCGTGCGGTGGGTCCGGCAAGAGCGACAAGGGCGCAAAGGGCAGCGCGGACGCCGCGCTCACCTCCGTCGTGAACACGTCGACGAAGAAGGGCGGCACGCTCTCGCTGTCCCTGTCGGACGCTCCTGACTCCCTGGACCCCGGCAACACGTACTACGGCTGGGTGCAGAACTTCTCGCGTCTGTACGCCCGTTCGCTGACCACCTTCAAGCCGGCCGCCGGCAAGGCGGGCCTGGAGGTCGTCCCGGACCTCGCCGAGTCCCTGGGCACGCCCAGCGACGGTGCGAAGACCTGGACGTACCACCTGAAGAAGGGCCTCAAGTACGAGGACGGCACGCCGATCACCTCGAAGGACGTCAAGTACGCCGTCGAGCGGTCGAACTTCGCGCCGGAGGCCCTGTCCAACGGACCGACGTACTTCAAGGCCCACCTCATCGGCGGCGACAAGTACCAGGGCCCGTACAAGGACAAGAACCCGGACGGGATCTCCTCCATCGAGACCCCGGACGACACCACCGTCATCTTCAAGCTGAAGGACGCCTTCGCGGACTTCGACTACCTGGCGCAGTTCACCCAGACCGCGCCGGTGCCGCAGTCGAAGGACAAGGGCGCCACCTACGTCCAGCACATCCTCTCCAGCGGTCCGTACAAGTTCCAGTCGTACGAGGAGGGCAAGGGCGCGACCCTGGTCCGCAACGACCAGTGGGACCCGAAGACCGACTCGGTCCGCCCGGCCCTGCCGGACAAGGTCTCGATCAAGTTCGGCGTCAACCAGGTCTCGGTCGACAACGACCTGCTCTCCGACAACCTGACGACCGACGCCGCGGGCACCGGTGTCGCCCCGCAGACCCAGCCGAAGGTCCTCACCGACCCCAAGCTGAAGAAGCAGACGGACGACTCCTACGCGGGCGCCACCTCGTACATCGGCCTCAACCTGAACGTGAAGCCGTTCGACAACATCCACTGCCGCAAGGCCGTCCAGTGGGGCATCGACAAGGCGTCCGTGCAGGCCGCCCAGGGTGGTGCGCCCAAGGGTGACGTCGCGACGACGCTGCTGCCGCCGACCGTCAACGGCTACAGCAAGTTCAACCTGTACGAGACCCCCGGTGACAAGGGCGACGAGGCCAAGGCCAAGGACGAGCTGAAGCAGTGCGGTCAGCCGAACGGCTTCTCGACCAACCTGACGGCCCGTTCGGACCGTCCCGCCGAGATGGCCATGGCCACCGCGGTGCAGGCCTCGCTGAAGAAGCTCAACATCAACGCCGACATCAAGCAGTTCCCGACCGGCAAGTACTTCCAGAACTTCGCGGGCAACCCGAGCTACGTGCACGAGCACAACCTCGGCATGATCATGACCGCGTGGGGCGCCGACTGGCCGACCGGCTTCGGCTTCCTGGACCAGATCGTCAACGGCTCGGCCATCAAGCCGTCCGGTGGCAACAACGTCCAGGAGCTGAACGACCCGGCGATCAACAACGCGCTGAACACGGCCATCGGCAACACGGACAAGAACGCCCGTGAGAAGGCCTGGGGCGACATCGACAAGATGGTCGCCGAGAACGCCTCCGCCGTGCCGCTGATCTACCGCAAGAACCTGCTGTTCCGCCCTGCCTCGGCGACGAACGTCACGATCACGCAGGCCTACCTCGGCATGTACGACTACCTGCTGATGGGTTCCAACAAGTAGGCACGGACCCCGTCCGCCAGAAACACGAAAGGCAGGTGAAGGCGCTGGTGCCCGCCGGGTCACGGGAGACCCCCGGCCGGGCGGGCACCGGCGCCGGACAGCTGTGGCTGCGTACCTCATTCGACGCGTTTTCGGCGCGGTGCTACTGCTGCTGATCGTCAGCGCAGTCACCTTCGCGATCTTCTTCCTGGTCCCCCGGCTCGCCGGCCAGACCATGGACTCGCTGGCCGCTCAGTACGTGGGCAAGGATGCCAACCCCTCGTCGATCGCCGCGGTCAAGCAGAACCTCGGCTTCGACCAGCCCCTGTACGTCCAGTACTGGCACTTCATCAAGGCGATCGTCGTCGGTGCCGACTACAAGTTCGGCCCGGACGCCGCCCACTGCGGCGCTCCGTGCTTCGGCTACTCCTTCAAGAGCCACGTCGAGGTCTGGCCGCAGCTCACCTCGCGCATCCCGATCAGCTTCTCGCTGGCCATCGGTGCCGCCGTGATCTGGCTGATCACCGGCGTCACCACCGGCGTGATCTCGGCCCTCAAGCGCGGCTCGGTCCTGGACCGGCTGTCCATGACCATCGCCCTCGCCGGTGTCTCCCTCCCGATCTTCTTCACGGGCATGCTCGCCCAGGGCATCTTCACCGTGAACTGGCCCATCTGGGAGACCATCGACTACGTGCCGTTCACGGACGATCCGGCCCAGTGGGCATGGAATCTGCTGATCCCCTGGTGCACCCTGGCCTTCCTGTACTCCGCGCTCTACGCCCGGCTCACCCGGGCCGGAATGCTGGAGACCATGAGCGAGGACTACATCCGGACGGCCCGCGCCAAGGGCCTGCGGGAGAACAAGGTCATCGTCAGGCACGGTCTGCGTGCCGCGCTCACCCCGATCGTCACCATCTTCGGCATGGACTTCGGTCTGCTCATCGGCAGCGCGGTCATCACCGAGACGGTCTTCAACCTCCAGGGCATCGGCCGGTACGCGGTCCAGGGCATCAAGGACAACGACCTGCCGATCGTCATGGGCGTCACGCTGGTCGCCGCCTTCTTCATCGTTCTCTGCAATCTTCTGGTGGACCTCGTGTACGCCGTGATCGACCCCCGGGTGAGGCTCTCGTGAGCGAGGTATCCAAAGACGAGCAGGACGAGCAGACCGTAGGTTCGGCGGCTGCGAACGAGCCGGTGGCCCAGCCGCCGGCCGCACCCGAGGGCACCTTCCTGTCCGTACGGGATCTGCGCATCCACTTCGACACCATCGACGGCACGGTCAAGTCCGTCGACGGCGTCAGCTTCGACGTGAAGCCCGGTGAGACGCTCGGCATCGTCGGCGAGTCCGGCTCCGGCAAGTCCGTGACCTCGCTCGGGATCATGGGCCTGCACCGGACCGCCTCCAACGTCAAGATCTCCGGCGAGGTCTGGCTGGACGGCGAGGAGCTGATCGGCGCCGAGGACGACCACGTCCGCCGGCTGCGCGGCCGGAAGATGGCGATGATCTTCCAGGACCCGCTCTCCGCGATGCACCCGTACTACACGGTCGGCAAGCAGATCGTGGAGGCCCACCGGGTCCACCACGACGTCACCAAGAAGGCCGCCCGCACCCGGGCCATCGAGATGCTCGACCGGGTCGGCATCCCGGAGCCCGGCAAGCGGGTCGACGCCTACCCGCACGAGTTCTCCGGCGGTATGCGTCAGCGCGCGATGATCGCGATGGCCCTGGTCAACAACCCCGAGCTGCTCATCGCGGACGAGCCGACCACCGCCCTGGACGTCACCGTGCAGGCGCAGATCCTCGACCTGATCCGGGATCTGCAGAAGGAGTTCGGCTCCGCCGTCATCATGATCACCCACGACCTGGGCGTGGTCGCCGAGATGGCCGACAAGCTCCTGGTGATGTACGGCGGTCGCTGCATCGAGCGGGGTCCGGCGGACAAGGTCTTCTCCACCCCCCAACACCCCTACACCTGGGGCCTGTTGGGCTCGATGCCGCGCATCGACCGGGAGGAGACGGAGCGTCTGATCCCGGTCAAGGGTTCGCCGCCGTCCCTCATCAACATCCCGTCCGGCTGCGCCTTCAACCCGCGCTGCCCGTACGCGGACGTCCCGAAGGACAACCTCACCCGCACCGTGCGCCCCGAGCTCGCGGAGTGGGAGGGCGACACCGGCCACTTCTCGGCCTGCCACATGTCGCAGGACGAGCGGACCCGTATCTGGACCGAAGAGATTGCGCCGAAGCTGTGAGCGAGAAGAAGACCACCGCTGAGAAAGCGATCCCGAAGCAGTCGGAGGCCTCGCCCGAGCCGCTCCTCAAGGTCGACGGTCTGGTCAAGCACTTCCCGATCAGGAAGGGGCTGTTCGGCCGGCAGACCGGTGCGGTCAAGGCCGTCGACGGCATCAGCTTCGACGTGCGGCCGGGCGAGACCCTCGGTGTCGTGGGCGAGTCGGGCTGCGGCAAGTCGACCATGGGCCGGCTGATCACCCGGCTGCTCGAACCGACCGGCGGCAAGGTCGAGTTCGAGGGGAACGACATCACGCACATGTCGGCGGGGAAGATGCGCCCGCTGCGCCGCGACGTGCAGATGATCTTCCAGGACCCGTACGGCTCGCTGAACCCGCGCCACACCATCGGCGGGATCGTCTCCACCCCCTTCCGGCTCCAGAACGTCACGCCCGAGGGCGGGGTGAAGAAGGAGGTCCAGCGGCTGATGGAGCTCGTGGGCCTCAACCCCGAGCACTACAACCGCTATCCGCACGAGTTCTCCGGCGGCCAGCGCCAGCGCATCGGCATCGCCCGCGCGCTCGCGCTCAACCCGAAGCTGGTCGTCGCGGACGAGCCGGTCTCGGCGCTCGACGTGTCGATCCAGGCGCAGGTGGTCAACCTTCTGGACGACCTCCAGGAGGAGCTCGGCCTGACGTACGTGATCATCGCGCACGACCTGTCGGTCATCCGGCACGTCTCCGACCGGATCGCGGTGATGTACCTCGGCAAGATCGTGGAGCTGGCCGACCGCAAGTCGCTGTACGCGGCGCCGATGCACCCGTACACCAAGGCGCTGATGTCGGCGGTGCCGGTGCCGGACCCCAAGCGCAAGGGCGTCAAGAGCGACCGCATCCTGCTCAAGGGCGATGTCCCCTCGCCGATCTCGCCGCCGAGCGGCTGCCGGTTCCACACCCGGTGCTGGAAGGCGACGGAGATCTGCAAGGCGCAGGAGCCGCTGCTCGTGGAGCTGAAGCCCGGCCAGCGGGTGGCCTGCCACCACCCGGAGTCTGTTTCCGATATGCAGCTTCCGCTGCGTGGCTCGGACCAGGCGCCGGGCGAGGCGGTCCTGCCGGAGGCGAGGGAGTCGATCGAGGTCGTGACGATCGGCGAGCCGGAGGCCGGGCAGACGGCGGATGCGGCGGATGTGGCGGATGCGGCCGAGGCCGCAGAGGTCACGGAGGCCGCAGAAGCCGAGGCGGCGGCGGAGGCCGATGGGGCCGCTGAGCCCCGCGCTGCGTCTGAGTCGTCCGAGCCGTCTGAGCCTTCCGAGCCGTCTGAGCCTTCCGGGACTGCCGGTGGCGACGGGGACACCGGACCGGACGACACCGCTCAGGAGTCAACCCGCAAGTAAGGCATGACAGTTCGGCAAAGTCATGTCCATGTCGAAACGGGGGAGTGCAGAGTCTGCGTGACCGTACAACGGCACGCGTTCGAAGGGCAGACTCATGGCACTCTCCCGTTCGGCACGTCACAGCTCCCGGCTGCTCGCCCTCGCCACCGCGGTGGCCGCCGGGTTCACCATCGCCGCCGCGCCCGCCGCCACACCGGGCGCCCCCGGCATCGGCGACCCGTACTTCCCCAATCTGGGCAACGGCGGCTTCCACGCCCTCCATTACGACCTCGGGGTCAGCTACCACCCCGATTCCGGGCGCCTGGACGGGCGCACCACCCTGACCGCCCGCGCCACCCAGAACCTCTCCAGCTTCGACCTCGACCTCCAGAAGCTCACCGTCGACTCGATCCGGGTGAACGGCCGCCCCGCCGACTTCACCAGAACCGGCGACGAGATCGTCATCACCCCGCGCCACTGGCTTCACAAGGGCGAGGAGTTCGAGGTCACCGTCGTCTACGGCGGAGTGCCCAAGCCGCTGAACGGCCCCATCGTCTTCGGCTCCGACTACGGCTGGATGAAGACCAAGGACGGCGTCTTCGTGGCCTGCGAGCCCAATGCCGCCTCCACCTGGTTCCCGTCCAGCGACCACCCCTCCGACAAGGCGACGTACGACATCCGCATCGACGCGCCCAAGGGTCTGACCGGCGTCTCCAACGGCCGACTCGTGGACTCCCATGACAGCGGCGGCCGTTCGTACTTCCACTGGCGCGAGACCAAGCCGATGGCGACGTATCTGGCCACCGCGACCATCGGCAAGTTCGACGTGAAGACGGGCCGGACGCCCGGGGGCACCCCCATCTACGTCGCCATCGACCCGGCCCTCGCCCACCAGAACACGGTCGACGTGTACGCGGTGACCGCCGAGGCCACCGACTACTGGTCCAAGCTCTTCGGCCCGTACCCCTTCGAGGAGACCGGCGCGGTCGTCGACGACATGCCGGAGGCCGGGTTCTCCCTGGAGACCCAGACCAAGCCGAGCTATTCGGCGGTGCGGTCCGAGTCGACCATCGTCCACGAACTCGCCCACCAGTGGTTCGGCGACTCCGTCTCGGTCCGCCAGTGGAAGGACATCTGGCTCAACGAGGGCTTCGCCACCTACGCCCAGTGGCTGTGGGCGGAGCACCGCGGCACCGGGACGGCCCACGACTCCTTCCGCGCCGCCTACAACGCGCGCCCGGCCGGCTCCGACTTCTGGAAGATCGAGGTGGCCGACCCGCAGCGCGACACGATGTTCTCCTCCGCGGTCTACCAGCGCGGCGCCATGATGCTCCAGGCACTCCGCGAACGCATCGGCGACCGGGCCTTCTTCAAACTGCTCCCGGCCTGGACCAAGCTGCACCGGTACGGCAACGCCGACACCGAGGACTTCGTCCGGCTGGCCGAGCACGTCTCGGGCCAGCCGCTCGGCGATCTGTTCCAGAAGTGGGTCTACGACACGGGCAAGCCCGCGCTCTGAGCCCGGCGTGTGCATGCCGGGCCCCCGGCATGCGTAAAAATGTCGGGTGCTCCACGAACTGTTCAGTCCCTCCGTCCAGCATTCGCTCGACCTCGTCGGAATCTTCGTCTTCGCCATTTCGGGCGCCCTGCTCGCCGTGCGCAAGAACTTCGACGTGTTCGGCATCGCGGTGCTCGCCGAGGTCACCGCGCTGGGCGGAGGGCTGTTCCGCGACCTCATCATCGGAGCGGTCCCGCCGGCCGCCTTCTCCGACCTCGGGTACTTCGTCTGCCCGCTGCTCGCCGCCGTGGTCGTCTTCTTCCTGCACCCGGAGGTCGAACGCACCCAGACCGCGGTCAACGTCTTCGACGCGGCGGGCCTCGGCCTGTTCTGCGTGACGGGCACGACCAAGGCGTACGACTACGGCCTGGGGCTCACCTCCTCGGCGGTCCTGGGCCTGGCGACGGCGGTGGGCGGCGGCGTGCTGCGCGACGTGCTCGCCAACGAAGTCCCCTCGCTGCTGCGCTGGGACCGCGACCTGTACGCGGTGCCCGCGATCGTCGGCGCCACGATGGTGGTCCTCTTCATCCGCTTCGACGTACTGAACGCCGGGACCAGCGGGGTCGCGGTGGTCACGGCGTTCCTGCTGCGGATCGCCGCGCTCAGGTACCACTGGCGGGCGCCGCGGGCCTGGCACCGGCGGAGCTCGAAACTGGAGGAGGCGTAGCGGTCTCGGCGAAGACAGAAAAAGCTACCGCTCAGTAATTTATCGGTGTACGGTGCTGCGCATGGCACAGGCATCGTCACCAGTACTCCCCGCCGCGATCGGGGACAGCGAGTTCGACCGCGACACCGCCGTCACCCTGCGCGAAGCGGGGGTCTACGACGCGGAACTCTCGGCGGGCTGGACCATCATCCACGCCGTCAACGGCGGCTATCTGCTCGCCCTGCTCGGCCGCGCTCTCGGCGACGCCCTGCCGCACCCGGACCCGTTCACGGTCTCCGCGCACTACCTCACGCCGTCCGTGCCGGGCCCCGCGGTCATCCGCACCCAGGTGGTGCGCACCGGCCGCACCCTCTCCACAGGCCAGGCCTCGCTCTTCCAGTACGACGAGAACGGCGCCGAGGTCGAACGCATCCGGGTGCTCGCCTCGTACGGGGACCTGGACACGCTCCCCGACGACGTACGCACCACGGCCGAGCCGCCCGCGATGCCGCCGCTCTCGCACTGCATCGGCGCGACGGACGCCCCCGACGGCAGCCGGCCGCCGATCCCCGGCAGCTCGGCGATCACCGACCGCCTCATGCTCAAGCTCGACCCGACCACGCTCGGCTGGGCGGTGGGCGCGCCGTCCGGGAAGGGCGAGATGCGGGGGTGGTTCGGGCTCGCGGACGGGCGTGACGCCGACCCGCTCTCGCTGCTGCTCACCGTCGACGCCCTGCCGCCGACCTCCTTCGAACTGGGCCTGCAGGGCTGGACCCCCACGGTCGAACTGACCACCCACATCCGCTGCCGCCCGGCGCCGGGTCCGCTGCGGGTGTCCATCACCACGCGCAACCTGGCGGGCGGCTTCCTGGAGGAGGACGCGGAGGTCTGGGACGCGGCGGACCGCCTGGTGGCCCAGTCCCGCCAATTGGCCCGCGCGCCCCGGGGTTGAGAAGCCGAGTCCTGGGCGGGGCAGACATCAACCCCCTCCGGCGATCGAGGAGCGGGGGTCCGGGAGCGGAGCCCCCGGCGCACCGCCGGGCCGCGGACCGGGCATGCTGGGGCCGTGAAGGCTGACCGGCTGCTCTCCGTCCTGCTCCTGCTCCAGACCCGCGGCCGCGTAACCGCCTGCGAACTCGCCGACCGCCTGGAGGTCTCCGTGCGGACCGTCTACCGCGACATCGAGGCGCTCTCCGCCTCGGGCGTGCCCGTGTACACCGAGCGCGGCCGCCACGGCGGCATCGCGCTGCTCCCCGGCTACCGTACGGACGTCACCGGGCTCACCGCCGACGAGTCCCGCGCCCTGTTCGTGCTGGCCGCGCAGGGCGCGCACACCGCCCTCGGGCTCGACGAGGCGCTCGGTTCGGCGCTGCGCAAGGTCATGGCCGCGCTGCCCGAACCGCACCGCCCCGCAGCCGAGTTGACCAGCCGGCGCATCCTGGTCGACCCGGAGCGGTGGATGCGCACCAGCGCCCCGGCCGTCGACCTCGACGTACTCAACACCGCCGTCTTCGCCGACCGCCGCCTGCGGCTGCGCTACCGGCACAGCGGGACCGACGGGCCGAGCACGTACACCGTCGACCCGTACGGGCTCGTCGTGAAGGCCGGTGTCTGGTACCTCGTCGCCGACCATCGCGGCGAGCCCCGGCTGTTCCGGGCCGAGCGGGTCGGGTCCGCCACCGTGACCGACGAGCCGGTGCGGCGCAGGCGCGGTGTCGAACTCGCCGAGGTGTGGGAGCAGTTGCGCCGCCAGGTCGAGCGGCGCCCCGCGGAGGTCCTGGTGCGGGCCCGGGTGCGCGACGACCGGCTCGACATGTTCATGCGCCTCCACGGCGCGCAGCTGACCGCCGGACCCGAGCCGGAACCGGCGGGGGAGTGGACCACCGTGGAGCTCGCGGTGAGTGAACTGCGGGCGGTCCGCCAGCTGTTGAGCTTCGGTGCCAGTGTGGAGGTCCTCGAACCCGGGGCCGCCCGGGAGGTCCTCGCCGAGGCGGCCGCCGAGCTGGTCCGGCTGTACGCCGGGGCGCCGGCCTAGTCCAGCCAGTGGCGGCGGCCCAGGGTCACCAGGCGGAGCTGTGCGCGGGCGGTGGTGAGGACGGCTTCCTCGGCGCCCTCCAGCAGGGCCGACGCCGTCATCACCATGTGGTCGACGTACACCCCGGCCAGCATGCGCAGGTCCGCCCGTGTCCAGCCCGCCGACTCCGGGTCGGCGCCGAGCGCCTCGGCGACCTCGTCCGCGAAGCGCCGCAGCTGTACGCCGATGGCCTCGCGGACCGGGGCCACCCCGCCGTGCCGCTCGCGGGCGATGAAGCGGACGTGCGCCGGGTGCGTGCGTACATGGGCGGCGATCAACTCCACTGCCCGGTCGATGCGTTCCTCGCTCGAACCGGTCGTGACGATCGCCGCGCGGATCGTGTCGTGCAGACTGCCGAGCGCCTGCTCGACCAGCGCGACCCCGAGGTCGGCGGTGTCCTTGAAGTGCCGGTAGAACGCGGCCGGCGCGACCCCCACGGCCCGGGTGACCTCGCGCAGCCCGAGGCTGCTCAGGCTCTGGTGCTCCAGGAGCTGGAGCGCCGAGTCCATGAGGGCCTGCCGGGTCTTCTGCTTCTGGGCCTGCCGGATTCCGAGAGTGTGGCTCATACCACTCAGTAAACAGCTGTTCGCTGAAGTTGGGAAGACTAGACTGCGTAGTCAGTGAACAGTCGTACTCCGAAAGCCGGTTGACCCCGGCGGCCGGTCCGCACGGAAAGGAACGTCATGCTCTTCATCGTCGCAGCCCTCCTCCTGCTGGGGGTCGTGCTGGGCTCAGCGGCGCACCTCCCGCTCCCGGTCACCCTCGCCGCGGGCGGCGCCATCGCTCTCTGGCTCGTGATCTTCGTCGCCCGCGAACGTCTCTCGAACCGGAAGGCCTGACCGTGGAACTCGCAGTGATCCGCCGCCGCACCCGGGACCGTGACGCCGACGGGATGGCCGTCGCGGCCTTCGTCCTCGGCCTGCTCGGGCTGCTCGTGATGAACGTCGTCCTCGGCCCCGTCGCCATCGTCCTCGCCTCCCTCTCCCTGCTGTACGGGACCAAGCGCCGCGGGCGCGCCCTGCTCGGGCTGACGCTCGGCGTGGCCGATCTCGCGGTGCTCGTCGCCCTGGTCATGGCCGACCACACCGTCTCCTGGGGCCTCGGCGGCTGAACCCGCCCCGTCGGCCGCTGGCCGGAACTGCGGCACGGCCCGCCCGCCGCGGCTCGTAGAATCGGGCCCACCATGGCTTACCTCGACCACGCCGCGACCACCCCGATGCTCCCGGAGGCGGTCCAGGCGATGACCGCCCAGCTGACCGTCACCGGCAACGCGTCCTCGCTGCACGCCGCCGGACGGCGGGCCCGCCGCACCACCGAGGAGGCCCGCGAGGAACTCGCCGAGTCGCTCGGCGCCCGCCCCAGCGAGGTCGTCTTCACGGCCGGCGGCACCGAGGCCGACAACCTTGCCGTCAAGGGCCTCTTCTGGGCCCGCCGCGACGCCGACCCGCGCCGGGTCCGCGTCCTCGCCAGCCCCGTCGAGCACCACGCCGTGCTGGACGCGGTGCACTGGCTCGGCGAGCACGAGGGCGCGACCGTCGAGTACCTGCCCGTCGACCCGTACGGCAGGGTGCACCCCGAGGCCCTGCGCGAAGCCATCGAGCGGGACCCCGACGATGTCGCGCTGGCCACCGTCATGTGGGCCAACAACGAGATCGGCACCGTCATGCCGGTCGCCGAACTCGCTGCGGTGGCCCGGGAGTTCGACGTCCCGCTGCACGCCGACGCCGTCCAGGCCTTCGGCCAGCTCGACGTGGACTTCGCCGCTTCCGGCCTCGCCGCGATGACCGTCTCCGGCCACAAGATCGGCGGCTCGTACGGGATCGGCGCGCTGCTCCTGGGCCGTGAGTACACCCCCGTGCCCGTGCTGCACGGCGGCGGCCAGGAGCGGCACGTGCGCTCCGGCACCCTCGACGTGCCCGCCATCGCCGCGTTCGCGGTCGCCGGCCGGCTCGCCGCCGAACGGCGCGGCGCGTTCGCCCGGGACATCGGGGCACTGCGCGACCGGCTGGTGGCGGCCGTGCACAAGGCCGTGCCCGACGCGATCCTCGGCGGCGACCCGAACCCGGCGGGCCGGCTCCCCGCCAACGCCCACTTCACCTTCCCCGGCTGCGAAGGCGACTCCCTTCTCCTGCTGCTCGACGCGCAGGGCATCGAATGCTCCACCGGCTCCGCCTGCACCGCGGGCGTCGCCCAGCCCAGCCACGTCCTGCTCGCCACCGGCACCGACCCCGACCTGGCCCGCGGCACCCTCCGCTTCTCGCTGGGCCACACCTCCACCGAGGCGGACATCGAAGCGGTGGCCGCCGCCATCGGCCCCGCGGTCGAACGGGCCCGCACGGCAGGACTGGTCTGAGCCGCCCCTGGACGGGTCAGGCCGGGCGGGCCGCCGCGACCAGCCGGAGGTACCGCTCCCAGTCCCAGTGCGGACCCGGGTCGGTGTGATCGGTGCCGGGCACCTCGGCGTGCCCGACGATGTGCGTCCGGTCCACGGCCATCCGGTAGCGGGCGCATATCGTGGCCGTGAGCCGCGCCGAGGACGTGTACATGGTGTCGGTGAAGGACGACGCCTCGTCCACGAACCCCTCGTGCTCTATGCCGACACTGCGCTCGTTGTACTTCCGGTTGCCCGCGTGGAAGGCCACGTCCAGCTCGCGGACGGTCTGAGCTATCTGCCCGTCCTCGCGCACCACGTAGTGCGCCGCCGCCCCGTGGGCCGGGTCCTGGAACGCCTGCAGGGCGGCCTGATAGCTGCCCTGCACGACATGGATCACCACCCGGTCGACGGCGAAGTCGTCCGGCCGGTCCGCGCGCCGCCAGTTCGCCGGCGCGGCCGCGACCCAGTCGGCGCCCGCGTAGTCCAGCTCGCCGGTCCTGCGCGGCCGGTGCGGCCGGGTCTCGGGCGCGTTCAGATAGCCGAGCGTCCCGATCGCCACCACCCCGCCGCCGATCAGCAGCCCCCTGCGGCTCACCGCCATGCGCCCCGCCCCCGTCGCTCCCGTACCGCTCCCCGTGAAGCCCCTCGCGATGACAACGGATACTCCCGCGCCCGTGGTTCCCGATGCCACGTACCCTGGTGAGGCTATGACTGAGACCTCGCCTTCCCCGATGACGCAGCCGACGACCCCGCCGCGCCCGCTCAAGGTGCTCGCCGCCATGTCCGGCGGCGTGGACTCCGCCGTCGCCGCCGCCCGTGCCGCCGAGGCTGGGCACGACGTCACCGGTGTGCACCTGGCGCTCTCCGCGAACCCGCAGTCCTTCCGCACCGGGGCCCGCGGCTGCTGCACCATCGAGGACTCCCGCGACGCCCGCCGCGCCGCGGACGTCATCGGCATCCCCTTCTACGTCTGGGACCTGGCGGAACGCTTCCGCGAGGACGTCGTGGAGGACTTCATCGCCGAGTACGAGGCCGGGCGCACCCCCAACCCGTGCCTGCGCTGCAACGAGAAGATCAAGTTCGCGGCGCTGCTCGACAAGGCCCTCGCGCTCGGCTTCGACGCCGTGTGCACCGGCCACTACGCCACCGTCGTGCTGAACGAGGACGGCAGCCGCGAGCTGCACCGCGCCTCGGACATGGCCAAGGACCAGTCGTACGTGCTCGGCGTGCTGGACGAGCGCCAGCTCGCGCACGCGATGTTCCCGCTCGGGGACACCCTCACCACCAAGGACGAGATCCGCGCCGAGGCCGAGCGCCGGGGCCTGGCCGTCGCCAAGAAGCCCGACAGCCACGACATCTGCTTCATCGCCGACGGCGACACCCAGGGCTTCCTCGCCGACCGCCTGGGCAAGGCGGAGGGCGACATCGTCGACGAGTCCGGTGCGAAGATCGGCAGCCACGAGGGTGCCTTCGGCTTCACCATCGGCCAGCGCAAGGGCCTGCGCATCGGCCACCCGGCGCCCGACGGCAAGCCGCGCTACGTCCTCGACATCTCGCCCGTGAACAACACGGTGACGGTCGGCCCGGTCGAGGCCCTCGACGTCACCGCGCTGAGCGCGATCAAGCCCCGCTGGTGCGGGAACGCCCCGTCCGGACCGGGCACGTACACCGCACAGCTGCGCGCCCACGGCGGCGAGACCGAGGTGTCGGCCGAGCTGATCGACGGCGCCCTGCACGTCACCTTCACCGAGCCGGTCCGAGGCGTCGCCCCCGGCCAGGCGATCGTGCTCTACGACGGCACGCGCGTGGTGGGCTCCGCGACGATCGCGACGACGCGGCGGGCCGCCGCGACCGTCTAGAGCCGCCCGGCGGGCGACTCCTGGGCGACCCTCAGGACGATCTTGCCCTGGGTGCGCCCCCGCTCGCCGTACTCGTGCGCCTTTGCCGCGTCCGCGAGTTCAAACACCGTGTCGATCTCGGCCCGCAGCCCGCCCTCCTCGACCAGTGCGGCGATCGCCTTGAGGCCCGCGTAGTCCGGTTCCACGAGGGTGAAGCCCGCCGTGATGCCCAGGGCTGACGCCTCCGTGACCAGCGCGGCCTCGTCCGGGGAGGCCAGCGAGACCAGGGTGCCGCCGCGGCGCAGCACCTTGAGCGAGCGGCTGCCGTAGTCGCCGCCGATGGTGTCGAGGACGACGTCCACGTCCCGCACCGCCTCGGTGAAGTCGACCGCCGTGTAGTCGATCACCTCGTCCGCGCCGAGCCCGCGCAGGAAGCCGTGCTTGGCCGCGCGGGCCGTGCCGATGACGTACGCGCCCCGTGCCTTGGCGATCTGCACGGCGAGGTGGCCGACGCCGCCCGCCGCCGCATGGATCAACACCCGCTGTCCCGCGGCCAGTCGGGCCGTGTCGACGAGCGACTGCCAGGCGGTCAGCGAGGCCAGCGGCAGCGCCGCCGCCTGGATGTGGTCGACGTCCGCGGGCTTGCGCACGAAGTGCCGGGCGGGCGCCGTGACGTACTCGGCGTACGCACCCGCCTGGTGCGGGAAGCGCGGCATGCCGAACACCTCGTCGCCGGGCCGGTACACGGTGACGCCCTGGCCGACCGCCTCGACGACGCCCGACACGTCCCACCCGAGGATCGGCGGGCTGCCCCACAGCCGCCACCCGCCGCTCGCCCGGGTCTTCCAGTCGGCCGGGTTGACCCCGGCGGCGTGCACCCGCACCAGGATCTCGGTGGGGCCGGGCTCGGGGCGCTCGGTCTCGATCTCGGCGAGCACCTCGGGGCCGCCCCACTCAAGGGGGCTGACGGCGCGCATGGTCTGGGGCATGACTGGTCCTCTTCCGGGAGTTTCCGCTGGTCGGAGTACCAGCCTGGGCCCCCGGACCCGCTCGCGGTGCTGGCCGTTTGGCCATGATGTGACAGGATCTGGCCATGGCTGAACGACGTGAACCGCACCGGGTGGCCGTGCTCGCCCTCGGCGGAGTGGTCTCCTTCGAGCTCGGCATCCCCTCCCGGATCTTCGACATCGCCCGGGGCCCGGACGGCGAGCGCCTCTACGAGGTGGCCGTCTGCACCGTCGACGGCCGGCCGGTGCGGACCGAGGCCGGATTCTCGGTCGCCGTCGAGCACGGCCCCGAGGCACTCGCGGCGGCCGACACCGTGGTGATCCCGCCCACCCACGAACTGGGACCGCTCGCGGACGGCGGCCCGCTGCCCGAGCCGCTGGCCCGCGCCTTCGACCGGATCCGGCCCGGCACCCGGATGGTCTCCATCTGCACCGCGTCCTACGTCCTGGCCGCGGCCGGACTGCTCGACGGGCGGCCCGCGACGACGCACTGGCGGGACGCGTCCGCCTTCCGCCGGACCTTCCCGAAGGTCAAGGTCGACCCCGACGTGCTCTTCGTCGACGACGGCGACGTGCTGACCTCCGCGGGCGTCGCCGCCGGCATCGACCTGTGCCTGCACCTCGTACGCCGCGACCACGGCAGCGCCGTCGCCAATCAGGTCGCCCGGCACTGCGTCGTACCCCCGTGGCGCGACGGCGGCCAGGCCCAGTACATCGAACGCCCGGTCCCCGAACCGACGGTGGCCAGCACCGCCGGCACCCGCGCGTGGGCCCTCGAACGCCTCCAAGAGCCGCTCTCCCTGGGCGAGTTGGCCGCCCACGCGCAGATGAGCCTGCGCACCTTCACGCGCCGCTTCCGGGAAGAGGCGGGCATGACGCCCGGCAACTGGCTCACCGCCCAGCGCCTGGAACTGGCCCGCCAGCTCCTGGAGTCCAGCGATCTGCCGGTGGACCTGGTCGCCCACCGGGCGGGCTTCGGCGCGGCCAACTCGCTGCGCCAGCACATGCGTTCCGTCCTGGGCGTCTCGCCGGTGGCCTACCGGCGCACCTTCCAGGTGGGCGCGCGGCTGTGAACTAGTCGGCGACGGTTTCTACTTCGTAGAAACAGAGGTGGTCCTTGATCTCGGCCACGTCGGGCTTCGGGTCGGGGTAGTACCAGACGAGGTCGGGCGCGTCCGGCAGCGACCAATAGGAAGCGGTGCCCTTGAACGGGCAGTACGTGTGGGTGTCCGACGCGGTCAGCAGGTCGGTGCGCACGTCCTGGGGCGGAAGGTAGTAGCGGACCGGGAGACCGGTCTCGCGCAGCAGCAGCGGCCGCCGGCTCTCGGCGAGCACCTGCCCGTCGCGCACGACCCGCACATGTTCGGTGCCCTGCTCCACGGTGATGCGATGTCCTGTCGTCATAAGAGGTGCAGCGCCCGACGGGCGCCGCTTCTTCCCTCGTTACTGTTGCCGTATGAACATTTGTGTCTTCCTCTCCGCGGCCGATCTCGACGAGCGCTACACCCGGCCCGCCCGCGAGTTCGCCGAACTCCTCGGCAAGGGCGGGCACACCCTGGTGTGGGGCGGCTCCGAGAGCGGCCTCATGAAGGTCGTCGCCGACGGGGTGCAGCAGGCGGGCGGCCGCCTGGTCGGCGTCTCCGTCGACTTCCTCGCGGCCAAGGCCCGCAAGAACGCGGACGAGATGGTCATCGCCACCGACCTGGCCGAGCGCAAGGCGCTCCTGCTCGCCAAGTCGGACGCCGTCGTGATCATGGTGGGCGGGACCGGCACCCTCGACGAGGCCACCGAGATCCTGGAACTGAAGAAGCACGGCAGGACCACCAAGCCGGTCGTCCTGCTGAACACCGCGGGCTTCTACGACGGCCTCAAGCAGCAGTTCCGTCGCATGGAGGACGAGGGCTTCCTCCCCGTCCCCCTCGCCGAGCTGGTGTTCTTCGCCGAGGACGGCGTCGCGGCGCTGGCCTACCTCGAAGAGTCCATCGGCATCCAGTAGTGCGTGCGAGCATGGCGGGCATGGCTACTCACCTGATCACCGGAGCCGGTTCCGGCATCGGCGCGGCCGTCGCGCGCCGGCTGCACGAGCGCGGCGACGAGCTCATCCTGCTGGCACGCGACGCGGGCCGCGCCAAGGAGCTCGCGGCCCGCTACCCGGGCGCCCGCACCCTCGTCGGCGACCTCGCCGACCCCGACCGCCTCTCCTGGGCCTTCGACAAGCAGCCGATGCCGGACCACCTCGACTCGCTGCTGCACATCGCCGGCATCGTCGACCTCGGCCCGGTCGGCGAGCTGCGCCCCAGGACCTGGCACCAGCAGCTCAACGTCAACCTGATCGCGCCCGCCGAGATCACCCGCCACCTGCTGCCCCAACTGCGGGCCTCGCGCGGCCACGTGGTCTTCGTGAACTCCGGTGCCGGTCTCAACGCGCACGCCGAATGGGGCGCGTACGCCGCCTCCAAGCACGGCCTCAAGGCGCTCGCCGACTCCCTGCGGCACGAGGAGCACGCCAACGGCGTCCGCGTGACCTCGGTCTACCCGGGCCGCACCGCGAGCCCGATGCAGGCCAAGGTGCACTCGCAGGAGGGCAAGGAGTACGACCCGGCGAAGTTCATCGACCCCGAGTCGGTGGCCACGACCATCGTCATGGCGATCGACCTGCCGGCCGACGCCGAGGTCAACGACCTCACCGTGCGCCCCGGCAAGTAGCCCCGGCCGGCCCCCGTGCCCGGTTGCGTACGCTTCCGGGGTGAGCGAACAGAGCAATTTCCCCTGGGGGCCCGCCACCGGGGTCGGTTCCATGCCGGGCGGCGACGCGCGGGAGACCGCCAGGACCGTCACCGGCTCGCTGATCGGGGCCGACGGGGCGGCCGGCGACTTCCCCCACCTCGCCGAGCTGCCCGCGCGCGGGCCGGGCGCCGACATGATCGGCCGCACCATCGGCCTCCTGGTCGAGATGTACGGGCACGTGGAGCCCAGCGGCTGGCGGATCAGCGACCGGCCGGGCCGCGACACCCGGCGGGCCAGGTCCTGGCTCGGCGAGGACCTGGACGCCCTGGAGGAGTTCACCCAGGGCTACACCGGGCCGCTCAAGGTGCAGGCCGTCGGGCCGTGGACGCTGGCCGCCGCCCTGGAACTCCGGACCGGCGAGCTCTCGCTCGGCGACCCCGGAGCCTGCCGCGACCTCGCCGGATCGCTCGCCGAGGGCCTGCGCGAGCACCTCGCCGACGTACGCCGCCGGGTGCCCGGAGCCCGCGTCGTGCTCCAGCTGGACGAGCCCTCGCTCACCTCGGTGCTGCGCGGGCAGATCCGTACCGCCAGCGGATACCGCACGCACCGGGCCGTCGACCGGCAGGTCGTCGAGGGTGCCCTGAGGGATGTCGTCGCCGTGCACGACGGGCCCGTCGTCGTCCACTCCTGCGCGCCCGACGTCCCGTTCGCGCTGCTGCGCAGGGCCGGGGCGGCCGGGGTGTCGTTCGATTTCTCGCTGCTCACCGAGCGTGATGACGAGCAGATCGGCGAGGCCGCCGAGAGCGGCATCAAGCTGTTCGCCGGAGTGGTGCCCGGCACCGACGGCCCATTGTCAGACCCTGCCGGTAGCGTCATGGGAGTCAGGACGCTGTGGCGCAGGCTGGGGCTGAATCCGGGGACTCTGGGCGAGTCCGTGGTGATCACCCCCTCCTGCGGTCTCGCGGGTGCTTCGCCGGCCTATGCCCGCGCGGCGCTCGCCCACTGCGTCCGGGCGGCGAGATCGCTCGCGGACAACCCTGAGTGACGGGGAAGACGGGAAACGGGAGGACATGACGGTGGCTGCCGAACAGAACGCAGCGGTGCCCGCACAGGCACGGGAGAAGCACGCGCTCCTCGCCGAGCAGGTCGAGGAGCACCGCTTCCGGTACTACGTGAAGGACCAGCCGGTCATCAGCGACGGTGACTTCGACAAGCTGCTCCGCTCGCTGGAGGCCCTGGAGGACGAGTACCCTCAGCTGCGCACGCCCGACTCGCCGACCCAGAAGGTCGCGGGCGCCTACGAGACCGACTTCGCCTCGGTACAGCACCGCGAGCGGATGCTGTCCCTGGACAACGCCTTCGACGACGAGGAACTGGCGGCCTGGGCCGAGCGCATCGCCAAGGACGTCGGCACCGCCGACTACCACTACCTCTGCGAGCTGAAGGTCGACGGCCTCGCCGTGAACCTGACGTACGAGCACGGCAGGCTGACCCGCGCCGCCACCCGGGGCGACGGCCGCACCGGCGAGGACATCACGCCCAACGTGCGCACCATCGCCGACATCCCCGACCGGCTCAAGGGCGACCGCATCCCCGACCTCGTCGAGATCCGGGGCGAGGTCTACTTCCCGATGGAGGCCTTCGAGGGGCTCAACGCGCGGCTGGTCGAAGCGGGCGACAAGCCGTTCGCCAACCCGCGCAACGCGGCGGCCGGTTCACTGCGCCAGAAGGACCCCAAGGTCACCGCCACCCGCCCGCTGCACATGGTGGTGCACGGCATCGGCGCCCGCGAGGGCTTCGGCATCGACCGCCTTTCGCAGGCGTACGGGCTGCTGCGCGAATGGGGCCTGCCGACCGCCGAGCACAACAAGGTGGTGAACTCCCTCGAAGAGGTAAGGGAGTTCATCACGTACATGGGCGAGAACCGGCACTCCGTGGTGGAGCACGAGATCGACGGCGTCGTCGTCAAGCTGGACGAGATCCCCCTCCAGGGCCGCCTCGGCTCCACCGCCCGTGCCCCGCGCTGGGCGATCGCCTGGAAGTACGCGCCCGAAGAGGTCAACACCAGACTCGTCAACATCCGTGTGGGCGTGGGCCGCACGGGCCGCGTCACCCCCTACGCACAGGTCGAGCCGGTCACCGTGGCCGGCTCCGAGGTCGAGTTCGCCACCCTCCACAACCAGGACGTGGTGAAGGCCAAGGGCGTCCTCATCGGCGACACCGTGGTGCTGAGGAAGGCCGGGGACGTCATCCCGGAGATCCTCGGGCCCGTCGCCGACCTGCGCGACGGCAGCGAGTACCCCTTCGAGATGCCCGCCGAGTGCCCGGAGTGCGGGACCGCGCTGCGTCCGATGAAGGAGGGCGACATCGACCTCCGCTGCCCCAACGCCCAGTCCTGCCCCGCCCAGTTGCGGGAGCGGCTGTTCTACCTGGCGGGGCGCAAGAGCCTCGACATCGAGAACTTCGGATACGTCGCGGCAGCCGCCCTCACCAAGCCGCTGGAGCCCTCCGCCCCGCCGCTGAGCGACGAGGGCGATCTCTTCGACCTCACCATGGAACAGCTCCTGCCCATCCGTGCGTACGTCCTCGATCAGGACAGCGGGCTGCCCAAGCGCGACCCCAAGACCGGCGAGGAGAAGACCGCCCTGGTCTTCGCCAACATGAACGGGGAGCCGCGCAAGAACGCCGTCTCCATGCTGGAGAACATCGCGGCGGCCAAGGAGCGTCCGCTCGCGCGCATCCTCACCGGGCTCTCCATCCGCCACGTCGGCCCGGTCGCCGCCGAGGCGCTGGCCCGCGAATTCCGCTCCATCGACCGCATCGAGCAGGCCACCGAGGACGAACTCGCCGCGGTGGAAGGCGTGGGCGGGATCATCGCGGCCTCCCTCAAGCAGTGGTTCGCCGAGGAGTGGCACCAGGAGATCCTGCGCAAGTGGAAGGCCGCCGGCGTCCGCATGGAGGACGAGAGCACCGGCGAGGACGAGGGGCCGCGCCCGCTGGAGGGTCTCACCGTCGTGGTGACCGGAACTCTTGAGCGGCACACCAGAGATGGCGCGAAAGAGGCCCTGCAGAGCCGCGGAGCCAAGGTCACCGGTTCCGTTTCCAAGAAGACGTCCTTCGTTGTCGTCGGCGACAGCCCGGGTTCGAAATACGACAAGGCGATGCAGCTGAAGGTTCCGGTTCTGGACGAGGACGGCTTCGCCGTGCTGTTGGCACAAGGGCCCGACGCGGCACGGGAAGCCGCGATGCCGACCGCCCAAGAAGGGGAATGAGACACAAACGAGGGTAGTAACAGGGGGCCGGGAGGCTGCACGGAGTCACCCGTTCGGCGCATAGCAGACCGATGCGGGTGGCTGGGTCGCATTCGGGCAAGAGCTGTAGACCGCTGCCCGGCAGAGCCTTCTGCGGCCTACTGTTGGGATGTACGCCTGTCGTGCACGGCTGACGGCCCCTGCTCGTACAGAGCTTGGGGAAGGCACGCAGCCGTGGTGGCATGACATCGGGGCCATCGCGTGCACGGGCACCGCCGGCTGTGAGAGGGACGGGAATGAAACCGACCGAGAGCACCGCCCCGGCCGTGAGGCTGCGCGGGTTCACGGGCTTTTCGTCCAGGCTGACGGCCGTCGTCACAGGCCTCGCGGGCGTGGTCCTCGCCACCGGCTTCTACCGGGCCGTCCAGGAGGGCGACGCCCTGTTCCCGAGCGGGACGACGGGCTGGTCGCTGGCCGTCCTCACCGGCATCATCGTGGGCCATCTGGTGGCGCTCGGCCGTGAGCGCTGGTGGGGCGGCACCGGCTCCGGAGCCGCCCTCTCCATCGCCGTGCTGCTGCTGTACGGCTGGCTGCCGGCCGCGCTGGTCAGCCTGGCGGTGGTGGTCCTCGTCGGCGCCGCGCGCCGCAACCGCTGGCGCCAGGGCGTGCTGCACGGCGCCGTGGACATCCTCGGCATAGGGGCGGCGGGCCTGGTCCTGGCCGCGTTCGGCGTCGTTCCGTCGGTCGCGCACCCCTGGTGGCCCACCCAATGGAGCATCACCACCGTCCCCGAAGTCGTCCTTGCGGCCGGGACCTATCTGCTGCTCACCAGGATGATGCTCTGGTTCGCGCTCGCCCCCCGCGGCGGCGGGCTGCCCACGGTCGCCCGTACCGCCCTGCTCAGGCAGGGTCTTGTAGCCGTCGCGCTGCTCGGGATCGCCCCGCTGATCTGCGTCGTCGCCATGTCGGTGCCGATCCTGCTGCCGCTGTTCGCGGTGCCGCTCGTCGCCCTGGACTCGACGCTCTGGATCGCCCGCGCGCGTGCCGAGGAGCAGTTGCGCGACCCGCTCACCGGTCTCCCCAACCGCCAGTGGCTCCTGGAACGCACCTGGTCGGCCCTGGAGGAGGCCGAGAGCAGCGGCACCCGCTCCGCGCTCCTCCTCATAGACCTCGACCGCTTCCGGTCGGTGAACGACACCCTCGGGCACCTCGCCGGCGACCGCCTGCTCCTCCAGATAGCCGAACGGCTCAGGACCGCGCTGCCGCGCGGCGCGGAGGCGGCCCGGCTCGGCGGCGACGAGTTCGCCGTGCTGCTGCCCGTCTGCGACTCCGCGACCAGCGCCATGCGGACAGCCCGCGGCCTGGTGGCCGAGCTGTCCTCACCGCTCGACCTGGACGGTCTGACGCTCGTCCTGGAGGCCAGCGCGGGCGTCGCCCTCTTCCCCGACCACGCGCTGGACGCCGAGGGCCTGCTGCGCCGGGCCGACGTGGCGATGTACCAGGCCAAGCGGGACCGTACGGGCGTGGAGGTGTACGAGTCCAAGCGGGACTCCAACACCCCTGACCGGCTGGGCCTGTTGGGCGATCTGCGGCGGGCGCTGGACGCCGGGGACGTGGAGCTGCACTACCAGCCGAAGGTCCAGTTCGACGGCCAGGTGGCGGGGCTCGAAGCGCTGGTGCGCTGGGTGCACCCGGAGCGCGGGCGGGTCCCTCCGGACGAGTTCATCGCCATCGCCGAGTCGAGCGGGCTGATGCCGCACCTCACCGAGTACGTCCTGGAGACCGCGCTCGCCCAGGTGGCGCGGTGGCGCGCCCAGGGCCTCAATGTGCCGGTCGCCGTCAACGTCTCCCCGCGCGACGTCCACACGCCCGGCTTCGCGGGGTCCGTCGCCGCCCGGCTGGCCAGGCACGGCGTCCCGGCGGGCGCGCTCCAGCTGGAGATAACGGAACACGTCCTGCTGGAGGACCCGCAGCGGGCCGCGGACACGCTGGCCGGGCTCACCGGCCACGGAGTGAAGATGTCCCTGGACGACTTCGGTACGGGGTACTCGTCGCTGGTGCACCTGCGGCGGCTGCCGGTCAGCGAGCTGAAGATCGACCGCTCCTTCGTCGCCCGCCTCGCCGTCGACAACGAGGACGCGGAAATCGTCCGCTGCACCGTCGATCTCGCCCATTCGCTCGGCCTGTTGGTGGTCGCGGAGGGCGTCGAGGACGACGAGACGTGGGAGCGGCTGCGGGACCTGGGCTGCGATGCGGTGCAGGGGTGGCTGGTGGCCGCCGCGATGCCGCCGGCGGAGGCGACGGCCTGGCTGCTCGCCCGGGGCTCCACGGGGTGGCACCGTCCGGCCGAGATCGCGGCCGAGGCCGCCGCGCGGGCGGAGGCGGAGGCGGGCCGGGCTTCCGGCCAGCCTGTCCAGTGACCGCTATGGATACGGCGCTCCGGCCGCGTACGCGCCGGTCGTGAAGGAGCGCCGGGGCGGTGACCGAGGGTGAGCGGGTAATCCGTTTCGTGGTGAGGGTGCCGCGCCCCATAGGATTGGGCCCAAACCACAATCACTCACCCCTGAGGATCGCTGCATGCCTGGCATTACGCGCGAGGAGGTCGCCCACCTCGCCCGGCTGGCGCGTCTGGAGCTGAAGGGCGAAGAGCTCGACCACTTCGCCGGACAGCTCGACGACATCATCGGCGCGGTCGCCCGCGTCTCCGAGGTCGCCGACCAAGACGTACCCCCGACCTCCCACCCGCTGCCGCTGACCAATGTCATGCGCGCGGACGAGGTCCGTCCGTCGCTCACCCCCGCGCAGGCGCTCTCCGGCGCCCCGGCCCAGGAGCAGCAGCGTTTCAAGGTGCCGCAGATCCTGGGGGAGGACTAATCACCATGACGGACATCATCAAGCTCACGGCGGCGGACACCGCCGCCAAGATCGCGTCCGGCGAACTCACCGCCGTCGAGGTCACCGAGGCCCACCTGGCCCGCATCGAGGCCGTGGACGAGAAGGTCCACGCCTTCCTGCACGTGGACCGCGAGGGCGCGCTCGCGCAGGCCCGCGCCGTCGACGCCAAGCGCGCGGCGGGCGAGAAGCTCGGCCCGCTGGCCGGTGTGCCCCTGGCGCTGAAGGACATCTTCACGACGGAGGGGATTCCCACCACCGTCGGTTCGAAGATCCTCGAAGGGTGGATCCCGCCCTACGACGCGACGATCACCAAGCGCCTCAAGGCCGCCGACGTCGTCATCCTCGGCAAGACCAACATGGACGAGTTCGCCATGGGGTCCTCCACCGAGAACAGCGCGTACGGTCCGACCGGCAACCCCTGGGACCTCACCCGCATCCCCGGCGGCTCCGGCGGCGGCTCCTCCGCCGCGCTCGCCGCGTACGAGGCCCCGCTCGCCATCGGCACGGACACCGGCGGCTCCATCCGCCAGCCCGCCGCCGTCACCGGCACCGTCGGCGTCAAGCCGACCTACGGCGCGGTCTCCCGCTACGGCATGGTCGCCTTCTCGTCCTCCCTGGACCAGGGCGGGCCCTGCGCGCGCACCGTCCTGGACGCGGCGCTGCTGCACGAGGTCATCGCCGGGCACGACCCGCTCGACTCGACGTCCATCGACGCGCCGGTCCCGCCGGTCGTCGAGGCCGCCCGCAACGGCTCGGTCGCCGGCATGCGCGTCGGCGTCGTCAAGCAGTTCTCGGGCGAGGGCTACCAGGCCGGCGTCGTCCAGCGCTTCAACGAGTCGGTCGAGCTGCTTGAGTCGCTCGGCGCCGAGATCGTGGAGCTGGACTGCCCGTCCTTCGACCTGGCGCTCTCCGCGTACTACCTGATCGCGCCGTCCGAGTGCTCCTCCAACCTGGCCCGCTTCGACGCCATGCGCTACGGCCTGCGGGTCGGCGACGACGGCACGAAGTCCGCCGAGGACGTCACCGCGCTGACCCGCGAGGCCGGTTTCGGCGACGAGGTCAAGCGCCGCATCATCCTCGGTACGTACGCCCTGAGCTCCGGCTACTACGACGCGTACTACGGCTCGGCGCAGAAGGTCCGCACGCTCATCACGCGGGACTTCGAGAAGGCCTTCGAGCAGGTCGACGTGATCGTCTCGCCGACCACGCCCACCACCGCCTTCCCGATCGGCGAGCGCGCCGACGACCCGATGGCGATGTACCTGGCCGACCTGTGCACCATCCCGACCAACATGGCGGGCAACGCCGCCATGTCGCTGCCCTGCGGCCTCGCGCCGGAGGACGGGCTGCCGGTCGGGCTGCAGATCATCGCCCCCGCCCTGAAGGACGACCGCCTGTACAAGGTGGGCGCCGCCGTCGAGGCCGCCTTCGTGGAAAAGTGGGGCCACCCGCTGCTTGAGGAGGCTCCGTCGCTGTGAGCGCACTGACCAAGGCCAAGGGCTTCAAGAAGTCCAAGGCCGGTACGTACCTGTCCATGGGCACCACCGCCTTCGGCGCGATCAGCGTGGCGAAGCAGGTCAAGAAGGCCCGCCTGGAGCACGACACGCTGAAGCTCGTCGACGCGATCGTCTCCGCCGCCGCCATCGCCACCGGCATCGCTCTGCTGTACCGCGAGCTGAGGCGCCTGGGCGACGACGACGTCCTGCTGGGCTGAGAGGGAAAGTTTCACCGTGACTAGCGAACTCCTGTCGTACGAGGACGCGTTGGCGTCGTACGACCCCGTCATGGGCCTTGAGGTCCATGTCGAACTCGGCACCAAGACCAAGATGTTCTGCGGCTGTTCGACCGAGCTGGGCGCCGAGCCCAACTCGCAGACCTGCCCCACCTGTCTCGGCCTGCCCGGCTCGCTGCCCGTCGTCAACGCGATCGGTGTCGAGTCGGCCGTCAAGATCGGCCTCGCGCTGAACTGCGACATCGCCGAATGGTGCCGTTTCGCCCGGAAGAACTACTTCTATCCGGACATGCCGAAGAACTTCCAGACCTCGCAGTACGACGAGCCGATCGCCTTCAACGGCTACCTCGACGTCCAGCTGGAGGACGGCGAGATCTTCCGGGTGGAGATCGAGCGGGCCCACATGGAGGAGGACACCGGCAAGTCGACGCACGTCGGCGGTGCCACCGGCCGCATCCACGGCGCCTCGCACTCCCTCCTGGACTACAACCGCGCGGGCATCCCGCTCATCGAGATCGTCACCAAGCCGATCGAGGGCGCGGGCGAGCGCGCGCCCGAGGTCGCCAAGGCGTACGTGGCCGAGCTGCGCGAGGTCATCAAGGCGCTCGGCGTCTCCGAGGCCCGGATGGACAAGGGCCAGATGCGCTGCGACGTGAACCTGTCGCTGCGCCCGCACGGCGTCGAGAAGTTCGGCACCCGCTCGGAGACGAAGAACGTCAACTCGCTCCGCTCGGTGGAGCGTGCGGCCCGCTTCGAGATCCAGCGGCACGCCGCGGTGCTCTCCTCGGGCGGCACGATCGTGCAGGAGACCCGTCACTTCCACGAGGAGGACGGCTCCACCACCTCCGGCCGCATCAAGGACAACGCCGAGGACTACCGGTACTTCCCGGAGCCCGACCTGGTGCCGGTGGCGCCCGCCCGTGCCTGGGTCGAGGAGCTGCGCTCGGCGCTTCCCGAGATGCCGCGGGTGCGCCGCAACCGGCTCCGCGAGGAGTGGGGCGTCAGCGAGCACGACATGCAGTCGATGCTCAACGCCGGTGCGGTCGACCCGATCGTCGCCACCATCGAGGCCGGCGCGGATGCCGCTGCGGCCCGCAAGTGGTGGATGGGCGAACTGGCCCGCAACGCCAACGAGTCGGGCGTCGCGCTCGACGAGCTGGCGATCACCCCGGCGGAGGTCGCCCGGGTCGCCGCCCTGGTGGCCGCCGGAGACCTCAACGACAAGCTGGCGCGCCAGGTCATCGAGGGCGTCCTCGCGGGTGAGGGCGACCCGGACGCGGTGGTCGAGAAGCGCGGCCTGAAGGTCGTCTCGGACGAGGGTGCGCTCGGCGCGGCCGTGGACGAGGCGATTGCGGGCAACGCGGCGATCGCGGACAAGATCCGGGGTGGCAAGGTGGCGGCGGTCGGGGCGCTGGTGGGTGCGGTCATGAAGACCACGCGTGGCCAGGCCGACGCGGCGCGTGTGAAGCAGCTGATCCTGGAGAGGCTGGGCGTGGAGGGCTGAGCCCTTCCGTCCCGCCAAGGGGCGGCCCCCACCGGTGAGTTGCCGGCGGGGACCGCCCCTTTTCCGGCCCCACCCCGGCCCTTCCCGCTGTGACACTCTGCGGCTCCGCCGCCTGGCCTCCGGGGGCGCGAAATCCAGCCCCTTGGGGGTCCCCCTGGACGTAGTCCTCGGGGGAGTTTGAGGAGCGGGGGTCCGGGGGCGAGCCCCCAGGTGGTGTGTGGGGCGTTCATCGGGTGGCTGGGTTCGGTACTTTCGGCGGACATCCCGGGTCACTAGCCTCCCCGTCAGAACACACGGCTCGGGAGGATCAGTTGGTCACGGACATCTCACGGCGACGGCTGTTCGCCCTCGGCGGCGGCGCCCTAGGCGCGGCCGCGGCCGGCTCGCTGCTGCCGCCCTCGCTGCAGGCGGCCATGGCCGCGGAACCCCCGGCCGGCGGGCTGAGCGCGGTCAAGCACGTGGTGATCCTGATGCAGGAGAACCGGTCCTTCGACCACTACTTCGGCACCCTGCGCGGCGTCCGCGGCTTCGGTGACCGCAATGCGATCCAACTCCCCGGCGGAAAGCCCGTGTTCGAGCAGCCGGGCCCGCTCGGCACCACCGTGCTGCCCTTCCCCGTGCGCGGGGCGGCGGCCGCGCAGAAGAAGGACCTCCAGTACATAGGCGCCCTCGACCACTCCTGGAGCGGCGGCGCCAAGGCCTGGAACGGCGGCTGGATGGACAACTGGGTCTCCGCGAAGACCTCGGCGACCATGGCCTACTACGACCGCCAGGACATCCCGCTGCACTACGAACTCGCCGACACCTTCACCGTCTGCGACGCCTACCACTCCTCCATCCACAGCTCGACCAGCCCCAACCGCAACCACCTGTGGAGTGGCAAGACGGGCTATGAGGCGAACGGCAAGCGCGCCGTCGGGAACGACGCGTACGACGAGGGCACGCACCCGGGGTACGGCTGGGGCACCTACGCCGAGCGGCTCGAAAAGGCCGGGCGCAGCTGGAAGACGTACACCGAGTGGGAGAACTTCACCGACAACCAGATCGAGTTCTTCACCACCTTCAAGGCCATCGCCCGCAAGGCCCTCGCGAAGACCGGCGGACACACGTACATGGAGTCCTTCTACTCCGTTGTACGCGACGCCACTGACAGCGCCGAGCGCGAGCGGCTGCTCGGCCTGCTCGACCAGGGCGTCGCGACCCTCGGCAAGGCCGAACGCAGCCTGTTCGAGCGAGGGTTGAGGCGGGTCCCGACCGGTACGCTCGCCGACGCGTTCGGCCACGACGTGGCCGCCGGCACCCTGCCCGAGGTCTCCTACCTGGTGCCCTCGGCGCTCGACTCCGAGCACCCGAGCGTCTCCTCGCCCGTGCACAGCGCCACCATCGTCTACAAGGTGCTCGACGCGCTCGGCAGGCATCCGGACGTCTGGCGGCACACCGTCGTCCTGATCAACTACGACGAGAACGACGGCTTCTTCGACCACGTACCGCCGCCCGTCGCCCCGCCCGAGGTGGCCGACGAGCAGTGGGAGGGCAAGCCCACCGGGCTCGGCGCGCGGGTGCCGCTGCTCGTCGTCTCGCCGTGGAGCGTCGGCGGATACGTCTGCTCCGAGGTCTTCGACCACA
Organism: Streptomyces sp. NPDC094147; assembly: GCF_044764265.1. Lineage (NCBI taxonomy): Bacteria > Bacillati > Actinomycetota > Actinomycetes > Kitasatosporales > Streptomycetaceae > Streptomyces > Streptomyces sp. NPDC094147. Next base: position 48,693 of record NZ_JBIWHT010000012.1, on the reverse strand, counting down.
CCTCGGTGATCCGCTTCCTGGAGAAGTGGACGGGGGTGCGCGAGCCCAACATCAGCCAGTGGCGCCGCAGTGTCACCGGCGACCTGACCTCCGCCTTCGACTTCGAGCGGGGCAGGCCGCAGCCCGCGGTGACCCACCCCGGTCCCATCCCGCCGCTGTCCGGCCGCTGGCGGCCGGAGCCGCCCGCCCAGCAGCGCATGCCCGTACAGGAAGAGGGCACCCGGCCCGCCCGGCCGCTGCCGTACCAGCCGGACGCCTGCGCCCGGGTCGCCGACGGCGCGCTCCAGGTGCAGCTCAGCAACAACGGCCGGCGCAGCGCCCACTTCGCGCTCTACCCGTACGCCAAGGAGTTCGCCGCGCCGCAGCACAAGGACGTAAGGGGCAAGGCGCAATGGAGCGTGCCCCTTACCGGAGGGGCCAACGGCGCCTATAGGTTCACGGTCACCGGGCCGAACGGGTTCCGGCGGGAGTTCGAGGGGGCGGGGGCCGTCGACGCCGCCGAGGTGACGACGTACCTCGACCACCACGACCGCGACGTCCATCTGACGCTGCGCAACCGCGGCAGCGAGCCGGTCACCTTCGTCGTACTGCCCCTCGGGTACGCCGACGAGGCCGATCTGCGGGACTGGAAGCGGAGCGTCACCGTCAAGCCGGGGCGCAGCCGCACCCTCGTGCACTCCGCCGCGGACGCGCACGGCTGGTACGACCTCGAAGTGACCGCGGACGGTGGCAGCGGGTTCCGCCGCAGGCTGATGGGCCACATCGAGAACGGGCGGCCGAGCGTCTCCGGCTGACCGGGTCGGTCCCCGGGCCCGGCGCGGTTCCCTGGCCCGGGAGCCGCGCCGTGTCTCAGCCTCCCGTCGCGAGGACCGTCGCCGAATTGCGCAGGGTGGCGTCGACCTGCTGCTTCACCTTGGCGAGGTCCTCGGCGTGCTGCTCGATGTACCGGTTCTCGTACGCGGTCAGCACCGCCCACCAGATGCCGACCACATTGGTCTGCTGCTTGCAGGCGACGTCCGCGCGGGCCGTCGCGATCTCGGTGGGGTTCGGCTGCGGGGAGCGCCACGCCGGGTCGTTGACGGCGTCATTGGGGCTCTTGTAGGCGTACCCCTTGCCTTTCATGCACGTACTCCAGGCGCCGAACACGTCCTCCACCCGGCTGTCCGACTTCGACTGCTGATAGGGGCCGAGCATGACGTTCGAGGCGTCGAAGATGCCCACTCCGGAGGCGCCGCCCTTGGTCAACTCGGCTTCCACCACGGCATTGCAGCCGCCCTTGGGTACGGGATGCCCATTGATGTCCGGGCCTTTGTAGGTGCCGTTGAAGACCGACTTCTCGACCGGGGTCGGATCATTGCCGGTGCTGGATTTCTTTCCGCCCTTGGAATGATCGTCGGGCGAGTGGTAGCCGTACTGCGCGGCACGGTTCTCGTCGACGATCAGGAACAGGGTGGCGAGTTTCTGGCCGACGGGCGCGGGGTCGATCACGTCGCTGCCGTGCCAGTCGATTCCGTAGGGCGTCATACAGCGCCGGGCCAGCACCCGCTGGGCATTGAGCGTGTCCAGATACTGCTGCTGATTGAGGGTGTACGCGTCCAGCGGGAGCGGCTGGATCTGCGAAGCGTCAGTGATCTTGGGAATGGGGCCGGTCTTCGGCGGCTCCGCCTTCTGCGGCGCGCTCGAACAGCCCGCCGCGAACAGCAGCGCCGCGGCCGCCGCAACGGCGATCAGCGGGCCGGATACCCTGGAGGCCCCTGTCGGCGGCGCGATCGCCCCCGGGCGCCTTCCCTGTGGAACTCGCGCGTCCATGGCCGCCTTTCAGACTTCGTGCCCGCAGGGACTGGGGTGGGGAGCCCGCCGGTACGCCGGCCGGCCGCCGCCGCGGACCGTGCCCTGGTCCGCGGCGGCAGCCGAGTGGGGTTCGGTCAGCTCCATTCGATGGAGCTGGCGCGGTCGTTCATCGCGTCCCCGACGTAGCTGGAGTCGCCGATGAAGCCGTAGGTCGCGCCCGTGCGGTTGATGTTCTCGTACAGCTTGGTCCAGCAGTTCGCGTAGCTGTGGAACGAGGAGATGACGTCGTTCCAGCCGGCCGGCATGGAGTTGATGTACCAGTCGACGTCCGAGAGGGTCGAGGTGCAGGTGCCGCCGGTCACGGTGTAGGTGGCGCCCTGGTAGTTGGCGTCGACGAACTCGATGCCGATGACCGTCGAGGCAGGGGTGGCCGAGGTGGCCGAGGTGGCGGCCCCGGCGCTCGCGGCCGAGGCGGGGGTGGCGAGGCCGGTCATCGCGGCGACCGCGATGCCGGCTACGGCTAACACATATCTGGATCTCACAGCGAATCTCCTCCAGTGGCTGGCGAATTGACGTGCGGCCGATCTTTTGACGTGCGGCTGCGCTTTCGCGGGTTCGTGCTCTTTCGCGCACGGTTCCGGCCGGAGACCGCTGTGTCCCGGGATGTCTCCCAAGGCAGGAGAACCGTAAGTGGTGCCGACCGGGCGGTCAATGGAGAGTTTGCGGACTGCGGGGCTCCACGGGATTAAAGGAACGGCAGAGACGTCCTACGGAGGGAAATCATGGCCGGAACGGTCCGAGTCCTGGGGCGGCCGCGGTCCGGAGTTCTCAATTCCCTTGGAGGGAGCCGCAGTTGAAAGGGGATGGAAAAGATCGTGTGGTGATCCGGTGTAGTCGTGCCGCGCGAAACCCGTACCCATGATTCGGCCACACTGCGTCCGGCGTCCGAAGGAATTCCCTCTTGACGGGGCCTCGGCGAGGACATCAAGCTGACGCCCGATCCCGCGATCGGACCGGGCGGCTACCTGGCAGGCGGACCGAATGGCAGACAGTTCCGTGCCCGAATCGGGGATTCCGACTGTCCTGGACTCCGAGCCGGAAGTCCGGCCGGCCGTGCCCGCACCACGTTCCCCGGAGCCTGAAATTCCGGGCACCGCATCGGCTCTGATCAGGCGTCAGCGCATTCTGCTGATCGTCACCGCGGGCGCCGCGCTGCTCTCCGTCGGCGGGCTCGTCGCCTCGGTCTTCGTCCGCTCGCCCGAGCAGGACGCCGCCGCGCGCCGGGCCCCCGAGCCCACCGTGCTCACCGCTCCCGTGCAGCAGCGGATCCTCACCAAGTCGGTGATCCTGCGCGGCACCGTCACCGCGGGCGGCAGCGTCAGCTTCACTCCCGTACAAGGGCAGTCGCAGGGCGCGGCCGGGACGCCGGTCCTGACCGGGATCCGCAAGAAGACCGGCAGCGCCGTGGCCCCCGGCGATGTCCTGGTCGAGGTGTCGGGGCGTCCCGTGATCGCGCTGGCCGGAGCGGTCCCCGCCTATCGCGACCTCAAACCGGGCGACACCGGCAAGGACGTCGGCGAACTCCAGGACGCGCTGCGCCGCCTCGGGTACGCCGACGGCGACCCCGATGGCTCCTTCGGCCCGCACACCAAGACCGCCGTCGCCGCGCTCTACGCCGACCGGGGCTACGACCCGCCGAACACCGGCGGCCCGCACGGCGCCGCCGACCAGCAGACGCTCACGGCCGCCCGGCAGGCCGTCACCACCGCGCAGCGCGCCGTCACCGCCGCCCGCGCGACCCGCGACACGGCCAAGGGGGCCGCCGCGATCGGCGCCGCGGCCACCCAACTCGACTACTCCGAACAGGATTTGACGACAGCTCAGAAGGCACTCGGCGACCTCGTCGCCCGCACCGGAGTGATGCTCCCGCTCGCCGAATTCACCTTCGTACCCGCGTTTCCCGCCCGGCTCTCGGCCGTCAACGGCGCCGTCGGCTCCGCCGTCGCGCCGCCGCTGCTCACCGTCGACTCGGGGCGGCCCGTCGTGACGGCCGTCCTCACCCAGGACCAGAAGTCGGCGCTGCGCGAGGGCATGAAGGTCCAGCTCTCCGCCGAAGTGCTCGGCCAGGAGGCCAAGGGCGCCATCACCGCACTCGGCGCGTACACCACGGGCGTCCCCAACGGCGTCCGTGGCAACGGCGGTTCGGGCGGCGGGCAGAACGGCTCCACCGGCGGCGGGCAGAACAGCGGCGACACCCCGCAGGCGCGGGCCGGGTACCCGCTCACCATCACCCCGGCCACCGAACTCCCCGCGCCCTGGCTCGGGTTGGACGTCCGCGTGACCGTCACCGCCGCGTCCAGCGACGGGCCGGTCCTCGTCGTCCCGGCGACCGCGGTCAGCGCGGGCGCCGACGGCCGCACCTCGGTGTCCGTACGCGACGCGGGAGGCCCCCAGCGCCGCGTCCCGGTCACCGCGGGCATGGACGCCGACGGCTACGTGGCCGTCACGGCCGGGCCGGGCTTCCGGCTCGCCGCCGGGGACGCGGTGGTGGTGGGCCAGTGAGGGCGGGAGCCGGGGACGGCGCTGCCCCAGCCGGAGGCCCCGGCGCAGACGGCGCCGCTCCTGAGGCAGGCCCCGCCGGGTACGGCACGGACCGCACCCCCGCCGTCATCGAGCTGGCCGGTGCCGCCCGCACCTACCCCGGGCCGCCGCCCGTGCACGCCCTGCGGCCCACCGACCTCACCGTCCAACGCGCCGAGTACATCGCCGTGGTCGGCCCCTCCGGGTCCGGGAAGTCGACGCTGCTCAATGTCGTCGGGCTCGTCGACCGGCCCACCGGCGGGCACTACCGGCTCGACGGCATCGACACCGGCGGCCTTCCCGAGGCCGACCGGACCGCGCTGCGCGGGCACCGCATCGGGCTGGTCTTCCAGTCCTTCCACCTGCTGCCCTACCGCACCGCCACCGAGAACGTCATGCTCGCCCAGGTCTACCTCGGCACCCCGCGCGCCCGGCGCCGTGCCGAAGCCGTGGCCGCGCTGCTCACCGTCGGACTCGGGCACCGGCTCGACGCGCTGCCCTCCGCCATGTCCGGCGGCGAACGCCAGCGCGTGGCCATCGCCCGCGCGCTCGTCAACCGCCCCAGCCTGCTGCTCTGCGACGAGCCCACCGGCAACCTGGACACCGTCTCCGCCGGCCGCGTCATGGACACCCTCGACGCGCTCAACGCGAGCGGCATCACCCTCGTCGTCATCACCCACGACCCGGCCGTCGCCGCCCGCGCCCGCCGCACCCTCACCATCCTGGACGGCGAACTCGCCCAGGACAGCGGCCAGTTGGGTGCCCGGCGCGGCGGACGCGCGGACGCGAGGAGCCCGGCGTGAGGCGAGCCGCGCGGCGCCCGCGCCATCCGGACATTCCCCGCACCCGCCTGGCCTTCAGGGACCTGGCGGCCGAATCCGTCGCGGGCATCCTGCAACGGCCCGCCCGTACCGCCCTGACCATCCTCGGCACCCTGCTCGGCGTCGGCGCGTTCGTGGCCATTCTCGGGCTCACCGCCACCGCCCGGGGACAGATCAGCTCCGACTTCACGGTGCTCGCCGCCACCCAGGTCACCGTCAAGGACGTCGGTGCCCCCGACCCCGCGCAACAGGCGGCCGCGACCACCCGCTACGACTTTTCCGACGACGCCGACCAGCGCGCCGAGCGCCTCAACGGCGCCGTCCACGCCGGAACGTACTGGCAGGTGTTCAAGACCCCGCCCGCCGTCTCCACCCGCTCCGGACCCGCCGCCGCGGCGGCCACCGGCTCCGAGGGCTTGACCGTGTACGCCGCGAGCCCCGGCCTCCTCCAGGCCGTCGGCCCCACCCTCGGCGGCGGCACCCTCTACAACACCTTCCACGACAGCAGGCGCATGCACGTCGCCGTCATCGGCTCGGCCGTCGCCCGCCACCTCGGCATCAGCAACCTCGCCGCCCAGCCCGCCGTCTTCATCAACGGCACCCCGTACACCGTCGTCGGCATCCTCGGGAACGTCGAACGCCTCCCCGACCTGCTGCTGTCGGTGATCATCCCCGACCGCACGGCCCGCGCCGACTACGGCGACCCGGCGCCCGACTACGCCGCCACCATGCTCATCCAGACCCGCGTCGGCGCCGCCCGGCTCATCGCGAAGCAGGCCCCGCTCGCCCTGCGTCCCGACCGCCCCGACCACCTCCAGGCCGTGCCGCCGCCCGAGCCCCACGCGCTCCAGGACAGCGTCACCGGCAGCCTCGACTCCCTCTTCCTGCTGCTCGCGGGCATCACCCTGATCATCGGCACCGTAGGCATCGCCAACACCACCCTGGTCTCCGTCCTGGAGCGCACCGGGGAGATCGGTCTGCGCCGCTCGCTCGGGGCGCGGCCCCGCCACATCGCCGCCCAGTTCCTCACCGAATCGGCGGCGCTCGGCACCCTCGGCGGCCTGCTCGGCACGGCCGTCAGCATCGTCGTGACCCTCTCGGTGGCCCTCGCCCACCACTGGACGGCCATCCTCGACCCCTGGACCACCCTCCCCGCGCCGCTGATCGGCACTCTCACCGGACTGCTCGCCGGCGCCTACCCCGCGCTGCGCGCCGCCCGCATCGAACCCGCCGAAGCCCTTCGCCGCTGAGCATGGGCCATTAGCCCCCCTGAGGGGGAAGGCCCTGTGAGTAAGGCCACGAAGCGGGCAAACGATCACTATTGGCTGCCAGAGTGGCTGACGCGCAGTTCCTGCGCGCCTCCGTTCTTTGCGGGCTGTTCCCGGTCAAAGAGCCACAAAATCAACCGGGAGCACTCACGTTGGCCGCCCTCGCGCGCTGGTGCGTCAGGCACCGCCTCGTCGTCGTACTGCTCTGGCTCCTCGCGCTGGGCGCCACCACCGCCGCCGCGGCCGTCGCCGGTACGGCGTACTCCAACGACTACGAGGCTCCCGGTACCGAGTCCGGCCGCGCGAGCGCCCTGCTCGACGCCGGCTTCCACGGCCGGGGCGGCGACACCGACTCGATCGTCTGGCACACCGGTTCAGGCTCCGTCCGCGACAGCGCCGTACGGCACCGGATGACCGCGGCGCTCGCACAGGTCGCGAAGCTCCCCGGGGTCGCGTCGGTGTCCGGCCCGTACGGTTCCCAGGGCGCGGCGCAGATCAGCGCCGACGGACGCACCGCCTATGCGACGGTCACCTTCGACCGGCAGGCCGGCGACATCCCCAAGGCTCAGGCCCAGGCCGTCGTCGACACCGCCAGGTCCGCCGCCTCCGCCTCCCTCGACGCCGAACTCGGCGGCAGCGCCGTGGCGCTCACCGAGGCTCCGTCCCCGCAGTTCAGCGAGGTCGTCGGGGTGGTCGTCGCGGCCGTCGTGCTGTTCCTCGCCTTCGGCTCGTTCGCCGCCAGTCTGCTTCCGATCGCCACCGCGCTGGTGGGCGTCGGCACCGCGTACGCGGGCATCGGACTGCTCGGCCACGCCATGACCGTCGCCGACTTCGCGCCCATGCTCGGCATGCTGATCGGGCTCGGCGTCGGCATCGACTACGCCCTGTTCATCGTGACCCGGCACCGGCGCGGACTGCGGCGCGGCCTCGGTGTCGAGGACGCGGCGCGCGCCGCCGTCGCGACCACCGGGCGGGCCGTCGTCTTCGCGGGCGCGACCGTGTGCATCGCCCTGCTCGGCATGCTCATCCTGCGGCTCGGCTTCCTCAACGGCGTCGCCGTCGCCGCCTCGCTCACCGTCGTACTGACCGTCGCCGCCTCCATCACGCTGCTGCCCTCCCTGCTGTCCTTCATCGGGACGCGGGCGCTGAGCCGCCGCGAACGGCGCCGGCTCGCCGAACACGGCCCCCGGCCCGAGCAGCCCACCGGGTTCGCCGCCCGCTGGGCCGAGTTCGTCGAACGCCGTCCGAAGCTGCTCGGCGCGGTCGCCGCCGTGGTGATGCTGGCCCTGGCGCTGCCCGCGCTCTCCCTGCACCTGGGCACCTCCGACCAGGGCAACAACCCCGCCAGGACGACCACGCGCCAGGCGTACGACCTCCTCGCGGAGGGCTTCGGGCCCGGCGTGAACGGGCCGCTGACCGTGGTCGCCGAACTCGAAGGCCCCGGCGACCGGCTCGCGATGGACCGGCTGCCGGACGTGCTGCGCGCCACCGGCGGCGTCGCATCGGTGAGCCCGGTGACGTACAACGGCAGCGGCAGCACCGCCGTCCTGACCGTCGTGCCGGACTCGGCACCGCAGTCGCAGCGCACCAGCGCCCTGGTCGACCGGCTGCGCCACGAGGTGCTCCCGGCGGCCGAGCGGGGCAGCTCCCTGAAGGCGCACGTGGGCGGGGTGACCGCCAGCTACGACGACTTCGCGGCGATCATCGTGGGCAAACTCCCGCTGTTCGTCGGCGTGGTGATCGCGCTGGGGTGCGTTCTGCTGCTGATCGCTTTCCGTTCGATCGGGATTCCGCTCAAGGCGGCCGCGATGAACGTGGCGGCGGTCGCCTCCTCCTTCGGCATCGTCGTCGCGATATTCCAGTGGGGCTGGGGGAGCGAGTCCATGGGCCTCGGCCGATCGGGCCCGATCGAACCGTTCCTGCCCGTGATCATGGTCTCGGTGCTCTTCGGCCTGTCCATGGACTACCAGGTGTTCCTGGTCAGCCGCATGTACGAGGAGTGGCTGGAGACCCGCGACAACCGGCGGGCGGTCCGGGTCGGCCTCGCCGAGACCAGCCGCGTGATCAACTCCGCGGCCGTGATCATGATTTCGGTCTTTCTCGCGTTCGTTCTCAGCGGTGATCGAGTGATCGCCATGTTCGGCATAGCGCTCGCCGCGGCCGTGGCCCTCGACGCCTTCGTCCTGCGCACCCTCCTCGTCCCCGCCCTCATGCATCTGCTCGGCGGCGCCAACTGGTGGCTGCCGGCCTGGCTGGACCGACGGCTCCCACGGATCAGCATCGAGGCCCCCGAGTGCCGCCGTGCGACGATTCCGGGGCGGCGGGCGGCCGAAAGGGCGGACCAGCCGGTGCCGTAGCAACCGATGGCGTACGCAGAGGTTTAGGAGCGGGATGTTCACAAAGGCGCTGGGAGACGACGGGGCCGAACTGCGCCCCCTTGAGCCGTGGCAGGCCGAGGAGTTCCTCGCCCACATGGACCGGGGCCGCGACTACATCGGCACCCACATCCAACTGCCCGACATCGTGGCCGACCTCGACTCGGCACGCTCCTACCTCCAGTCGTACGCCGACAAGGCCGCCGCCGACTCCGGCCGCCTGTACGGGATCTGGGCCGACGGCACCCTCGTCGGCGGCGTGCTGTTCCGGATCTTCGACACCGGGCAGGGCAACTGCGAGGTCGGCTGCTGGCTGGAGGAGAGCGCCGTCGGACGGGGCCTGATCACCCGCGCGATCCGGGTGCTGATCGACTGGGCTGTGGACGTACGGGGCATGCACCGCGTCGAATGGGTGACGTCCGCCGAGAACACCGCGAGCATCAACGTCGCCAAGCGGCTCGGCATGGTCCGCGACGGGGTGCTCCGCGAGAGCTACCCCTACCGGGGGGTGCGCCACGACAGCGAGATCTGGTCGGTGCTCGCCGACGACTGGCGTACGGCACGGGCGGGGCGCTGACACGGGCGGGGCGTTAAGGAAGCTCTCAGCGGCCTCTCAGAAACGGCACCTAGCGTGCCGGGCATGAACGCCACCCCCGCCACGACGAAGACCGACGCCGAGACCGAGCCCAAGACGGAGGGCGAGACCGAGACCGAGGCCGCGTCCACCACCGGGGGAGAGGCCGCCGAAGCGGCCCCCGAGTCCGCCGAAGCGCACGACGCGGAGGACGACGGGCTCGACGCGGAACCGGACGACGAGCCCGCCCCCGCGCGGGCCGGATTCGGCACGGGCGCCGCGGCCGTCGTCGCGGGCGCGCTCGGCGCGGTGTCGCTCAGCGGCACCTGGATGGGCAAGACGCTCTCCGAGCGGCAGACCCTGATCGGGCAGATCAAAACCGCCCAGAGCAGCACCGCGGCCCAGCAGATCCAGGAGATCTACGGCAACTCCTGGCACACCACCGCCCTGGTCAACGGTGTCTTCGCGCTGCTCGCCCTGGTCGTCGGCGGCTGCGCGCTGGCCCGGCCCGCGTTCGGCACCCCCGGCCGCGCCGACCAGCCGGTGTGGGTCAAGGCCGTCGCCCTGGCCGGAGTCGTTCTCGGCGTGCTCGGGCTGCTGATCTCCGCGGCCATGTACCTGGACCTGTTCGCGGCCCTGCCGAGCGCCAAGGGCTGAGGCATGCCTAGGGGGTGTCCGGCGGATCACCGCCGTCGGGACACCGCCTAAGGCACTCAGCCCCCTGCCTTAGGCGGGACCTGCCCGGTATCCGGGCCGCCTAAGGCAGCGGGTGCGTGCAGATGCGGCACTCGCCCGATGCGGGAGAGGCCCCTGGGAGACGAGAGTTGAGGCATCGCAAGGAGCCCGGAACACCGGGCCCGAGCGAGGAAGACCCCAACCGGATCGCAACCCAGGAGTACCGAGATGTTCGAGTACGAGATGCACAAGTCCCGCGAGACCGAGCTGCTGCGCCGCGCCGACCGCGAGCGCCTGGTGAACCAGGCCCGCCGGGCCGGGCGCCGCTTCGGCCGCCGGACCGGCGACAACGGGCCGGAGGGGCGGGTGAGTTCACTGCGGGACCGGTTCGTACGGGCCGCCTGAGTGCCCCGGCCGACCGCGATGACGACCACCCCGACCCGCCCCGGGATTCCGTCCCCGGCCGCCGCCCCGACCTCCTCCGGGGCCGCCTCCCCAGCCGGGGACGGACCGTCCGGTGCCGCGTTGTCAGAGGCCTGTGCGATGCTCGGCAGCGTGGAGACCAGGTCAGTCAGCCCCGTGTTCGTCGGCCGAGCCGGTGAGCTGACGGTATTGAACGAAGCGCTCGCCCGCGCCGCCGGGGGCACCTCCCTGGCCGAAGGCCCCGGGGGAGAGCCGCAGGCGCTGCTCATCGGCGGCGAGGCCGGGGTCGGCAAGACCCGGCTCGTCGAGGAGTTCACCGGCGCCGCCCGCGCGGCGGGCGCCGTGATCGCCATCGGCGGCTGCGTCGAGGTTGGCGCCGACGGGCTGCCCTTCGCCCCGTTCTCGGCCGCGCTGCGCGCCCTGCGCCGCCAACTGCCCGACGAGCTCCTCGCCGCGGCCGACGGCCAGGAGGAAGAGCTGGCCCGGCTGCTGCCCGAACTGGCCGACACGGGACGGCACATCCCGCGCGAGGACGGCACCGCGCGGCTCTTCGAGCTCACCGTGCGGATGCTGGAGCGGATCGCCGCCGACCGCACCGTCGTCCTCGTCCTCGAAGACCTGCACTGGGCGGACGCCTCCACCCGCCACCTGCTCGCCTACCTCTTCCGCACCCTGCGGCGCGGCCGCCTCGTGGTCGTCGCCACCTACCGCGCCGACGACATCCACCGCCGCCACCCGCTGCGCCCGCTGCTCGCCGAGCTCGACCGGCTGCGTACCGTACGGCGCATCGAGCTCGCCCGCTTCAACCGCGCCGAGGTGCACCACCAGCTCACCGGAATCCTGGCCGCCGAACCCGAACAGCGCCTGGTGGACGAGATCTTCGCGCGCTCCGACGGCAACGCCTTCTTCGTGGAGGAACTCGTCGTCTGCCACGACCCCCACGGCGGCTGCCCGGACCTGAGCGACTCCCTGCGCGATCTGCTGCTCGTCCGCGTCGAGAGCCTGCCCGAGGACGCCCAGCGGGTGGTGCGGGTCGTCGCCGAAGGCGGCTCCACCGTCGAATACCCCCTGCTCGCCGCGGTCGCCCGGCTCCCCGAGGACAAGCTCATCGAGGCCCTGCGGGCCGCCGTCGGCGCGAACATCCTGCTGCCCGCGCCGGACGGCGACGGCTACCGCTTCCGCCACTCCCTGGTCCGCGAGGCAGTCAGCGACGACCTGCTGCCCGGCGAGTGCTCGCGCCTCAACCGCCGCTACGCCGAAGCGCTGGAGGCAGACCCCTCGCTCGTCCGGGCCGACGAGCAGACCACCCGGCTCGCCACCTACTGGTACCTCGCGCACGACGCCGCCAAGGCGCTGCCCGTGGTGCTGCGCGCCGCCGTCGAGGCCCGCCGCAGACACGCCTACGCCGAGCAACTGCGCCTGCTGTCCAGGAGCATGGAGCTGTGGGACTCCGTCCCGGAGGAGATACGCGACGGGCTCCGGCCGCTCGACCACGCGGGCTCCTACCCGGCCTGCGGCTGCGACCCCGAGGCCGCGGCGCCGTTGCGCTACCTCGACCTGCTCGCCGAGGCCGTCGAAGCCGCCCGGTTCTGCGGCGACCGCGAACGCGCCATGAAGATCGCCAAGAAGGCCCTGCGGCTCATCGACGCCGAGAACGAAGGCCCCTCCGGAAGCGACCCGCTGCGCGCCGCGTGGTTCTGGATCCAGCTCTCCCGCCTGGTGCAGAACCTGGGGCGCGGCGACGGCTGGGCCGAGATCGCCACCGCGCAGGAGCTGGTGCGCGGGCTGCCGCCGTCGGCCGTGCACGCCGAGGTCCTCGCCACCTCGGCCGGCTGGGGCATGCTGCACAAGCCCGGCGCGGAAACCCTGGCCGAGGCCGAACGGGCCGTGGAGTACGCCCGGTTGGTGCAGGCCGAGGAGATCGAGCTCAATGTGCGGCTCACCCTCGGCGGCCTCATGGTCGACTCCGGCTCGGCCGAGGACGGGCTCGCCATGATGCGGGCCGTCATCGACCGCTCCCTCGAACTCGGCCTGGTCGCCGAGGCGGGCCGCGGCCATGTGAACCTCGCCTCCAGCCTGGAGTCCATCGGCCGCTCCGCCGAAGCGGTGCGCATCGCCGAAGCGGGCGTCGAACTGGCCCAGAAGTACGGCCTGTTGGACAACGAGGCCTGGGTGCAGGCCAACCGTGCCGAGACCCTGTTCAACCTCGGCCGCTGGGACGAGGCCGTCGACTCCATCGAGCGGGTCCAGCGCACCGCCGTGAGCAGCAAGCCGCTCGGCAACGCCCTGATGCGCCGGGCCGATCTCGCGCTGCTCCGGGGCGAGTCGGAGTCCGCCGCGGCCTCCCTTGCCGAGGCCCACGCGGCCTTCGGCAGCTACGACCCGATGGCCCAGCACGCCATACCGCTGGCCCGGATCGGCCTGGGCATCGCGGCCGCGCAGGGCCGCATCGCCGACGCCCGCGCCGAACTCGCCCGCGCCGTCGAACCCGGCTTCCCGCCCGGCACCCAGCGCTACGCCTGGCCGCTGCTCGCCGCCGCAGCGGCCGTGGAGGCCGACGTACGAGGCCTTCCCTCGGCCGAACCGGGCCGGGCCGCCACCCTGGACACGATCCGTGCGGCGGCGAAACGGCTCCCCATCGCCGTGCCCTGGTGCGCGGCGCTCGCCCTCGTCGTCGCCGCCGAACTGGACCGCGCCGAAGGCCGGGACTCCGCGGCCCGCTGGGAGGCGGCCGTCGTCGCCCTCCAGCCCCTCGAACGTCCCCATGAGCTGGCCCGGATCTGCCACCGCTGGGCCGCCGCGCTGCTCGCCGAGGGCGGCGACCGCGACACCATCGCCTCGCTGCTCCGCCAGGCCCACACCGAGTCCGTACGCCTCGGCGCCCGCCCGCTGAGCGAACAGCTGGAGCTGCTGGCCCGCCGGGCCCGTGTCCCGCTGACCGCCCCGGACCCCGTGCTGCCCGACGAGCCCGCCGACCCGGCCGAAGCGCTCGGCCTCACCAGCCGCGAACAGGACGTCCTGCGCCTGGTCACGGCGGGCCACAGCAACCGCCAGATCGCCGAGGAGCTCTACATCTCCCCGAAGACGGCGAGCGTCCACGTCTCCAACATCCTGGCCAAGCTGGGGGTTTCGGGCCGGGGGGAGGCGGCGGCGCTGGCCCACCGCCTGAACCTGTTCCCGGCGAAGGCGGAGAAGGTGGCGATCAAGGCCGCTCCCTGACCCGCTCGCGCCCCCCTAGGTGACGTCCAACTCCAGGATGCGGTCGTCGCCGGGCTTCGGCCTGCCGCGGGAGTCGGTGTTGTTGGTGAGCAGCCAGAGCTTGCCGGGCCCGGCCGGAACGACGGTGCGCAGCCGTCCGTACTGGCCGGTCAGGAAGGCCTCGGGCGCCGCGAGCGGGTTGGTGCCGGCGAGCGGGATGCGCCACAGCCGCTCGCCCCTGAGCGCGGCCATCCACACGGAGCCGTCCGCGTACGCGATCCCGCTGGGCGAGGCCTCGGACGGCCTCCACTGGACCACGGGATCGACGTACCCCGCCTTGCCGCCCTTCCCCTCCACCATGGGCCAGCCGTAGTTCTTCCCGGGCTCGATGAGGTTGAGCTCGTCCCAGGTGTCCTGCCCGAACTCCGAGGCCCACAGCCGGTTCTGGCCGTCCCAGGCGAGGCCCTCGACGTTGCGGTGGCCGTAGGAGTAGATGACGGAGTCCGCCTCCGGGTTGCCGTACGCGGGCTGCCCGTCGGGCGTCATCCGCAGGATCTTCCCGCCCAGCGACTTCCTGTCCTGGGCGAGCGCCCGGTCGCCCGTCTCGCCGGTCCCGGCGTACAGCATCTTGTCCGGACCGAAGGCGATGCGCCCGCCGTCGTGGTTGTGCCCCTTGGGGATGCCGCGCAGGATGGTGTCCGGCGCCCCCAACTGCTGTCCCTCCGGGCGCTGTTGGTCGTAGATCATCCGGGCGATGCGGTTGTCGGACTCGGTGGTGAAGTACGCGTAGACGAGGTGGTCCGAGGCGTACGAGGGGGACAGGGCGAGCCCGAGCAGACCGCCCTCGCCCTGGTGGTCGACGCCGGGCACGCTGCCCACGGCGGTCTTCTTGCCGCTCTCGGTGTCGACGCGTACGACGGAACCGTCGTCCCGGGACCCGACGAGGAGCCCGCCCTCGGGGAGGGCCGCGATGCCCCAGGGCGCCTTCAGCCCGTCCGTGACGGTCCTGGCCACCTTCACGGAGCCCTTGGCGGGCGGGAGCCGGGTGCCGGGTTCCGCGGCCGGGGGCGTGGTGGAGCCGGGGGTGGCGCGGGGGAAGGGTTGCGCGGCCCCGGAGGAGCAGCCGGCCGCGAGCACGAGCGTGGCGGCGGCGAGGGCGGTGACGACGGAGGTTCGTCGCACGGTGCGGTTCCCTTCGACGGGGTCGGCAGGCCTCCATTCTGGGGGCTCCGCCCACCCGTGCGGCTCCGGTCAGTCCCGCGCCGCCGGCAGCGCGGCCAGAGCCGTCAGGTCCCGCGAGGTCAGGCGCAGGGCCGCCGCCAGGGCGTTCTCCCGTACCCACTCCTCCCGTTTCGCCCCCGGCACGGGAATCACCTGCCGCCCCTGCCTCAGCAGCCACGCCAGCGCCACCTGCCCCGGCGTCGCCCCGTGCCGTGCGGCAACCCGCCGCAGCCCCGCCACCACGGGCTGGTTCGCCGCCATCATCTCCGCCGTGAAGCGGGGATGCCGGGCCCGGATGTCGTCCGGCTCGAACCCCTGCCCAGGGGTGAGCGTGCCCGTCAGGAACCCGTTCCCCAGCGGCATCGCGGCGAGGAAGCCCACTCCCCGGACCGTGCACCACGGCAGCAGCGCGTCCAGCGCCTCCCGCGACCAGACGGACAGCTCGGCCTGCACCGCCGCGACCGGGAAGACCTGCTGAACGCGTTCGAGCAGCCGGACCGTCTCCTCGTACCGGCCCTCGTGCAGCCCGTACACCCCGGCCCAGGACCCGGGCCGCCGCACCGCCCGCGCCCCCATCGCGCTGAGCCCCAGCGCCCGCACCTTCCCCGCCGTCACCAGCTCCGCCATCGCCCCCCAGGTCTCCTCGACGGGGACCTCGGGGTCGACGCGGTGCAGCATGTAGAGGTCGATGACATCGGTGTGCAGGCGCCGCAGCGACGCGTCGCAGGCCCGACGCACGTACCCGGGGCGGCCGTTGGCGACCACATGCCGGTCGACGCCCACGAGCAGCCCGCACTTGGTGGCCACGAACGCCTCGTCCCGCCGCTCCTTCAGCACCCGCCCGATCAGCAGCTCGTTGGTGAACGGCCCGTACATGTCGGCCGTGTCGAGCAGGTCAGAGCCGGCGTCGAGGGCTGCGTGCACGGCCCGCAGCGAGCGCTCCAGGTCCTGCTGCGAGCGGGCGTACCCCCAGCTCATCGGCATGCAGCCGAGCCCGATCGCACCCGCCCGCAGGGCCCCCGCACCGATTGTCCTGCGCTCCACCTGCCCGGATCCCTCCCTCGTCGCTCCCCAAACTAACCTCTGGTCAGGACCGCCCTTCGCATAGCCTCCTGACCATGACTGCAGACGTTTGGCTCCCCTTCGAGGCCGCCGGGATCCAGGGCCTGCCCGGGTCCCTCGACTACCGGTTCTGGGACGGCGGCCCCGACTTCCCGGCCGACCCCGCCGACTGCGCCTTCTACGTGGTCCCGTACATGAAGAGCACGCGGGTCGCGGTGCGCCCGCTCGCCGCGATGACCGGCGTCCGGGTCGTGCAGACGCTGACCGCCGGCATCGACCACGTACAGCCCGGCCTCGGCCTGCTGCCGCCTGGCGTGCTCCTGTGCAATGCGCGCGGTGTCCACGAGGCGTCCACCGCCGAGCTGGCCCTGACCCTCGTCCTCGCCTCGCTGCGCGGGATCCCCGGGTTCGTCCAGGGGCAGCAGAAGGAGGAGTGGCGGTCCGGTTTCTATCCGGCGCTGGCCGACAAGTCGGTTCTGATCGTGGGGTACGGGTCGATCGGGGCCGCCATCGAGGACCGGCTCGCGCCGTTTGAGTGCGCGCGGGTGGCGCGCGTCGCGCGCTCCTGGCGCACAACGGAGCGCGGCGAAGTGCGCGCATTGACCGATCTGCCCGAACTGCTCCCGGAAGCGGACGTCGTCATCCTCTCCACGCCGCTGACCGAGCAGACGAAGGGGCTGGTGGACGGCGCTTTCCTGGCCCGGCTCAAGGACGGGGCGCTCCTGGTGAACGTCGCGCGCGGGCCCGTCGTGGACACCAAGGCGCTGCTCGCCGAGCTGGAGTCGGGCCGCATCCGCGCGGCACTCGATGTCACCGACCCCGAGCCGCTGCCCGCCGGGCACCCCCTGTGGCACGCTCCGAATGTCCTCATCAGCCCGCATGTGGGCGGTTCCACCTCCGCTTTCCCGCCCCGCGCCAAGCGTCTGCTCGCGGCTCAGCTGACCCGTTTCGCGGCCGGGGAACCGCTGGCGAACGTCGTTCTGACAACGGGTCGGTGACGCTCCGGAGCAGTACGGGTGCACACGGTGCCCGCCTGACTCCTGACCGTCACTGAGCGTAGAGGGGCTATGTCCCTGAGTGACGAGACTGGTGTATCGTCCCGACCGGGGGCTGCGCCGTGTGTCTCGGCGCGGGGGAGCGATCACTGCGAGGGGGGCGACGGGCGATGCACGGCCAATGGACGAACGATCCGACGCGGTGGAACCGGCTGCGGCAGGCCCGCCGCGCGCATCGCGCAGCATTCCACCGCGGCGCAGCGACGCACGCCACAGCGACAAGCGGCGGAACGGCGAACACCACGCAGCGGTACGCCCCGTGGGGCCGCGGCGCCGGGTCCCGGAGCGCGGGCCGGGCCCGCGCCCGGTGGCATGGAGCGGTCCGGTGAGCGCCCCGGGAGCGATCCTGGGCCGGCCGCCGGTGTCCGGCGGTGGCGGGGCCGGCGTGGTTTCCCAGCTCGTGCTCGCCCTGATCTGCGCCGGATACGGCACCGGCGCCTTCCTGGGCTGGGGCTCCGATCAACTCGCCCTGATCATGGGCGACTTCGGCCTCTGCAGCGCGGCCCTGATCGCCGCGGTCTCCTGCTTCCTGTACGCACGGGGGGGCGCGGGCCGCAGCGAGAGCAGTTTTCGGCCCGCCTGGCTGCTGTTCGCCGTCTCCTCCGCCATGGCCGCCTGCGGCAACGGCGTGTGGGGCTGGTACGAGGTGGTGCTCCGCCGCGACGTACCCACGCCGTCGCCCGCCGACTTCTTCTTCCTCTGCTTCGCGCCGCCCGCCATCGTCGGACTGCTCGTGCTCGCCAAACGCCCGGTGACCAGGGCGGGCTGGGTCTGCCTCGCCCTCGACTCCTGGCTCATCGGCGGCTCCCTGCTCACGCTGTCCTGGAGCCTCGCGCTGGCGCACACCGCACGCATGGAGGGCGCGGGCGAGAGCACCGCCCACGCCG
This sequence comes from Streptomyces sp. NPDC094147, assembly GCF_044764265.1. Taxonomy (NCBI): domain Bacteria; kingdom Bacillati; phylum Actinomycetota; class Actinomycetes; order Kitasatosporales; family Streptomycetaceae; genus Streptomyces; species Streptomyces sp. NPDC094147. The sequence continues at coordinate 30,763 of NZ_JBIWHT010000012.1, read as the reverse complement.
CCCTCGCGCTCGCCTACCCGCTGCTCGACATCGTCCTGGTCAGCATGGTGCTCGCGCTGCACTTCCGGCGCTCGTCGGCCAACCGGTCCGCGGTGAACACCGCGATCGCGGCGCTCGCCCTGACCGTGCTGTGCGACGCCCTGTTCACCTCGCCGCTGCTGCGCGAGCACTACCGCTCGGGACAGCTCCTCGACGCGGGCTGGTTCGCCGGCTCCCTGCTGCTCGCGTACGCCCCCTGGGGCGCGCGCAGATTCCCCGCCGCGCCGCCGCAGCCGGTCGCCGCGCCCCGGGCCGCGGGCCCGCCGGGCGCCGCCCCCCGCTCGCCCGCCCTGCCGGTGACCCGCCCCCTCGCCAGCTCGCTGGCCGCGCTCACGCCGTACCTCGCGGCCGCCGTCTGCACCCTGGGCATCCTCTACAACGTCATCGAGGGCCGCCGGGTCGACCGCGTGGTCGTCTTCACCGGCTGCACCGTCGTGCTCGCACTGGTGGTCCGCCAGGGCATCATGCTGCTCGACAACATCGCGCTCACCCATGAACTGGCCCAGAAGGAGAACCACTTCCGCTCCCTGGTGCAGGGCTCAAGCGACGTCATCATGATCGCCGCCCCCACCGGGATACTGCGGTACGTCAGCCCGGCCGCCGCGGGCGTCTACGGGCGGGACGCGGAGGAGCTGGTCGGGTCCGAACTGGCCTCCCTCATCCACCCGGAGGACCTGGGCCGGGTGGTGCACGAGGTGCGCCGGTTTCTGGCGGCGCCGCCCGCCGAGGAGCCCACGACGCGGATCGAATGCCGCTTCAAGTCGGGGACCGGCGAGTGGCTCAACGTGGAGTCGACCGTCAACCGCCACCAGGGCGGGCTCATTCTCAACAGCCGCGACGTGACCGAACGGGTGCGCCTCCAGGCGCAGTTGGAGCACAACGCCGAGCACGACCCGCTCACCGACCTGCCCAACCGGGCCCTGTTCACCAAGCGGGTGCGCAAGGCGCTCGGCGGGCGCCGCACCACCGACCCCGGCACCGCCGTGCTCTTCATCGACCTCGACGGTTTCAAGCAGGTCAACGACACCATCGGCCACCAGGCCGGCGACGAACTGCTCATCCAGGCCGCCCGCAGACTCCAGGAGTCCGTACGGGCCGGGGACACCGCGGCCCGGCTCGGCGGCGACGAGTTCGCCGCGCTGATCCTCGGCGACGGCACCCGCGACCGCGCCGCCCGCGAGTACCAGGTCAGAGAGATCGCCGACCGGCTGCGCCTCACCCTGTCGCAGCCGTACCAGATCGACGGCAACGACGTGCGGGTCGCCGCCTCCATCGGGGTCGCCTTCGCCGAGCCGGGCATCGGCGCCGGGGAACTGCTGCGCAACGCCGACCTCGCCATGTACCGCGCCAAGTCCGGCGGCAAGAACCGGGTCGAGCTGTACGCGCCGCAGATGCAGGCCGAGGTCGTCCGCAAGTCGGAGCTCGCGGCCCGGCTGCGTACCGCGCTGAACGAGGGCGAATTCGCGGTACTGCACCAGCCCGTGGTCGACCTCACCACCGGCGAGGTGTCCGCCGTCGCGGCCCAGGCGCGGTGGAGATCAGCCCAGGGAATCCTGTTCACCCCGGCCGAATTCCTGCGGGTCGCCGATGAGAGCGAGCGCGCCGCGGAGCTGGGCCGCTGGCTGCTCGAAGAGGCCGTCGAGCGCGCCGCGGAACGCCTGCGCGCGGGCCACGACGCCCCGGTGTCGGTACGTCTCTCGGCCCGGCGGCTGCTCGACAAGTCGATGCCGCTCGGCTCCCTCGAAGCCCTGCTGACCAGGCACGGGCTGCCCTCCGGTGCTCTGATCATCGAGCTCGCCGACAGCGACCCCAGGATCTCCTTCGACGAGCTGGAGCGACGCCTGGTGGGTCTGCGCAGACTCGGCGTCCGGATCGCGCTCGACGGCTTCGGCAGCGGGTACGCGGCGATCAACGCGCTGCGCCGGCTCCCCATCGACGTACTGAAACTGGACAGGGGGCTGGTCGAGGGCGTGGTCGAATCGGCCCGGCTGCACAAGATCACCGCCGGGCTGCTCAGGATCGCCTGCGATCTCGGCATGCAGTCGGTGGCCGACGGCGTCGATGTGCCGGAACAGGTCTTGGCACTGCGCGCCATGGGGTGTACGCATGGGCAGGGCATGGCGTTCTCCGGGCCGCTGGACGAGTACCGGCTGCGGCGGGCCCTGGTGCGCGGCGAGTTCCCGGTCCCGGGCGGGGCCGCGCTCCCCGTGCTCAGCGGCCGGACCCGGCCCCTGCTGAGCTCAAATAATGAGACGCCCGTCCCACCTACTTGACACCACCTGCGCGCCGGGGGGAGGGTCAATGCCATGCGCACCCGAATTCTCGTACTTGGAAAGCGCGTCGGCTGAAGCGGAGCCCCATGCAGGCTCCGCAGACCGCACCCGACGCGCTCCCCTCGCTTGCCTCACGGCACGAGGGGTTTTTTGTTGCACTGGCACCCCTCAAGCACCACCGCGATCTCGATCAAACCACCGCATAAACCCTCAGCTTCGAGAAGAGAATGCCGATGACCGAGCAGGCCACCGGGGCCCACCATCCGCAGCCGCGGCCCCGTAACGGCGGACACCAGTCCGCGACCGTTGAGCACGTCACGGGCGCGAAGTCCCTCATCCGTTCTCTTGAGGAGGTCGGGGCCGAGGTCGTGTTCGGTATCCCCGGCGGTGCGATCCTCCCGGCGTACGACCCGATGATGGACTCCACCCGGGTCCGTCACGTCCTGGTCCGGCACGAGCAGGGCGCGGGGCACGCGGCCACCGGTTACGCGCAGGCCACCGGCAAGGTCGGGGTGTGCATGGCGACGTCGGGTCCGGGCGCCACCAACCTGGTCACCCCGATCGCGGACGCGCACATGGACTCGGTGCCGCTGGTCGCGATCACCGGCCAGGTCGCCTCCAAGGCGATCGGCACGGACGCCTTCCAGGAGGCGGACATCTGCGGCATCACGATGCCGATCACCAAGCACAACTTCCTGGTCACCAAGGCCGAGGACATCCCGCGGACCATCGCCGAGGCCTTCCACATCGCCTCGACCGGCCGCCCGGGACCGGTCCTGGTCGACATCGCCAAGGACGCGCTCCAGGCGCAGACCACGTTCTCGTGGCCGCCGCAGACCGACCTGCCGGGCTACCGGCCGGTCACCAAGCCGCACGCCAAGCAGATCCGCGAGGCCGCCAAGCTGATCGTGGCGGCCAAGCGCCCGGTCCTGTACGTCGGCGGCGGCGTCCTGAAGGCCGGCGCCACCGCCGAGCTGAAGGTCCTCGCGGAGCTCACCGGAGCGCCCGTCACCACCACCCTGATGGCGCTCGGCGCCTTCCCCGACAGCCACCCGCTGCACGTGGGAATGCCCGGCATGCACGGTGCGGTCACCGCCGTCACCGCACTGCAGAAGTCGGACCTGCTGATCGCGCTCGGCACCCGCTTCGACGACCGCGTGACCGGCAAGCTGGACAGCTTCGCGCCGTTCGCCAAGGTCATCCACGCGGACATCGACCCGGCCGAGATCGGCAAGAACCGCGAGGTCGACGTCCCGATCGTGGGCGACGCCCGCGAGGTCATCGCCGACCTGGTCCAGGCCGTCCAGGCCGAGTACTCCGAGGGCCACCGGGGCGACTACACCGCCTGGTGGAAGGACCTCAACCGCTGGCGCGAGACGTACCCGCTGGGCTACGACGAGCCGAACGACGGCACGCTGTCCCCGCAGCGCGTCATCCAGCGCATCGGCGAGCTCGCGGACGCGGACACCATCTACGCGGCGGGCGTCGGCCAGCACCAGATGTGGGCCGCCCACTTCATCAACTACGAGCGCCCGGCCACCTGGCTGAACTCGGGCGGCGCCGGAACGATGGGCTACGCGGTCCCGGCCGCGATGGGCGCCAAGGCCGGTCAGCCGGACCGGATGGTCTGGGCGATCGACGGCGACGGCTGCTTCCAGATGACCAATCAGGAACTGACCACCTGCGCGCTCAACAACATCCCGATCAAGGTCGCGATCATCAACAACGGCGCGCTCGGGATGGTCCGCCAGTGGCAGACCCTGTTCTACAACCAGCGCTACTCCAACACGGTGCTGCACTCCGGCCCCGAGGACGGCATCGCCGAGCAGGGCAAGCCCAGCGGCGGCACCCGGGTCCCGGACTTCGTCAAGCTGTCCGAGGCGATGGGCTGTTACGCGATCCGCTGCGAGCGCCCCGAGGACCTGGACAAGGCGATCCAGGAAGCGAACTCGATCAACGACCGCCCGGTCGTGATCGACTTCATCGTCCACGAGGACGCCCAGGTCTGGCCGATGGTCGCCGCCGGCACCTCCAACGACGAAGTCATGGCTGCCCGCGGCGTCCGCCCCGACTTCGGCGACAACGAAGACGACTGAGAGCTGTAGGAAGAGGTAAGAGGCTCATGTCCACCAAGCACACGCTCTCGGTCCTGGTCGAGAACACCCCCGGCATCCTCGCCCGGATCGCCGCCCTGTTCTCCCGCCGCGGCTTCAACATCGACTCGCTCGCCGTCGGTGTCACCGAACACCCCGACATCTCCCGCATCACCATCGTGGTCAATGTCGAGGACCTGCCCCTGGAGCAGGTGACCAAGCAGCTCAACAAGCTCGTCAACGTCCTGAAGATCGTCGAACTCGAGCCCAGCGCTGCGATCCAGCGCGAGCTCGTCCTGGTGAAGGTGCGTGCCGACAACGAAACGCGCTCCCAGATCGTCGAGATCGTCCAGCTGTTCCGCGCCAAGACCGTGGACGTCTCGCCCGAGGCCGTGACCATCGAGGCCACCGGCGGCGCCGACAAGCTGGAGGCGATGCTGAAGATGCTGGAGCAGTTCGGCATCAAGGAGCTCGTCCAGTCCGGGACGATCGCCATAGGGCGAGGCGCCCGGTCCATCACGGACCGGTCGCTGCGCGCCCTGGACCGCAGCGCCTGAGTCCGCGCCCACGGGCCCGATCCGGCCCGTATCGCGAGACTCACCCATTCCTCACCCATCTCCACCGATACGGTGGACGCAACACCAGCACACCAAGGAGATATCCCAGTGGCCGAGCTGTTCTACGACGACGATGCCGACCTGTCCATCATCCAGGGCCGCAAGGTCGCGGTGATCGGTTACGGCAGCCAGGGCCACGCCCACGCGCTGTCGCTCCGTGACTCGGGTGTCGACGTCCGCGTCGGTCTGCACGAGGGCTCCAAGTCCAAGGCCAAGGCCGAGGAGCAGGGCCTGCGCGTGGTGACGCCGTCCGAGGCGGCCGCCGAGGCCGACGTCATCATGATCCTGGTTCCGGACCCGATCCAGGCCCAGGTGTACGAGGAGTCCATCAAGGACAACCTGAAGGACGGCGACGCGCTGTTCTTCGGCCATGGCCTGAACATCCGCTTCGGGTTCATCAAGGCCCCGGCCGGCGTCGACGTGTGCATGGTCGCCCCGAAGGGTCCGGGCCACCTGGTGCGCCGCCAGTACGAGGAGGGTCGCGGCGTTCCGTGCATCGCGGCGGTCGAGCAGGACGCGACGGGCGGCGGCTTCGCGCTGGCGCTGTCGTACGCGAAGGCCATCGGCGGCACGCGTGCGGGCGTCATCAAGACGACCTTCACCGAGGAGACCGAGACCGACCTGTTCGGTGAGCAGGCGGTGCTCTGCGGCGGTACCGCGGCGCTGGTCAAGGCGGGCTTCGAGACGCTGACCGAGGCCGGTTACCAGCCGGAGATCGCGTACTTCGAGTGCCTCCACGAGCTGAAGCTGATCGTGGACCTCATGTACGAGGGCGGCCTGGAGAAGATGCGCTGGTCGATCTCGGAGACCGCGGAGTGGGGCGACTACGTCACCGGCCCGCGGATCATCACCGCCGACACCAAGGCGGAGATGAAGAAGGTCCTCGCCGAGATCCAGGACGGTACGTTCGCCAAGAACTGGATGGACGAGTACCACGGCGGTCTGAAGAAGTACAACGAGTACAAGACCCAGGACGAGAACCACCTCCTGGAGACCACCGGCAAGGAGCTGCGCAAGCTCATGAGCTGGGTGGCCAACGACGAGGCGTAGGCCTTGCGGGCCAGGGGGGCCGGACACACCGTCCGGCCCCCCTCGCTTCAATGGACAACAAGTCCAACCCCCTATGGGTGATCCCGCCGTCATGGCGGAAAACCACCCAAGGAGCGGCACTACACTGCTCAGCAACACAAACGCGTCAGGCCCACAGCGTCGTGCGTCTTCCACGCGGCTCAAGCGACCCCGCCTGCGGCCGTCGGGACGGCCGTCCGCAAAGGATGTCAGTGAGGACCCACGTGAGCTCGAAACCTGTCGTACTCATCGCTGAAGAGCTGTCGCCCGCCACCGTCGACGCCCTCGGGCCGGACTTCGAGATCCGGCACTGCAACGGAGCCGACCGTGCCGAACTGCTGCCCGCCATCGCCGATGTCGACGCGATCCTGATCCGCTCGGCCACCAAGGTCGACGCCGAGGCCGTCGCCGCCGCCAAGAAGCTCCGCGTCGTCGCCCGCGCGGGCGTCGGCCTCGACAACGTGGACGTCTCCGCCGCCACCAAGGCCGGCGTGATGGTCGTGAACGCCCCGACCTCCAACATCGTCACCGCCGCCGAGCTCGCCTGCGGCCTCCTGGTCGCCACCGCGCGCAACATTCCGCAGGCCAACACCGCGCTGAAGAACGGCGAGTGGAAGCGGAACAAGTACACCGGCGTCGAGCTGAGCGAGAAGACCCTCGGCGTCGTCGGCCTCGGCCGCATCGGCGTCCTGGTCGCGCAGCGCATGTCGGCCTTCGGCATGAAGATCGTCGCGTACGACCCCTATGTGCAGCCGGCCCGCGCGGCCCAGATGGGCGTCAAGCTCCTCAGCCTCGACGAACTGCTCCAGGTCTGCGACTTCATCACCGTGCACCTGCCCAAGACCCCCGAGACGATCGGCCTGATCGGCGACGAGGCGCTGCACAAGGTGCAGCCGCACGTGCGGATCGTGAACGCCGCGCGCGGCGGGATCGTGGACGAGGCCGCGCTGTTCTCCGCCCTCAAGGAGGGCCGCGTCGCGGGCGCCGGTCTGGACGTGTACGCGAAAGAGCCCTGCACCGACTCCCCGCTGTTCGAGCTCGACCAGGTCGTCTGCACCCCGCACCTGGGCGCCTCCACCGACGAGGCCCAGGAGAAGGCGGGCATCGCGGTCGCCAAGTCCGTACGCCTGGCGCTCGCGGGCGAGTTGGTGCCCGACGCGGTCAACGTCCAGGGCGGTGTGATCGCCGAGGACGTCAAGCCGGGCCTGCCGCTCGCCGAGCGCCTCGGCCGCATCTTCACCGCGCTCGCGGGCGAGGTCGCGGTCCGCCTCGACGTCGAGGTGTACGGCGAGATCACCCAGCACGACGTCAAGGTGCTCGAACTCTCCGCGCTCAAGGGCGTGTTCGAGGACGTGGTGGACGAGACGGTGTCCTACGTCAACGCCCCGCTGTTCGCGCAGGAGCGCGGCGTCGAGGTCCGGCTGACCACGTCGAGCGAGTCCCCGGACCACCGCAATGTGGTGACCGTGCGCGGCACCCTCTCGGGCGGCGAGGAGGTCGCGGTCTCCGGCACCCTGGCCGGCCCGAAGAACGTTCAGAAGGTCGTCGCCATCGGCGAGTTCGACGTGGACCTGGCGCTCGCCGACCACATGATCGTGCTCCGCTACGAGGACCGTCCCGGCATCGTCGGCACCGTCGGCCGGGTCCTCGGCGAGGCCGGGCTCAACATCGCGGGCATGCAGGTGGCGCGCGCGGAGGAGGGCGGCGAGGCGCTCGCCGTGCTGACCGTGGACGACACCATTCCGCAGAACGTGCTGAACGAGGTCGCCGCCGAGATCGGCGCCAACTCGGCCCGCTCGGTGAACCTGACCGACTGACCTCCCGGTCCCGCGGTCCTGTACCCGGCCCCTAGACGCCCGTCTTATACGGGTGTCTGGGTGCCGGGTACGCTGCTGTCATGGGACACCGTGAGGATCTGCTCGAAGGCGCCAAGCGCTGCCTGCTGGACAAGGGCTACGCCCGCACCACCGCCCGCGACATCGTCGCCGAGTCCGGCACCAATCTGGCCTCCATCGGTTACCACTACGGCTCCAAGGAGGCCCTGCTCAACCTGGCCTTCCTGAAGCTGACCGAGGAGTGGGGCGAGGTGGTGGCCGAGGGTCCGGGCGAGCGCGCCGCCGAGGACCTGCCGTCGCTGGAACGCTTCGAGCGGGCCTGGTCGAAGGTCATCGGCTCGTACGCGGAGAGCCGCCCGGTCTGGAAGCTCCAGATGGAGATCGTCTCCCGGATCGACAGCGACCCCGAGCTCCAACAGGCCCTAGCCGGGCCGCAGTTGGCAGGACGCGGCGGCCTCGCCGAGAACCTCCTGGGCCTGGACGCGAAGGCCGACCCCGAGCGGGCGCGCCTGGCCGGCACCTTCTGTCAGGCGCTGCTCGCCGGGGTGATGGTCCAGTGGATGGTCGACCCGGAGACGGCGCCCTCGGCGCGGGACCTGACCGAGGGGCTGAAGATCGTCATGGGGATCGACGGGCGCTGAGCGTCACAGCCGCGCGGCCTTCAGCGCCATGTGCAGCAGCAGCCGGTCCTCGCCCTGGTCCAGGTCGAGACCGGTGAGGTGCTCGACGCGCGAGAGCCGGTAGTAGAGCGTCTGGCGGTGGACGCCCAGCATCGCCGCGGCGCGCCCCGCCTGGCCCGCGCAGTCGAGGAACACCTCGGCGGTACGGGCCAGTTCGGTGTGCGCGGGGGTCAACAGGGCCCGCACCGCCGGGTCCTGGCCCCCCGCCGTCGGCAGTGCGGTCAGCAGGCGGTACGGGCCGATCGCCGACCACTGGGCGACCGGGCCGAGCCGGGGTTCGGCAAGTGCCGCACGGGCGGCGGAGGTTGCCTCCTGGCGGGCGAGAGCGAGCTCGGCGAGACCGCGCCGGGCCACGGCCACCCCGGCCGCCGCACCCGCCCCGGCGCTCCCGCGCAGCCGCTCCGCCGCCGCCCGGGCCGGCGCGAGCGCCTCCGCCGACCGCAACCGCACCAGCGCGGCCAGCACAAGACCCCCGCCCCGGCCCGCGCCGGAATCCGGCCACGGCACCGTGCAGACCGCCGCCGCCCCCGGCACCGTACGGACCGAAGGGGCGTCCTCGGTGGGCCAGGGCGCGACGCAGACCAGCGCGTGCAGTCCCTCCGCGTCCGGGCCGAGCGCGCTCTCCAGCGCGGCCGTCGCGGTGTCGCGCGGCCTGCCGCGCTCCGCGGTCAGCGCCGCCCGGAACTCGCGGGAGAGGTCCGCCCCGGCCTGCGCCTCGCCGGCGAGCAGCACCCCGATCCGGGCGGCCACCTCCATCGCCGCGGCGAGCTTGTCATCGGCGGGTCCCGGCTCGGCGTCGAGCAGCCAGACGTATCCGAGGGCGATGCCCCGATGACGTACCGGAAGACAGACGCGGCCCCGGAACACGCCCGCGTCCGGGGCGGCCGGGATGCGGACCGGGCCGGTGGCCCGGGTGATGCCGAAGCCCTCGAACCAGGCGCGCACGGCGGGCGTCGACTTCCTGGTCAGGATCGAACGGGTGCGGACCGGGTCCATGGCGAGGTCGTCGTCGGAGTCGTGCGCGCCGAAGGCGATCAGCCCGAAGTCCCGGTTCTCCAGCGTCGCGGGGGCGCCGAGCAGCGCCGAGATTTCATCGACCAGATCCTGGTAGTCGCCCTTCACAGGGGCCATTCTCGCTCATGCGGCGGCCCGCTTCAGACATGTGTATGAGATCGGGGCCACGGATGCGTGACAGCTGTCGATGGCAGAGGATCGGGGAGATCCTTAGGTTTCACGGTGGTTCTCCGTGCCGTTACCGGTTCGTCCGGAAGGCGTCCATCGTCCTTCAGGTCCCGGTCGCGGCTCCGTCTAGTTCTTTCCGTGGAGGTGCCCCGTGCTGGGTCCCGTGATCCTCGCCGCTTCGCGCAGCGACAAGATGCGCAAGCTTGTTTCGGCCGCCCCGGTGACCAAGCCCGTGGTGAACCGGTTCATCCCCGGCGAGACCGTCGAGCAGGTCGTCCCGATCATCGAGGAGACCGTCGGCAAGGGCCTTGAGGTCACCCTCGACGTGGTGGGCGAGGACATCACCACCCCCGAGCAGGCCGCCCACGCGCGCGACGCCTACCTGGAACTCATCGAGCGGCTCAAGGAACTCGGCCACGGCACCAAGGCCGAGATGTCCGTCAAGCTCTCCATGTTCGGCCAGGCACTTGAGGGCGGCCACGAGCTCGCCCTCGCCAACGTCCGCCCGGTGGTCGAGGCCGCCGCCGCGATCGGCACCACGGTCACCCTGGACGCCGAGGACCACACCACCCTCGACTCGATGTTCGCCATCCACGAGGAGCTGCGGAAGGAATTCCCGCAGACCGGCTGCGTCATTCAGGCCTACCTCTTCCGCACCGAGGCCGACGCCCGCCGCCTGGCCGACGCCGGCAGCCGGGTGCGCATCGTGAAGGGCGCCTACAAGGAGCCCGCCGAGGTCGCCTACCAGGACAAGGGCGAGATCGACAAGGCGTACGTCCGCATCCTGAAGATCCTCATGGAGGGCGAGGGCTACCCGATGATCGGGTCCCACGACCCGCGCCTCATAGCCATCGGCCAGGAGCTCGCCCGCCGCGCAGGGCGCAAGCTGGACGAGTACGAGTTCCAGATGCTGTACGGGATCCGCAGCGAGGAGCACATCCGGCTCGCGGCCGAGGGCCACCGGATGCGCGTCTACACGGCGTACGGCACCGACTGGTACGGCTACTTCATGCGGCGCCTCGCGGAGAAGCCGGCCAACCTGCTGTTCTTCGTGCGCTCGATGATCACTAAGAACTGAGCGGTGTTGTCGCCATCCAAGTGCATCCTGGGTGGCAACAACACCGCTCGTCGGCCGGGTGAGCCGGGCCAGTTCCGCTCCGTCTCCCGAAGAAGAGGAGTCAAGGAACTCGTGACTCCGCCCCGAAGGGCTTCTCACTCGCCCGCTGAAGCGAGCTCGTGACGGTCAAGCCCTGACCGCCGAGCAACATACGGCTAACACTCCAGTTCGTCCCGGCTGATGTCAGGGATCCACCCGGAAGAGGTAACTCATGGACGCTGTGACCCAGGTCCCCGCCCCGGTCAACGAGCCGGTGCACGGCTACGCCCCCGGTTCGCCGGAGCGCGCCCGCCTCGAAGCCAAGCTCAAGGAGCTGGCCGAGAACCCCGTCGACCTGCCGATGACCATCAACGGTGAGAAGCGGATGGGCGGCGGCGAGCGCTTCGACGTCGTGCAGCCGCACAACCACAAGGCCGTCATCGGCACGTACGCCAACGCCACCACCCAGGACGCGCAGGACGCGATCGACGCCGCGCTCGCCGCCGCCCCTGCCTGGCGCGCGATGTCCTTCGACGACCGCGCCGCGATCATCCTGCGCGCCGCCGAGCTGCTCGCCGGCCCCTGGCGCGAGACCCTCGCCGCCTCCACCATGCTGGGCCAGTCGAAGACCGCGCAGCAGGCCGAGATCGACACCCCGTGCGAGCTGGTCGACTTCTGGCGCTTCAACGTCCACTACGCCCGCAACCTGCTCGCCGAGCAGCCCCCGGCGAACTCCCCGGGCGTGTGGAACCGCATGGACCACCGCCCGCTGGAGGGCTTCGTCTACGCGATCACGCCGTTCAACTTCACGGCCATCGCGGGCAACCTGCCGACCGCCCCGGCCCTGATGGGCAACGTGGTCGTGTGGAAGCCGTCCCCGACGCAGACGCACGCCGCCGTGCTGCTGATGCAGCTCCTGGAGGAGGCGGGCCTGCCCAAGGGCGTCATCAACCTGGTGACGGGCGACGGCCTGGCGGTCTCCGAGATCGCGCTGAACCACCGCGACCTGGCGGGCATCCACTTCACCGGCTCGACCAAGACCTTCCAGCACCTGTGGAAGACGGTCGGCACGAACATCGAGAAGTACCGCACCTACCCGCGCCTGGTCGGCGAGACGGGCGGCAAGGACTTCGTGGTGGCGCACCCGAGCGCCGACCGCGCCGTCCTGAAGACCGCGCTGACCCGCGGCTCCTTCGAGTTCCAGGGCCAGAAGTGCTCCGCGTCCTCGCGTGCGTACGTCCCGGCCTCGATCTGGAACGACGGCTTCAAGGAGGAGTTCGCGGCCGAGGTCGACGGCATCGCCATGGGTGACGTCACCGACCTGTCGAACTTCATCGGCGCGGTCATCGACGAGCGGTCGTATCTGAAGAACAAGGCCGCGATCGACCGCGCGAAGGCCGACGCGTCCTGCACGATCGTCGCGGGCGGCACCTACGACGACACGGTCGGCTACTTCGTCCGCCCGACCGTCATCGAGTGCTCGGACCCGGCGAACGAGGTCTTCACGACCGAGTACTTCGGCCCGATCCTGGCGATCCACGTGTACGACGACGCCAAGTACGACGAGATGCTGGCCCAGATGGAGTCGGTCTCGGACTACGCCCTGACCGGCGCCGTCATCGCCAACGACCGCGCGGCGGCGGCGTACACGATGGACAAGCTCCGCTACGCGGCGGGCAACTTCTACATCAATGACAAGTCGACCGGCGCCGTCGTCGGCCAGCAGCCCTTCGGCGGCGGCCGCGCCTCGGGCACCAACGACAAGGCGGGCGCCCCGCAGAACCTGATGCGCTGGACGCTGACCCGCGCCATCAAGGAAACCCTGGTCCCGCCGACCGACTACACCTACCCCCACATGGGCTGACCTGTAGTCACACAGACCCCGCCCCCGCCCTTGGTCCCCCAACCGAGGACGGGGGCGGTTTCCGTTCGCGGCGGCCGTCAGGGCCGGCGACGTCCCGGGCGGCTACGTCCGGGCGAGGAATCCGTCGATCAGGGCGGCGATCTCCGCCGCATGCGTCTCCAGTGCGAAGTGGCCGGTCGGGAGGAGGTGGATTTCGGCGTTGGGGAGGTCGTTCTTGAAGGCCTGGGCGCCGGCCGGGATGAAGATCTCGTCGTGGGCGCCCCAGGTCGCGAGCAGCGGGACCCGGCTGGTGCGGAAGTACTCCTGGAAGGCCGGGTAGAGGTCGAAGTTGGAGCCGTAGTCGGCCATCAGGTCCAGCTGGATCTCGTCCTGACCCGGGCGGGCCATGAGTGCCGCGTCGTGGTGGTACGCGTCCGGGCTGACCAGCGTCGGGTCCTCGACCCCGTGCAGGTACTGCCACTTGATTCCGTCGAGGGAGCGGATCTCCCGGACGGGCGCCTCGGTCTCGGGGGTGCGGTCGGCGATCAGGGCGAGCGGCGCGGCCCAGGCCTCGCCGAGGCCCTCGGTGTACGCGTTGCCGTTCTGGGTGATGATCGCGGTGATGCGCTCGGGGTGCTTCAGGGCGAGACGCAGGCCGATCGGGGCGCCGTAGTCCTGGATGTAGATCGCGAACCGGGTCAGACCGAGCTGCTCGGTGAACTCCTCGGTGATCGCGGCCAGTTCGGCGAAGGTGTACTTCACGGACGCGGCGCTCGGGGCCGCCGAGCGGCCGAAGCCGAGGTGGTCGGGGGCGATCAGGCGGTAGCGGTCGGCGAGCCGCGGGATCAGGTCGCGGAACATGTGCGAGCTGGTCGGGAAGCCGTGCAGCAGGAGCAGTACGGGTGCGTCGGCCGGGCCCGCCTCCCGGTAGAAGATCTCGTGGCCCCGGACGGTCGTGGTGCGGTAGTGGACCGGCAGCGCGCTCATGTCTCTAACCCCCGAAGTTTCTTTCACTGGTTTACCTTGCCGGGGAACAGGTAATCGCGTCACTGGATAACTTGTCAAGGGTTGGTGAGTGGTTAGGTTTGATGGTCCGTCACCTTGGCGGCGATGGGTGACGGCAGTCGTCCCCGGCGGTCCGCCGCGCGCGCGAGCGGCGGACCGCCGGGGAGGGCCCCGCCGACCCCGTGCCGCAGGAGGTGGCGGGGCCCGCTCAGATTTCGATCAGTACCTGGTCGAGCGATTTGCGCACCAGGTCCGGGACCTCGCAGTCGTCGGCCGGATAGCCGACCGGGATCACCGCGAACGCCTTCTCGTTCGCGGGCCGGTCGAGCACCTCGGACAGGAAGCGCATCGGGCTCGGGGTGTGCACCAGGGCCGCGAGGCCCGACTGGTGCAGGGCGGACAGCAGCATGCCGACGGCGATGCCGACCGACTCGTCGACGTAGTAGTGCTTGTGCTTGGTGCCGTCGTCGGCCAGCCAGTACCGCTGCTGGAAGACGACGAGCAGGGCCGGGGCATCGGTGAGGTGGGTCTTCACCGCGTCCGTGCCGATCGGCCGCAGCGCCGCCAGCCACTCCTCGCCGAGCCGCCCGTCGTAGGAGATCCGCTCCTCCTCCTCGGCCGCCTCGCGTATCCGGCGCCGTACGTCCGGGTCCTTGACCAGCACGAACGTCCACGGCTGCTGGTGGGCGCCGGACGGCGCGGTCGCGGCGCAGGCGACCGCGTCGCGGACGGCCTGCTCGGGGACCGGGTCGGTGGAGAACCGGCGTACGGTGCGGCGCTCGTCCATGCGCTCGCGCAACTCGGCGGCCCGCGCGAGGGTTTCGGCGGTCGGCATCCGCGCCGGGCGGTAGGGGACGGGCCGGTACGGCTCGCCGTGGATCGGGGTCCAGTGCTGCTCGGTGGGTGTGGGCATGGGAAGAGTCTGGCCGCCGGGCGAGCCCCGCTCCAAGTGGCTTGATGCGTACGTGACTTGAAAGGAGCAGACGCGTACGCGAGGCGTACGGGCCGGGGTCACGCCCAGGCCCGCACGATCACGGCAAGACCCGTCGTGAACGCGCCGCCCAGCATCACCAGATACCAGCCGTACAGGCGCCGCCAGCGGCGGGCCAGCAGGGCGAGGGTGGCGAAGGCCAGGGCCACCGTCACCGTGCGGGCGCCCCGGGCCGCGGCCGCCTCCGCGAGCCAGTCGCCCGCCGGGATCCGGGCGCGGCCGGCCTCCGCCGCGTACACCTTGAACGGGATGCCGTCCCACGGCTGGTGGCGCACGGCGGACGCGCCCTCGGCCGCGAGCTCGTGGCGGACCTCGGCGCGCATGCGGTCGGTGGTGAGCGGGGCGGGCAAGTGGACGCCGGACAGGGCGAGTTGGAGGGCCAGCATGCTTCCGGCGAGGCTGCCCGCCAGGGCTGTCAGGGAGAGGGCCAGGGCCCGGCGGGGTGCCGCCGCGCAGAGCGCCGCGAGCAGCAGCTCCGGCATCAGCGGCCAGCTCAGCGCCTCCGCGAACGCCCAGCCGAACGCGAGCAGCAGCCCCGCCCGGGAGGCCGCCACCGCCGCCACCCGGCGCCGCACGGCCGAGTCCCGCAGCGCCTCCGCGTTCGTACGGGCGTGGAGCGCGGCCACCGCCGCCCGCGCCTGTTCGGGCGTGGCCGACGGCGGCAGCGGCGCGCCGATCCGCACCCGGATCAGGGCGGACCGGAACCGGCCGTGCTTGGGGAGCAGCCGGTCCGTGCCCGCGATGCCGACCGGCACCACCGGCACGCCCGCGTGCTCCGCCAGGACCAGCGCACCCCGATGGAAGGGGCCGAGCTCGCCGTCGCGGCCCCGGGTGCCCTCGGGGAAGAGGACCACCGCCCGGCCCGCGCGCAGCCCCTCGGCCATGGCGAGCAGGTCGTCCATGCCGCCGCCGGAGCGCCGTACCGGAAAGCCCGCCGCCAGCCTGCGGCAGATCCGGCGCCGCCACGGCGAGGCGAACCAGTAGTCGGCGGCCGCCCCGATCGCCGGGGTGTGCCGGGCGTCGAGCGCGGCGAGCAGGGCCGCGGTGTCGGCGTGCGAGGAGTGGTTCGCCACCACGACGCAGCCGCCGCGCGGCAGGTGCCCGCGCCGTTCGACGCCGCCGGTCACGGTCAGCGCACACCACCACAGGGCGCGCCGGAGCGATGCGGCCAGGCGCGGCCGGGCCGGGGTGACACGGGTCGAGGTGATGGTCATCGGGTCACCGCCAGCGCGAGCGGCAGCGCCAGGAGCAGGGAGTCGATCCGGTCGAGGAGGCCGCCGAAGCCGGGGAGCCAGCTGCCCGCGTCCTTCAGCCCGGCCTCCCGCTTCACCAGCGATTCGAGCAGGTCACCCAGGACGCAGCCGAGGGCCACCGCCGCCCAGAGGGCGGGCGTCCAGGCCCCGACCGCCAGGAGTGCGGCGGCAGTTGCGACGGCCGTGCCCAGCACTCCCGCCCAGGTCTTGCCGGGGGAGAGCGGCGAGAGCCGGCGGGCCAGGATGCCCCAGCGGCCCAGGAACGTACCGCCGCACCACGCGCCCACATCGCCAAGCGCCACCGCGAGGCCCACCGCGACCGCCGTGTCCCCGAGCGTCACCAGACCGGTCAGCGGGACCGCGGTCCACAGCAGTCCGAAGACCGTGCGCGCGGCGCCGGTGAAGCCGGATTCCGTGTTGCCGGAGAGGAGGGCGGGGAGGGCCCCGGCGAGCAGCAGCAGGCCCGCCGTGCGCGGGTCGAGGGCCGCGGGGGCCGTCCAGGCCAGCGCCGGGAGCGCCACCGCCGCCGCGGCGAGCACCGCGTGCTCGGCCCGGCCCAGGCCCGCCATCCGTACGTACTCCGTCACCGCGACCACACCCAGTGCCGCCGCGAGGGCGCACGCCCCGCCGCCGCCCAGGAACAGCGCGCCGAGACAGACCGGCGCCGCCAGCGCCCAGGTGCGCCAGCGCTTGCGCAGCTCCGCCCGCATGCGCACCCGGGCCGGCAGCACCGCCACCGCGAGACCGCCCGCGCCGAGCACCCCGGCGACCACCGCGACCGTACGACCCGGCGTGCTCATGCCGCCAACTCCCGCCACAGCCAGCCGAATCGGACCGCCGCGGTGAGCGCCGACCCGATCGCCACGGTCGCCAGCACCGGGACCGCCCAGCCCGAGGCGGCCGCCACGACCACCAGGAGGCAGCGCTCGGTCTTGCCGACCGGGCCGCCGTTGCGGCGCGGGGCGCCGGCCGCCGCGCCCGCCAGCGCGATCCACGAGGGCAGGGTCGCGGCGAGCGCCGCGGTCGCCACCAGCCACAGCGGGGCGAGCGGGAGGAAGCCCGCGAGCACCGTCAAGTCGGCCGCGCGGTCGCCCAGTTCGTTCAGGAGCGCGCCGCGCCTCGTCGTACGTCCCGTGTCGCGGGCGAGTGCCCCGTCCAGGTTCGCGAAGGCCAGGCGGGCCGCGAGCAGCACGGCCACCGGAAGTGCGGCGAGCGGTGCGGGCAGCAGGGCGAGCGCGGCGGCCGCGCCCGCGGCGCTCGCCACGCCGGCCGCGGTCAGGGTGTCGGGCGACACCCCGCGCCGGGCCAGCGCCCCGCGGATGCCGCCGAGGCGGTCCGCGTACCAGGGCTTGAGTGCGTAGAGGCCGTTCATGGCCTCCACTGTGCTGCGGGGTGCACCTCGCCACATCCGCGCTCGTACTCATAAGCAGCTTGAGCTCGGCGGCGGATGGGGACGGTGTGCACCCCGGTGCGCGGGGGCCGTCAGCCGCTCACCGACACCGCGCCGGTCTCGATGTGGCCCGTGTACCGGCGCGACCACGCCGCGTCGGCATCGGCCGTGACCGTGAAGTCGTACCAGCCGTTCTGGTACGCCACCGCGTTGAAGTAGTCCTCGGTGGATCCGCCCGCCGGGACCGTGTACGTCCAGGGGCCGTCCGCGCGGTAGTTGTTCGACGTGATGGTGAACTTCACCGCAGCGGCGGAGGAGTTGGTCATCCTGAACCAGACGGCCTGCTTGCCCGTGCCGGGCTCCACTCCGTAACGGGCCGCCACCTCGATGGACTTGCCCGCGCTCGTCGCGTCGCCCGTGAAGCGGCGCAGGAAGCGGTTCGGGCCGACCATGGTGAAGTCGTACCTGCCCGAGCCCGCGCCCGTACCGATGTTGAAGGAGTCGGTGGCGATGGCGCCCGCGTCGACCGTGTACTGCCACGGGGTGGTGTCGCGGTAGGCGTTGGGGTGGAGGGAGAAGTGCGCGGCGCTGGTCGCCGGGGCGCCCTGGTTGGCCATGGCGAACCAGGCCAGGATCTGCCCGCCGGACCCGAACTCGAACCGGTCGAGGTTGCCGTTGGGCTGGTACGGCAGCGCGCGGGCCGGGCGGGTGCCGGGCTCCTGCGCGGGCAGCGCGTTGGTCTGCGGCGCGGGGTTGGGCAGCGGGCCGCAGGTGCCGATGCCGATGACCGAGGTCGCGGGCAGCCCGGACGGCATGCCGTACACCGGCGACGCGAAGTCGAAGACGCCGGTCAGGTCGCCGGTGACCTTGCGGCGCCAGTCGCTGATGTTGGGGCAGGCCGCCGGGGTGCCGATGGCGGCGGTCCAGGTCTCCATGAAGCGCAGTACCGACGTGTGGTCGAAGACCTCCGAGGAGACCCAACCCCCGCGCGTCCAGGGCGACATGACCAGCATCGGCACCCGGAAGCCGAGGCCGTACGGGATGCCGCCCAGGAACTCCCCGGCCGTCCCGGCGGGCGGGGACGGCGGCGGTACGTGGTCGAAGAAGCCGTCGTTCTCGTCGTAGTTGAGGAACAGGACCGTCGAGTCGAAGACGTCGGGGGCGGCGGCGAGCGCGCGGTACACCAGGTCGACGAAGTGCGCGCCGTCGCCGGGCGGGGCGTACGGGTGCTCGGAGAAGGCCTGGTTGGCGACCACCCAGGACACCTGGGGGAGCGTCCCGGCGAGCGCGTCCGCCTGGATGGCGGCGGCGATGTCGTCGGGGGTCGAGCCGGTGACGGCCGGGACGGAGCCCATGCCCCGGTCGTGCAGCGGGTCGCCGGCGGGCGCGGAGGCGAACTTCGAGAAGTACGCGAGGCCGTTGTCGCCGTAGTTGTCGCCGGCGTTCTGGTAGACCTTCCAGCTCACCCCGGCGCGCTGAAGGGCCTCGGCGTACGCCTCCCAGGTCAGGCCCGACTCGTCGGCGCCGTCGTAGCTGGAGCCGTCGACCCTGCCGCTCCACAGGTAGGTGCGGTTGGGGCCGGTGGCGCTGAGCGTGGCGCTGAAGTAGGCGTCGCAGATGGTGTAGTTGTCGGCCAGCGCGTAGTGGAACGGTATGTCGTCCCGGTCGAGGTGGCCGAGGCTGCGGACGTTGCCGACGCCCGAGACCCAGTTGTCCATCCGGCCCTTGTTCCACGCCGAGTGCTGCGAGGACCAGCTGTGCGGCAGATCGCCGTCGCACTGCGCGAGGGTCTCGCCGTCGGCGCCGCCCGCGGCCGGGGTCGCGCTGAGCTTCCACGGGTACTGGCGGCCGAGTCCGTTCGGCTGGTTGAAGACGGGCTGCCCGCCCGGCAGCAGGATCCCGCTGCGGTCGCCGAAGCCCCGGACGCCCTTGAGGCGGCCGAAGTAGTGGTCGAAGCTGCGGTTCTCCTGCATCAGGATCACCACGTGCCCGACGTCCTTGATGGTGCCGGTCGCCGAGGCGGCCGCCGTGCCGGTGGCGGCCGAGCCGACCGCCCCGGCCGTCCCCGAGGGCAGTACGGCTCCGGCCGCCACGCCCGCGCCGAGTGCCACGAATCCCCTACGACTGATCGGTGTCATCCGCCCGCGCCTCTCCGGTGCCCCAGCGGCACATCGAGCGCAAGAGTGCGCCGCTCATTGGTCTGGAGCCAGACCTCTGCGGGGAGGGATGTGTGAACACTCGGTCAACGGCCGGGCGCGCCGGGCGCCACCTCTGCCCGGCAGTCCGTCTCAGATAGTAGGAAGTCCGAGTAATTGTGGAGACAGACGCGAGCCCAGCGCTTAGCTTTGTAGGAGCCGAACGTCTCGCTGATCCGGCGAATGGCGGTCGTGAGCGCAGTGCCCCCAGGCAGGCAACCCCTGCGGCAGCGCTCCCCGCCCCTTCCGGCACCTCACTGCATCCGCCGGGGCCTGCCCCGGACCTCCCAGCAGAGGAGTCGAATTCCCATGACCAAGCAGCCCGTCCGCCGCGTCCGTCACTCTTCGCGCAGCAGCGAGTCCGAGCGCAAGAACGCCGCCGCCGCCCTCCAGCGCGCACTGGACCGCAGGGACAACGGCGGCGCCACGGGGCACTGAGCCCCTACCGCCCGCGCGCGATCTCGAAGTGGTCGATGCGCTCACCCGTCTCGGCGAGTGCGCTGACCTTCATCCTCGGATGCCGCCCGGTCTCGACCTCCACCGCGAGGAACGAGTAGTTGGTGTAGCGGACCCGCGACCACTCCACGGTCTCGGTGGCCTTCGCGCCGCCCTTGACCCAGTGGTACGTGTCCACGCTTTCGCGGTCCGCGACATGGCCCTCGTACGAGTCCGGCACGGGGAAGCTGTACAGCGAACGGCCCGCCGCACCAGCCGTGACGTACACGATGCCGTCGCGCGTCGGGTCGGTGCGCTCGCCGATCGCGACCTTGCGGCCCACCTTGTTGCCCTTGATGGCGTCGGTGCGCTCGTACACGTGGTTGTGGCCGTTGATCACCAGGTCCACCTGGTGCTTCTCGAAGAGCGGCACCCACGCGTCGCGCACCCCGCCCTCGGAGCCGTGCGAGCTGGTGGTCGAGAACGCGCAGTGGTGGAAGAAGACCACGACGAAGCCGACGGCGTGGTCGGCGCGCAGCTCGCCGAGCCGCTTGTCCAGCCACCGCGTCTGCTTCCCGCCGCTGATGCCGAAGTTGGCGGGGATCTCGTACGAGACGTCGTTGGCGTCCAGCGCCACGACGCCGACGTTGCCGTGCACGAAGGAGTACACACCGGGCTGATTGACCGGGTCCGGACCGTTGGCCGGCAGCGACCAGCGGGCGTTCTGGCCGCCGTAGCCCTGCGGCGAGTACCAGGCCTCCATGTCGTGGTTTCCGGTGGTCACCATCCACGGCACGGTCTTGGCGACCGACTCGGTCTGCGCGAGGAACTGGTCCCAGGTGCGCGCGTCGTAGGTGTCCGAGGACTGGCCCGAGCCCGACGGGTCGGCGTAGCAGATGTCGCCCGCGTGCAGGTGGAAGGCCGGGTTCTGGCCCAGGATCACCTGGTCGTTGCCGAGGGCGTGGTAGCTGACGCCCTGGTCGCCGAAGGCCGTGAAGGTGAAGTTCTCGGCGTGCGCGGGCGCGGTGGTGAAGGTGCCGAGCGTGCCCAGGTTGCGGCGGTCCGCCGGGTCGAAGCCGTCGTGGCCGACCCCGTAGTA
Organism: Streptomyces sp. NPDC094147; assembly: GCF_044764265.1. NCBI lineage: Bacteria > Bacillati > Actinomycetota > Actinomycetes > Kitasatosporales > Streptomycetaceae > Streptomyces > Streptomyces sp. NPDC094147. Next base: position 9,669 of record NZ_JBIWHT010000012.1, on the reverse strand, counting down.
GTACGTCTGGCCCGGCCGCAGCCGGTCCAGGCCCGCGTGTACGTAGAACTGCTCGGCGGCCGCGATCTTCCCGCCGTTCAGCGCGGGCGTGGCGAGGTGGCGCACCTCGGCGTCGATCTTCCGGCTCAGCGACCACGGGGCCGTACCGATGCGGATGTACGGCCTCTTCACCGCGAAGGGGACCTGCCAGGAGACCCGCATCTGGGTCTTGGGGTCCGCGCCGTACGCCAGATGCCTGCCGAACGGCGCGGCCAGCGAACCGTCCACCCCGTGGCGGGAGTTGGAGGTGAATGCGGTCGGCGCCGCGTAGGCGGGCGAGGCCGCGCCGGCCGTGGCGACAGTGGCCCCGGCGGCCGCGGCGGTGGCGACGGTGGTGCGCAGCACCCCGCGACGGGTCAGCCTGCCGCGCAGGTACTCGTGCTGTTCGGCCATGCTCATGCGGCCCGCGAGCTTCTCGGGGATGCCGAATCTCGGAATGTCCATGGCGGGAAACGTCCTCCTTCGAGGCGACGTGATGCTCACCGAAGGATGGACGAGAGGATGAACGGGGGGCGTACAACTCCCCATGCTTTTCCCGTGTTTCACTGGGCAGAGTTCCAGGCCGTCCACCATATGGACACCGCGTGTCAGTGGCTGGGACGAGGAGTAGGGTGCCACCATGTCGGCAAGTTCTCGCAGCATCAATCTCGCAGTGATTCCCGGTGACGGCATCGGCCAGGAGGTCGTGGCCCAGGGCCTCAAGGTCCTGACCGCCGTCCTTCCGTCGGATGTGAAGCTGGAGACAAGGGAGTTCGACTTCGGCGCCCGGCGTTACCACGCCACCGGTGAGACCCTCACCGACGCCGACGTCGCCGCCCTCAAGCAGCACGACGCGATCCTGCTCGGCGCGATCGGCGACCCCTCGGTCCCGTCCGGCGTCCTGGAGCGCGGCTTCCTGCTGAAGCTCCGGTTCCTCTTCGACCACTACGTCAACCTGCGGCCGTCGAAGCTGCTCCCGGGCGTCGCGACCCCGCTGGCCGGTCAGCCCGAGATCGACTTCATCGTGGTCCGCGAGGGCACCGAGGGCCCGTACACCGGCAACGGCGGTTCGATCCGCACCGGAACGCCGCACGAGGTCGCCACCGAGGTCTCGGTCAACACCGCCTTCGGTGTCGAGCGCGTGGTCCGGGACGCCTTCGCCCGAGCCCAGGCCCGCCCCCGCAAGAAGCTGACCCTGGTCCACAAGAACAACGTGCTGGCCTACGCCGGGCACCTGTGGACCAACATCTTCAACCAGGTGGCCGAGGAGTTCCCCGAGGTCACCACCGACTACCTGCACGTCGACGCGGCGACGATCTTCCTCGTCACCGACCCGGCCCGCTTCGACGTGATCGTCACCGACAACCTCTTCGGCGACATCATCACCGACCTCGCCGCGGCCGTCTCCGGCGGCATCGGCGTCGCCGCCTCCGGCAACATCAACCCGAGCGGCGAGTTCCCCTCGATGTTCGAGCCGGTGCACGGCTCCGCGCCGGACATCGCGGGACAGGGCAAGGCCGACCCGACGGCCACGATCCTCTCCGTCGCCCTGCTGCTGCGCCACCTCGGACACGAGCCCGAGGCCGCCCGCATCGAGGCCGCCGTCTCCGCCGACCTGGCGGCCCGCGGCAGCTCGGTCCGTACGACGCAAGAGATCGGCGACGCGCTCGCCGTACGCGTGGCCGGCTGACCCCACGCGTCTCACAAGCACAGCCGCCGGGTCGCGTTTCGCACCCGGCGGCTTTTCGCATGCGGCCAACGGGTGACACCATCATCCCCGGACCGCACATCACACCGTTATGTCCAAGGCCCCACCACGAGCGATAATCGGACGTGGGCCGCGGCATCCGGAGCAGCTCGGACGTCCAGGCACAACGCGGCGTGAGCGCGGTCCGTCACTATCCACCGGTGAAGGACACAGCACTCATGACGACGCCCACGATCGAGCTCAAGCCCACCTCGCACCCGCTGTCCGACGCGGAGCGCGAGGCGATCCTGGCCAGCCCCGGTTTCGGCCGCCACTTCACCGACAACATGGTGACGGCCCGGTGGACCGAGGGCCGCGGCTGGCACGACGCCCAGCTCGTGCCGTACGCGCCGCTCTCCATGGACCCGGCGAACATGACGCTGCACTACGCGCAGACGATCTTCGAGGGGCTCAAGGCGTACCGCCAGCCGGACGGCACGGTCGCCACCTTCCGCCCGGAGGCCAACGCCGAGCGCTTCCAGTCCTCGGCCCGCCGCATCGCCATGCCCGAGGTGCCCGTCGACCTGTTCATCGCGGCCTGCGACGCGCTGATCCAGCAGGACAAGGCGTGGGTTCCGTCCACCGGCGAGGCCTCCCTCTACCTGCGCCCCTTCATGATCGCGACCGAGGTCGGCCTCGGCGTGAAGCCCGCCAACGAGTACCTCTTCATCGTGATCGCCTCCCCGGCCGGCGCCTACTTCCCCGGCGGTGTGAAGCCCGTCTCGGTGTGGCTGTCCGAGGAGTACGTCCGTGCCGTCAAGGGCGGCACCGGCGCGGCCAAGACCGGCGGCAACTACGCGGCCTCCCTCGTCGCCCAGGCCGAGGCCGCCCAGCACGGCTGCGACCAGGTGGTCTGGCTGGACGCGGTGGAGCACCGCTGGATCGAGGAAATGGGCGGCATGAACCTGTACTTCGTGTACGGAGCCGCGTCTGATCAAAAGCCCAAGATCGTCACCCCGGAGCTGACCGGCTCGCTGCTCCCCGGCATCACCCGCGACTCCCTCCTGAAGATCGCCCGCGACCTCGGTTACGAGGCCGTCGAGGGCCGCATCTCCACGGACGACTGGAAGCGCGACAACGAGAACGGCACCCTGACCGAGGTCTTCGCCTGCGGCACCGCCGCGGTGATCACCCCGGTCGGCTCGGTCAAGTCGGCCCGCGCGGGCTGGACCCAGGGCGACGGGCAGCCCGGCGAGGTCACGATGAAGCTCCGCAAGGCGCTGCTCGACCTTCAGACCGGGCGGGCCGCGGACCCGCACGGCTGGATGCATCAGCTCGGCTGAGCGAACGGCCGGTTGTATGTCGACCGCGGGCCGTCGGGGGCTGGTCGCGCAGTTCCCCGCGCCCCTTGGGGCGCTGGTTGGGCCCTCAGCTCTCCATCAGGGCCGCCTCGGACTTCGCGTCCGTGGCGGCCCTTCTGTTTGCCCGGGGCCGGGCCGTCAGCGCCAGGTACGCCGCCCCTCCCACCACCCACGACAGCAGGAAGCCGCAGTCCGCCCCGCCGGTCCAAGTCAGCAGGGGGCCCCGGCAGTTGGGCAGTGAGGCAGCCAGCAGCCCCGCGCCGAACGCCCACGCCCACGGCACGCGGGTTCCAGCCGGACCGGTACCAGTAGCCGCCGCCCCGCGCACGGCGGTTGAAGACCTGCCCCAAGCTCTCAAGGCTCCCGGGGGGTTTGAGTGGCGCTCAATGTGACCCATGTCAAGCTCGGACGTCAATGCTTTCGGTCTGCGAAATCTCTGGTTAGAGTGACGTTCAAACAGGAGGTGTGGTGGCGTGCGACTGACCCCGACGGAGCGTGACCGGCTGCTGCTGTTCGGTGCGGCGGAACTGGCCAGGGCCCGCAGGGCTCGCGGGCTGCGGCTGAATGTGCCCGAGGCGACCGCGCTGATCGCGGACACCGTCTGCGAGGCGGCCCGGGACGGCCGGCGGCTCGCCGAGGCCATCGAGGCGGCCCGGTCCGTGCTCGGCCCCGACGACGTGCTGCCCGGCGTGTCCGACGTGGTCACCGAGGTCCATGTGGAGGCCGTCTTTGACGACGGCTCGCGGCTCGCGGTGGTGTCCGACCCCATCGGCGGCACGGCGGGACCGGCCGCCCCCGGCGCGCTGCTGCCCGGCGACGGCTACCGGGAAACGGCTCCGGCGGTACGGCTCACCGTGACCAACACCGCCGCCGTGCCCGTCTCGGTCACCTCGCACTTCCACTTCTTCGAGGCCAACCCGCGGCTCGACTTCGACCGCGCGGCGGCCTACGGCATGCGGCTCTGCGTGCCCGCCGGGTCCTCGGTGCGGTTCGGGCCCGGCGAGAGCGAGGAGATCGGCCTGGTCCCCATCGGCGGCGACCGGATCGCGATCGGCTTCGCGGGCCTGGTCGACGGACCGCTGGACGCGCCCGGCGCCAAGCAGGAGGCCCTGCGCAGGGCCGCCGCCTGCGGATACCTGGGAACCGGCCCCGGCGAGGGAGACAAGTGATGGACCCGTACGAGTACGCCGGTGTGCACGGCCCCCGCACCGGCGACCGGATCCGGCTCGGGGACTCGGGCCTGACCGTCCGGGTCGAGTCGGACGCCCAGCGGCCCGGCGACGAATTCCTGGCCGGGTTCGGCAAGACCGCCCGCGACGGACTGCACCTGAAGGCCGCCGCCGTCCGCGCGACCTGTGACGTCGTGATCAGCAACGTCGTGGTGATCGACGCGGTGCAGGGCATCCGGAAGGTGTCCATCGGCATCCGCGAGGGACGGATCTGCTCCATCGGGCGGGCCGGCAACCCCGACACCCTCGACGGCGTCGACGTGGTCGTCGGCACCGGCACCTCGATCGTCTCCGGCGAGGGGCTCATCGCCACCGCCGGAGCCGTCGACACCCACGTCCACCTGCTCTCCCCGCGCATCATGGAGGCCTCGCTCGCCTCCGGTGTCACCACCGTCATCGGCCAGGAGTTCGGCCCGGTCTGGGGCGTCGGTGTCAACTCGCCCTGGGCGCTGCGCAACGCGTTCGCGGCGTTCGACGCCTGGCCCGTCAACATCGGCTTCCTGGGCCGGGGTTCGTCCTCCGACGGCGCCCCGCTGGTGGAAGCGCTCGCCGAGGGCGGCGCCTCGGGGTTCAAGGTGCACGAGGACATGGGCGCGCACACCCGGGCGCTCGACACGGCCCTGCGCGTCGCCGAGGAGCACGACGTCCAGGTAGCCCTGCACAGCGACGGGCTGAACGAGTGCCTCTCGGTCGAGGACACCCTGAAGGTGCTCGAAGGCCGCACCATCCACGCCTTCCACATCGAGGGCTGCGGCGGCGGGCACGTGCCCAACGTCCTGAAGATGGCCGGCGTCCCGAACGTCATCGGCTCCTCCACCAACCCCACCCTGCCGTTCGGCCGGGACGCGGTGGCCGAGCACTACGGCATGATCGTCTCGGTCCACGACCTGAAGACCGATCTGCCCGGCGACGCGGCGATGGCCCGCGACCGCATCCGGGCCGGCACGATGGGCGCGGAGGACGTGCTCCACGATCTGGGCGCCATCGGCATCACCTCGTCCGACGCGCAGGGCATGGGACGCGCGGGCGAGACCGTGCGCCGCACCTTCGCCATGGCCGGCAAGATGAAGGCGGAGCTCGGCCCCCTGGAGGGCGACGGCCCCGAGGACGACAACGCGCGCGTGCTGCGCTACATGGCGAAGCTGACCATCAACCCGGCCATCGCGCACGGGCTCTCGCACGAGATCGGCTCCATCGAGGTCGGCAAGATGGCCGACATCGTGCTGTGGCGCCCGGCCTACTTCGGGGCCAAACCGCAGATGGTCCTCAAGTCCGGCTTCCCCGCCTGGGGCGTCACCGGTGACCCCAACGCGGCCACCGACACCTGCGAACCGCTCGTCCTCGGCCCGCTGTTCGGCGCCCATGGCGCCGCGGCGGCCGAACTGTCCGTCGCGTTCGTCGCCCGCGCCGCCCTCGACCAGGGCAACGACCGGCTGCCCACCCGCCGCCGCCGGGTCGCGGTGCGCGGCACCCGCGGCATCGGCCCCGCCGACCTGCTGCTCAACTCCCGTACCGGAGCCGTCGCAGTGGACGGCCGCACCGGCCTCGTCACCCTGGACGGCGACCCGCTGCGCTCCGAGCCCGCCGACTCCGTGTCCCTCAACCGCCTCTACTTCCTGTAAGGACCCCCTGATGTCTGCTGCCGCCGACGGCTTCCGCATGCCCGCCGAGTGGACCCCGCACGAGCGGACCTGGATGGCGTGGCCGGGCCCCAACGTCACCTTCCCGAACGACGCCGAGCTTGCCGAGTCCCGCGCGGCCTGGGCGTCCGTCGCCCGCGCCGTACGCCGCTTCGAGCCGGTCACCGTGATCGCGGGCCCCGGTCAACTGGCCGACGCGCGGGCCCTGTTGGGCGACGGCATCGACGTGGTGGAGCGCGAGCTCGACGACGCCTGGATGCGGGACATCGGACCCACCTTCCTCACCGACGGCACGGGGCAACTGGCCGCCGTCGACTGGATGTTCAACGGCTGGGGCGCCCAGGACTGGGCGACCTGGGAGCACGACGCGAAGATCGGCGCCCACGTCTCGGACCTGGCCGGCGCGCGGACGTACACCTCGCGGCTCGTCAACGAGGGCGGCGCCATCCACGTCGACGGCGAGGGCACGGTGCTGCTCACCGAGACCGTCCAGCTCGGCCCCGAGCGCAACCCCGGCTGGAGCCGCGAGGAGGTCGAGGCGGAGATCCACTCGATGCTCGGCACCCGCAAGGCGATCTGGCTGCCGCGCGGCCTGACCGCCGACTACCCCCCGCACGGCTACGGCACCCTCGGCCACGTCGACATCGTGGCCGCCTTCGCCCGCCCCGGTGTCGTCGTCGCCCACACCCAGCCCGACCCGGCCCACCCCGACCACGAGCTCTGCAAGGAGAACGTGGCGCTGCTCCGCTCCCAGACCGACGCGCGCGGCCGCGCCCTCGACGTGGTCGAAATCCCCGCTCCGACCGTCGTGACGGACGAGCACGGCTGGGTCGACTACTCGTACATCAACCACTACCTCTGCAACGGCGGAGTGGTGCTGTGCGCCTTCGACGACCCGCGCGACGAGATCGCGGCGGGCATCTTCCGCCGCCTCTTCCCCGAGCGGACGGTGACCCTGGTCGACGCCCGCACGATTTTCGCAGGCGGGGGCGGTATCCACTGCATCACCCAGCAGCAGCCGAAGGTCTGACCGCGCGGTCCGGCGGGGCGGGCATCGGGTAGAACATACGGGTGATGAGTCCCGCCCCCCGCCGCCGCAACACCGCCCCGCCCCGCGAGGAGCTCCTCGCCGCCGCCATGGCCACCATCACCGAGCGGGGTCTGGACGGGCTCACCATGGCGGGGCTCGGCCGGGAGGTCGGCATGTCCAGCGGCCACCTCCTCTACTACTTCCGCACCAAGGACGAGCTGCTGCTCCAGACCCTGGAGTGGAGCGAGGGCCGGCTGGGCGCCGAGCGGCGCGGACTCCTCTCGCGGCCGGGCACGGCCCGCGAACGCCTGGACGCCTACGTCGACCTGTACGTCCCCGACGGGCCCCGGGATCCGCACTGGATCCTGTGGCTGGAGGTCTGGAACCGCTCGCAGAACGCCGAGGGCACCGCCCGCGCCCGGCAGGCCGCCATCGAGGGAGCCTGGCACCGCGACCTGGTCGCGATAATCGCCGAGGGCGTCTCGCGCGGCGAGTTCCGCCCGGTGGACGCCGACCGCTTCGCGGCCCGCCTTCGCGCGCTGCTCGACGGGTTCAGCGTGCATGTCGCGGTCGGCCTCCCCGGCACGGGACGGCCCCAAGTCCTCGACCACGTAAGGGAGTTCGTGGACGAGTCGCTGATGCGGGGAACGCAACGCACGTAAGTAGGCCCGATCGTTGCGCCCGCATGCCTTGCCGGTCGGGGCGGCCTGGGCCACCGTGAGCGTCCATGGGACGAGAGCACTGGAAGAAGATCTGGGTCGGTTCGGCCGGCAACATGGTCGAATGGTTCGACTGGTTCGTCTACGCGACGTTCGCGGTGTACTTCGCGGACGCGTTCTTCCCGAAGGGCAATGAGACCGCCAACCTCATGAACACCATGGGGATCTTCGCGGTCGGCTTCTTCATGCGGCCGGTCGGCGGCTGGCTGCTCGGCCGGATCGGCGACCGCAAGGGCCGCAAGGCCGCCCTCACGCTGACCGTCACCCTGATGTCCGCCTCCGCGATCCTGATCGCGATCGCCCCGACGTACGCGGTCGCCGGCTACGGGGGAGTGGCGGTGCTCCTGGTCGCCCGGCTCCTGCAGGGCCTCTCGGTCGGCGGCGAGTACGCGGCGAGCGCCACCTACCTCACCGAGGCGTCCGACCCGAAGCGGCGCGGCTTCGCCTCCAGCTTCCAGTACGTGTCGATGACCGCGGGCCAGCTCGTCGGCCTCGGCCTCCAGATCGTCATGCAGCGGGGCCTCTCGGACGCGGCCCTGCACAGCTGGGGCTGGCGCATCCCCTTCATCGTGGGCGCCCTGGGCGCGGCCGTCGTCTTCTACCTGCGCCGCAGCATGCTGGAGACCGAGGTGTACGAGGAGTCGGGCGCGGCCCGCGACGAGGACCGGGGCACCCTCAAGGCGCTGTGGCGGCACAAGCGCGAGGCCCTCCTCGTCATGGCGCTCACCATGGGCGGCACGGTCGCGTACTACACGTACACGACGTACCTCACGAAGTTCCTCTCCAAGAGCGCGGGCATGGACAAGTCCACCGCCTCGCTCGTCAGCTTCTGCGCCCTGTTCGTCTTCATGTGTCTGCAGCCGCTGGCGGGCGCGCTCTCCGACCGGATCGGGCGCCGCCCGCTCCTGATCACCTTCGCGGTCGGCTCCACGTTCCTGACCGTGCCGATCATGACGATGCTCAAGCACGCGGGCACCTTCTGGCCGGCCTTCGGCCTGGCCCTGCTCGCGCTGGTCGTGGTCACCGGCTACACCTCGATCAACGCCTGTGTGAAGGCCGAGCTCTTCCCGACCGGCATCCGCGCCCTGGGCGTCGCCCTGCCGTACGCCGTCGCGAACGCGCTGTTCGGCGGGACGGCCGAATACGTGGCGCTCTGGTTCAAGAAGGCGGGGATCGAATCCGGCTTCTACTGGTACGTGGCCGGATGCGCGGCGGTGTCCCTCGTCGTCTACCTCACCATGCGCGAGACGCGCGATATCGATCTCAACCGGGTCGAATCAGAACCCCGGCGAGCAGAAGCGGAACCGGTTCCTTCGCATTAGCGCAGGTCGTGGGCGCCCGGATGGTGAGACCCCACCGCCGGGCCCCGGGCCCGTATGGCAAACTGCGAGCGTGCTCGCTTCCGACATGATTATGGACAGCAGCGCGCCGGTCCGCAGTGATCGCTGAACCGTGGAACCATCCGCGGCGGCGGCCATCGTGCCCCAGACCCGCGCGCAGACCTCTCGCACCCGCGAGGGGTCTTTTCGTTTCCCGGCCCCACCTCGGCCGGAGCGAGCGGCGCGGCGACGGGGGCAAGTGGAGCCATGAGTTCGGAGCCACTCACCCGACAGGAGTCAGATCAGCATGACGACCAACGAGGCGCACGAAGCCGCCGAGGAGAGTCTTCCCGCCGGCCTTCGCGTCGACGACAGCTTCCATGTCTTCGACACGACGTTGCGTGATGGTGCGCAGCGTGAGGGGATCAACCTCACGGTGGCGGACAAGCTGACGATTGCGCGGCATCTGGATGAGTTCGGGGTGGGGTTCATCGAGGGTGGGTGGCCTGGTGCCAATCCGCGCGATACGGAGTTTTTCGCGCGGGCGCGGCAGGAGATCTCGTTCCGGAATGCGGAGCTTGTGGCGTTCGGTGCGACGCGTCGTGCGGGTGGGCGGGCTGCGGAGGATCCGCAGGTGCGGGCGCTGGTGGAGTCGGGTGCGCCGGT